>JBHOQL010000072.1:35000-95912 GCA_042408195.1 Anaerolineae bacterium
TTACCAAACCCAACCAAACTCCGAATGCCGGCACTTAAGAGCGGGGCAGTCGGACTACGAGAGATAACTTCCGTAGTCGAGAGGGGAACAACCCAGACCGCCGGCTAAGGTCCCCAAGTCCAGGCTAAGTGGGGAAGGAGGTGGGACCGCTCAGACAGCCAGGAGGTTGGCTTAGAAGCAGCCATCCTTTAAAGAGTGCGTAACAGCTCACTGGTTTAGCGGTCCTGCGCCGAAAATGTAACGGGGCTTAAGCCTGGCACCGAAGCCGCGGGTCTCCGCGAAAGCGGGGGCGGTAGGGGAGCGTTCCCTGCGCGTTGAAGCCTCACCGTGAGGAGGGGTGGAGTGCAGGGAAGTGAGAATCCCGGCATGAGTAGCGGTAAGGGGTGTGAAAACCACCCCCGCCGTAAGCCTAAGGTTTCCTCTCCAATGTCAATCAGGGGAGGGTTAGGCGGGAGCTAAGGCGAGGCCGAAAGGCGTAGCTGATGCACAGCCGGTTAATATTCCGGCCCCACCTGGGGGGAGCGATGGGGGGACGCAGGAGGGTAGGCCAGCCGGCGACTGGAAGTGCCGGTGCCAAGCCAGTAGGGCGATGACGGAGGGAGGCAAATCCCCCTCCCGAGCCTGAGAGGTGATGGCGTCAAGTGGCTGAGCCCACACTGCCAAGAAAAGCCTCTAAGCGTTGAACCCCAGGTGCCCGTACCGCAAACCGACACTGGTAGGCGGGGTGAGCATCCCAAGGCGCTCGGGAGAACCCTCGTCAAGGAACTCGGCAAATTGGCTCCGTAACTTCGGGAGAAGGAGTGCCCCACGTAGGGTGTAGGAGCTCGCCTCCGAAGCCCGAAGGGGTCGCAGTGAACTGGCCCTGCCGACTGGTTAACAAAACCACAGGTCTCTGCTAACTCGAAAGAGGAAGTATAGGGGCCGACGCCTGCCCAGTGCCGGAAGGTTAAGGGGAAGGGTTAGCCGGTTTCGGCCGGCGAAGCTCTGAACTGAAGCCCCGGTGAACGGCGGCCGTAACTATAACGGTCCTAAGGTAGCGAAATTCCTTGACGGGTAAGTTCCGTCCCGCACGAAAGGCGTAACGAGTGGGGCACTGTCTCGACGAGGGACCCGGCGAAATTGAACTGGCCGTGAAGATGCGGCCTACCCGCAGCAGGACAAAAAGACCCCGTGGAGCTTTACTGCAACTTGGCATTGAGTTAGGGCTTAGCCTGTGTAGGATAGGTGGGAGGCTGAGAAGTCTGGGCGCCAGCCTGGATGGAGCCACCCTTGAAATACCACCCTGGTTAAGTCTTGGCTCTAACCCCTGACCGTGAATCCGGTAGGGGGACAGTGCCAGGTGGGCAGTTTGGCTGGGGCGGCCGCCTCCTAAAAGGTAACGGAGGCGCCCAAAGGTCCCCTCAGGCGGAATGGAAACCCGCCGTTGAGTGCAAAGGCATAAGGGGGCTTGACTGCGAGGCCTACAAGCCGAGCAGGGGCGAAAGCCGGGCTTAGTGATCCCACGGTTCCGCGTGGAAGGGCCGTGGCTTAACGGATAAAAGCTACCCCGGGGATAACAGGCTAGTCTGGCCCAAGAGTTCACATCGACGGCCAGGCTCGGCACCTCGATGTCGGCTCGTCCCATCCTGGGGCTGGAGCAGGTCCCAAGGGTTGGGCTGTTCGCCCATTAAAGGGGCACGTGAGCTGGGTTCAGACCGTCGTGAGACAGGTCGGTCTCTATCCGCTGCGGGCGTAGGGGGCTTGAGGGGAGCTGCCCCTAGTACGAGAGGACCGGGGTGGACGGACCTCTGGTGTACCAGTTGTTCCGCCAGGAGCATCGCTGGGTAGCCATGTCCGGCAGGGATAACCGCTGAAAGCATCTAAGCGGGAAGCCCGCCCCAAGATGAGGCCCCCCACCGGCTTAGCCGGGTAAGGCCCCTGGGAGACTACCAGGTTGATAGGCCGCAGGTGGAAGCCCGGCAACGGGTGAAGCCGAGCGGTACTAATGGCCGAGGGCTTGACCCTCTTAAAAACCCGCTCCGAAATCCCATCCTATTCAGCTTTTAGGGTGTCAAAGGAAAAAAAGTTCCCCTAGTGACCATAGCGGCGGGGAAACACCCGGTCCCATTCCGAACCCGGAAGTTAAGCCCGCCAGCGCCGATGATACTGGGGGCGCGAGCCCCTGGGAAAGTAGGTCGTTGCTAGGGGAACTTTTTTTGTTCCCAACTTATCCGCCTGAACTTCCTTACGTCAGCTCCTCCCGGAATTGTGGCATCAATCCCCATCTTGGCCGTCAGGGTTTTCTGACCCGGAAAATGCTTCGCTGAAGGATCCAGAGAGCTGCCAGGCTGATCCTTCAACACTATAAGTCCTTTGTCTGCCTGGAACCGTGTGGCTATGGCCCATTCAACCTCTTCCATCCGGTCAATATCTATGTCTTCATCCACAATTACCACGTGCTTGAGGGAAGGATGCCCCCTGAAAGCCGCCTCTATCGCTTTCAAACCGTCATCGGGGTCTTTCTTGCGGATTTTTACCACCGCATGAAGCCAGCGCATCCCACCAGGGGTGACCCTTACATCAAGACACTCCGTTACTTCATTTACAGCAGCGAAGATAGTGGGCTCCCTTGGTATCCCCATAAGCATGCGGTGTTCTGCTCCTCCCGGAAGAAGCGCGTGGTAAATGGGCCTTTTCCTGTGCGTTATTAGGTCCACTTCCAGAACAGGTTGCTCACGGACGTAATCCCAGGTCTGGGTGAGATCTATGAAAGGACCTTCAGGGGCTAATTTTTTAGTGAGGCGTCCCTCTAACACAATCTCAGCGCATGCTGGAACTTCCAGGTTCTTGGTCAAGCAGCGGGCCAGTGGTGTGGGAAAAAGAGCATTGGCTATGGAAAGTTCGTCTATTCCTTTTTGTGGGGACATGGATGCAGCTAGAAGGACATGCACTGGTAGTCCTATCACTATGGCGATTTCCAGATCCCCTGGCACCTTGCTCCAAGCTGTGTGGGTTCCTCGCCCTTCCACTACTCTGGCCACGAAACGCCTTTCGTCTATAAGCATTAAACGATGGAAGGAGGCATTGCGGCCATAGTCTGGATCCTTTATTATAGCTACTCCTGCCGTCACATACGGCCCGCCATCATCGGATAGATGCTTTAGGATGGGGAGCTTAGCGAGATCTACCCTTTCCTCCACCACTTCCTGGCAGGGGGGATTTTCCACGATAGGTGGTTCAACTGGATTTTCCATCGCTCTCACCAGCGACTGGATCAGCTCCTGAGATTTTACATTTAGAGCCATGGCTATAAATTCCCTCTTAGCACACAAGCCTGAGACCACTTCGGTTTCGTACCCTGGGATATTCTTGAAGAGCAGAGGGATTTCCTGGTGGGCAGCTATAATTTGGGCCATTTCCAGATAAGGTGAAACGGGCTCTTCAACTTCTTTAAGAAGTGCCTGGCTTTTAAGTAGGGCGATGAACTCCCTCAGATCCATAGCTTTCCCTCCTTTGGTTTGCTATAATTATGCAATTTTAACCCTCAAAAATCCAAGTTTTGGCGCTTTATTTACGGTAGGCCCATGCTCAAACTGTTGGGGGGGAATCTCTTGCCACTCTGTATTGAATATAACAGGTGTGGCCGATTACGGGGGAAAGCTTGCTTGTAGTGCAATTTGCCATAAAACAGGCTTCTCCGGGTTATGCTTATATCTTCGCCCCTTTGTAAAGCTTGGCCGCTTTCATGGCAATGGGTCTTAAGAACAGGATTTTGACCGTGGGAGTTGACACCGCGCTGGTGGACGAGCGCGCAGTCTTAATTAATGGCACTTATCATTACCAGTTGCACGCCAGCACCAGAACCCTTCTCAACACCTTGGCCTACGGCTTGAAGTAGCCTTCGAAACCAAAGGGAAGTGAGAGCAATGAGGGTAGTGGGGTCTAAGAGGTGTTCTTTAGATGGCCTGGCGATGAGTGTTATCCTTGAGGCTATAAACCTTGCTGGTGAGCCGCGTAAGCTCGCGGAATACAGTAAGGCTTATCTGGCCCCCCAATTAATGGAGGTAGCTTGCAGCGTGATTCTGTCCAACGAAGATAAAGATAGCGAGAACGAGATTGTCACTTTCTTGGGTCTGGCTAGACCAGCCGTAAGGAACATCCTGAGGGCAACCCTAAGGAAGTAATTGAACTTCTTGAAGGGAGTGTAAGGAGCAAATTCCACGTGGCTGGGGGCTCATCAAGCTGGCCTGCCAGCGGTTTAAAGGCGAAGAGCAGGGTCCAGAAGGCCGAGCTAATGGGTCCGACCTTTTTTAATTTTCTACCCTTCTCATAGGCTTAGAGAGGATAACTTCATCTCCGAGGTAAACCAGAAGTTCATCGGGAGAGAGCCTCCGGTAGAATCGGAGTAAGGGCGCTTTCCACTTCTCCACCAATATATATCTCGCTCCCTCTACAATCAGAGTTATGGTTTCCCCGGAGGATTTCTTCACCAAATCAAGATCCGGATTGGCAAGGGGCACAAGGGTGTAGTTGAGAAAATAGTAATCCAGCAAAGAGGCGGCCTCGCCGTAACGATCAGAGCTGTTGAGGAGGATTGCCACACCTTTTTGGTTTCCTCTCGTGGCTGAGGCTATCAGGCATTCCCCTGCCATAAGTGTGGTGCCAGTCTTGACTCCATCGGCCCCGGGATAGAGGTATAAAAAGCGGTTGGTGGAAGTCAGCCCTTCCCAGTCGTAAATAGCTACCATGGTGGCGAAGGCTGGGTTGTCCAGGGCGTAGCGGGTGAGAAGCCAGAGGTCATAGGCAGTGGAATAGTGTCCATCGTCGTCAAAACCCTGGGGGTTAGTGAAGCGGGTATTACGCATCCCGATCTCAGCTGCTTTCCGGTTCATCATCTCTACGAAAGCTTCCTGGTTGCTAGCTACGTGTTCAGCAATGGCTGCAGCAGCGTCGTTTGCCGATATGAGAAGCAGGGCATAGAGCAAATTTTCCATAGCCACTTTTTGCCCGGGTGAGAGGCCCAACTTTGGTAATTCTACCTCTGTCGCCCTTTTGCTCACTGTCACTAAGTCGCCTGGAGAAGAATTTTCCAGTGCCAGGATGGCTGTCATTATCTTGGTCAAACTCGCTGGAGGTAATTTTTCGTGCTCATTCTGGGCCAGGATGATAGTTCCGGTAGAGTAATCAGCCAAGAGGAAAGCCTTGGCTTCAATAATTGGAGGACTGCTTTCCGCCATTTTCCTTACTTGACAAGGGTAAAACTTGAGGCCAGCTGCATCCTTCTCCCTCAAGGCGGGCGGACCGAAGGCCAGGGCTGTGAGGCTGAGGAGAGCCAAGATAAAGGCTTCTTTACGCATCCTTTCCTTCCAATGGTGGGAGATCCTCCAAGCGTTCGAGGCCGAAATACTGGAGGAACTGAAAAGTGGTTCCATAAAGGGCGGGTTTTCCTGGAGAATCAAGGTGGCCCACTTCTTCAATGAGACCCTTGCTCAGGAGGGAACGGATTACTCCATCGCTGTTCACACCCCTTATTGCCTCTATCTGTGCCCTGGTCACTGGTTGAAGGTAAGCGATAATCGCCAAGGTTTCTAAGGCAGCTTGAGAAAGCTTGCGGGAAGGTTTTAGTTCCAGGAATTTCTCCACATAGGGAGCAGCTTCCGGGGCTGAGACCATTTGGACCTTCCCTCCAGAGCGCTGGAGGCGCAACCCTCTTTCTGAGTATTCTTTTGCCAATTCCTCTACGGCCGCGTTAATGGTTTCCCTATCCAGTCCAATAACCTCTGCAAGCCGGTCTATTTCTACCGGCTCATCAGCTATGAATAGGATGCTTTCTATGATGGCTTTCGTATCCATCGGCTCAGAGCAGTACAGGTGCCTTGTATTCTCCGAAGACTTTCCTCAGTACATCGCAGATTTCCCCAAGGGTGGCGTAGGCTTCAACGCATTCTAAGATGATAGGCATGAGGTTATCGGTTCCTCTGGCCGCTTCTTCGAGTTTGCTTAGGAGTTCCTGGACTCTGACGTTGTCACGGCGGCGGCGCACCTCCTGAAGGCGAGCGATTTGCTTTTCTCTTACGGTGGGGTCCACCTTGAGGAGCTTTAAGGAACGCTTCTCCTCCTCCATTACGTATTCATTTACCCCCACTATAATGCGCTCGCGGGATTCAATTTCCTTCTGGTAGCGGTAAGCGCTTTCCATGATTTCGCGCTGGATGTAACCCGATTCTATGGCTTTCAGAGCCCCGCCTAGGGCGTCTATGCGCTTTATGTATTCTTCGGCTTTCTCCTCAATCTGGTCTGTGAGGCTTTCTATGTAATAGCTTCCAGCCAGTGGGTCAACAACATCGGCCACTCCGGATTCGTGAGCGATGATCTGCTGGGTGCGCAGAGCTATTCGGACGGCTTCCTCACTGGGGAGGGCAAGGGCTTCGTCGTAAGAGTTGGTGTGAAGGGACTGAGTTCCCCCCAGGACGGCGGCCAATGCCTGGATTGTAACCCTGATTATGTTATTGAGAGGCTGTTGAGCGGTGAGAGTGCATCCTGCTGTCTGGGTGTGGAAGCGGAGCATCCAAGAGGCTGGGTTTTTAGCTCCGAAGCGTTCCCTCATGATCCTGGCCCAGAGGCGTCGGGCAGCTCTGAATTTGGCGACCTCTTCGAAGAGGTTATTGTGAGCACCGAAGAAGAAGGATATACGCGGGGCAAAGGAATCTACATCAAGGCCTCTTTTCATTGCCGCTTCAACATAAGCGATCCCATTGGCCAATGTGAAAGCCAACTCTTGAACAGCGGTGGCTCCGGCTTCCCTTATATGGTAACCACTTATGCTGATAGAGTTCCACCGTGGCAGTTCTCTACTGCAGTATTCCATAATATCCACGGTAAGGCGAAGGGAGGGCTCGGGAGGAAAAATGTATGTGCCGCGGGCCACGTATTCCTTGAGGATGTCGTTTTGGACTGTGCCATCCAGAAGCTTGGGGTCAACCCCTTGTTTTTTGGCTACAGCCACATACATGGCCAAGATTATCGGTGCAGTGGCATTTATAGTCATGGAAGTGGAAACCTTATCCAAGGGGATCCCCTCGAAGAGGCGTTCCATATCCTCAAGGGAGCTTATAGCTACCCCTACTCTTCCTACTTCCCCCAGAGCCATGGGGTGGTCAGCATCGTAGCCAGTCTGGGTGGGAAGGTCAAAGGCCACCGAAAGGCCCGTCTGACCCTGTTCCAGGAGGTATTTGAAGCGAGCATTTGTCTCCTCGGCAGTAGCGTATCCAGCATACTGCCGCATGGTCCAAAGGCGCCCTCGGTACATGGTGGGATATATGCCACGGGTGAAGGGGTAGGCTCCTGGGAAGCCCAGATCCCTGGCGTAGTCCAAGTTTTTCGTATCGGTTGGAGTGTAGAGCCTTTTCACCTCTATGCCTGAATGGGTTTCAAAGCGCTTTTTGCGTTCTGGCGCTTTAGCGAGGATGGGCTTGAGGATTTTTTCCTCCCATTCTCTTTCCAGAGCCTCCAGTTCATTCATTTTCCCTCCTCCATGGCTTCTTTGAGGATTAAAACCGCTTCCTGGTAGAGTTTCTTCATCTCCCTCTCCAACCTTATGAACCCTGCCCCCACCTTTCCTCCCGAGACCAGGTAGGCCAGAGCTCCAAGGTAGGTGTACCAGTGGGTGTAGGAGCCTTTGAGAATGCCTTCGGGGTCAAAGAAAAGAAAGGGGTGCTCGTTGCTTGCGATTATGAAGAAGCCCGGCAGTTCAAAATGAGTTATCTTGAAGGCCAGGTGCATTATTTCGTGCTCGTCGTCGGGGAAGAGATCGCGGTTACGGGTAAGCAGGGGGGTAAAATCAAAGCCCATTTCCTCAAGCAAAGAAGGATAGCACCCAAAGCCCCAGCGACGCACATGGAGGATGCAACCGTTCTGGCCCACTTCTATTTCCGGACAAATTTTAGAGAGGCCCATTGGTAGTTGCACAATGGCCCTTCTTTCCTCAAGTTTTCCGTCCTCCCTGACTGCCCAGTAATAAGCAACCCAATCTTCCGTGGGGTAGAGCCCTGGAAGATTATTGAAAACTTTACGTTCGGAGGAAACTGTGCTTGGCATCATGGCATTGCCAAATTTTCCACCCATCATGTCCTCCTACTGAGTTAGGAGCCCTAAAGTTCCCTTCGCAGCAGCCCACCTGTATTCCAGATTGTAGAGGATTAAAGGGAAAAGGTACGGTCTTGGGGGTAGAAAGAGTCTCTTTACTATGGAAGCAAGGGCGTAGAATCGCCGGTAAGCTTCCATAAGGACTTCTTCCAGCTCTCTAGGTTGCATATTCAAAGGCTTTATCACCGCGTGGCGCGCATCGTAGAGGTTCCAGTCCTTTGTTAGAATGCGCCCTTCTTTTTCCAGGCGATGGGCCAGGGGGGTACCAGGATAGGGCAAGAGAGTGTAGAACATCGCTCCAGCTACCTGGTTGTCTATGAGAAATTGCACTGTCCGCCGTAGACTCTGGGCGGTATCACCGTTCATCCCAAATATCACGCTGGCTACTACTGCTATGCCGTTTTCCTGGAAATTGCGAATTATCCGCGGGTAATCTTTTAGTAGGGAAAGGTTGTGTCTTTTGCCAACGGACTCCAGGCTCTGCTGGTTTATAGATTCAAATCCTACTACCACTGCTTTGCATCCACTTTCGGCCATGGCTTGGCAGACTTCAGGGTCGGTTCCGGCAGTGATTTCCACCTGTGTTACCCAAGTTATTCTAAGGGGCTTGAGGGCTTGGCATAATTCTAGAGTTCGCCTTTTATTAACGACAAAATTATCGTCCACAAAGAAGATGTAGCGGCTCCCGGTAGCTTTCACATCTCTCACCACATGCTCCACGGGGCGAAGCCTGTAAGTGTGGCCGAAAAAATTGGTTACGGAGCAGAAATCACAATTGTGGGGGCAGCCCCTACTGGTCTGAACGGGGTAAAATGTCAGAGGGAAACGTTTGTAAGGCAAAAGGTCGTACCTTGGGGTTGGGAGTTTGGTCAGATCAGCCCAACCTTCTCTCTTGTAGAAGGGGCGCAGCTTCCCTTTCTGGAAATCCCGCAGGACCCGGGGCCAGACATCTTCTGCTTCCCCTATGACTACGGCATCAGCATGTTGGATGGCTTCTTCAGGCACTGAGGAGAAATGCACCCCTCCGAGCACCACTTTTTTACCCCGGCGGCGGAACTCATCGGCTATATCGTAAGCTCTGGGGGCAGTGTTTATTATGGCTGTAATGCCGATTAAGTCCGCATCTGTATCAAAATTGACATCCTGAAAGTTTTCCTCTACAAGTTCTACTTCCACATCTTCAGGAGTGAGGGCAGCCAAATGGGGAAGGGTAGCGCTAATGAGGTAAGGCCTCTTCAGCTTGTGGACCCGGCCATCGGGCAGGTAATAGGAAGGCCTTATCAAGGTCACTTTCATAGTTTAACCTCTTGCCATTTCCTGCGGGAAATTATATCACCGGGAATTGCTGATAGTCAATAGATTGCAGCGACAGCGGGTAATAATGACTCCGCAGGTTAACGGGCGAGTATCGTCAGAATGATGGTTATCCAAGCAGTTATGGTAAGGCCTATTAATTTTAACACATTGGAGAAACTCGGGCAACAAGGATTTAACTTTGCTGAGAGTGGACAAAGAGCCAAGGGCAGACTCTCCTCTCAAGCCAATCCACACCGAAGTAAAGGCTAAGCCCGAGGAAACTCATGGCTAATATTCCGGCATACATTGCTGGGTAGTCAAAGAGGGTGCTCCCAGTAAGGTAGATGTAATAACCAAGGCCGTAGCGGGTGGCGAAAAGCTCTGCTACATAAAGTACCGCTATAGCTGTCCCTGTGGACTGGCGTATGGCAGTGAAAATGGCTGGAAGGGTCGCAGGCAGGTAGACGAAGCGGAAAAGAGCTCGCCTTCCGGCTCCGAGGCTCCTCACCGATAGGATCAACTCGGGTCTCAGAGCCGCTGCCTGATCCCTCACAAGCACTAAGATTTGGAAAAAGATGATGAGAAATATGATCAAGATTTTGGGCAAGTCTCCTAACCCTAAGAAGAGGATGGCAACGGGGACAAAGACCACTTTGGGGATGGGATAAAGCAAATAGAGAAAAGGGGAAAAGAAACGGTTCAGGGATTGACTTTGCCCTATGGCTATGCCCAGAGGTGCGGCCGTTGCTATTCCCAGGGTTATGCTGGCTAAGACCCTCCAGAAGCTTGAAAGAAGGTGTTTACCCAGTTCTCCCGGCAGAGCCGAAATAAATGTCTCGAAAACTTCCTGGGGTGGAGGGAGTATAGGCCTGTTAATGATAAGGGCCAAACCTTGCCAGAAAGCGAGGAGAACCGCAAGGGAGAAGAGCAGACTTCGCCTGGACATTCAGCTCCTCCGAATTCTGTTGAGCATTTCCCTTAGCATGGAACAAACCCTGAAGTACTCGGGGCTGGAGCGATCAGGCCCTGGGCCTTCTACGATGATGGCTTCCGAGTGCGGGGGGCGGCCGAGGAATAGGATTTTCCTGCCCAGGAAGGCTGCCTCTTCTATGCTGTGGGTGACCACCACGATGGTGAGGCTTGTTTCAGCCTGGAGCTCAAGGGTTAAGTTTTCCAAGTCTTCACGGGTAGGGGCATCAAGGGAAGAAAAGGGCTCATCCATTAGCAGCAGGTCTGGGCGGAGGACGAGGGCTCTGGCAATAGCGGTCCGCTGCCTCTGCCCCCCAGATATCTGGGACGGGAAACGGTCGGCTACATCTTGGAGGCCAAGGCGCCGGAGCCAAAATTCTACCAGAGTGTCGGGTTCCTTAGGGGGGGAGGTGCGTGGAGCATGAAGGCCATCGGGACCGTAGAAGGCCCTGATGCGCAGTCCCAGGGCTATGTTTCCTCTGACCGTGTCCCAAGGGAGAAGGCCGTAATCCTGTAGGATTAGGGCCGTCTCGGGCCGAGGGCGTCGCAAAGGGTTACCTCCTACCAGGATCTCTCCTTTCTGGGGCCTGAGGAGGCCAGCCAGAAGGTAAAGGAGGGTGGTCTTGCCGCACCCCGATGGCCCGATGACGGCCCACGCTTCCCCCCGCTCTATCTTCCAGCTGAACCCTTCAAAGAGAGGGGGCTGGCGGGGGTAAGCAAAGGTTATCGCCTTTACTTCTGCAAAAGCCTCTCCTTTCACTTGGGCAGGAATTCAGCCTTTATGGACTCCTCGTACTGAAGTTCGGAGCCTATGAGACCCTTATCCAGAGCCCACTTAATGATATCTTCCCATTGCTCTTTCCCCGGCACTGAAGCCAAGGGGAAATCGGGGATGGTGTAGGAGCCAGTGAGGGCAGGTGGCACCAGCTTCTTCTCCACAAGCAAGCCCGCCCACTTGGCTTTGTCGGCGTTTATATCTTTTACAGCTTTCTCGATGCCTGAGAGGAAAGCTCTAACCGTATCGGGGTGTTCCTGCACAAAAGCTTTCCGGAAGGAGTAAACGCTCAGGCTGTATTCAGGGTGGCGGGAATCATCCAGGATGAGCTTGGCCCCTTGTTGAATGGCCAGAAGGGCCATCGGGTCGGGGAGGGTAGCGGCTTTGAGGTCGCCCGAGGCCAAGGCTGCCATCCTGTCCGGTATCCGAGGGACGGGGACAAATTTGATTTCCTCAGGCTTCAATCCCTCAATCTGAAGGAGCCTTTCGGTCACATAGTGAACTATAGTGGCCTCTGATATACCGATTGGGATCCCTTTAAGGTCTTCAATTTTCTCGATATCGCTCTTAGGAGAAGCCAGGATGTAGAACTGTGGGAAGGTAGGAGTGGCAGTCCTTGCAGTCCTGACCACCAGAACCTGGGGCTTTTCTTTATTGTAAAGGGCCACTGAAACCAGATCGTTGACGATCACATCAAGCTGACCGGCAGCCATGAGCTGGTCTCTTTCAGCAGCGGAAGCTACGGGTATGATTTCCACTTTTACATTATCGGGGAAATAGCCCTGGGCTTCAGCCACATAAATGGGAAGGACGTCGAGAATGGGAAGAACTCCAACTCGCACTGTTACTGGCTGGACTGGCCGGAAAAGGGTGCAAGCGGACAGAAACAGGACGAGCATCAGTGTAAGACAAGTTGTGCGTCTCATTTTTTTCACCTCCTAACCAGGGATATTAACGTGGCGAAAAAGAGAGTGAGGCTTATATAGCCGTTAACGTTAAAAAATGCCAGGTTTACCCGGGAAAGGTCATGGGGCTTAACTATAGAGTGTTCGTAAACCAGAAGTAAAGAACACAAGGCGAGGCCTGCCCAATATGGCCACCCGAGAGAACACACAAGCCCGAGGGCTACAAGGCCTACGACCATGCCAATGTGACAGAGGGAGGATAAGAGCAAGGCGGTCGCTATTCCGAACTGCGCCGGGATGGAATAAAGCCCATCCCTTCGGTCCACCTCAACATCCTGGCAGGCGTAAATAAGGTCAAAGCCCGCAATCCATAGAGTAACGATGAACAATAGAAGCCAGGCGGGGGAGTCTTCCCTGGCGAAAATGGAACCCCTAATAGCTACCCATGCTCCTACGGGGGCAAGTCCATCGGTGAAACCTAAGATGAAGTGGGAAAGCCAAGTGAAGCGTTTAGTATAATGGTAACCGGCCAGAAAGACGAGAGCGATCGGCATTAGGCGGAAAGGCAGTGGCCCTAGCTCCCAGGCCGAGAGAGCGAAGAGGGCTAGAGATACGAATACTGCAGTCCATGCCACCGAAGGTTTGAGAGCCCCTGTGACCAAAGGTCTGTGGGCGGTGCGGGGGTTGCGTGCATCGTAGGGCAGATCCACGAGGCGGTTCAGGCTCATGGCAAAAGTTCTGGCCGAGACCATGGCCATGGTTATCCAGAAGAATTGGTGCCACGTTGGCCAGCCTCTGGCAGCCAGGAGCATTCCTAAGTATGCAAAGGGCAGGGCAAAGATAGTATGCTCAAATTTTATCATCTCCAAGAAAAGGCGAACCGACCTCAATTACCCTCCCAGAGCCTTGAGGATTTCCGGCCACTTCTCGTCCACTGCCTTTTTCACTTCTGGACTCATTTTGATCATCTCGGGCCACAGACGGTGGTGACCTTCTTCTGGCAATTTAGCTGTAGCATCTATTCCGATCTTACCGCCGAAGGAGTGTTGGGAAGAGGCGTGATCTAAATGATCTACCGGCCCCTCTACTACAACCACATCGCGCTTCCAGTCAACATTGCCCAGTACGTACCAAGCCACCTCATGAGGCTTGCGTACGTTAACCCATTCATCCACTATTACAATCGCCTTGGCCAGCATCATGAGTCCCATTCCCCACAGACCGAAGATAACCTTCCGGGCTTGGCCTGGATAGCGCTTGCGGATGGAAACCAGTACTAGGTTGTGGAAGACTCCAGCGGCTGGCATGTGGAGGTCAACCACCTCGGGCAAGATCAAGCGAATTATCGGGAGGAAAAGCCTTTCGGTAGCTTGCCCCATCCAATAGTCTTCCATGGGCGGTATGCCTACCACAGTGGCGGGATAGATGGGGTCTTTCCGTGTAGTAATAGCTGTAACATGGAAAGCGGGGAAAAGTTCAGGCGGGGTGTAGTAGCCTGTGTGATCCCCAAAAGGCCCTTCCTGGCGCAGGTCGTTTAGGTCCACAAATCCCTCTATTACGATTTCGGCGTGGGCTGGGACTTCCAAGGGTTGAGTCAGGCAATGGGTCATTTCCAAAGGCTTACCCCTGAGCCATCCAACTAATAGATATTCATCCACATCCTGAGGCAAAGGGGCCGAAGCACACCATATAGCAGCTGGGTCCCCTCCCAGGACAATGGCTGCGGGAATTTTATCCTGACCTTTTTCCAAAGCTTTCCTGGAGTGTTCTGCTCCGCCTTTGTGGCGCTGCCAGTGAACCAAAAGGGTTCGCTCATCCACTACCTGGAGGCGGTACATCCCCACATTTCTTTTCCCAGTGATAGGGTCCAGGGTGACAACCTGGGGGAGGGTTATGTAATAGCCTGCATCTTTTGGCCAGCACTTGAGGATGGGAAAATCCAGGAGGTTAGACTCTTTACCTTTCCTAACTACTTCCTGGCATGGTGCTTTTTTCTTTAGGATTTTAGGCCTTGGAGCGAGGGCTCTGAGGGCAGCTGCCAGTTCTTTCCCGCGCTTCAGGGCTTCAGACAAAGAAGAAGGTACATCCGGACTTAAAAGCCTTGCTACCCTTTCCTCTAACTCCTGCAGGCTCTGGACCCTGAGGGCCAAAGCCATGCGGCGCTCGCTTCCGAAGAGGTTAGTTAAAACAGGTATGGAAAAACCATCAACCCTCTCGAAAAGAAGGGCCCGGTTGAGGGATGGAGGGCCCTTGCAGACCCTATCGGTTATCTCAGTGATTTCCAATTCTCGGGAAACAACCTCCTTTATGCGGGCCAGTTCCCCTGCTTCTTCCAAGAGGGAGATGAAATCCCTAAGGTCCTCCATCCCGATAAATTACTTTTTCTCCAGGATTATGGTGTGCTTGAGGAAATCAATGCGCTTTATAATTCCACGGACTAGCTTCTGCTCTCCCAATAAATTGATGAGAACAAAATTCTCACCTTCGGGCTGGACAAGGACCACATCCCGCATTATTTCTTCCTCGTGGTCATCGGTTACGAGGAAAGCCTTCGCTTCGCACATGTTTCCCCTCCCCTAAAGGGCATTCCGAAAAAAGTATACTCTATGGCTCCAGAAAAGGCAAAAAGTTCACGAGGGTTTTCGGCCTTCGGTTTCATTTTGATTGTGGCCGAAAATGGGGTAAACTTTGCTGCTCGGCACGCAATTTTAATGCTTCTGGCTCAGGAATAACGAATGCAACGGTTGACAAGGCCTGGTTATGGTGATATAATTCACAAAACTTGTGGTCAAGTTTGCGAGCCAAGGAGGAACTCATGCCTGTGTTGGTTCTGGATAAGAAAGAAATTTTAACCTTTGTGGAAAGACTCCTAAGTCACTACGAAGTGATCGGCCCCCGCAAGAGGGACGGTTTCTACATCTTCAGCACAATAAGCAAGCCCGAAGAGCTGGTCCTCGATTATCCCATAGCCCTTTACCCTCCCAGGAGATTCTTCCTGCCAGCAAGGGAAACCATACTGCGCTTCCGCCTCGGGGAAAAGCCTGAGGTGGGGCTTACGGTTGAGGATTCTCGTCCCAAAGTCCTTTTAGGCCTGCATCCTTGTGATCTGCATTCCACGCGCTTGCTAGATGCAGCCTTTTTGCGGGAAAACCCCGATGCCAATTACGAAGCTCGTCGCCGCAACGCTGTGTTCGTGGGATTCGATTGCCTCAAGCCTTGCGATGAATACGCTTTCTGCAAGGACATGGGCACTCTCGACCCCAAAGGATATTACGACCTTTTCTTCACAGACATAGGAGAAGCTTATGCTATCGAAATAGGAAGCGAGCGGGGCAAAGAGTTGCTGGAAAAATACTCCACCGCGCGGGTTGCTTCCGATACAGAGCTGAGCAGGCTGGAAAAAGTGCGAAAGGAAAGAGACGAAAACTTCCCTTCAAGGCTAAACTTTGATGCTTCAAAACTTCCGGAAATCCTTTGGAGTCGCTTCAGCTCTCCCTACTGGAAAGAGCTGGCTGAGAGATGCATGGGCTGCGGCTCGTGCACTTTGGTCTGCTCGACCTGTTACTGCCACGATGTTTTTGACCGGGTAAAGCTCAATCTAGAAGAAGGGGAGAGGATAAGGGTTTGGGATTCCTGCCTCCTGGAGGAATTTGCTAAGGTAGCGGGCGGGCACAACTTCAGGCCTTCGAGGGTGGAGCGCTTGCGACACAGGTTTTACCGCAAGGGTAAATATCTTTGGGATCTGTTCGGCCTTGTGGGTTGCGTAGGGTGCGGGCGATGTACTAGGCATTGCCTGGCCCGCATAAACCCGATCGAGGTGTTCAACGACGTTTTCAAGGAATATAGCCAGGCCTAAAGGGAGGAAAAACCATGGGCAATGCTCATCTTCTTTTGCCTCGGCTTGCGAAAATCTTAGAGGTCAAGGAGCTTACAGCCAAGGAGAAGCTCTTCACCCTTGAGCTTGAAAACGGGGAAGCTCTGGGTCACAGTCCTGGGCAGTTTGTGGAAATCTCCGTTTTCGGGGTGGGTGAGTGTCCGATAAGCATATGCTCTTCTCCCACAAGGGGGAATTTCTTCCAACTCTGTGTTAGAGCTGTGGGGCTCGTCACCAATGCTCTCCACCGCCTTAAGCCCGGCAGCATCGTAGGTATAAGAGGACCTTACGGCGTAGGTTTCCCCTTGGAAGTAATGAAAGGACAGGATGTATTGATAGCTGCTGGTGGGCTTGGCATGGCTCCTCTTCGCTCCTTGGCCCAGTACATCAAAGACCGGCGGGAAGAGTTCGGCAGGGTAATAGTGCTATACGGGGCAAAGGAGCCAAGCGAACTACTCTTCAAGGATGAACTCGATGAAATCCAAAGCGTGGGGGAGTGCTTGCTCACAGTGGATAGGGCTGATGAAACCTGGAAGGGTCACGTTGGGGTTATAACTACTCTCTGCCCTCAGGTCACTGTTGATCCCACGCGCACTATCGCCGTTACTGTTGGACCACCGGTAATGTATAAGTTCATCCTGCAGGAGTTCAAGAAGATGGGCATACCGGATGAGCGTATTTATCTCTCTTTAGAGCGCAGGATGAAATGCGGAGTTGGCAAGTGTGGCCATTGCCAGATAAACGGGATTTACGTCTGCCAAAAAGGCCCTGTCTTCAACTACGCCGAAATTAAAGACTTGCCTGAAGCTATATAGCTGGAGGTACACACATGAAGCCAAAGGTAGCCTTTTTTGAATTTGGATGCTGTGAGGGTTGTCAACTCCAGATCCCTAATCTGGAGGAAAGACTCCTTGAACTTTTGGAGCACATAGAAATTGTGTCCTGGCGGGAGGGCAGCAGCGCTCACAGTGACGGCCCGTACGACATCACTTTTGTGGAGGGTTCCATAACTCGCGAGGAGGAAATGGAGCGCCTTCGCTGGATACGGGAGCGATCTAAGATACTTGTAGCTTTCGGAGCCTGTGCTCACATAGGCGGGGTAAATGTTATCAAGAATTTCGCGGACCAAGACGAGGTGCGCCGTTATGTTTACGGCGATAAGGCCGAATGGTTCCCTTCAATCCCAGCAAGACCTCTTAGCGCTGTGGTCCCTGTGGACTATGTGCTTCCAGGCTGTCCCATTGACAAAGAGGAGTTCCTTGAATTCGTGAAAGCTCTGCTGATGGGCAATACTCCTGTCCTGCCCAACTATCCGGTGTGTGTGGAGTGCAAGAGGGCTGAAAACATCTGCATATACGAAAAAGGCTTAACGTGCCTTGGACCCGTAACCAGAGCGGGTTGCAATGCCCGTTGCCCAACTTTTGGCAATCGATGCATAGGGTGCCGCGGACTTGTGGATGATCCTGGCCTCAATGCCCACAAAGAAGTCATGGCTCGCTACGGCCTCTGTGCCGAGGACATCCTCAACCAGTACAGAATGTTCTGGGGTTATTCGGAGGTGGTAAAATGAGCGCATTGGACATCCATGTGCATTATGTTTCCAGGATAGAAGGCCACGGCAACATCGTGGTTAAAGTTGAAGATAACCAGGTCAAAGAATTGAGATGGGAAATCCCGGAAGCTCCTCGGTTCTTTGAAGCTATGGTTAGGGGCAAGCACTACAGCGACGTGGTCTTCATCGTTTCTCGTATCTGCGGAATCTGCGGCATAGGGCACACCTTCACTGCTATCCAAGCTCTGGAGAAGGCTTTGGGCTTTGAGCCCTCGGAGCAAACTCTCCTTTTGAGGAAACTCCTGCTCCATGGCGAAACGGTCCAGAGCCACACCCTTCACTTCGGTTATTTGGCTTTGCCGGACTTCTTCGGTGTTCCCAATATCATTCCCCTCGTCCAAACCCACAAGGAGCAGGTTCTGGCTATAATAAGGCTGCACAGGCTGGCCAATGAGCTCTGCGATCTCATAGGGGGACGCACCACCCATCCTATAACTACCATAGTGGGAGGTTGGACCAGGCTCCCGACAGAGGGGGAGCTCAAGGAACTGCGCCGCCGCCTAATTGAAGCCATCAATGACGTGAAGACCACGATCAATCTCTTCGCTTCCCTACAGATGCCTGATTTCCAGCGCGAAACCGAATACATCGCCCTCAAGAAACCCGATGAGTATGCCTTCTACGATGGAGAAATAGCTTCCACTGACGACGAGCACACCACTCCTATGTCCCGCTATTTGGAAAAAATCCACGAGTTCATAGTGCCTTATTCCACTGCTAAGAGAGCCAAAGCTAACCGCAGCTCTTACATGGTGGGAGCCCTGGCCCGCTTCAACATCAATTACTCCAAGCTTTCACCGTTGGCCCAGGAAGCCGCGGAGCAACTTGGCCTCAAACCCATCTGCTACAACACTTTCGCAAACAACCTCGCCCAGGTAGTGGAAGTGGCCCATGCCATAGAAGATTCCATCCGTATCATTGACACCCTTCTGGCCAGAGGTATCAAAGAGGAGAAGGTTGAAATCAAACCGAAAGCTGGTCGAGGCGTCGGAGGTGTAGAAGTTCCCAGGGGGCTTCTCATCCACGATTACACCCTGGATGAGCAGGGGCGAGTCGTGGAATCCAATATGATAATACCCACTAATCAGAACCACCAGAACATAGAAGAAGACCTGAGAGCTTATCTGCCTCAGCTCTTGGGCAAATCCAAAGAGGAAATCACCCTGGGACTGGAGATGCTAGTGCGGGCCTATGACCCGTGCATTTCCTGCTCAACCCATTTCTTAAGGGTGGAATGGGGGTAAAGGGTAAAGTCCTTGTAGTATGCCTTGGCAACCCCCTCATGGGGGATGATGGCGCTGGGGTGGCGGTAGCCAAAATTCTGACGAAACGGGGACTGCCCCCCAGCATTAATCTTTTAGAGGGGGAAGTGGATGGCTTTTCCTTCTTAGAGCACGTGGAGGGATATGAGAAGGTCATCGTAGTGGATGCCGCAGATATGAACCTCGAACCTGGCAGTTGGGAGACCTTCAATCTTGAACTTGGTTTGCTGAAGGGAGCCGTGGGGATATCAACGCATCAGTTCGGATTAAAAGAAGCTTTACAAATGGCTGAAGTACTGGGGTGGAAATTGCCTCCCATCAAGGTATATGGAATCCAGCCAGAGCGCATTGAATTCACAGGCAAAATGAGGCTTTCGGGTGCCGTGGCCAGGGCTGTGCGGGCCGTAGCTGAAGCCTTATACAAAGAACTAACGAATAACAGCGGATAGCAGCCCAATCAGGGCAAGTCTCTCCACACATGGGACACCGATGTGGAACCGTACAGCGCAGAAGTTGCTCCAAGAGCAGCCTGACCGAAAGCGTTTTACCGAAAAATGAGTGAAGGTTTCCACTAGCGGGTTTTAACTGGCTCGCCGGAGGCTTAAAAGGAGGTAGGCTGATGAGTTGAGCACGAAGATGGTTGTTTCTCCTCGTGCCCTTTCTGATCATCGTCAGCGGGTACATTGCGATAGCTCAGGAACCTGGGCCTCCGCAGCTGCCCAAAAAGATTTTCTCCCTATAATAGTCGCTTCTCTTCAAGTTTTTACTCGGTTTTAGGTCACTGCGGCATAAAGTTCTCTGGCTCAGTCTCATCCCCGGAACTAAACGACGAGATAACCACACGGGAATCAGGGCCTGATCACCGCTACTAACATGATCTTGACAGCTATGTTGGATAGTTCCCTCTCGGTCTATTGGGCGAGCCCCAAGTCTTCGTCAGAAAGCGAGCAGGAACTTGCCTGGAAATTGGATGACCTTGGGTATATGGTCTCAGGAAGTATTTACTTAATTCCTAAAGAGCCCTTTACTGAAGGCGGCGCTCGCTATCCCATTACTTGGACTATAACTTCCGCTGACCCGATGCAGTGCCGGAAGATAATACAACTGTCACCTATGTGCTGATACCACACCGGGTCTTTCTGCCACTTATTCTTCGCAACCCTTGAGGTCAAAGTCTAACACAACTCTAACACTCCTCTTATGTCCGTCTAATGCACTCCTGTTAGGAATAGAGGTGGAAACTTCACAGAAAGGAGGTGATAACTATGGCCGAGCTGGTCAAATGGGAACCTTTCAAGGAGTTGATTTCGCTGCGGGAGGCAATGGATCGCCTTCTGGAGGAAAGCTTCATGAGGCCTTTCGGGCTTATGGCGCCTGCTCGTTTTGAGGGTTTCGCCATGGACATCTACGAGACTGAGAATGACCTGGTGGTCAAGGCCTCGCTGCCGGGTGTAAAGCCTGAGGACATTGATGTGAGTGTTGCCGGCGATATCCTGACCATTAAAGCTGAAGTCAAAGAAGAGAAAGAGGTCAAAGAGGAAAACTATTACCGGCGCGAGCGCCGCTACGGAACTTTCTGCCGGTCCGTTACTCTTCCCATTGAGGTAGATGTAGACAAGGCAAAAGCTGAATACGAAAACGGTGTCCTCACCCTCTCTTTCCCGAAGGCCGAAGCTGCCAAGCCTAAGGTCATAAAGGTTAAAGCCAAGAAGTAAAAAGTGGTGCAGGGCCGAACCTGCCCCACCTAAATCCCAAGCGAAAGGAGGTGATTGCTATGGCTACCAGGTGGGATCCGTGGGAGGAGTTCATGAGCCTTAAGGAGGCAATAGACAGGCTCTTTGAGGAAAGCTTCGTCCTTCCAAGGCCTTACGTAAGGGAGAGGCTCTACCGGCTTCCGGTGGACGTCTACACTACGGCCGAGGCAGTGGTGATCAATGCCCCGATGGCTGGAGTCAAGCCCGAGGACGTGGATATCACCATCGAGGGCGACACCGTGACCATCAAGGGTGAAGTGAAACCCTCTGCTGAGAACGTGGATTACCTCATTCAGGAGCGCCGTTACGGGCCTTTCTCCAGGACTATCCGCCTCAATATCCCAGTAGAGCCTGATAAGGCCGAGGCCACCTTTGAGAACGGCCTTCTCATAATCACTATCCCCAAGGCTGAGGCCATCAAACCCAAGGCTATAAAGGTGGTCAAGAAGTAAAGGACGACGCAAAGCCCCCGGTAAGCCAACCCGAGCTTACCGGGGGCTTTCTACTGGCAAGTGGGGGGCAGATTTTGCTTTCTCTGAGGATAGGCCTAAAATTATTTTAATTAGTGAAAGTGAGGACTTTGCGCGGCGGAGGTGATGGCTATGCCTATCTACGAATACGAATGCTTGGATTGTGGGGTGCATTTTGAACGAATGCAGCGTTTTTCCGATCCGCCGATAGATGAATGCCCTTATGGCCATCGCCATGTGCGCCGGGTTTTCCACGCTCCGGGCATAATCTTTAAGGGCTCGGGATTCTACACAACTGATTATGCCCGAAAGAGCAGCAATGGCGGCGATAAGAAAGAAGGGAAAGGCGAAAACAAAGATTAGGCAACAGAGACCTTAGGGTTGGTTTCCCATTAGATAGTCCACAAAAGAATATAAGAGGTGGTGATAGAGCAAAAGGCCGGTGTTTTAAGGCACCGGCCTTGTTACTGATCATTCTTTATTGAGGTTCCTCTTCCAGCACCACCCTGACCGTGAGGGTTTTCCCATCCCTCACGATGATCAGTTCCACCGTTTGCCCAACCTTTGTGTTGTCCTCGATATAAGCGTTGAGGTCATCAGTACCCTTTATGGGCGTGCCATCAATTGCGGTTATTATGTCTCCGCCTATTAGGATGACCCTGTTGCCTATGACGACTTGCCCCGTGGCGCCCATTATACCTGCTTTGTGGGCAGGGCTGTTCCGGTAAACACGGGCTACCAGAACCCCTTGCTCCACCGGCAGGTTCAGCCGATAGGCCAGGGCTGGTGTTACTGTGTAACCGATAATCCCGAGCCACGGGTGACGGTACCGGCCATAAGCTATGAGCTCGGGCACGACTCTCTTGAGGACATCGACTGGTATGGCGAATCCAACCCCGGCATAGGCTCGGCTGGGGGAAACTATGGCTGTGTTAACCCCTATCACCCTGCCCTTGGAGTCCAACAGCGGACCACCGGAATTCCCAGGGTTGATGGCCGCATCTGTTTGGATCAAATTCCTTATTATCCGCCCATCTTCCAGCTCCAGGGTCCGGTTCAAGGCACTGATCACTCCCACCGTAAGGGTTCGTTCAAATCTACCAAAGGGGTTACCTATAGCTATGGCCCATTGTCCCACTTGGAGGGTGGAAGAATCCCCAAGTTCCACCGGGACGAGCTTATCGGGAGGGACGTTAACTTTGAGGACAGCCAAGTCATTTGGCGGATCAACTCCCACTACCTCCGCCAGGACCGAAAAATCCTCTCCGAAGCTCACTTCAATGGATTGAGCGCCTTCAATAACGTGATAATTGGTTATTATGTGCCCTTCTTTGTCGTAAACGAAGCCTGAGCCAGCTCCTTCTTCCGGGTAAACTCCAAAGAAGAAATCCCACTGAAGGACTTGAGTTGTGATATTTACAACAGAAGGCGCAGCTTTTCTGTAAACGTTGATGATAATCTGCTCACCGGGCTCCAGTTCCTCTTGGTTTGCCAGTGCGAGCGGGGGAGTTGGGGTCGGGACCGGTGTTGGAGTAACGGTGGGTGTGGGAGGATACCCCATCGTTTCCCTCACACCCACAAAGGCAGTAGCCACAGTGCACCCCGCTGATGCGAGCGTCAATATCGGGATGAGATAGAGGAGTAACTTCTTTATCATCGCTGTTCCTCCAGTGAGGCTGGCCTTTTGCCCAGTATCACCCTTACTTTCAGCTGTTCTCCGTCTCTTACAACGGTTAGGGTAACTTCCTGGCCCACTTTCGTGTTGTAGATTAGGTAAGTCAATAGGTCATCAAACTTGCGGATTTCCTGCCCGTTAATCCCCACGATTATATCGCCACCAATCGTTATCTCTAGGCCCATAAATTGGACTTCCTTTGTCCCACCTTTGATGCCAGCTTTGGAGGCAGGGCTGTTCTTGACCACCCGGATGACTAAGGCCCCGTGATCCACCGGCAGGTCAAACTCTTTAGCCAAAGCTCTGGTGACAGTGGTGCCTTCGATTCCGAGCCAGGGATAATCATAGGAGCCTTTATCTATCAGGACTGGGATGATTTTCCGGGCGAGATTTATTGGGACGGCAAAGCCTATCCCAGCATTTATGCCCACTGGGGATTCTATAGCCGTGTTTATACCTATAACTTGGCCAGCGGAGTTAAGCAGCGGCCCTCCCGAGTTTCCGGGGTTGATGGCTGCGTCCGTCTGGATGACCTCTGGGATGGAGAAGGGGGTAGCAGCTGATTGCAGGGTCCTTCCTACGGCGCTTATTATCCCCACGGTCATCGTGCCCGCCAGGCCGAAGGGGTTGCCGATGGCAATCGCCCTCTGCCCAACTTTAACCTGAGAGGAATCCCCCAATTCTACTGGGTGGACACCCTCCGGCAATTCATCCACTTTAAGCACTGCCAGATCACTGTGGGGGTCCGTCCCCACTACCTCAGCCCTGGCTGAGTCGCCATTGTAAAAGATGACTTCAACCTCATCGGCATCAGAGACAACGTGGTAGTTGGTCACGATATGGCCCTTTTCATCCCAGACGAATCCGGAACCTCTCCCTTCTGAAGGGACTTCAGGGTGACCGAAGGGCAACTGGGGAAACAGCCCTTTTTTCACGACTCTTATGGACACTACTGAAGGGTTAACCCGCTCGTAAATGCTCACTAAGAGGGCCTCTTCCTCCTCGTCTAGCAACTCACCGGTGACGATCACTTCTCTAGGGGATTGAGGGGTTGGTGTTGGAGTGGGTTTGACCACAGTGGTTTCCGCTTTCGGTGTTGGATGCTCTTGGGCCCACGGCACTCGGTCGGGGTTGAATTCGAGTTTGCAGGCTGCGACGATCAACAGAAGTACAAGGCTGATTACCACCGATTTGCGACGCATTCTAACCTCCCAATCTTCGTAATTTTCGCCAATTTTATGCCAGAATCTTGTGAAGAAGTTGTAAAGGGAAATTTTCAGACGCTCAGTGGCTCTAACTCGCCCCAGTTCTTTCCTATCTCCAGTTCCGCTTTCAATGGCGCTTTAAGTTCATAAGCCCCTTCCATTATCTCCTTGACCACGGGGGCAACGGTGGAGAGTTCTTCCTCAGGGACTTCCAGCACCAGTTCGTCATGGACCTGGAGGACAAGGCGGGAGCGGAGTCTCTGCTCTTTTAGGACTCGGTGAAGGCGCACCATCGCTATCTTTATGATGTCGGCAGCGCTGCCTTGGATGGGAGCGTTTATCGCCATGCGCTCGGCAGCAGCTTTAACTGTGTGGTGGGCTTTGCTGTCAGGGGCGAGCTCAGGGAAATAGCGGCGGCGGCCCAGGAGGGTTTCCACGTAACCGTCTCGCTGGGCTTTGGCTTTGGTGTTCTCGATGTAAGTTTTGACCTTTGGATAACGGGCGAAGTAGCTCTGGATAAACTTGTGGGCCTCTTCGGGAGTAAGTCCTGTTTCCTCAGCCAAACCGTAAGCACTCATCCCATAGCTTATGCCAAAGTTCACAGTTTTAGCCAGCCGGCGCATTTCAGGAGTTACTTGGTCTATCGGCACCCCAAGGATAGCCGAGGCTGTGCTGGCGTGGATGTCTTCACCCCTGTGGAAAGCGGCGATTAGTCCTTCGTCACCGCTTATGTGGGCCAAAATTCTCAGTTCCACTTGGGAGTAATCAGCCGAGAGGAGCAGCCAGCCCTCTTCGGCTATGAAAGCCTTGCGTACCGCTTTCCCTATGTCAGTCCGGGTTGGGATGTTCTGGAGGTTGGGATCGCTTGAAGAAAGCCTCCCGGTTACGGTTCCAGTCTGATTGTAGGAAGTGTGGACTCTGCCTGTGAGTTTGTTGACCATCCCGGGGAGAGCATCCACGTAAGTGGATTTAATTTTGGCGAGGTGGCGGTGCTCAAGGAGCAATTCTATGACCGGATGGCGCCCCCTGAGTTTTTCCAGGACATCAGCCGAGGTGGAATAGTGGCCGGACTTGGTCTTTGGGACACCCTGGGCCGATATCGCGAGCTTCCCGAAAAGGGCATCGGAGAGTTGCTCTGGGGAGTTGACATTGAAGCGGTAGCCCACGAGCTTGTAGATTTCTTCTTCCAGAGCCTGGAGTTTCTGGCCAAGCTCCAAGGACATTTCCCGGAGGAAGGGGATGTCCAGTTTGACCCCAGTCATTTCCATGTCCATGAGCACAGGGATAAGGGGTAGTTCCACCTCGTAGAAGAGCTTGGTCAGGCCCAGTTCCCGCAGCTTCTGGTCCAACACTCCCACCAGGCGGTAGGTCATATCAGCATCAGCGGCAGCGTAAGGAGCAACTTTGGAGATAGGCAGGAGGTCCATGCTGGTCTGGTTTTTCCCTCTGCCTATGAGTTCATCAATGGTGAGCATTTCGACGCCGAGGAAGGACCAAGCCAGGTCTTTGAGGCTCAGGTTGCGGCCTGCGGGGTTCACAAGCCAGCCTGCTACCATAGTGTCAAAAGTAAGGCCCTGGACATTTACCCCATTCCTCGCCAGTATGATCATGTCGTATTTGGCATGGTGGGCATATTTGGCTATTGTTTCATCTTCCAGGATATAGGCAAGTTTTTCCCTCACCAGTTCCCAGGGGAGCTGCTGGCCTTCCAGGTGTCCAATGGGAATGTAATACCCCTCCCCTTCCTTAAAGGCGAGGGATATTCCCACGAGTTTAGCCCTCATTGGGTCTATGTCGGTGGTTTCCACGTCAAAGGCTAGTCCTTTAACCCAGGATAATTTTTCCATTAGGAGGTTGAGGGTTTCTTCGTCCCGAACGACGATGTAATTTCCAGGTTCAGTCCTATGGCGGATTTCTACCCGGCCTATGAGGGGTAACTGACGGACTCCAACCTCTTCAGGCAGGCGCTTGTAGAGGGAGCGGAATTCAAGTTCGCGGAAGAGTTCCTTGACCTTTTCCTCGTCGTATCCGCAATAGCGTAGGTCCTCCAGGGTTATATCCAAGGGGATGTCAGTACGGATTGTGACCAGGCTTTTGTTGAGGAAGGCTCTTTCCCTGTTTTCCTCCAGTATCTCCTTCAAACGCAAGGGGGTGATCTCGTGAATATGTTGGTAAATGCCCTCAATGCTACCATATTTGCGGAGGAGCCTGACAGCAGTGGCCTCGCCCACGCCAGGTATGCCGGGGATATTATCGGTCTTATCGCCAACTAAAGCTTTATAGTCGGCCAGTTGATGGGGTTCAAGGCCGTAGCGCTCTAAGATCTTCTCCCTATCGTAAACGATGGTGTCCGAGAAGCGCCGGCCTGAGGTTAAGACCCGCACTTTCGGGCTTATGAGCTGAAAGGCGTCCGTATCGCCTGTGACGATGAGGGTCTCTACTCCTTCTTCAGAGGCTATGCGGGCCAGGGTGCCGAGGATATCATCGGCCTCATATCCCTCTATAGCTATGGATTTTATCCCCAGGGCTTCCACTACCTGGAAGATGCGTCGAATCTGAACAGCCAGATCTTCGCCCATCTTGGCCCTTGTGGCCTTGTATTCGCCAAAGGATTCGTGGCGAAAGCTCCGGCCAGCATCAAAAGCTACAGCTATGTAATCGGGTTTTTCGTCTCTTATAACATTGAGGAGCATGGAGGTGAAGCCGTAGACGGCGTTGGTCGGCTCGCCCTTTGAAGTGCTCATTTCCAGGGGCAAAGCGTGGTACGCCCTATAGGCAAGCGCATGCCCATCCACAATTACCAGCTTCTTCATCTCGCAACTACCTCCCTCCTCTTCACCGCCAGCCTTATCAATCCCAAGGGCACTTCACGAGAAAAGGCTGCAACCAGGACGTTTCCATCGCTGAATTTCAGCCCATAAACGAACTTTTTTTCGCTCCGGTAGTAAATCTCTGCCGGAGAGGCAGGCTGGTAAGGGTTCTCCTCCAACGTCGCAGCAACCCACCGGAAAAGTTTTGCAGCTTCTTCGGCACTTCCCCCCGTCCAGAACCGGGCCACCACATCGCCGAAGACCAAAAGGTCAGGGGAAAGCTCCTTCTGGACTTCGCCAAGCCACTGGGGGATTTCCTTTGCTGGAGGAGGAGCTACTGGCGTAGGAATTGTCTCTTCTTTTTGCGAAAAAGCTCTTTCCAGGATCTCCGGCAATTCGCCTACGAAGAAAGGTTTTGGTATTGTGCCTTCTACTTTGATGCCATCGGGGAGCGGGGAATCGCCCATGGGTATCGCCAGGATTTTGAGATGAGGCTTGACCTCCCGAAGTGCCTGGATCAGGCCTTCAGGTTTTAAGTCTTTGAGGCCCATGTCTACTATGACCAACCGGAGCTGCTCTTCCACTGCCCTGGTCAGTGCTTCCTCTCCGCTGACGGCGATCTGGGCTTCGTAGTCTCCGAGGGATTCCAGGGCTTCCTTGAGGATGGTGGCAAAGGCCAAATCGTGGTCTACAATTAAGACTTTTTTCTTCATTTCCTTGCCTCCTTGAAAAATTCTATCACTTGCCAAGTCATTGCGCAACTGCTTCGGCTTTGTTATAATTGCAGCTGCCAAAGACCCCCTTTAAGGAGGCTAACATGGCAAAGGAAGTGGTCATCGTAAGTGGTTGCAGGACCCCAATTGGCCGCTTTATGGGTTCTCTATCAGCGATTCCAGCCCCGAAGCTTGGTGCCGTGGTTATAAAAGAGGCGGTGAAGCGCGCCGGAGTAGATCCTTCCATGATCGATGAGGTCATAATGGGCAACGTGGTTTCGGCGGGTGTAGGGCAGGCTCCGGCTCGCCAGGCAGCCATCTTCGCCGGCTTACCGCCGTCAGTTGGAGCTGTTACGGTGAACAAGGTCTGCGGCTCGGGCCTAAAAGCCGTGATGCTGGCAGCTTCTATGATCAAAGCGGGGGAGGGTGAAATCTATGTGGCCGGGGGTATGGAGAACATGAGCTTGGGACCTTACCTTCTTTTGAAAGCTCGCCAGGGTTACCGCCTAGGGCACGATAAGCTCCTGGATGCCACTGTTCACGATGGGCTCTGGTGCGCTTTTGAGGACCAACACATGGGTAACGCAGCGGAATTCATCGCTGAGCAGTTTGGGATAACAAGAGAAGAACTGGATCGCTACGCTTATGAAAGCCACATGAAGGCCATTGCAGCTATAGATGCGGGCAAATTTAAGGAAGAGATTGTGCCGGTGGAAGTACCTCAGCCCAAAGGCCCGCCCCTTATCTTTGACATTGACGAAAACCCGCGGCGAGATACTTCGTTGGAAAAGCTATCCCAGCTGAAGCCGGCCTTCAAGCCTGATGGCATTGTTACGGCTGGCAATTCGCCAGGCATAACCGATGGTGCAGCGGCAGTAGTAGTTATGAGCCAGGAGAAGGCCGATGAGCTCGGGATAAAGCCTATGGCCAGGATAGTGGATTACACTTATGCTGCTGTGGAACCCAAATGGCTCTTCATAGCTCCCGTGCACGCCATCCGCAGGCTTCTCAAAAAGACTGGCACTACCCTGGCCGATTATGACCTCATCGAACTCAACGAAGCCTTTGCTGCCCAGGTCCTGGCTGATGGCAAAGCTCTGGCCGAGGACGGCTGGGACTGGTCAAAAGTCAACGTCAACGGAGGAGCAATAGCTCTTGGCCACCCGATAGGGGCCAGTGGAGCCCGTTGTCTTGTTACCCTCCTCTACGCTCTGAAGGACCGTGGTCTCAAAAGAGGTCTTGTTTCCCTTTGTCTCGGTGGAGGAGAAGCGGTGGCTATGGCTGTGGAAATGATGTAACCCCTCACCATCTGCCTTTTGAATTAGTCCTTGAGCCAGGGCAACTCTAAGGCCCACGAGAGTGGGCAAAAAGGAGATAGAGGACAAACTCTTGCTCCCGTCTACGAGTTGGACTTTAGACCAGGGCAGAGCCGAAGTCCACCGGGGCAGCTAGAGGCTGGTGTGGAGGGGGTTTGCCCCTTCTTGAGGGATTGAATGGCATCCCCCCAGAATAACGAAAAGAGTGGGCGAGGGTTAAGCTCTTCTAGCTACCCACAAGGCCTTGAACCGTGGTAACTCTAAAGCCCATGAGGGGAGGCAAAAACTGGGGCCTACCCGGGAGTTGGGAGTATGTCCCCAAAAAAGGCGAGAGAGGGTCAAGGGACAAGCTCCCGCCCCTGCCTGTGGATGGGGCCTTTGGCCAGAACAAACCCGAAGCCCCTGGGAGCGGGACTGTTTGGCCTGCTGCACTGGGTTGGTACAGAAGTCTGCCCCCTACAGCGGGCTTTGAAGCCGATGGATACAAACAAGGTGTAAGGACGCCGGGGTAGTCATGATTCGCACGCTTGTTACAATAGTGATTGTTTTACACCTTTTGTCCCCAATTCTGCCTCCTTCGCAGGCCTGGGGAGTGGCTTTCTTCGCCTATCCCAATCCCATCCCAGGGCTTGTGGCTGGCCTCATATGTCTTGCGCTGCTTATACCTCCCGTAACCGCGTGGGTCCTCAGGATTCTTGAGCCCCTTTTGCGCCGTATCATGGACTTCTTTCGGGGAAGAAAACTCCTTTTGAGGTTGATTCTGGCAACTGTTAGCGCTCCAATTTTCTGGTTTTTCCGCATAAGGCATCTCAACTGGGGCGATGCCAAGATCTTTGTGGAAGCAATACCTCACCCTGATTTCCGCCTCACTTACAACTGGCAGGCGCCTTTGGATGTCTTCATCCATTCTAAGGCTTGGGAGCTCGCCAGCAGACTTTGGGGATGGGATGTGGCTACTGTCTATGGTGTCATAAGCGTGCTTTCGGGGGTAGTTTTCCTCCAACTCCTCCTAAGCTTGGCCGAAGAGTTGGGTCGGAATCGTTCCGAAAAGCTTTTCATCTGGGCCTTAGTAGCCACCGGTGGCTTCATGCAGCTTTTCTTCGGGTACATTGAAAGCTATACTATAATCCCTACAGGCATAATAGCCTACCTATGGCTCGGGACTCGTTTCCTGAAAGGCTGTCTGAGCTTCTTCTGGCCTGTTTTCATTCTTTCTCTGACCAATGCCTTTCACCCCTCCACCATAACTCTTTGGCCCTCGTCCCTGGCCTTGGTCAGGGGCCGAGCGTGGAAATACTGGCTTAGGTTTACCCTGGTACCATTAACGGTGGCCCTCATGGTAGTAGCCCTCATGGAATCGGGCAAACACGGGATAGAGGCTCTCCTCGGTGTGGATTTCCCTGGCGGAGCTGATAGACGTTGGTTCGTGCCACTTTTCCGCACCGAGACGGAGTGGGAACACTACACTATGTTCTCCTGGGGGCATTTTCTGGACATCGCAAACGAACAACTGCTCGTAGCCCCTTTCGGTTTAATCCTCGTAGCCTTGCTTTGGAGGAATGGGTTTAGGAGAGTAGAGGAAAAAGAGAGGGAAATTCTGCTCTTCTTGGCCTTAGCTACGGCTTCTTACCTCCTCTTCACCTGGACCTGGAATCCAGATTACGGTGGGCGCAAAGATTGGGATTTATTTGCCTGTGTGGGTATACCCTTAAATGTTCTGGCTTCGCTGCTGAGCACAAGGGTATGGAATGGGGAAAAACTCAGGGAGAACGGTTTTCTCCTGGTGATGAGTTCTTTATTGCACACTGCTTTCTGGATTAATTACAACGCTCACTGGCATCCGCCGCTTTCATGAACGAACGAGGCAGTTGTGTCTTCCCTTCACCCCTGTAGGCTTCGGCTTTTGCTTGGCTGATGGTCCCACTCGTGGGTTGTGGCATGGGTGGACAATCCCAGAACCTCCCGGGAGGGTACTTTGCCCTTTCTATCCCCAGTTCCCCCTCACCCCGTGGGCTCCGGGCTTTGCCTGGCCGGTGGTCCCACCTGCGGTTAAGGGCAAGGGATGAGAGCTTGCTTTGCTTGGTCTTCGGGGATGTCTTTCGTTACTTAACGAGGACAGAATTGGCTGGGTTTCTATTTGAGCTCCGGGAATTGACTTCTCCTCCCTCAGCTGCTATAATGGGACAAAACTTAGCTTAAGGAGCCTATCGTGGATATAGGAAAAGCTTTCACTTATGTGTTTGAGGATAAAAATTGGCCTGTCAAGTTACTCATCGGTGGTGTTCTCCTGTTTATCCCTATCGCAAATTTCATCTCTATCGGTTACGCTTTGACGGCCCTCCGAAACGTTGCCGAAGGAAAGGAAGAACCCCTTCCCGAGTGGGACGATTGGGCCGGCTATTTCACAAAGGGCTTGATGGTCTTCCTAGCTGGCCTCGTATACGCTTTACCTGCTCTTGTACTCTGGGGATTTGGCTTGGTTCTGATAGCCATAGCCAAAGGTCGAGAAGGAGCTCTAATGTTTCTCATTGCCTTGTGCGCCGCTCTCGCGGGGTGCCTGACGACCCTCTACGGTATAGCCCTGGGCTTGTGGATTCCGGGTGCTATAACCAACTATCTATCAAAAGGTAATTTCGGGGCTTTTTTCAGCTTTGAGGAAATATTCCGCTACATAACCGCTAACGTGGGCAATTACTTCGTGGCTTGGATTCTTTCAATTGTGGCTTTAGTAGTGGCATCCATAGTGGGGGTGATCCTGTGCATCGTTGGGATTGTTTTCACTTCATTCTTGGCCTACTTGATCTGGGCACACCTTTTTGGTCAGGTCTGGAGGCTTGCGTCAGAGAAACTGACTTTGTAATGCTTTAACCGGATTGCGAAAAGTTTTGTAGCTCGTATATCTATAAGGTCTACTATGCGGCGGTTGATCATTTGGCTTGTAACTTTTGCTCTAATCCTGTTTTTCTCACAACGGACTCTCGCACAAACGCCTGTTCCCCAGATTCCCTCCCCTGCTCCCGGTGAAGGTGTGGTCAGGGGTTATCTGTTCCACAGCCCTGCGTGTCCCCATTGCCGGCGCATAATTGAGGAATTTTTGCCAAAGGTTCAAGAAAAATACGGAAAATCCCTGGAAATCACCCTCCTCAATGTCCAAGAGCCTGAAAACTACTTGTTCCTTGTCACCATAGAAGAGCAGGCCAAAATCCCCCAAGAGTACAGAGGTGTTCCATTTATGGTCATCGGCCAACATATACTGATCGGTGAGCTGAACATTGAGCAGGGTATGGAAGAGGTGGTAGATTTTTACCTCAAACAGGGAGGAGTTGATTACTTAATCCCGCCAGAGAAGGTAAAGGAAATCTTTAAAGTGGTAATGCCGACCCCTCAACCCCAGGCCAAGCCGGTGCACCTTGCGTATTTCTATCTTTCCGGCTGTTACGAGTGTGACCTTGTTACCCAGGCCCTGGAACACTTGAAGAAGCGGTATCCTAACCTTCAAGTTCACGCTTTTGACGTGCAGAAGGAGGCTCCCCTCTGGGAGTGGCTTGGGGAAAAGTTCGGTATACCGCCAGAGAGGAGGCTCACAGCCCCTGCCATTTTTGTAGGAAACGATTACCTTCTGGGAAAGGATGTCACGATTAAGAAGGTTGAAGAGTTAATTGACAAATATTCTGTTGGAGGAGCAGAGCCTTTCTGGGAAAACTGGAACCGGGAAGATGCAGTGGCCAGGCTGCTGGACCGCTTCCGTTCCTTAGGTCCCCTCACGGTTGTTACAGCTGGGCTCGTGGATGGGCTTAACCCCTGTGCCTTTGCTACGCTAATTTTCTTGATCTCATATCTTACCATTACTGGGCGCAAAAGGTTCCAGATTTTAGCGGTGGGCCTGGCTTTTACCCTTGGGGTATATGGGGCTTATCTGGGCATAGGAGCAGGGCTTCTTAAGGGGGTGCAATCCCTACCTTGGCTTCGGGGACTTTCCAAGGGGATATACGGTCTGACAGCTATCCTCTGCTTTGCCCTGGCCTTGGGCAGCTTCAGGGATTACCTCAAAGCCAGGCGTGGGACCCCGGAAGAGATGAGCCTCAAATTGCCCACCAGATTGCGCCGGGTAGTAAACAAGCTGATAAGAGAAGGCGTGAAGGCACGTTATCTTGTCCCCATTTCTTTGGCTTTAGGCCTTGTGATTGCCCTGCTTGAATTCACCTGTACCGGGCAGGTCTATTTGCCCACTTTGCTTTTCGTCATGAGTGTGCCTGAAATGCGAGCCAGAGCTTTTTCCTACCTCCTCTTTTACAACCTCGCCTTTGTCCTGCCCATGATTGTGGTTTTCACCTCGGCTTTCTTGGGAGCTTCTTCGGAGCAGCTTGGGCTCTTCTTAAACCGACATGTCGCTCCCATAAAGTTAGCTACAGTCTTCATTTTCCTCCTCCTTGGTGGCTGGCTTGTATACGCCTTACTGGCTTAAAGGGAAAAAGCCATGATGAGGATCGGCGAGAGAGTTTTTGTCGAAACAGGTTTCCGTGAAAACAACGTCGGCCTGATAAAGCTCAAGGAGGGGGCAATTTTGGTAGATATGCCCCCTTCTCCCGAAGAGGTTGAAATTTGGTTCCAGGCACTGGAAGAGCTTAGCCCTGGCCCCTTCCTCTACCTCGTCGTTACCGATTGTCATCCATTTCGCTTGTTAGGCCTAACAAAGGCCCAAATTCCCAGGGTGGCTCATTACAACTTGCGGGAAGAATTGTTAGGCGCACGGTCCTACTTCAAGCTTATTTTCAGGGAGTGCTACCAGAAGTATTACGATGGGGAGCCCCCTGAAAGCTTTGATATTTTCCTCCCCACTTTAGCCTTCAAGGGAATTGCCACCTTTCACCGTGGCAAAGATACAGTCAAACTCATTTCGTCAGAGGGACCAACTCCCGCCAGCATTGCTGTTTACCTGCCCCAGGATAGAATCCTCTTTGCCGGAGCCCTCGTGGTCCGGGGAGCTCACCCCGATTTGAGGCTGGCTCTCTCAGCCAAGTGGATAAAGAACCTGAAACGCTTGAAATCTCTGCCGATAGAAGTGGTGATTCCGGTGCGTGGGGAACCCTGCGGCCCTGAAATCTTTGATGAGATGATCGATTACTTGACCCGGGTCAGGAAAGCAGTGGAAGAATTCTACCAGGCCGGAAAGGGACGCCCTGACGTATCCAGGCTCGTGAGCAATTTGCTGCCCCTATTACCTTATCCCCCTGACCAGGAAGAAGAAGTGCGCAATCTCCTCAGAGCAGGCCTCGCCCGGCTTTACGATGAAATCAAGGCTGGGGAACTGAAAGCTTCCCCTTCCACGCTTTATTCCAAGGGGATTGAATGAAATCTTTAAACCACCGGCCAAAAGCTTTAGCCCCTATGTAAAACCAGCGGGGCTGGCTTAGGATGAGGGGGAGCAAAGCTTTCACGAACTCGTCCCTCGGGTGCGTGGCTAAGATCTGCAGGCTGCGGCGGTTGAGCAGCCGGAGCAGTTGGTCGTAATCCCTATCGGAAAAGGTATCCAGAAGACGGCGGAGCCAGGCGTGTAGGGTGAGCTCGCTCTTCAAATGGCGCCATTCTTTCCCCAGTATTATCCTTCCGGCAGGGGTTAAACGAAGGGCAGAAGCAGCTCTCAGTCCAGCCACTACCCCACCGACGGTGGTATTTTTCATGTGACCCGCGGCATCTCCTACCAGGATCGCTTTGTGCTGGCTGCACTGGGCAACCCTTTCAATCCCTGGCAGGTAGAGGTGTACAAAGGCAGCCTGAAAGCTATTAGGTTCCCAAGAATGGGAGGAAAGGAAATCGTCCAAAACTTTGCGTGCCCTTTCCATTTCATCAGCAATGAGGCCCACGGCTCCCTCATAAGGGGATTCGGGAATGAGCCAGAGGAAAAATCGCGTGCTACTTCGGTCAAACCATACCTGCACTTTCTCCGCTGGAATCGGCCTGGAGAAATGGACTTTAGCTTGAACGACTGCGACAGTGGGGAGTGGCTTGCATCCCAAGCGTTGAGCCACGAGGCTCTCTACTCCATCGGCTCCTATGAGGGCGAAGGAAAGTACTTTTTCTTCCCGGTGCTTGGTCTTGAAGTTCAAGAGAAAACCCTCATCTTCTTTCACCACGTCCTCAAGGCGGTAACCGAAGTGAAAGTTAACCCCCACTTCCACCGCTTTGCGCATGAGGAGGTCAAAGAGCCTCCTGCGCTCAACTACAAGGTCTGGCTCTTTCAGGGTGATGGTGGCAGATGAACTGGCTGATATCAGTTCAAACACTCGGACCCGATTGACGATCACCTCATCGGCGGGGAAATCCAGGACTTTGAGGAAGTAAGGGGTAAGTATGAGGGTACGAGGGGCAGGATCTATAAAAGGCTCTGCCTCATAAAGGTGGGTTTCTGCCCCCATTCGGGCAAGCCGATAGGCGGCGTAAAGACCTGCAGTGGAAGCACCAACAACATGAACTACTCCAACCACGAATTTCTCCGCGCACCCTTGGATCAATTGAAGTGGCTTGTGCTATAGCCGCTTCAGGGGATCACAAACATGGTACCGGTACCTTCGGCCACAATGTTGCCACTGCTGTCCCTGGCTTCAGCCTTGATGATCAGGAACCGTCCACCGTCACGAGCTATCTTGCCCTCTATTAGAAGGGATTCCCCTATTCTGGCTGGCTTGCGGAAGCGGATCTCCAGTTTGCCGGTTACAGTCTTCTTCCCGTTGAAGAGGGCAACCCAGCCCATAGCTTCGTCAAGAATTGTGCTTAAAATTCCTCCGTGCACAATTCCTGGCCAGCCCTGATATTCGGGTCCAGGTGTGAATTTGCAGCGAGCGATCCCACCTTCGTTTCTGAATTGGAGTTTAAGACCTATAGGATTACCCTTCCCACACCCGAAGCATTTATCGTAATCGAGGGGAATTTCAAAATGCAAGTTCTCAGCACCCATCGCTTTTCCTCATGTTTTTCAAAATTTTAACAGAAATTTCCCGAGAACACAAGCGAAGGGCAAAACTTTTGCTGCGGGTAGAGTGGGAGGTGGAAACTTTTCCTAATTTCGGCGAGGCCTGCTCCAGCCGTAGTTGTTGTCAAACAGGACCCTATAAGCTATCAATTTTTTCTTGTTGGATGAGGTCTTTATTTCTTCCAGAACACCTATGCCTGTCAACCGTCGTACAACCATGAAAACGAACATTAGAGTCGAGGCGACTGTGTGCGGGAAAGGATAACCTTGGAACCAGGTGAAGAAGGGTAGGGCCAAAATTCCAGCAGCCACCCCGAGCCCCAAAGCCCTGGTGAAGAAGCCGAGGGCGTAAAAAATAAGGGATAAAAGCATAGCCTTGGGTACAAGGACGAGCATTGCTCCCAGGGCTGGTCCCATCCCTCTCCCCCCTTGAAAGCCAAGGTAAACGGGCCAATCATGCCCGGCCACCACTGCCACAGCGCTTGCTGCCTGAACAATGGGGGAAAAGCCCAATTTCTGCGATAACCACACCGCTACTGCCCCTTTTCCGATATCCAGTATAGCTGCAAGTGTTCCCTCCATTTTGCCTACGGAATGCCAGAGATTGCTCCCTCCAATGTTTCTGGTCCCCACCTGACGGAGGTCAACCCCCCGGAGTTTCCCTATGATGAAAGCGAAAGGAATTGATCCAAGGAGGTAAGAAAAAACCACCCAAAGAGTGCCCCAGAACATCCTCTTACCCCCTCCTCAACAAGTTATTCTTCGCACCAGAAAGCTATTCCTACAAGGCCGGGGCCGGTATGTGCTCCCATGACGGGAGTAAACTCTGTTACGAAAAGCTCGGCGCAGTCAAAGCGTTTCGCTATTTCTTCCTTCAAGTAAAGGGCATCTTCAAGGGAATCCCCATGCATGACAGCGATGTGGGCCCTGCGGTTGCCGATCTTCTGTTCAGCTACCCTGAGGAGTTCCTGCAAGGCCCTGGTGCGGGTTCTGGGCTTTGACCAGACATCCGCTACTCCGTCCCTGAGGTAAAGCACAGGACAAAGCTGAAAGGCAGAGCCCAGCAGGGCCGAAGCTAGCCCAATCCTTCCCCCAAAATAAAGGTATTTGAGGGTGCTCAAGAAAGCGAAGACATGGGTCTTAAGCCCAATTTCCTCAACCCGCTTCGCGATGCTCTCGGGGTCAACTCCCTGACGAGCAAGCCTTGCCGCCTCCAGAACAACGAGACCCTGTCCGGCAGCGGCTGTATGAGCGTTTACAACGTAAACCCTTGTCCCTTCTACCATCTGAGCAGCCATGCGAGCGGCCTCGTAAGTAGCGCTTAAGCTTGGGGGGAGGTGGATGGATATTATCGCCTCGGCCTCCGGGGCCAAGGAAAGGTAAGTCCTTAGGAAATCCCCTACAGAAGGCGCCGATGTTTTAGGCAAAGTGGTGCTTTCCCTCAGTTTCCTATAGAGCTCTCCTGAAGAAATATCAACCCCGTCCTTGTAGGTCACACCGTTCCAGTTAAGGTAAATGGGCACCACTTTTATATCGTACTCCTCTACAAGCTCTTTCGGCAGGTTCGCGGAAGAATCCGTGACGATCATAATCTTTCCCATCGTGCCTCCCAAAAGGCCAAAATTTGTTAGCGCAAAAAAACCATCCCTTTAACTCGGGGATGGGCTCATGAGAGCCACGTCCCTGACAAATGTAAGAAGCTTTTCCCTGTCTTCTTCTTCCAATTTCTTCACCTCATCCACATACCTAGCAAGGTGACCATTGAATGCCTTGCCAAGCTCTTTCTTCCCTTCCTTCCATATATACCCCACAACGAGCCCTGCCACTAGCACAAGAGCAGCCTCATTGGCGCTTAAGGAAGTCAGGACCTCCCTGACTACCATCAGTGTCTGGGCAGCTTTCCGGATGGTCCACAAAGCAAGGATAAGAGCTAACAGCAGCTTGGCGCAGAATATCAGCGGGTTGGAGATCTTCGGCAATTCTCCCAGGGTTTCTTTGATTATAACCTTAGCCCCCTTTCGGTCAGCTTCTTTCAGGCGTTCCAACAGTTCTAACCGGATATGTTCCCAATCTTTCCTATTGCAAGTGTTGAGAGAGCTAAAAGCCAAGGGAGTAGGTCTGAATTTAACCTTTGAACGCCCAGGTGTTTCCTCTTTCCTGTCCACTTGATGGACCACTTCCACGTATCCACTTTCTGCGAGGAGGGTTAGTATATCGTAAGCAGTCCAAGGGCTTACCCCTATTGACTCAGCTACCTCACTATAGTGGACAGGTTGCCCTGTCCTCTGATACAATTCAACCAAAATCCTGAGGAATTCCTGCCGCCTCTTTGTGAGCATCTTGTCCCTCCATGCTTTCCTTCCAGAGGAAATTATAACTCTAAAGCCGTAAAAGAAGCAAGGTTTTCCGCGCTTAAAGCGCGTATTGCGCCTCTTGGCCTTATTCGGTCCCAGTGCTATAATTGGACAAAATTCTTTTGCCCGGAGTAAAGATGGGGTTAAACCGCAGTAATAGACTCCTTTTAGCTCAGTTTTTATTCCTTTGCTTGGCTTTTTTACTGCGATTGCACAGGCTCGGGGTGCAGAGCCTTTGGGCTGATGAAGGCAACAGCGCCGCTATGGTTCTTAGGGATTTTTCGTCCATAGCCCTCCACGCCGCTGCGGATATCCATCCCCCCCTCTATTACTGGCTCCTCAAGCTCTGGACTATTCCCTTGGGCCTTTCGGAGTGGGCTCTTAGGGCTCTTTCGGCTTTTCTGAGCACTCTTTTGGTGGCTTTAATTTACTCTCTGGGGAAGGAACTCTGGGACGAGAAAATTGCGCTGGCGGGTATGGCTCTGGCCACATTCCATCCCTTCCAAGTTCATTACGCCCAGGAAGCCAGGATGTATATGCTTGTGGCTTTCCTGGGAACTCTGTCTTTCTGGAGCGCGTTGCGGTGGTGGAGGAGGGAACTTCCATCGTCAGGCGCTCTTTTCGTATTGGCTACAGCTCTTGGCCTATACGCTCATTATTCTTTCCCTGTCCTTCTGGCGGCAGAGAACCTGGCCTTCTTCCTATTCCTGACGACTAATCATTTCAGGAGGAGGATTGGGGTCAGAGGTTATGTAGCCCGATGGCTCCTGCTGCAAGCTTTGGCTTTAGCCATATATTCCCCGTGGATTCCGATAGCTCTAAACAGGCTGACTTCGTGGCCGGCGATAGCGGAGTACGGGGCCTCCACTGCTCTCTTAGAAGCTTTCAGGGCTATAGCTTTCGGTCCCGCTTCTAAACTGCCGGTGGTTGCGGCTTTCGCTCTAATCCTGCTCGCTATTGCTGGCTCTGCGCTGCACTGGAGGAAGAATTGGCGGGCTGTAGTTACCCTCTGGGCTTGGCTCTTTGCCCCCATCCTCATGATGCTACTTCTTGGACTGTTCCGAGGTGCTTACCTGAAGTTCCTGCTGGTATCAGCTGCGCCCTTCTGTTTGCTGTTGGCTCTGAGCTTCGGCGAGCGGAGAGGCCCGTGGCGCCTTGTGGGCACTTTTGCACTTGCAGGAGCTCTCCTTCTTTTCTCCGCATCTCTGAAGGATTTTTACTTCCGTTTCACCAAAGACGATTACCGAGGCATAGCTCGCTACATAGAGGCGGTGGAGAAGCCGGGTGATGCCATAATCTTGAACGCTCCCGGACAGATGGATGTCTTCAGTTACTACTACAGGGGCAAATTGCCCGTGTGGGCTCTCCCTCGCGAAAGGCCTCCTGAGCGCAGGAAGCTCGAGGAAGAGCTCGCTATTATAACTGCTCATCCGGGTAGGATTTTTGCTATCTTCTGGGGAGATAAAGAAGCTGACCCCGAGGGAATCGTGGAGGAATGGCTTGAGGCTCACTCTTTCAAGGCAGGGGAAAGCTGGTGGGGAGATGTCCGCTTTGCCATCTATGTAATCCCTGAGACTCAGATTACTGGGCAGGGTGGTACGACAGAGGTGAAGGCTTTCGGTTCCCCAACTCTCTTCCGCCTTACCGGTTGCATTGTGGGGGCAGAGGAGGTGGAAAGCGGTGGCGTGCTCCCTGTTATTCTCACCTGGCAGGCGGAAAGGCCCACTTCAAGACGTTACAAAGTAACCCTGCAGCTCCTCAATTCAAGCGGGCTGGTGGCCTCTCAGTACGATGCCGAACCAGAGGGTGGACGCCGCCCCACTTCCACCTGGGAGCCGGGAGATATAATCATTGACAATATCGGTCTAATGGTAAAACCGGGGACACCCCCAGGCCAGTATGCCCTCATACTGGCCGTTTACGACGCTGAAACGGGAGAACGATTACCGGTATCGGGTCAGGATCATCTGAACCTGGGGAACATCAAAATCCTGAGACCATCCCAGCCACCACCTGTGGAAGCGCTGGGGATAACCAGCCCCCGAAATGCCCGCTTTGGGCCCTTTGAATTGCTCGGGTTTGACCTTTTCAAGCTCGGATTTGAGCACTTGCCTGATGCTCCCATCGGTCCCGGGGACATGATCATGGTGAATCTTTACTGGCGGGCTCTCCTGAAGCCCCGAGAAGATTGGACTGTGGAATTGAGCTTGGTGGGGGGAAGCCGGTTAGCATCCGTGGAAGCGCCTCTTGCCGGGATCGATTACCCGACTTCGCAGTGGGAAGAGAAAGAAATAGTTAGAGGCCAATTTTTGCTCCAAGTCCCGCCCTCTGTTCCCCCGGGGCAATATCGCCTTTTCCTCAGAGTGAAGGATTTACCATCTTTGGAACTGGCGGTTGTACGCGTCAGGGGTTAAGGGGTATGAGGAGTTCTTGCCCCGCTCGGATGGAAGCCGGATCCGTAAGACCGTTAGCCTTCAAAATTTTTTCCTCAGGAACTCCGTACCTGGAAGCAATGGTGCTCAGATTCTCTCCTTCTGCCACCCGATGCAGGACAATGGGCAGAGGAGTAGGGGTGACTACCTGCAGGGCACCTGGGGTAAAAGTAGGTTTGGGAGTCCTTGTGGGAGTAGGTGTGGGCTTATTACCTGAGGTAACCACATCGTACAAGAGGGCGAAGACCAGGTAATTCAAGAGCAAAAGCACCAGTAGAATGCTCCAGCGAGAGGTCTTCATCGCCATGACTCCTAAGGTATCAGTTATCGTAACAGTAAAGAACGAAGAGAAAACAATTGATAATTTGCTGGCTTCTCTCTTTCACCAAACGCGTCCACCTGATGAAATTGTAATCGTGGACGGCGGCTCCACTGACCGGACCGTAGAACTGATAAAGGCCTGGACTGATAAGCTCCCTATAAAGTTGCTGATCAAACCCGGACTGAACATCTCCCAGGGACGGAACCTGGCTATAAGGGAAGCCTCAGGGGAAATAATAGCTTCTACCGATGCCGGAGTCAAGTTATCCCCTAACTGGCTCGAGTCCCTGCTTCGCCCCTTTGAGAGTGGAGCGAAAGTAGTCAGTGGCTTTTTCCTTCCGGATGTGGAGGGAGCTTTCGAGACAGCCATGGGCGCTACGGTGCTTCCCGCTCCGGAGGATATCAACCCTTCGAAATTCTTGCCCTCCAGCCGATCTGTGGCCTTTTTAAGGGAAGCTTGGGAGAGGGTCGGGGGCTACCCGGAATGGCTCGATTATTGCGAGGACCTCATCTTTGACTTCAAGCTCCGCAAGCTTTATGGTCCCTTCCCTTTTGTCCCTGAAGCCATTGCTTACTTTAAGCCTAGGACTAACCTCCGTGATTTCTTCATCCAATATTACCGGTACGCCCGCGGCGATGGCAAAGCTGACCTTTGGCGCATAAGACATCTTGTGAGGTATAGTACCTACCTCTTGCTCGTCCCAGCCCTGTTTATATCGGGCTTGAAATTGAACCCTTTGTGTTGGCTTGGCTTTGTTGTCGGTGGTTTTCTTTACCTTCGGAGCCCTTACCGCCGTCTTTTCCGAATGATGAAAGGCCTTTCCCTACGGGAAAAAATCCAGGCTTTTCTCTTCGTCCCTATAATAAGGGTTACGGGCGACATCGCTAAGATGGTGGGCTATCCTGTAGGACTGGTCTGGCGCCTCAGGCATCGGCCTCCCATTGATTGGAGATAACGGGAACGCTTCACCCCCTTGCCCTTATATCGCGGCGCTGGAAAATGAGGATTCCCGCCGCAATCAGGATCACCGTGAGGCCCACGAAAAGAGCAATGTGGTTCCAGTTAAGGCCTTCCACCATAGGGCGGCCGCCGCCGTAGTAGTAGAAAAGGGAAAACTTCCGGTAAGGCTTTAACCTTTCCGAAACAACGCCTATCGCTTCAATAAGGTAGAAAGCAGATGCCAATCCACCGGAGATACCACCGGCAGTTCCTGCCCCTTTGCCCAGGCCAGTAATGAAAAAGGCCAGCGCTCCGAAGACCAGACTGAACAAAAGTTCATCCAGAATTGCCAGGGCTATGCGGAAGTAATTAGCTTCAACCTTTATCGCCAGCCCACCAGCCCAGAGGCTTAGCCAAAAAAATGCATGTATAAAGAAAACAGCCACCAGGACTGCTGCTACCTTCTCAAGGGCAATCCTCCAACGAGGCATGGGCATAGAGACCAATAGTTCCAGGGTGCCCCTTTCTTCTTCTCGCCCTACGACCCCAATGAAGTAGATTATGGACATAATGATGGAGAGGACCGGCAATACCAGGCTAAACAGTTCAATGGAAAGATACCCTTCAATAGTGGCCAGCGTATTAAAATCCCTCATGAATACTTTGAAAAGCGGGTTATCAAAGTAGGGCGATAGGTCCAAGAAGGTGTCTCTGACCGTTGGGAAAGCCAGGATGGTGTAAAGGGCCGTGAGGACCATTCCCACGCACCACCAGAAAATAGAGCGCCTCATATCCCTTAGGGTTTTCAGGAAAACCAAGCGCAGCATGAGTACCTCCTGCTTTCAAGAGTAAAAGGCTAAGAAAATTTCTTCCAAGGTTGGGTCTTGAACCCTGAGGCTAACGACATTGTGGCGGGCCAAAGCCCTTACGAACGCGTTGGGGTCTCCTTTGAGAAGGCAAGTCATAGTTTTACCTTCAATGCGCAGGTCATTGACTCCAGGAATGCCCGAGAATTCCTCAGCGCCAATTTCATAGGCGAATACCACCTCAGCCCGGCGCATTGCTTTGGCTTTGAGGGAATGGATGCTTTCCACCGTGACAAGGTGGCCTTCTTTTATTATGCCGACCCTGTCACAGATTTTCTCTACCTCGGGCAAGATGTGGGAAGATATGAACACAGTTCGCCCCTCTTCCTTTACTTCTTGCATAATTTTGTAGAACTCCTGTTGGATTAACGGGTCAAGCCCGAGGGTGGGTTCGTCAAGAATGAGGAGGCTCGGCTTGTGCATGAGAGCCTGGATTACCCCAAGCTTCTGGCGGTTCCCGTGGGAGTAGGTCCTGATAATCCTGGAAAGGTCCAGGTCAAGGCGTTGAGCAAGGGATTTGACGTAACCCCAGTCAACTCCACCCCTCAGGGAAGCGAAGTAACGCAAGAATTCTTCTCCGGTCAAATCCCCGTAAAGGCTCAATTCGCCCGGGATGTACCCAACCTCCTTTTTCCAGGCAAAATTGGTGGTGGAAACCTGCTGGCCAAGGACAAAAGCCTTACCCCTGGTTGGATTAAGGGCACCTATGAGGAGACGGATGGTGGTTGTTTTACCAGCGCCGTTTGGTCCCAGGTAGCCAAATATCTCACCCTTTTCCACTTCCAGGTTGAGGTCTTCCACCCCCCTGACTCTACCGTAATACTTGGTCAACCCCTCGGTTCGGATTACGGCCATTGGTCACCTCCCTTTTAGGAGCTGGATAAATTTTATACCTTGCCGTCTGCGTGCGCAAGACCGGGCTTGCCCTTTGGAGGCAAGAAAATTTTGGGCTTTTGGGGAAATTTTGACAGAAGGGGCTCGTTGGTGTTATTATTACCCAAAATTGGATTGAGGAGGCGGTCATGCTGGAAATTATCCTGCTTTTGGTCTTATCTTATCTTATCGGCTCAATTCCTTTTTCCTACATAATTGCCCGCATTGCCTCGGGCAAAGACGTTCGCTACAATGGCGAGGGCAATGTGGGAGCGAGAAACGTATGGCATTTAGCCGGACCCATAGCCGGTATCGTAGCAGGACTTCTGGACCTTTCCAAGGGCGTCGCCGCTTACAGGTTAGCTCTTCATTTCACCACCAGTGAAGTAATCGTTTACTTGGCTGGCCTGGCTGCAATCCTCGGCCACGGCTTTCCGATTTTCCTCAAGGGCAGGGGAGGTAAAGGGATTTCAGTGGCCCTGGGGTTCCTCCTCAACGTGGTCCCTCAGGCCGTACTGCTTGGAGCAGTCCTCTACGGGATAGCCTGGTTCTTAACCCGCAATTTCAACGTGAGTGCAGGTGTTGGCCTCGGTTCCATGGCGTTGCTGGCTCTTCTGTGGGTTTCCTTCTCAGAATGGCTTATGATTCTGGGTTTGATGGTGGTCCTGGCCATCAAGAAGGTTTTGGATCGTCCCCACGAGACAGCTATACGCCAGAAGAGTGGTTGGTTTGAGCCCAGGGGTTTCATCCAACGCTGAGGTTCTGAACATGTTAGCCCTTTACCAGACAATTATCACTGTTTTGATTCTGTTTGTCTTCTTGAATCTCTTCAACAACCTGCGCTTAATCCGCAAGCCCCCGGCCGAAGGTCCCCTGCCTATAGCTCCGCCTTTGGTTTCAATTTTAGTCCCGGCCAGGAACGAGGAGCGCAACATTGAAAGATGCGTCACCTCTCTCCTGGCTCAGGATTATCCTGCAAAGGAAATAATAGTCTTGGACGATGATTCCTCCGACAGGACGGCTTCAATTGTGGAAGCAATAGCGGCTGGAAATGAACCCGTTGCTCTGGTCCGAGGGAAATCCCTGCCTCCTGGATGGATAGGCAAGAATTACGCTTGCCATCAACTCTCCCAGCTTGCCCACGGAGAATGGCTCCTTTTCACCGATGCGGACACCGTGCACTCCCCCTGCTCCGTATCGGCTTCCCTTAGGGCAGCTATTGAAGAAGAGTTAGATTTTCTGAGCCTGATACCGCGCATAATAACCTTGTCCTTCTGGGAGAAAGTGCTCCTGCCGGTAATCCCGTTCGGGCTTATGAGTTTCTGGCCTCTTGGGCTCATGAATTCCATACCCCATCCCCGGGTGGTGATGGCCATTGGCCCTTTCATGCTGGTTAGGAAAAAAGCTTACCTCAAGGCCGGGGGTTACGAGGCTATTCGGGACAACATAGTGGACGATATAGCCCTGGCCAGGGAGGTGAAGAGAGCTGGGGGGCGAGTCGCTTTGATGGATGGAACCGACCTGGTTTCGGTGCGCTTTTACTGCAATTTCTGGGAGATATGGAATGGCCTCTCTAAGAGCATATTTGGCGCGCTGGATTACTCCCTCACAACAGCAGCCTTTTACCTTATCGCGGGCTGGTGCCTCTTCGTTTATCCCTACTTTCAGGTTTTCCAGAGCCTGGCTCTCTGGGAATTTCACTTCCTGACCTTCTGGGTACCCATCTTCCACATAGCTCTTGCCTGGATAATGCACTATAAAGTGGCCCGCCGGTTCAAGCTTTCCCCTCTCACCCCCGTCTTCAGTGGTTTGACTGTGGCTTTGACTTTGCTTATGATTATTAACTCGGTGAGGTGCTCCCTCATCGGACGGGGATTGGCTTGGAAAGGGCGTTACTACAACGTTGGGGTGCGCAGATGACCAATAAGGAAGTGGCGGATATATTGAGGCGCATAGCCGATATGCTGGAGATTAAAGGAGAAATTGTCTACAAGGCCTTGGCTTACCGGCGAGCCGCCGACAATATTGAATACCTGGGCCGCGACATTGTAGATCTCTGGCGCGAGGGCAGGCTGTTGGAAATACCAGGCGTGGGGAAATCCCTGGCGGAGAAGCTGGATGAACTCCTCCGCACCGGTAAGATGAGTTACTACGAGGAGCTGAAGGAGGAGATACCCCCAGGGGTTGTGAGCCTGCTCCAAGTCCCGGAAGTGGGGCCGAAAACAGCTAAGCTTGTCTGGGAGAAGCTCGGTATAACCTCAATCCCCGAACTGGAAAGAGCAGCCAGAGAGGGTAAACTCCGCACTCTTCCAGGGCTCGGTGTCAAATCAGAGGCTAAGATCCTGGCTGGAATTGAAGCCCTCTACCGGCGTTCCGAGCGTATCCCCTTGGCTACGGCCCTTCCGGTAGCCAGGGAGATAATCCAGTCTCTTAAGGAGGCTACCCCGCACGCCTTAAAGGTCACCGCTGCCGGAAGCCTGCGCCGGATGAAGGCAACCATAGGAGATATAGACCTGCTGGCTTCCTCTTATAGGCCGGAAGAAGTAATAGAAGCTTTCACTCATTTGCCCCAGGTGGCTGAGGTCTCAATGAAAGGCCCCACTAAATCCACCGTTTACCTCCACAACGGCCTCCAAGTGGACCTCAGGGTTCTTCCTCCGGAGCGGTATGGCTCGCTCCTCCAGTACTTCACCGGCTCCAAGGAGCACAATGTAGCTCTCAGGGGACTAGCCCTTGAAATGGGCCTTAGTTTGAGCGAGTACGGCTTCAAGAAAGACGGGGAGGAAATCCTTTGCCCTGAAGAAGAAGACGTCTACCGTATCTTGGGGTTGGAGTGGATTCCACCTGAGCTGCGGGAAAACAGGGGGGAGATTGAAGCGGCTAAAAAGAAGCAACTTCCACGCCTTGTAGAACTTGCGGACATAAAAGGCGACTTGCATGTCCACACCAACTGGAGCGATGGTGCTTCCTCCATTGAGGAAATAGCCGAGGCCGCTCGCCGCCGCGGCTATCAGTACCTGGTCATCTCCGACCACAGCCATGGCCTTGGGATTGCCAGGGGGTTAACCCCCGAGAGGCTTAGAGAGCAGAGAGCCATCATTGATGAGCTTAACCGGCGCTGGAGCAATTTCCGGCTCCTTCAAGGGGCCGAAGTTGAAATAAGGGCCGATGGCTCCCTTGATTACCCCGACGAAGTGCTGGCTTCTCTGGATTTGGTCATCGCTTCCATCCACACAGGGCTCAGGCAAGATAGAGAACGCATTACAGCCAGGGTGATAAATGCCATGCGCAACCCTTACGTTGATATAATTGGGCACCCTTCTGGGCGCATCCTGGGTCAGAGGGAAGAAAGCGCAGTAGATATGGACGAAGTTCTAAGGGTGGCCAGGGAAACCGGAACTATATTGGAGGTAGACGGTACACCGGACAGGTTGGACCTGGACGATGTTTACATCCGCAGAGCCGTGGAAATGGGGGTCAAGTTAGCCATAGACAGCGATGCCCACAACCTTTACGGCCTTGATGCCATGGAATTCGGAGTAGCGATGGCCCGCCGGGGCTGGGCTGAGCCGAAAGATGTAGTCAATACGCTTCCGCTGGAAGAACTGCTGAGGACTTTGAAGAGAAGCCGTCGCTCCCGAGGTTAACGCTCGCACCCTATCCCATCCCCATCCAAATCAAAATGGTGGGGATCGGGGGGGAGGACTTTAAAGCGTCTGTAAGGTATATCCCTGCAGTCGAGGTCTGGTGGTGGCGGAGGAATGCAAACTTCAGGGTAAGAAGGGTCGCAACGAGGAGAGGGGGTAGGGGTTAAGCGAGCTTCACCCCATAAACCAAGATTTGATTCCCGAGCCTGTCTCTCAGCTTCAAGGAATAGATCCGCACAAGACACATCGGGCGGGTACGTCACAACCCTGGCGTATCCGTTCCTGATCAGGGCATAATTCACAAAGATTCCATTTGCGAACACGTAGCGGAGTAGTCGGCCGTAGCGATCAGTTTCAGAGACGTCTCTGAAGAGTATCAGTTTCTTGTTCAAGACCATGGAAGCATTGGCTTGAGTCGCTTCCTGGTAGAAGGGTTCATCGAGCTCAGGCGTATCCACTCCGATGTAGCGAACTCTGTAGACCTTCCCCTCCATGCTTACGTCTATTGTATCGCCATCCACAACAGCAACCGTCAGGGCTTCTTCGGCCATTGTCCTCGGGACGCAGGATGCTTCCGGCGGGGGGATAAACTGAGCTTGAGTGGGAGTTGGGGTCGGAGCTGGGGAAAAAGTAGGGGTAATGGAGGGCATACGGATTAAAGACGAAAACAGCAAGCCCGTTACAAACCCGCACACAATTCCCATTCCCAGAAGACCTATGGCTCCTACGATGAAAGGCAAGAGATTCTTGGTTTTTTGCATACGCCTCCTTTCTGTTCAAAGCCTGTCAAGGAGTAAGCTCCCCTTTTACCTCCTGTTTTCTACCGCACTCACCGGCCTGAGTCTGCCATTACGGGGCTAACCTTTCAGCCTATCCTTCGTTTGTTTTTACTTACTCCCATAAGCTTAAGGTTTACGGTGGCTTGGGAGCAGAAACTGGTGTTTACTGTTCCTTATATCGTTTTCCCGGGGGCATTCTCCAATCTCAGCGTAGGGGACCCATGCACCTCTAATTTGTCCACCCATACCAACTTTGAGTTTGCGGTAGAGTGAACTGGAGAGTTCATCCTCAGATAAACTTTTGCCGCATCTGTTAGCTGAGGATTTGCCCAGCTTACAGTCCCACTTATGGACAGGATTTTGCTCCCTGCTCCACCTTCGTTTTTTGGAGGAATGTTCTCGAAATTTTCCGTTAAGGGTGTATTACGCTGCACTACAACCCTAAGTTTTGCCCATCCCTAGTTTTGTGTTAAACTTTTGCCCGTGGAAAGGAGGTGGCATGATCGTAGAATGCTTAGCGGTCGGTCCACTTCAGACCAACTGTTACATTGTAGCCGATGAGCTGAACGGCAAAGGGGTTATCATAGACCCCGGCGGGGATGCGGGCAAGATCCTCAAGACTGTTGAGAGGCTCGGGATTGAGGTCTCTCTGGTGATAAACACCCACGGCCACTTTGACCACATTATGGCAAACAAAGACGTCATCAAGGCGACCGGCGCTTCCCTCGCCATCCACATGGACGATGAAGCCCTCCTCCGCAGAGGAGGGGGTTTACCTTTCCTAGGCCTGATCGCTTCTAGCCCTCCACCGGATCTGTATCTTCAGGATGGAGATGAAGTCAAAATCGGCAGCGCTTACCTGAAAGTAATTCACACCCCCGGCCATTCTCCCGGCAGCATTTCCCTCTATTACCCTGAAGGGGGCATCCTCTTCTGCGGTGATGTCCTCTTCTACATGGGAGTTGGGCGGTGGGATTTCCCCGGGGGTAACTACGAAGTCCTCATGGCTTCCATCCGAAATAAACTGCTTACTCTGCCCGATGAAACAATTGTTTATCCCGGCCATGGTCCGTCTACCACCATAGGGCAAGAGAAAGCCCATAACCCCTTTTTAACCGAGCTGTGAAGCCAGATATACACCTAAGGCTATGGAGATGAACTTGGTTTCTGGCGGATCGGCCCGAGATGGAAGGACCAATGGGCATTTGGCTCCCACTGCAACGCCTGCCATTTTGCCTCGGGCAAAGTAGATTATGGCTTTGGCCAGGATGTTCCCCGCCTCAATGTCAGGGGCAATTATAATGTCAGCGTCGCCTGCCACTTCGCTTTTTATCCCTTTCACTTCCGCTGAACGGGGAGAAATGGCATTATCCAGGGCTAAGGGCCCATCCACTATCCCACCTTTTATCTGACCCCGCTGGGCCATTTTCGAGAGATTGGCAGCATCCATGCTGACAGGAATTTTGGGGTTCACCATCTCCGTAGCAGCGAGGATGGCCACTTTCGGGCATTCTATCCCGAGAGCGTGAGCTACATCAATGGCGTTTTGGACTATCTCCACTTTCTGCTCTAAAGTGGGGGAGACCACTACCCCTATATCGCTTATTAAAAGCAACTTATCCCAACCTGGGATTTCAAAGATGCTAACATCGGTGACCAATTTGCCTATACGAAGGCCCTTTTCCCTGTCCAGAGCGGCTCTCAAAAGGTGGCCAGGTTGAGCCAGGCCGTTCATTATCAGATCTACTTGACCGTTTCGGGCCATCTCCACTACACGGGCACAGGCTTCTCGCTCATTGCTCTCTTGGATAAGCTCAAAATCACCAAGATCAACACCTTCACGGGCCGCGATCTCCTCTATCGCTTTCACTTCTCCCATTAGGGTGGGAATGGCTATTCCTTCGTCGTAGGCCCGGCGAGCTGCTATTATTGTGGCTGGTTCATGGGAGAAAGCTATGGCTAATCGCTTGGGGCCTCGTGTTTTAGCTGCTTCCACAAGCTGGGCAAAGCTCCTTATGGCCATATCCAAACCTCCTCTTTCCTGGGCATAATTGGAAGGTTTAGTTTCTGGAGTTCTTTATTAAATTCTTCGGCAAGCCTCACTTTTTCCGCGGGAGGCATGAAGGCTCCCATAATTCCGTTCCAGATCACGGCTAAGAGTTCTTCTTGGGTCATCCCGAATTTCCTCAGAGCCAGCAGATACTCGTCGGTCAGACTCGTGCCCGAAATGCCAGGATCATCGGTGTTCAAAGTGACCAGAATCCCCAAACGGAACAGGGCCGGGAAAGGGTGCTCCTCAAGCTTCCTGACGGCCCCCGTTTGCAGGTTGCTTGTAAGGCATATTTCCAGGACCACCTTCTTGAACATAAGAAGATCCAAAACGTTCACATCTTCTATAGCCCTCACTCCGTGGCCGATTCTGTGGGCTCCAAGGACTTCTACGGCTTCGTATATGCTTCCCGGCCCGGTTACCTCCCCTGCGTGAATGGTTATCCCCAGACCTTTACGGCGTGCATCCCTAAAAAGAGGCGCGAAGGGATAGGCTCTATAATTTACCTCATCACCTGCCAAGTCCAAACCTACAACTCCTTTGCCCCTCAGATCCAATGCTAACTGGACCAGCTCTTTAGCTGTTCCTAGGTCGGTATCCCTCGTAATCGTTATTAAGAAACTCAAGCGAATTCCTTTTTCTCGTGCAACTTTTAAGCCGGCTTCAATAACCCATTCGCTGACTTTCCGCAGTGGGAAGCCTTGAGCCTGAGCCAAAGCAATGGGGTTAAAACGCAGCTCCAAGTAACGGACGTTATCTTCGACAGCGTCAAGGACTGCTTCATAAGCGATCCTCTGGATCGCTTCACGGCTGGAATAAATGCGCCTCAAAATACGGAACTTTTCTAGGAAAGCATGGTAATCGGGCAAATCGCGCTCGTTAACCTGGACATAGCGCCGCAGCTCTTCGGGCTCGCTGGTGGGCAAGGGGATGCGCTCCCTGGTGGCTATTTCCACGATAGTGGAAAAGCGGAGAGAACCTTCCAGATGGCGGTGTAGGTCCACTTTGGGAAGCTGCTTCACCTTTTCCCTGGAATGGGGCAAGGGCATGGCTTTACCTTAATCCGGGGCTAATAGGACTCCCAGAGCTATGGATACAAGTTTTGTCTCGTGGGGGTCGGAACGGGATGCTACTACGAGGGGGCATTTACCTCCGACCACCACACCGGCCATTTTGCCGCCGGCAAAGTAGGTTATAGCCTTGGCCAGGACGTTCCCTGCTTCTATGTCTGGCGTGATCAGGATATCGGCTTTGCCTGCTACTGGACTGTTGATGCCTTTTATCCTGGCCGATTCCTCGCTTATAGCGTTATCCAGGGCCAGAGGGCCATCCACTATTCCTCCTTTTATCTGGCCTCTATCGGCCATCTTGGATAGGTTGGCTGCGTCAAGGGTGGAGGGGATTTTGGGGTTAACCATTTCAGTGGCAGCCAAGATGGCCACTTTGGGGCATTCAACTCCCAAAGCCTGAGCTACGTCGATAGCGTTCTGGACTATTACCACTTTCTCTTCCAGGGTTGGAGCCACCACTACACCAGCATCGCTTATGAAGATAAGCCGGTCAAAGCCGGGTATTTCAAAAATTCCCACATGAGTGAGAAGTTTTCCGATCCTGATGCCTATCTCTTTATCCAAAGCAGCCCTCAGGAAATGGCCAGTTTCTATTTTCCCCTTCATAGCCAACTGGGCATGGCCAAGGCTTACCAGTTCCATTACTTTGCGTGCCGCTGTTAGAGGGTCAGGCTCATGGATGACCATCATCCTCCCCAAGTCAATGTTGTCTTCAGCAGCGAGGCGGCGTATAAGGGAATGGTCCCCCACAAGAATGCACTCAGCCAGGCCCAGTTTTTCAGCATCTTGGGCGGCCAGAAGAACTTCCTTCTCATGAGCAGCGGCTATAGCTACGACTTTCGGGCCTTTACGGCGAGCCTCTTCCATGAGTTGCGAGAAACTAGTTATACCCATAGACACCTCCTCAAGCCTTCGGAATTACGAAGTAAAAGGTGCTTCCTTTGCCCAACTGGCTTTTGGCCCAGACCTTGCCTCCGTGCGCCTCCACTATACCTTTGACTATAGCCAGGCCAAGCCCCATGCCCCCAAACTGTCGCTTGGCAGAGCTATCCACCTGATAGAAACGCTCGAAGATCTTGTCCAACTTATCTTCAGGTATCCCTATCCCGGTATCCTCCACCTCTGCCTGGACGTATTCCCCTACATCTTTGAGGCGTATGGTCACGGTCCCGCCGTAAGGGCTAAATTTTATGGCATTATTGATAAGGTTATCGAAAACCTGGATGAGCCGGTTCTTATCGCCTTTTACCAAGGGAAGATCCACAGGAATTTCCAACTTGAATTCAATCCCTGCGGTCTGAGCCATTAGAGTGGCGCTCCGGACGGATAGGCGGGCGATTTCTTCGAGAGAAACAGGCTCCAGTTTCAGTTCCTCTTTCTCGAGTTTCTGCAGAGTAATCATGTCTTCAACAAGCCTGGTCATAATGTCCGTTTTTTCAGAAACCACCTCAAGGGCTTCCTCCTGCTCTGGGGTCAAGGGGCCCATGGACTTCTCACGCATAAGTTCCACATAACCCTTTATGAAGGTAAGGGGTGATCGGAGTTCGTGAGAAACGTTTTGAAGGAGTTCTGTCTTGAAGCGGGAAAGTTCGCTAACTTCATCATAAGCTTTCTTCAAGGCTTCTGCTTTCTCTTTAAGCCGCTCGTAAAGGGTAGCATTCTCTATAGCTATAGCCGCTTGGACAGCTGCTATGGAAAGGAACCTCTCGTCATCTGGAGTGAAAGCATTAGGGATAATATGGTCAACGCTCAGGGTGCCGATCACTTTGTCCCTTATTTTTAGTGGCACTACCAGTATGGAGCGGACCGAGCGATCAAAGAAAATGAAATCGGGTTCAAGGTATGTATCAGGCACATAGATAGGTCGACCTAGGGCCACAGCTTTGCCGCTTATACCCTCCCCTACCCTAAGTTTAGCTTCTGTCCGCCATCGCGAAATTATGCCACTGGAGGCCTTTATCTCCAGAAGGCCTGTTTCCTCGTTGAGGAGGAAGATGCAAGCTGCGCGGCAGTCCATGACGTGCTTTATTATTTCCACGATGGTTTCCAGCACCACTGGGAGCTCAAGGCTTGACATAATCTGTTCAGATATAGCGTAAAGAGTGGCCATCTCAGCCAAGCGGTTTTCCATTTCTCTGTAGAGATAGGCCTTTTGAAGAGCCCCTGCCAGTACCCCCGCTACCGAGTTCATGAGAAGGAGTTCCTCATTGCTCAGGTGAGGGTTCATGAGGAGTATAAAGCCCATAACTCTATCTTTCAGTCGGATAGGAGCGGCGAAGGCAGGAATGCCTCCTGGCCCGTAAAATTCGAAGGAACCAGAACCTGTCAGTTTCTCCCTGATAGTTTCAGGATTGATGGAGGTCACCAATTCGGGCTCTTCCCCCCACCGAGCTACTCCTTTAAGCTCTCCTGCTGATTCCAAGTAAATAGCGCCGGCTTTCACCGAAAAGATGCCTTTCATGAATTCTCCAGCCACGACTTCTATCTCTTCGGGGTTCAAGACAAAAGAGAGGGCCTGGTTCAGTTCGTTAAGGAGGGAGAGGACCTTGACTCTTCGTTCTTTCTCTCCTGCAAGGGAGAAATTTTCTACAGCTAAGGCTATCAATTCAGCCAGCGTTTCAGCCAAATAGAGCTCAATTTCGTCAAAGTGATGGGCTGAAGAGAAAGCCAGAGCTACTGCGCCAAGATTTTTGAAACCCTTCTTCAGAGGGAGGGATATAACGGAACTGAAGGGATAATCCGGCCCCAGTTCTTCCACTATTATTGCAGAACCCCTTTCCACCGCCCTGGAGAGGAAATTTTTGGCTAGTTCGATTTCCTCAGGATTCCCCAGGATGCCTTCTTCTGGGAGCTTTATCCACCCGGCATCTGCTCCGAACAATTTTGTGAGCCCTTCCAGAGCAACTTTGGCTAAAGACTTGAGGTCCGGAGCAGAAGCCATTTGGAGGTTTATCTTGCGGATGAACTCAAAGCCCCTCCTTTGCCTCTTAAGTTTTTCGTTTAAAATGGCATTTTCCAGACTAAGAGCTAGATTGGAGGCAAAGGATTCAAGGAGCCTGAGGTGATATTCCCCAAAGGCACTGGGTTGTGGACTGGAAAGGGATAACACTCCCAGAGGACCCTCCCGACCTATTAATGGAGTGGCCATCCAGGAGCCCGGAGTTCCGTGAAGAGAGCTGTTCACTGGCAGAGTTTCCTTTTCTTTCCCCCAATCTTTTACAATTACAGAAGAGAGCGACTTCAAAACCCAACCCTCCGCTCCCGCTTCCTCCACTGTCATCCAATTTTCGCCTCTGCGGGATAACACTTTAAAGATATTCCTCTCCTGGCAGTAAATGGCAAGGATGGGTTCGGCTTTGTGGAAAATTTCCTCCAATTTTGAGAAAACTTCCTCCACCACTTGCTCCAAAAGCATCCCCCATTACCTCTCCCTGAAAATCCAACCCCAGTACTTCATTGTAACGGCAAAGGCAAAGAACATCCCAATGAAAAGGGGAACATGGTAAGCTAGCAGATAGAATTGGTTCGAACTAAGAAAAGGAGGTCTTGCCTCCAGAGGAACTAGAAGCAAGGAGGCCCTGATCAGTCTGGTGAAAAGGGCAACCGTCAGGAAAACACCGGCCGGATAAAAGAGTAGGTAATAGGGAGGCATTCTCGTAACGGAGCCCAGCTTGCGGCTTAGCTCCATAAGGACAAAGCAGAGGTATATTGCACCCAACAAGGCAGAAGAGCTTAGAAGAGACAGCATTAAATCAATCATCGCTTCCCCATCATCAATTCAAAGAGATATGCTGCCAAAGCGGAAGTAAGCAATCCTCCCAGAGAAAAAAAGACATCCCCCCGAAAATCTCCCACGAAATCGCCCCCTTTTCCCGCATAAATGAAAGCAGCCGTCAAGAAAAGGAATACGGCCAAGGGATAAAACTGGTAAAGCGTCCTCTGGCCGCTCTTCTTTTCGTAGAACCGGGCAATATACATAATAGTTATCAGTATTAAGCTGAAGAGAATCCAGGCGAGAAGCGTCGCCAGAATTTCCATGCCTCATTTCCTTACGAAAGCTTCTATAAAGGATTCGGCCATGCGGCGAGGGGTGCCGCTCATGAGGCCCTCCCGCCCCTCAAACCGCTCCAGTATTTCTATCCCTCCAGGCGTTATTTCAAAGCGGCGGATGTCCTTGGCGTGATCGCTCCCTCGGAACTTGAGGACAAGGATGGCTTTGTGGATCCGGCTGTCGATCTCCACGTAACGGAGGAGAATGTAAGAGTCAACAATATAGCTCAAAGGGTAAGTCCCAATTTCGCTCCCCATAAGGGCAGGGCTTTCCCGGGTTAGGATAGCGGTAAGCTCAAGGCGCTTGAGGGCATTGACAAGGGAATACTCCATATTTCTCAGATCAACAGGATCCGAGGCAAGCCTCTCAAAGTGAGTTATACTATCTACAACGATCCTCTTAACCCCCATTTCCATGACTGCTTGCTCCACCATCCCGCTCACTCTTTCCAGGTCCAGTTTGAGGATTTCAGGACTGGTCATTATGACCTTCAGCAAGCCCTCTCTTTCCAATCTCCGGAAATCCCAGCCGAAGTTCTGCGCATCTCTATAGTATTGTTCGGGAAATTGCTCAAAAGTGACAAGCAGACCAGGTTCCCCGAATTTGACGATGCCGTTGTAAATAAACTGCATCCCCAAGGTGGATTTGCCCGTACCTGGGGCGCCTTCCACTAAGTTTACGGTAGCAGGGAAAAATCCTCCGGAAAGCATTTCATCAAGACCAGGAATGCCTGTTTTAACCCTTTCCAACACCCACCTCCTGGCTTTTCAGAATGTGATAGACGACTCTAACTCTAACTTGTCTGTTCTTGCAGGCCTCCAGGAATTTCTCTACAAGCCGGCGTGTGTTCTCGTCCTTGGAGATTGAGTAAACAGGTATGCCCGCCACAAAATGCACCTCTAATAGCCCTTCCCTAACCATTTCTTCCAAGTTTTTCAGGACACTATCTAGGGACCTTCCACACTGGCGAGCAAGCCTTTCAGCGGTATCAACAGTGTGAGGATTAGAATAGAGGAGCTTGAGAAGATCCCATTTCACGAAGGAGTCTATCTTGCTCTTTATGAATTCCAGCAGTTCTGAGTTCATACTTTCAAGGAATTTGTCTTCCTCCATTTACATTTACCGCCTTCCCGTAAGTTCATCCTGTCGCATATGACAATGCTTGTATTTTTTGCCACTTCCACACCAGCAAGGATCATTTCTGCCGAGGGGCTTCCGGTTCTGCGGGACCTGCGCCGTGGATGGTATCCTCGCTCGGGGAATTACAGGCATAGGCTCAGGCTTTCTCACCGCTATGGAGACATAAAGTATACCCTGGGCTATCTGGTCTCTTATCTGAGCCAACAGATTTTCATACATTTCATGGGCTTCCCGCTTGAAGGCGATAAGGGGGTCCTGATGGCCGAAAGCCCTTAGCCCGATGCCTTCCTTAAGCTCGTCAAGATCAGTAAGGTGTCTAACCCACAGGGAATCCACTACCCTCAGCATTACGAAGCGGTCCCGCCCCAGCGCAAGAGCTTTGGCTATAGGCTTTTCAAGCCTTTCTCTCAAAGTGCGCCCTATAGCAGTAAGGGGCTTGGCCTTGACAGCTTCCAGTTCCTCCCCCAATTCTGCGGCGATAGCCTCGTAGACCAGACGGGAAACGGGGTTAGGGTCCAGGGCGAAGTCCACGAGCCGTTTGCCTTGTTCCGCCATGGCATCCCAGAACTCGCGAGCCATGGTCACAGAGAGGGAATCGTAAGCTTTTTCGGCTAAGAAGTGGAGTTCCGCTTCTACCTGGCGGGGGTTTTTGCCGTGCCAGTTCTCGGGCGAGGGTAGGAAATCGGGCGGTATCACCGATTTCACTGCTGAGTGCAGGCCTTTCCAGTCGGGGCGACCGTCTTCACCCGCGGTTGAATACGAGCTCACCAGGGCCGAAAGTTTCTCCTTCAAGATATCCATGACGAAGGGACGGAGGTTCTTCTGGCGCAGGATTTCCCTCCGCTGCCGGTAGATAACCTCCCTTTGCTTATTGACCACATCATCGTATTCCAACACATGCTTGCGGTAATCAAAGTTGTAGCCCTCCATCCGTATTTGGGCCTGTTCTATGGCCTTCGTGACGAGGCTGTGCTCAATAGGCATATCCTCATCGGCCCAAACTTTCTCCAGGAGGCCATGGGCGCCTCCCATCCTCCGCATCAGTTCATCTTCCAGGGAGACATAAAAGCGAGAAGAACCGGGGTCGCCCTGACGGCCTGCCCTGCCTCTGAGCTGGTTGTCGATACGGCGGGCTTCGTGGCGTTCGGTTCCAATAATGTGGAGGCCGCCAAGTTCTACCACCCTTATATGGTCTTCCCTGCATTTCCTGTACATTTCTGCCAGAACTTCAGCCCAACGGGTGGGAAAGCGGGTGGTAGGGTCTTCGCCACGGCGGAGCATCTTGAGAGCTTCGTCCCATTCGGCTGAGCGGATCTGGGTAAGGTCAAAACCTTCCTGGCGGAGCTTTTCCCGCGCCAAGCCCTCCGGGTTTCCCCCCAGGAGTATGTCAACTCCTCTTCCCGCCATGTTAGTGGCAATGGTGACCGCTCCCGGCCTTCCGGCCTGGGCGATTATCTGAGCTTCTTTCTCGTGATATTTGGCGTTCAGGACCTGATGAGGTATTCCTTCCCGGAGGATTTTTTCCAGCTTTTCAGGGTTCTCTATTCCAAGGATCTGGGCCAGACGGTTGATGTTCTCTTTGGCCAGGATGTTGGGGTTAACCCCCAGTTTCCGCGCCATAGAGTTTATTTCCCGGGGGTCAAGCTTTTCCAAGGGTACGCTCAGGGCTTTGCTCCAGCGTTCCCTTTGATTGTCGTTTATATCGTTTCGTTGGTTGAGGGCATCTCTCAGGATGATCACCCTGGCCAGGTCCTGGAGTCTCTGGGGTGATAGCCTTGAACTCAGATGTTCGGATTTCTCTATGGACAAGGTGCCAACGAGGACCGGGCGGTCCTGGCAGTGGAGCTGGATAATTTCCTTGGTTACAGCCCTGAATTTGGATTCTTCGGTCTTGTAGACCACATCCGGGTAGTCAATGCGGATCATGGGCTTATGGGTTGGTATGACTACCACGTCAAGGCCGTAGATCTTATGGAACTCCTCAGCTTCGGTGGCGGCGGTGCCGGTCATACCGGCAAGTTTCTTGTAGAGGCGGAAGTAATTCTGGAAGGTAATCGTCGCCAAGGTTAGGCTTTCCCTTTGGATTGGCACTCCCTCCTTGGCCTCGATGGCTTGGTGAAGGCCTTCGGAGTAGCGGCGGCCATACATGAGCCTGCCAGTAAATTCGTCAACGATTATGACTTCGTTGTCCTTCACAATGTAATCTTTGTCCCTGTGGTAGAGGGCGTAGGCTCTGAGGGCATTGTCCAGGTAAGGTATAAGGTTGAAATACTGGGGAGAATACAGGTTATCGATCCCCAGCATCCTTTCCACATTTGCGATTCCTTCCTCGGTAAGAGTTACGATGCGAGCTTTTTCATCCACCTGGTAGTCGACCCCTGGGGTGAGTCGAGGGACAAGAGCGGCGAAGGTTTTGTAGAGCTCCGCTGATTCCTGAGCGGGGCCAGAGATGATAAGGGGCGTTCGGGCTTCATCTATAAGGATGTTGTCAATTTCGTCGACAATGGCGTAGTTGAGTTCTCTCTGCACGCACTCAGAGAGATCTTGGACCATGTTATCTCGCAGGTAATCAAAGCCGAATTCGTGGTTAGTGCCATAAGTGACATCAGCAAGGTAGGCCTCGCGTCTGGAGACAGGCCTCAGATGCTGGTAGCGGTCATCTTCGGATATATAATCAGGGTCATAGATAAAAGAACTCATGGCGGGGTCGGCCGCAAGGGACTGAATAACCCCCACTTTAAGGCCCAAGAGGTGGTAGATGGGGCCCATCCATTGGGTATCCCTCTTGGCCAGATAATCGTTAACAGTTACTACGTGCACGCCCCTGCCGGTAAGGGCATTGAGGTAGACTGGCAGTGTGGCTACCAGCGTCTTACCTTCGCCTGTCTTCATTTCAGCTACTTTGCCCTGATGTAAGACGATCCCCCCCATGAGTTGGACGTCAAAATGGCGGAGGCCTATGGTGCGTTTGGAAGCTTCCCTAACAGCGGCGAAAGCCTTGGGCAAAATGCGGTTGAGGAATTTCTCTTCAGCTTGCCGAAGTTCTTCGTCTAAGCGGCGGTATTCTTCCTCCAATCTTTCCCTCAGCTCCGGATCCTCTTCAGCTTCAAGTTCGGCTTTTTTCTCCTCCACCCTTTCCCTAAGGGAAGCCGTTTCTTCCCTGAGCTCCCTGCGAAACTCTTCCGTAAGCTTCCTAAGGTCTTCATCTGAAAGTTTCTCCATTTCTGGTTCGAGGGAATTTATCTCTTGGACAAGGGGTTCGAGCTTTTTGAGCTCCCTTTCGTTGGGGTCGCCCAGGACGGTACCCAATAGTTTCTTGAGCAATTTTCCCTCCTCACTCCTTGAACAAAGCTCCTACCGATACTCCCATATGGATGCGCCTTATGACTTCACCCAGCAGCGGGCCCACGGATATGGTCTTGATATTAGGGAGCCTTGCCCTTTTTTCTGGGCTTATAGGGACAGTGTTGGTCACCACAATTTCTTTAATATCCAGCCCTTCCAGGTTATTGTAGCAATACGGTGGCGACAGAATTGGGTGCACAGCACAAACGTAGACATCCCTGCAGCCGGACCTTTTGGCAGCATTATAAGCGTGAGCTATAGTGGAAGCAGTGTCTATTTCGTCGTCAACTATAAGGACATTCTTGCCTTTTACATCGCCGATTATTCCATAATCTATCACTTTTGAGCCTTCGCCTGCGGTAAAGCGTCTCTTTTCCACTATGGCAAGTGGGGCTCCGAGCCTTTCGGCGAAGTTGCGGGCTTTCCTGACGGCTCCCACATCGGGGGCCAGAACTACAAGGTCGGGGATGTTTTTTTCTATAAAATACTCCTCCAGCAGGAAGAAAACGTGGATTTCGTCCACCGGTATGTTGAAGAAGCCTTGGATTTGAGGGGCGTGGAGGTCAATGGTGAGGACCCTATCGGCTCCAGCCACGGTTATGAGGTCAGCCACGAGCCTGGCGGTTATGGGAACTCTGGGCTCATCCTTCTTGTCAGTGCGACCATAAGCATAGTAAGGGATTACGGCCGTTATCCGCCCAGCCGAGTCTCTCTTTAGAGCATCAATAGCGATCAGAAGTTCTACCAGGTTTCGGTTTACAGGGGAACAAGTAGGCTGGACGAAAAAGACATCCTTGGCCCTTACACTGGAAAGCAACCGGACAAAGATGTTCTCGTTTGGAAATTCAAAAATTTCGATTCCCCCCAGTTTTACTCCCAGGTAATCGGCAATTTCTCTGGCGAGTTCAGGATGAGCTCTCCCGCTGTAGATGACAAGGTCCCCATACATCTTGTACATTTGGCTGCCTCCCTTAGAAAGTTCTGGGCCGCTTCTCAAGAAATTATATAACAAAACCGAGATAAACAAAAGCTGTATGGACAAGACACCAGCATTCATGAGCATCCCCGGTTTTATTGCAAGGGTGTCAGGTAACAGGCGAAGCTCCTAACTTTCCTGGGACTCTTGTCGGGAACTGGCTTGATCGATAAAGGCAAGGTTTGGGACGAATAAGCACTTGACTTTACCCACATCTCAGAGGGTGTCCAGGGCCCGAAGGAGGGAACCCAGTTTGTCATATCGTTTCAACACCGCCAGGGTGCTCACGCAGTTCAGAACTCTCCGCATCCCCCTCAGCACCAGATAGGGCCCGTCTC
>JBHOQL010000073.1:0-2714 GCA_042408195.1 Anaerolineae bacterium
GTTTCTCTGGTAGATGAAGTGCAGCAGCGCGCATTGCCGGTGGTCATCACCCTGCGCGATTACTGGTGGGTCTGCGCCAACGCCCAGTTGCTGACGAATTATAGCCAAGAGATCTGTGACGGTCCCCGGGGATACTGGAACTGCGCTCGTTGTGCCCTCGCCCGGGTCGGGCATTCCCGGCTGCATGGAGCTATTCCCTTCCTGGCCATCCTGATGGCCTCTCGCAACGTGCTACTGCGAAAGATTGTGCGTGCAGCCCGGGTTCTCATTGCGCCCACGGGATTTGTCCGTCAGTGGTATGCCTCTCATGGTTTTCCAGAGGAAAGGCTTCTACTGCTCCCTCACGGTTTAGATTATCCATCTGGCGACTTGTTGCGATCTCAACGGTTTCAAAGCAAAGACGGGATTCGTTTCCTTTATATGGGAGGCCTTTCCTGGCAGAAGGGGGTCCATACGCTGGTGGAGGCCTTTGCCGGCGTCCAGGGAAACGCCGAATTGTGGATCGCGGGGGATGAATCGGCGGACCCGGCCTATGTCCGCCACCTGAAGGAGATGGCTGGGCGGAATGTCCGCTTCCTGGGCCGATTGGACCGGGATGAGGCCTGGGGCGCTCTGGCGAAAGCGGACGTGGTAGTCGTTCCCTCCCTTTGGTATGAGGCCTATTCCTTTCTAATTTCGGAGGCCTTCGCGGCGGGCCTGCCGGTCCTGGCGTCCCGACTGGGGGCGCTGGCCGAGCGGGTCCGCGATGGTGTGGACGGCTTGCTCCTGCCCCCTGGGGATGTCTCCGCCTGGCGTGCCGCCATCCAGCGGCTGATAGATGATCCGGACCTGCTGGCTTATCTGCGCGCCAACGTCCAGCCGCCGATAACGATGGAGGAGCACGTAGAAAAGTTGGAGGAACTCTACAGAAAACTAGGGGCTTAGGATGAAGTTCGTTCCGAGGCTCCTGTGGCCCTTGTTGTTCGCTTCCCTCTTCGTGGTTTTCCTGAGTTACGCTTTGGCGATGCCCGGACAGAGCCGCGTTTCTCGCTCCGTACCTCAGAGCGGAACCGCTCCCCGAGTAGTTATCAATGAAGTAGCGTGGGCGGGCACTACGTGCAGCCATACTGCAGAGTGGATCGAACTTTACAATACAACAAACGAGGTCGTGACCCTTACAGGCTGGACTTTAAGGGCTTCCGACGGTTCCCCCTCCCTTACTTTGCGGGGCATGATATCACCCTATGGCTTTTTCCTGCTCGAGCGTTCCAACGATAACGCAATAGCCGATATCCCTGCGGATCAAATTTTTACCGGTGCCCTCTCCAATAATGGTGAGACCCTGGAACTGCGCGATGCTTCCGGAGTGGTAGTGGATAAAGCCAACGCCGATGGAGACCAGTGGCCCGCTGGCCAAGCTTCCCCCGATCGGCGTTCAATGGAACGCATCAACCCCGCCCGATCGGATGCGGACGATAACTGGGGGACAAACAGCGGCACGATCCGCAACGGAACCGATGCGTGCGGGTACCCAGTCCTCGGTACTCCTAAGGCCCTCAATTCCGTCAGTTACCCAAACTTGGTTATCACCAAGCAGGGGCCAGCGCAGGCGAGAGCTGGCGAGCTCGTAACTTACGTCATATCCTTTTCCAATGCTGGCGTTACCGGAATAGATGGGGCTATCATCACTGATGTCTTACCCGATGCCCTGAGCTTTATAGACCAACAAGGCCCCTTTACTTTCACCGCTGTCTCTTCACAGACTCTGCGCTGGGATACAGGTCCCATACCCGGTTTGAGCGACCCTTATCTCGTCACGCTTACCGTCCAGAGTTCTCCTTCGGCTACAGGGGAGGCAACCAACAGCGTGAGCGTTACAACTAACTTTACCGAAACAAATTACACCGACAACTCATCCAGTACAGCCCTTCGGTTCTTTCAGGATGAAGCTCAGCTGAAAGCAAGCCTTTTGGGACCAGAGAGAGTTCTATCTGGAAACACTCCTTTGTATACCGTTACCATTGAAAATGCCGGGAACATCACGGCCGAAAGGGTTTTAGTGACGGTGACTTTACCTCTGCCTTTAACCTTCGTAAGCCATACAGCCTCTTACCCCTTTTCTTGGCCTTCCCCAGAGATTCTCGTGTGGGATTTAGAGAACCTCCTGCCAGCCCAGAGGGCGACCTGGAACTTCACAGTTCAGGAAAGGGGAGGAGCTTGCGGTAATCTCACCCTGGTTATTACAGCCTCAACTGTATCCCCAGAATCAGCTCTAGAAGATAACACCTCCCAGCATACTGCGGCTTTTCTCCCCAAACTACTGGTAGATGCTCTCCTTCCCGATGGCTATCAAACCAACGATGATGACGAGGCCTTTCGGCTGCGGAATGCCTCATCCTGCCCAGCGGACTTGAGCAGGTGGTGTGCTACCGATGGTGAAAGGAAAGTTTGTTTCCCTGAAGGGACTTCGTTAGGGCCTGGCAAGGCTGTATGGTGTGCTAAAAAAGCCCAGGCCTTTAAGGCCAGCTTTGGTTTCCTGCCGAATTGGGAATACGGTGCCGACACTTCCCCTGAGGTTCCCCAGATGGTTGGAGAAGCTCCCGCTTTTAGCAACTTAGGTGATGAGCTCTGGCTTTTGCCTCCGGGAAGCACCGTAACCGATTCTGTGGATGCGCTCGTATACGAGGGTGGAAATGCAAATTCTCCCGGATGGTCGGGTCCCGCGGTGCAGCCCT
>JBHOQL010000075.1:0-26170 GCA_042408195.1 Anaerolineae bacterium
GGTGAAGAAGAAAGCGATCGGCTCCCGAATGTAAAGTTTTACTTTCACCAATGAGAGCTTCAAAAGTCCGCGCACAAACCCTCCTCAATCCCTCATTTCTCGCCCCGTAAGGGCCAGGAACACGTCTTCCAGTGAGGGTTGCTCAGTGCGCAAATCTAAGAAGCGAACCCTCATCTCTTCCAGGGAGTTTATCAGCTCTCCCACAAATCTATCACCCTGGCCATAGACTATAACCCTCTCCCCAATCCGCTCCACCCGAGTTACCCTCGGTACCTGGCGGAGCTTTCCTTCATCGAAAGGCTCATGGACGGTGAATATCACCCTCTGCTCGGCCCCGAGGGAACGGATGAGGTTCTCTGGAGTGTCCAGAGCGATGATTTTCCCGTGGTCTATGATCGCCACCCTGTCGCAGAGTCTCTCAGCTTCTTCCATATAATGAGTGGTGAGGAAAACCGTTTTGCCCCGGTTCCGTATTTCCCTCACCAGGTCCCAGGTGGCCCGACGAGCCTGCGGGTCAAGCCCCGTGGTCAATTCGTCAAGAAAGACGATTTCCGGGTCATTAACCAAGGCCAAAGCTATGAAGAGGCGCCTCTTCTGACCTCCTGATAGGGTTTCAAAGTAAGCGTCTCGCCTATCGGCCAGACCCAATTGTTCCAAGAGGGGAAACCAGTTCACGCGGCGCCGATAGAAAGAGGAGAAAAGGTCCATAGCTTCCCATACCTTTAAGCGGTCGGGCAAGGAGGCCTCTTGAAGCTGGATGCCGATTCGCTGCCGCAGTTCGTAACCCTGGCGCTGCGGGTCGAGTCCCAGGACCCGGATGGTTCCTCGGTCAGGGCGGCGCAATCCCTCCACACACTCAATCGTAGAGGTCTTCCCTGCCCCGTTCGGCCCCACCATGCCGAATATTTCCCCTTCTTCCACTTGGAAAGAGATGCCGTTAACGGCGCGCACGGGGCCATAGTATTTATGCAGATCCGTTACCTCTATAACGAACGCCATTTTCACCTACCAATCAGGATTGACTTACAGCTGAAGGAGGCGCTTCTTTGGATGCCTCCCTTGCCCAGAGCCAAAATGACCCGAGGCCTGCCACTGAAGCAATTGCGGACAGGATTCCTCCCAAGATGGGGACGGAGGTCACCAGCACCAGAATGAAGACCCCCAGGAGCATGGGCCACCACCTGCTTTCCGCAGCGCGGCTCCGGAAGGCCTGCAGGATCGCCACACCAACGGCTAAGCCCACCAGAATCATGGCCACGTAGGACAAGGCCAACCTCATGCTCAGAAAGCCTGCAGCTCCAGCAGTCAGACCCGCGAAGAAAGTCCACCCAGCAAGGTCCTTTATGGTCACCAACCTGAGCAGCAGGCTTATTACTAACACAACCACCAGCAGAAGAGCTAAGAGCAACAGGAACATTACCAGGGTTACTATACCCCACCCGAAACTCGGCAGGGGCTTTGACTTTATTTCTTCAGCCAATTGCCTGGCCCCTTTTGGGGCTACAAGGAGCATAAGAGCCCCTACGATCAGGAGACTTACAAGATAGCGCAGGCGATCAAGTCCCCACCTTATCGCCCTGACACGGAAAGGGGGCACTGCCTTCGCGGGAGGTTCATACTTCCTAAATTCCACTTTGCCTCCCACTGTGCTCGGGGGCACTGGCAACTCTTCCCGAGCAATATAGCGCAAATTCCCTCCGATGCGAGCCTTTTTGTCAATGGTAAGGCCGGGGGGAACTTGAGGGACGGTGGGCATACCAGGATAGAAGGGAAAACCTGGCGGTAGGTCTCCCCTACCTGCCTCTCTCAAATCTACTTCGGCATTGCCACCGACATAACCCGTCAGCTTTAGGCCATTGCCGGCAAACCAGAGGTTGCGACCCACATCGCCGGCTATGTGACTTTGGTAGCCGAAAAAGAGGAAATCCTGGCCGAGCCGGCCGACAATTTCAGAACTGAAGCCGGCTCCTATGAAATCGCCCCCTACCTCCCCTCCCACCGAGAGGGCGTACCCGCCAGCTACCATGTCGTCAATAACCTTGCCCCAGACCTCTATGGTCTGGCCAGCGGCGTAGAGGTCACCTTCCACCACCCCTGTTTCTTCAATGACGATTTTCTGCCCGGCAACCACCAGGTCGCCCTTAATCGTACCTTTAACGATGACCTCTCTGGCGCCAACGTAAAGGTCATCATCAACGACTTCCCCCTTTTCAATGACGACCCTCTCTTCTCCTCGAACCTCAAAGGCGAACACAGAATAAAAGCTCAGGCCGAGGATTAAGAAAGTAGCAATGATTGCAATCGCTTTATACCATTTCATGTCTTATCCACCTCCTTGTAAGATATGTCAAAACCGCCAGGAAGGTCAGCAAGGCTGCAGAAATATAAGGGGCAAGATTGGAAAGGCACAGAGCTATCTCCAGAAGCAATTCCAGAAGCTCCCTGAAGTGCCACAGCCAGGTTATGGTCATTTCTAGAAGAACTTTGACGGTAGTAAGAAGGGGCCATATTTTCAAAGCTAGCAAGAGCAAAGAGATGATAACTATCCCTGCAGCGGAACAGGTAAGAAAAGGGATTGCCGCAATCCTGAGAAGACTCCTCAGGGTCATTTCCCTTTTGAGGGATGCCATCACTTTGGCCTTTAGATCCGGGGGGACATCGGCGAATGGAGCACCACTGAGTAGAGAGTGAATTGCCTGGAGAGCTTTCCATTGGGCAAAGCAGCTTTCGCAGCAGGCCAAATGCAGAGAAAGCTCGGGAGCAGGAGAGCCCTCTACAGCCTCGGCCAATTTCTCAAGCACTTCCTGGCAAGAAATCAAAGCTGCCACCCTCCTTTTCTGAGCTCATCCGCCAGACGAAGCCTTGCTCTATAGAGTCTAGCCTTAACAGCCTCCTCCCCAAGCCCGACTATTTCCCCTACTTCGCTGCAGGTAAATCCGTACCAGTATTTCAAGACCACGATAGCCCTATCCACCCCCTCAAGCTTATCCAGCAGTTCCTGGACTTCTGCCCCCTCGGGATCAGAGTTCTGGCTCTGGCATCTGGCCAGGATTGAAGCCTCCTTAAGAGCTTTTCGCTCCCTGTTACGCTGGCGGAGGAGATCTATGGAAAGGTTGTAGGTTATGGAGAGAATCCACCGGACAAAGGGCCTTTTGGAATCGTAAAAACCGAGGTTCCTGAAAGCACGGAGGAAAGTTTCCTGGGCCACATCCCTGGCGTCCTCCGGATTCCCCAGTAAACGGAAAGCTAAATTGTACACAGCTCCCTCGCAAGTTTTAACGATTTCCTCAAAGGCTTCAACCTCCCCGAGGAGGGTCCGCCTTATCGCAAAGTTTAAATCTACCTGCATGGAGGTTTCTTCCTAATAAAATATACGAACGGGATAGAGCAGGGGTTACACGCAGATTAAGCAGACGAAAGGAAAACCCCAAGAGCTGGTTTATCCAGAGTGCGAAACAGCTCAGCAGCTACGCCTTATACCGGGGTGTCCTTTGCTGCCCTTAAAGGGAGATTTTCCTCGGTCTGGTACGGCACTTCTCTGCGGTGATTATGGCCGTTATCTTTCGGACGGCCTCGTCCAAGTAGCCATCGGCGTTGACTACTACATAGTCAAACTCGCTCAGGCTCTTCATTTCCTCCCGGGCCTTTTCTAGCCTGAGCTTCAGAGCCTTTTCATCTTCTGTATGGCGAGCTTCAAGCCTGCGCACTAGTTCTTCTTCTGAGGAAGGCACAAGGAAGATTAAGACGGCTTCAGGGATGAGGCGCCGGATAGTTCTGGCCCCCTGTACATCTACCCTCATTATCACGTCTTTGCCGCTTTCAAGGGCCTTTTTCACCTGCTCTTTGGGAACCCCGTAGCGATAACCGTAAACCACTGCGTTCTCAATGAACCCATCCCTTCTGAGGAGGTCCTCAAATTCCTCCTCTGAAACAAATATGTAGTCCTTACCGCTCACTTCTCCGGGACGGGGCGGGCGTGTAGTCATCGTAACAACGAAATGGAAGGGGAAACCAAGTTCCTTCATCCTCTGGATTACGCTGTCCTTCCCAGCTCCAGAGGGACCAGATATTACGATGAGAAGGGGTGTTTCTTGGTCCACGGCCTTCTCCTCTCTAAGAAAGGCGGCGGGCTTTTTCAATAATTAAAGAAACAATTTCCACAGAGGCGCGAGGGTTAGCCAGTTTGAGTGCTCTATCCCTCATTTCCTCTAGAACCCCAGGGTTTGCAAGCCAACTTTCCAGGATCGCTACCGCCCTATCGGGGGTAGGGGCAAAGGTCCCTATCCCATTGTTCACTACGAAACCCACATTGCCACTCTCCTGACCGGGGACGAAATCAATCAACAGCAGGGGCACTCCCACATTTATAGCCTCATATATGGTTCCGGGGCCTGCCTTCGTCAACACGATGTCCGAAGCCTGCATCAGGAGGGGGACAAAATCCACAAAGCCGTATATGCGACAAGGGATTTTCCAGTCCATCCGCTCCAAAGCCTTGCGCAGGCTTTTGTTCCTGCCAGTTACTACAAGAAGCTGGACTGGAAGGGAGGCACGGTTCAATGCCACAGCCACGGGAAAAATCTTCCCCATCCCTTCCCCGCCTCCCATCAGGAGCAGGACAGGCATATCTTCTCGGAGACCGAGGTCCCTTTTAGCAGCCTTTTTATCCTCGGGGGGATAGAAGCGTGAGCTGACAGGAAAACCTTTTAGGTGAATTTTGTGGGGGGGGATGCCTGCTTTGATGGCCATGTCCATGGCTTCAGGTGTGGGGACAAAGCAGGCATCAACTCCAGGGTAAAACCAGGCAAGGGGTGTAGTGATCAAGTCCAAAACCACAGTAGCGAAGAAACCATCCCATCCTATTTCCCGGAAAACTCTAACCGGGACCACGTTGGAGAAATGGTGCGCTGAGATCGCCACATCTGGCCAGTAATCCTCAACAAGTCTGAGCAAAGCCCCGCGGGTCAGAGGGGTAAAGAAGCTGAACACGAAGTTTAGGAACCAACTCCTCTGAGCAAGATGCCAGCCACTGGACCAGAGCCAAGGAGTATATGTGACCAGAAAGCGATAAGAACCGCCGGCTTTGTTCAAGGGGAAAGGGAGAAGGTGGAATACCTCTATGAAGTGAATTTGCCACCTGCCAGGCTCAAGGGCTTCAAAGGCTTCCTTCAAGGCAACGGATGCGCTCCTATGGCCTCCTCCAGAATCGGATATGAAAATGATCGCTCTTTTCCCCACGAAATACCTTCCCCTCAGCAGGTAAGGTGGAGGGCAGCTACAACCTTCTTGCCCTCTTTCAGAAGCTGGTTGTAAACCTTCCAAGCTTCTCCAGTCCTGCAAGCCACTACTTTTATCCCGTTCTCTTCAAGGTATTTGATGGTCTCCTTAGGGACTTCCATGAGGCCGGAGTAACCCGTGCCCACCACCAGGATTTCCGGTTTTGCCTGCACCACATCCCAGAGGTCCACCGGTGAAAGCCTGTGACCTTCCTCTCTCCACCATTCTGAATCAACCCGATCAGGGTATATTATGACGTCAGAATGGTAGCTTTTCCCTGCAATGACGATATGGCCGAATTCGTAGTGTTCAATCATTGTTGATACCTCCCCGCAGCCGTAAAGGCTTTCTACCCAATTATAGAACGTGGAACAAATTTAATGCAACGTGTGAAACTCCCCCGCCCAGCTTTGGCGATTCGGTTTGCTCCGAGATAAACTCCTGTTTACCCTTGCCAGCTCTGGGTCTGCCTGGTTGAAAATTCTAATGCTCCCTCTTCCGTCTCTCGCCGAGCATTCCCAAGTCCACCTGGGAGGGAGGTCCGCTTTCCACCTCTAGTTTAGTCCACCACTGCTAGCTCCAGATTTGCCCAAATAACCAGCTCCTGAACTTGCCCCGATGCTTTCCGTAGGCCTAAGGTTCGCCCCGATGCGCCGGCTTAAAGCCTTCAAGAGTTGGCTGGTACCGTTGAACAGCACTCCTCCCTTCTCCGTTAACGAATTGTCTTCTATTTTGTGGGGGTAATGGGAATAGAAGCTTCTATGAGGGCCCGGCGGACGAGGACTCTGACCATATCTTTGCGGTACTCGGCTGAGCCTCGCAGGAGGCTGGAACGAGGTTGAGCTTCATCCTGGGCCAAGCGGGCAGCCTCTTCTATGCTCTCAAGAGAGAGGGAAGAGCCCTTCAGAAACTCCTCAGCTTTCCGCGCTCTAAAAGGCACCGGAGCTACAGGACCTATAGCGATGGCTGCCTTGGTGAAACGGTCTCCTCCCCAGCCCACCACCACCCCCACGTTCAGGATCGGCAGGATAAGAGCACGGCGCCGGGCGAGCCTTTGGAAAGAGGAGCCTTCATTTTCACCCAGGGGGCGGAAACGCACTGCTCTCACCAATTCATTGCATGGATTTATGCAACATTCCCCCACATTTCTGTGGAACTCAGTGACTGGTATCCAGCGAGCCCCTTCCTTGTTAACCACTTCTACTTCAGCATCCAGGGCCACAAGAGCGATGACAGAATCGGCTGCAGGCATGGCGTTGACCAAGTTGCCACCGATAGTCCCCACGTTCCGGATCTGGAGAGAACCGATGCTCCGACAGGCTCTGGCTAAGAGAGCCGCTTTCGCCTGAATCAAGGGGGACTCCGCTACCTCCTGGTGCGTAGTGGTAGCTCCAATCCATATGTAACCGTCCTCTTCTCTTATGCCTCTGAGCTGGGGAATGCGCGTTATGTCAACAAGAACTCTGGCCTCTACTTCACCCCTCTTGAGCTGAAGGACCAAGTCAGTCCCACCAGCTATTATGCGTGCTTCTCCACCGTAGCGCTCCAGAATTTCCAAGGCCTCCTCTACGGTGCGGGGGAAATGGTACTCTTCTACCATCCTGCTACCTCCTTATTCCAAGCCTGAGGTTTGGGACTACATCAAGGTCCCAGCCACTCCTGTGGCCTTTAATCAGGTTAAAGTAGCCAGCGGCAGCAACCATGGCAGCATTATCGGTGCACAGCTCTGGAGGGGGCCAGCGGACCGGCACAGGGATTGAGGCTTTCATCCTTTCCCGCAACAGCGAATTGGCCGCAACACCTCCCGCCAGAAGAACTTCTTTGACCCGATAATTCACAGCTGCCTGGCGCGTTTTCTCCACCAGGACATCCACCACTGCTTCTTGGAAAGAGGCAGCCAAGTCAGCAACAGGCACATTTTCGGGCAACTTGGTCCCCGGTTTCAGGGAAATGCCTTCCCCATACTGCTGAAGTTCCCTTAGGACAGCAGTCTTCAGTCCGCTGAAGCTGAAGTTGTAAGTGCCCCTGAGCCAGGCCCTTGGGAACCTGAAGGCTTCGGGATTCCCCCGCTTCGCCTCCCGTTCAATAGCTGGCCCTCCTGGAAAACCAAGCCCGAGCAATCGGGCGACCTTGTCAAAGGCTTCTCCGGCAGCATCGTCCAGGGTATATCCCAACTCCTCGTATTCTCCGTGGTCTTTCATGAGGAAGAGGGAAGTATGCCCCCCCGAAACCACCAGGCAAAGGAGGGGGAACTCCGAAGGGGGTTCGCCCGTAAGCCAGTTGGCGTAAATGTGCGCTTCAATGTGGTTTATACCGATGAGAGGCAAATTCTTAGCCCAAGCAATAGCCTTCGCTACGTTCACTCCTACAAGGAGGGAACCCGCCAATCCCGGCCCATATGTGACGGCCACCCCGCTTAAATCTTCCCAGGTCACCCCTGCTTTTTCCAGGGCTTCCTCAATTACCGGAATTATGGAGAGGATGTGCTGGCGGGAGGCGAGCTCGGGAAAGACTCCACCATAACGGCGGTGTATTTCAATCTGGGATGCCACTACACTGGAAAGGATAAAGCATCCATCCCTTACCACCGCAGCCGAAGTTTCATCGCAAGAAGTCTCGATCCCCAATATGAGCATACGCTATTCCCCCTGCAAGAGCAGAAAAATGATACACCGAACCGCCAGCAAAGGCAAGCCCTTGGGCAAATCAAAAGGGGCCTGATTTCCCAGCCTGTGGGTGAGTGCTGGGAAAGCCAGGCCCCTCTTACACTGGGAGAGAGGCAGCTCTACCAGACTGGATATTCTCCGCGGGAAAGGGCAGCGGTAAACTCGTAAATGTTGGCCAGTTCTTGCTCTATTATGGCCACCACATCGCCCCTTATGGCTTCAAGCTCAACTCCTGGTTTGAGGATGAGCTGGGCTGAAGCGATGAGAGGCTGGTCTATAGGCCGCCCAATTTGGGAGCATAGCCACACGTATACTTCTTCTATCCCCTCCACCCGTCGGTAGAGCTGATCAGCGATGCGATGAGTGAGGAGATTGTAGATTTTGCCCACGTGGCTCACAGGGTTCTTACCGGCGGCAGCTTCAGTGCTCATGGGCCTGTTCAGGGCAATAACTCCGTTCACCTTGTTCCCGCGCCCAACCTGACCGCAATCGCCGCCTTCTGCGCTGGTGCCCAGGACTGTAAGGTACATGCCGGCCTCGCCTCTGCCTGGGGCATCAAGGGTGTTGAGGTCAATGGTTATGTGGTCAAAGTCCATATTTTTGCTCTCCACGAAGGCCTTTATGGCTTCCCTTATCTCCTCCTTACGGGCGAAATAATGGGCCTCGCTCTCAACGAACCGGTCTACGAAAGCCATTGCAATGGTAAGGGTGAGGTGACGGTTGTAGCGGTAGCCCATAACTTTTATATCTTCGCCGGATTCGGGGAAGCGCGCCTTAAATTCGGGAGAATTGAGGAAGCGCTCCACCTCGTAGACAATACGCTCTGTCTGGGTTAAAGGGGCATAGCCAACGGCAGCAGAGGTATCATTGGCGCCGATTACTTCCCTTGCGAAGATGTCCACCAACTCTGGGGAACCAGGCTTTATTTCATTCTGATAAACAACGTGCTTTTCCGGATCTACGAAGCGCAGGTTCCTGCGGATCCAGCTCTTGGCGGTTTCAATGGCGATTTCTCCCACGGGTATTTTCTTGCCTTGGAATTCGTAGATGGCTCTATCGCCGAAGATGAGCTTCATTGGCTCTATGACTCTGCCTCCACCTATTTTGGGTTCGGTGATCCCTGCTACCAGAAAGCCTTTATCGATGTTGTGGTGCAGGATTTTGCCGAAGGTTTCGGTGTAGGCCCTGCACAGAGCTACCGAAACCTCTTCCATTATAGCATCACAGATGGAATCAGGATGGCCCGTCCCTTTGCGCTCCACGAGTTCTACCTGCTGCGCTTCCACTGGGGCGGACTTGAGGGCTTCTATCAGGATGTTTCTCATTTTTCCACCTCCTCAAAGGTATTTGTCCTGCAACCTTTTGGCTACTTCCGCTGCCATTTTTATGACTTTCTCAGCAGTCTCTCGACTCAGGGAACCGGTCCCACAGGAAGGGGTTATCATGGAAGCATTTAGGATCGCTTCCCTGGGAACGCTTTTCTTCACCAGAAGGGATATCGCTTCTTCCAGCCTGGCCATTAGGCTTTCGGGAGTCTCGCGGTGAACCTCCTCGCCGGCAGGGACTATCCCCCAGGCGATTATTCCGCCCCGCTCCAGGAAGCGTTTCACTTCCTCGGGATAGAGGGCCAGATTTTCGGCGTATCCATAGGCGTCAAGATTGAGGATGTCAATGGATGTTTCCAGAAGGATTGACCAGTCGGTATTGGCGCAGCAGTGGATGCCCTTTAAGCCCTTTATCCCTGAAAGCACTTCCTCCACCAGGGATATGACCTGCTCGCGGCTAAGGGGAACGAAAGCTGAGCCGAAAGTAGCCATGTACGGTTCATCTACAAAGATGATAGTGTTGGGAGAGAGCTTCTTGAGCTCCTTTTCCTGCCAGGCAGCTTTCAAGCGAAGGTGTTTGGCCACAGCCTCAGCAAGAACCTCATCATAGAGAATCGGACGCCTGTCCTGATCTACCACGGCCAGCCCCCAACTCACCGGCCCCGTGACTTGACCTTTCACGGCAATTGTGTGATGACCGGAAAGGAACTGATGGGCAGTAGCTAGACCTTGGGCATAGTCGGGACTTATGGCTCCATGTTCCAATTTGTTCTCAAGGTAAGCTATGTAGAGGGCCTCTAGCTCAGGCTCCAGGTCCTTTGTCCTATCCACGTATATTCGTTGGTTCTCCATATCCAGGGTCAATCCAGGGAATCTTTCAGAGAACTGGACATACATGTTTTCCAAGAAACTGCGGCGAGGCAATTGAGGCCAGTTGGGAACAGCGGGTACATTTTCTAAAATCAGAGACCAGGCTTCCCCAACATTGGTGTGAGGCAGGCTTCCTACAGTTGTAAGTTGCCAAAGCAGTTTGCTTTTATCCATAAGGGCCTCCCGTTAAACCCTTAGCCACAGAAGTCTGTTGTCTTCTACAAAGGCTTCAGCCACCCCCGCTTTTTCCAAAGATGAAAGGGCGGCGTAGATGGTGGTTCGGCAAAGGCAGTAATGAGGAAGATCACGGTAGCTTACGCCCAACGCCCGAGCCACAACTTGCATAATGGCCGCTTCATCAGAGGGGTTTGCTATTGCCTCCAATACCATGTCCCTTATCTCTTCCAGGCGCTTGCGATTAGCTCTGGCCAGCAGTGTCGGATCCTGGAGGATTTCCCCGTGCCCTGGGACAAAGTAATCGTAAGGCCAGAGGCCTTCTTCAAACTTTCTGAGGGTCTCTATAGCTGAATCCATATCGGTGCAGTAAGGTATGCCGTGTTTAACCAAGGTTTCAGCAGGAAAGAAGGCATCGGCACAGAAGAAAGTATCCTCAAAGGCCAGGCCTACTTGCCCCGGGGAGTGTCCCGGCAGAGGATGCACAATAATGGCGAGTCCCTCAACCTCTAATATTCCTCCATCAATAAACCCATCTACCTGGCAGGGTCTGGCGAGGGTAAATTTTCCCTGAAGGGCCTTTGCCGGCCAGGCCCCACCAAAGAGCCAGAGGGGTTCAAGGACGGGATTTTCCACCACGGCAGCTTCAAACTGGGAGCTGAAGACCTTAACCCCGAACCTTTCCTTTATCGCGGCCGCCCCACCGAAGTGATCGGCATGGGCGTGGGTGATGATTAGAGCACAAGCTTTGGCTTCAATCTCTCCCAGCCCTTTTGCCACCTGCCTAGCTGAGTCCTTGTCCAAACCGCTGTCCACTACCAGAGCTTTACCGTTTGAAACCACGAAGCCTATGTTGGAACCGCCGGGAAGCAACCAGGTGCTTTTCCCCACCTTTTTCAATTTAACCCTCCTCTACAATGCGGCGCAGGTTTAAATCAAAGGGCGGATAAACTATACCCTTCTCAGTTACGATCCCCGTTACGAAACGGTGGGGGGTTACGTCAAAAGCCGGGTTGTAGACTGGAAAGCCTTCCGGAGCTATTGGTATGCCCTCTATGTGGGTTACCTCAGTCGTGTCCCTCTCTTCAATGGGGATGTGCTCCCCAGAGGGGATGGAAAGGTCTATAGTAGAAATAGGGGCTACAGAGTAAAAGGGAATGCCGTGTTCATGGGCCAAGACTGCCAGGTTGTAAGTCCCAATTTTGTTAGCTACATCTCCATTGGCTGCGATGCGGTCTGCTCCTACCAGGACTATGTCTACTTTCCCCTGACGCATCAGCAGGCCGGCCACATTGTCGGCTATGAGGGTAGCTGGGATACCAAGTTGCTTGAGTTCCCAAGCGGTGAGGCGAGCTCCCTGAAGGCGAGGACGAGTTTCATCCACCCAGACGTGGATGCGTTTGCCCTGCTCCCATGCTGTCCTTATGACTCCGAGGGCAGTGCCGTAATCCACTGTTGCCAGAGCACCGGTATTGCAATGAGTGAGGATGTTAAAGCCGTCCTTTATCAAAGTAGCCCCATGCAGGCCTATCTTCTTGTTGGTCTCTACGTCTTCTTCGGCAATTAACTGGGCCTCTGTAATTACAGTTTCCCTTAGGGAAGCCAAGTCACCCCGATGGGAGCGCGCCTTCGCCATAACTCTGTCCAAGGCCCAGAAGAGGTTAACGGCAGTAGGGCGCGTATTACTGAGTATAGAAGCTGCCTCTTCCAGCTCTTCGAGAAGCTCTTCACGTGAAGAAGCACGAGAATGGTAAGCTACCAAAGCGAGGCCAAAGGCGGCTGCTACCCCTATAGCGGGAGCTCCTCGGATGTGCATCTCCTTTATCGCGACAGCGATCTGCTGGTAGCTCGTGCATTCTTCCACTACCAGACGGTGGGGCAGTTGCCGCTGATCTATCAACCTTACAATACCGTTGTGCAATTCAATGGTGCGCAATCTACCCTCCTGCTGCGCAAAAAATTAAAGGCACCCTGTTCTGGGCGCCGAAAGGAACAAAAAATCCCTCCAATGAGAGGGAAATCTCCACCGGATCCCACTCTCATCTCCCAGTAATGCCTTGGAGGGCATACTGCCGGAATTGGCACCTGGAACCGGATTTCCTCCGGTTCTGGTTGCCGGGGCTTCACAGGGCCGGTCCCTCCACCCCTCTTGATAAGAGCGCCCGGATTTTTCTGCTCTTAAAGAGCAGGCTGAATTTTATCAAATATTAGCACATAATTCCCCCCTTGTCAAAAGGCGTTACAGCCGACACCCAGCTTTCCAACCTTGAAGCCGGTCTTTAAATACCCAAAGCTGATAGGGCAAGGCTGTGCACGCTCTACCGTTAGCCTGTACCGAAACCCAGCCCCAGCTACCCAAAAGTCCTTAGCCCAACTTTCGCTTCCGCTCTATCCACCCACACCACCGAATTCCAGACCACCTCAGTCCTTCCAGATAAGCCTCCATTTCGGGTCACAAGGAACAATCCGTAGCCCCATTCCTCTACTCGCCCATGCCCTTTCATGATTTCTTCCCAATCCAGAGGCTGCTCTAACCATTCCTTCATCGCCTGTCTCAACACCGGCTGATTCCCCTTTTCGGACGAAGGGTGCTCTCAAGAATCCGGCACCGGCACTCTATACCCTCAAAAGGCGCAGCGCAGCCTTTACCTCCTCTTGGGCTATCACCCGGCGCAGGCGGTAAACTAACATCGTCACCACCCGAAGGACATCCTCTCTCACCTGTTCGCTTCTCCGCAGCCTTATTCCTCATCGCCTACTCACCCCATCAAAGCTTGTTCTATTTCTCCCCCTGGGGGTCGGCTACAGAATGACATTATCGAAAGGCCTTGCCTCCAACCCAACTTGATAAAATTTTACTCCTGTGGTATAATTTAATTAGGATATCTCGGGAATGGCCGAACGCGCACCTTAGCTGGTTGGTAGGATAAAAGACATACGCTTGTACTGCAGTGAATTGCTACAATGTGGGCCATGCTGGAAACCAAGGAATACTTTTTGCCGAAGAAATTTGCAATCGGGTCGCAACTTCTCCCCTCACGATCAAGTTGGCAATTGTTCGCAATCCTCCTAAAGCTTAAAGGTTTCAGCCTCGCTGCCACCTTGTGGAGGTCCAGGTCTGTGCCTCGGCGCCGGGAGCTCGATAACGGTTTCAACCTCTGAGCCACCCTTCAGAGTGATAGCGATCTAAAAAGTTGTGAGTTGGCAATACCCAAGTCCCAGAAAGGAGGGAAGAGATGGCTGAGCTAAAAGATGAATGTGTAAAACCTGCCCGTGGGCCAATATTGCCCCCTACGGAGGCCCCGAAAGCTAAACCAACAACCTCAGAGAAGGAGGTAAAGATGATTGCCCGCGTTGGTCATGAGGCTATTGATTTTGAGGCTAATGCTTACATTGAAGGAGTCGGCTTCAAGCCCATCCGGCTCTCTGATTACAAAGGAAAGTGGATCGTCTTATGCTTCTACCCCGGAGACTTCACCTTTGTCTGACCCACTGAGCTGGCGGCAGTTGCCGCCCGTTACGAAGAACTGAAAGCTCTGGGTGTGGAAGTCCTGGCTGTCAGCACTGATAGCCGCTTCGTCCACAAGATCTGGCAAGAAGAGGAACTCTCCAAAATGGTTCCCGGTGGCGTACCGTTCCCGATGCTTTCCGACCCGGGTGGGAAGATTGGCTCTGTGTATGGTGTATACGACGAGGCCGCCGGTGTGGACATCCGTGGGCGCTTCATCATTGATCCGGACTTCATCATCAGAGCGATGGAAGTACTAACGCCCGAAGTGGGACGGAATCCTGAAGAACTGTTGCGCCAGATCAAAGCTTTCCAGCATGTCCGGGCCACAGGCGAGGTCACCCCTTCCGGATGGCAGCCTGGCAAGCCTGCTCTGAAGCCTGGTCCAGACCTGGTGGGCAAGGTTTGGACGGTTTGGAAACCCGAGTAGATCACGACCGCCCCGGCAGTCGCTGGGGCGGTTAATTTAAGCAGAAAAAAGGAGGTACCTATGCGCAAGATGACCAAAGCTAACTTGGAAAGCGCCTTTGCAGGGGAAAGCCAGGCGTATACTAAATACCTCATCTTTGCCGAGCAGGCAGAGCGAGAAAATTTCCCCAACGTCGCCCGCCTTTTCCGGGCTATAGCTTTTGCTGAGCAGGTACACGCAGCCAATCACCTGAAGGCCCTCGGATATCTGGGTCAGACGGCGGAAAACCTCCAGACTGCCATCAACGGCGAGACTTATGAGGTCGAAGAGATGTACCCTGCTTACCGTGCCGTCGCTGAACTGCAGGAGGAAAAATCCGCTGTCCGAACCACAAGCTGGGCACTGGAAGCAGAAAAGGTCCACGCTGGGATGTACGAACAAGCCCGGCAGGCAGTACTGGCAGGTAAAGACGCCACCGTGGGTGACATCTACGTTTGCGAAATATGCGGTTGGACAGTGGAAGGAAAGGCTCCTGACCGCTGCCCGATCTGCAATGCGCCTAAGGAGAAGTTCCGCAAATTCTAATCATCTTTCAGGCTAAGACGGAGAACCACGCGAGCCCTCCGGTTTCCCGGAGGGCTCTCTTTTCAATGGCTATCCGTCAACAGTAAGGGTAATTCACAACTCCTGCACCTTAAGGTGAAACGAAAATTTCCCGTTCCCCTGGCAATTCCAGGGGTTTTATGCTAAAATTGAAAGGACAAAATTTTGCGGGGGTTCGTTTGGTGGGTTCTATAAGGTTGGGCAAAATCTTCGGAATACCCGTGATGGTCCATTATACATGGTTCATTGTCTTCACCCTGATAGCCCTTTCCCTCTCCACTCAGTACTTCCCCTCCCGTTACCCCCACTGGAGCAACTGGACCTACTGGGCGATGGGCATAGCGACGGGTCTGTTGCTCTTCCTCTCTGTCCTCACCCATGAGCTTGCCCACAGCTTGCTTTCCTCCCTTCAGGGGATACCGGTGCAACGCATAACCTTATTCCTTTTCGGAGGTGTAGCCAGCATATCAAGGGAATCAGCTACACCTTTAGGGGAATTTTTAATGGCTCTGGCTGGCCCCATGACCAGCCTTGCCATAGCTGGAGGCTTCGGCTTCCTCTGGCTGCTGAGCAACTTTGCACTCAAATTCCAGCCCCTCGCTGCTCTCAGCGCCTACTTGGGAATAATAAACCTCAGCTTGGCCCTGTTCAACCTCATCCCCGGTTTCCCCCTGGACGGCGGAAGGCTCCTGCGCTCTTTCCTCTGGGGAATAACCGGAAATTACCGGAAAGCCACAGAAATAGCCATAACGGCCGGAAGGATCATAGCCTTCTTTTTCATCATCGGAGGAATAGCCTGGGCTGTCACAGGCCACTGGCTCGATGGGTTATGGCTGGCCTTCATCGGCTGGTTCTTGGATAACGCTGCTACCCAGAGTTACAGACAACTCATAAGCAAGGAAGCCCTCAAAGGAGTTAAAGTAAGGGAACTCATGAGCCAGGAATGTCCTACTGTCCCTGCCTCCCTCACCCTGAATGACCTCGTCTACAACCACGTCCTGCCCCACAGCACCCGTTGCTTCTTCGTCCAGGAAGGGGAAAAACTCAAGGGTATGGTCACCCTCCACCACCTGAAACTGGTCCCGCAGGTCAAATGGGGTTTGGTAACGTTGGCAGAAGTTTTAACCCCCATGGAGAAGCTCCTGAAAGTTAGACCGGAAGACGAGGCCCTCGATGCCTTGGAACTGATGGTGGAAAACGATGTAAACCAGGTGCCCGTGGTGGAGGGGGATAAAGTAGTGGGGCTACTCCGCCGGGACCACCTCCTCCAGTTCATACGGACCAGGCTGGAACTGGGGATTTGAGCATGGTGGAAGTAGACCTCTTCGATCTCTTAGAGCAAGGTTCAGCGAACTTGCCCTCTTTCCATCGGGAACGCTGCCTGCGTTATCGCTATTACCTTAATCGCTGCGAGCTCTGCCTAAAAAATTGCCCTGCTGGAGCTATTAAAGAAAGCTTTTACCTTGAGCTGGATGAAGGTAAATGTATCGGATGTGGGATTTGCTGGCAAGTTTGTCCCACCGAAGCCTGGGCCTTCTCCAGAAGCCCGGAGAAAACCCTCAGGGAGACCATTCTTTCCCTGAAAGCCGCAGGGCAAGAATTTGTCTGCCAGCTTAGAGCGTCCCAGGACCAGATCCTTTCCAGAGCCTCTATAGCAGTGAACATCAAGCGGTGCCTTGCCTCCCTATCCTTACCCCTTATTCTTGAGGCCGCCCTCGCTGCCGGAGAACTTTGGCTCAACGATGAGCTATGCCCCCAGTGCCCAATGGGCTCTGCCCATGGCCTTATCGTAAGACAGGTTCAGAAGGCAAATCTTATCCTCAAAGCTTTCGGGAAAAATGAGGCTGTCCACCTCAAGTCCTCCTTAGCCTATGGAAACGGGCTTACTTCTGTCCCGCTTTACCCGGGGGATGAACCGCTCCTGGACCGGAGGGGAGTATTCTCTCTGCTTCGTGAGGAAATAATTGGGCTCGCCAGGAAAACATTGGGGGAAGCTTTGGAAAGCTTTTTGGGCCCCCTCTTCCCGCTAGATAGCCTCCCCAAACACTTACCCGAACAACGGCTGAGGCTCGTGAGGGTTCTGACCCTTCTTGGTCTACCTGGGGACGAAGAAATACCCATCTCCGAACTGCCTTTCGGTCTAGTGGAAGTGGAAGGGCGATGCACTGCCTGCGGCCTGTGTGCTAATCAGTGTCCTACAGGCGCCCTCAACCTTCTCCAGGACCGGGAAAGATTTGCCCTTGAATTTATCCCTTTGGCCTGTATAGGGTGCAAAGTCTGCGAGGGCTATTGCCCAACTAAAGCTGTAAGGGTCAAGCCCACTTTTTCCTTCCCCTCTGTATTACGTCATCCAAAGTTGAACCTTGTTATGGGAGAACTGAAAATTTGCCAGAAATGCGGCAAACTCTTTGGCCCCTTGGAGGGGGAGGAACTCTGCCGGATTTGTCAGCACTCCCTCTACCCTCCCGGCGAAAGTCTGGCCGGGTAGAAGCTTCAAAAGGAGGTGCCGCTATGAAACTTCTCATGCTTTCGGCAGAAGAAGTGCGCAAAGCTGTCCCGATGGCTGAAGCAATAGAAATAGTAAAAGGAGCCTTTGCCCAGCTATCTACCGGGAAAGCCAACGTCCCGCTGAGGACTCAGCTCCCGGTGGAAAAGCATAAGGGTGTCACCCTCTTTATGCCCGCTTACCTTTCGGAAAGCGATGCCCTTGGCGCAAAAGTTGTTTCAGTTTTCCCCGGAAACCTGGACAGAGGCCTCCCTACTATTTTCGCCATTGTGATCGTGGTAGACTCAGAAACTGGCTGCCCGGTGGCCCTCATGGACGGAACCTACCTAACCGCTCTCAGGACCGGAGCAGCTTCCGGCGCTGCTACAGACCTCCTCGCCCGCAAAAATGCCAGAGTTGCGGCCATCTTTGGAGCTGGCGCTCAAGCCAGAACCCAGCTCCTGGCCGTGTGCGAGGTCCGGAAGATTGAGAAAGTTTGGGTCTACGATGTAGTCAGGGAAAGGGCCGAAGCCTACGCCTCTGAAATGAAAGGTTTCGGACCTATCCCTTCCGACATAAGAGTTGCTTCCTCCCCAGCCGAAGCCGTCCGCGAGGCCGACATTATCTGCACGGCCACCACTTCCTCTACCCCCGTCTTCAACGGAGAAGACCTAAAACCCGGTACGCACATAAACGCCATTGGCTCTTTCACTCCCCAGATGCAGGAAGTGGACGAAATCACCATCCGGCGAGCGAGCAAAATAGTGGTAGATTCCCGCTCAGCTTGTTTAGCCGAAGCTGGCGACTTGATCATCCCCATAAGCAAAGGGGTCATATCCGAAAAGGACATCTACGCTGAACTCGGAGAGATTGCCGCTGGCCTTAAGCCCGGTCGCGAGAGGGACGACGAAATCACTTACTTTAAGTCCGTGGGGAACGCTGTTCAGGACGTCTCAGTGGCTAAGAGAGTCCTGGAGAAAGCCCGGGAACTGGGGCTCGGAAAAGAGGTGGAAATCTGAGGGTTAGGGAGGAAAAGGGTGAAACTCAGGAGGCTGGGACCGGACTTTCTGGCAGCATTTGTCCTCCTTCTGCCCCTTGTCGTGCTTTTCTGGCCTGTAACTTTCGGTGGAAAAACCCTCATCCCGGCCGATAACCTCTTCGCCTTTGAGCCATGGAAAAGTTTCGCCGCGGATGTGGGAGTATCTGTTCCCCACAACGAGCTCTTGAGCGACCTAATCCTTGAAAACTATGTCTGGAAGAAGTTCATCCTGGAATGCATCCGGAACAAGGAGCTTCCCCTTTGGAACCCCTATATTTTCACCGGAATGCCCTTCCTGGCTACGGGCCAGCATTCAGCCCTCTACCCTCTTTCCCTGCTCTTCTACATCATCCCTCTGCCCAGGGCCTACGGAATTTTCACCGTCCTCCAGCTCTGGATTGCAGGGCTTTCCATGTACTTCCTGGCCAGAGTTTTGGGGATGAGACGTCTTGCCAGCACAACAGCGGCTTTGGCTTACGAACTCAGTGGTTTCTTCGTGGTCAGCGTTGTTTTCCCAATGATAATAGCGGCAGCGAGCTGGCTCCCGGCCATCCTGGCCTGCATCGAAATGACCCTACGCCGCCTGCGGGAGGGCAGGAAATCGCCTCTGCCCTTCACCATACTGGGAGCTATATTTATCGGCCTTCACTTTCTGGCCGGCCACCCCGAAATCTCCTACTACGTCGCAATGGTGGCCGCTTACTTCGCCCTGATCAGGGTTATTACGTTCTATATCCGGGAACGCCGGCCTTCCTTCTTGGCAAGGTCCTTCCTCTTCCTCGGAATAATGGCCGTTACGGGAGCAGGCCTCGGGGCAATCCAGCTCATCCCCCTTTACGAAGTCGCAAGGTTCAACTTCAGACAGGGCATGGTCACCCTGGAGGATGTGCTGGGCTGGGCCTACCCCACCCGCCAGGTGCTGACCTTCCTCATGCCCGACTTCTTCGGCAACCCGAGCCACCACGCCTATTTTGATCTGGCCACAAAGAAGTGGCTTCCGGTGACGGTAAATTACCGCGGGGAACCCATTAACACCATCTTCTGGGGGATAAAGAACTACGTGGAAGCCGGCAGCTACATGGGCCTTTTGACCTTGGCCCTCGCCCTGGCCGGAGCCTTCCTGGGCCGAGACCGGGGGATAAAGTGGACTTTCTCCGCTCTGGCTGTGCTCTCGCTGCTCTTTGCCTTCGGCACTCCGCTTTACGCCCTGCTCTATTACTTCCTGCCCGGATACAACCAGCTTCACTCCCCTTTCCGCTGGGTTTTCCCTTACACTCTGAGCATAGCCATTCTGGCCGGGTTTGGCATTGAAGAAGTGCGAAAACTCAGGCCACTCCTCCCTTGGCTCATCGTTCTTCCAGGCCTTACTGGCCTCCTGTTCTGCCTGATCTCCTTCCTCCATCCTGAACCCTTCTTCTCCCTGGCCGACCGTTTCCTGGCCCACTCCGACTTAGCTCAGGGAGCCTTCTCCGACGGCCGGATGTTCTTCTCCTACGAATGGTGGAACTTCTTGCGTTTCTCCCTATTCTTGAGCCTAGCAGGTCTGGCCCTGCTGGTAGGCAGGAAAGAACGTTTTAGCGCCCTCCTCCCCGCCGTAATCGCTGCTGACCTCCTCTGGGCCTGGTGGGGGTTCAACCCCGCTGTCGACCCCGTCCTCCTCCGGTTCACCCCCCCGATGGTCGAATTCCTGAAAAGCGACCAGGAACTCTATCGCATAACTTCTTTCAATCTTCCAGGCGAAAAGACCTTCTGGCCCAATGTGGGGATGCTCTTTGGAATCCAGGACGTCCGAGGCTACGATTCCATCATCCCGAAACAATACGCCGACTTTATGAAGGCCCTCTCACCCCAGTGGGACTTGCTCTACAACCGCATTTCCCCCATCTATACCCCTTTCCGGGAAGCCCTTGACTCTCCCCTGCTGGACCTCCTGAACGTCAAATACATCATAACGACTCAGGAAATAAGCAATCCGGGCCACACCCTGGTCTACGATGGCGAGGTCAAAGTCTACCGCAACGATGATTACCTTCCCAGGGCTTTCACCTCCAACTGTGCCTTGCACGTTGCAGAAGAGGACCTCCCTAAAGCCCTGCAGGAACTCAGATCGCCGAGGTGCGTGGTCCTGGAAAGAGGCTCCAAACCCTGGCAGTACGATCCCAAAGACCCGCCTCTGCCAGAAGGCTTGGGAAAGATAGGAGAAGCTCAGGTCGTCTCCTATTCCCCAACTCAGGTGGAAATATCCGTTACTCTACCTGAAAGGGGCCTCCTCGTCCTGACTGACGCCTTCTTCCCAGGTTGGAAAGCCTACGATGGGGATATGGAATTGAAACTTTACAGGGCCTACGGCAACTTCCGAGCCGTGATCCTGGAACCTGGCACTCACCGCGTCCGCTTCAAGTACAGCCCAATGTCCTTCAAGCTGGGCCTCTATGCCTCCTTCATCGCTTTCAGCGCTCTTCTCTTCCTTTCAGGCTACTGGCTCTGGCGCAGGATCTACCGGGAAGAGGAAGAGACGACCCTGAGCCGTGTGGCCAAGAACACTTTCATCCCAATGGGGCTGGCCTTCGCCAATAAGCTCATTGACATGGCCTTCGCCATGCTCATGCTCCGGATTCTGGCCCCTGAGGGAGCGGGCCGCTACCAGTTCGCTGTAATTTTCATAGGTTACTTTGAAATCCTCACTCGGTTCGGCCTGGGAATACTTCTCACCAGAGAAGTGGCCAAGGACAAATCCCAAGCTAACCGCTACATCACCAACGTTACCATCCTAAGGCTCTTGCTCTGGCTTTCCTCTTGGCCCCTGATGGCTTTCATCCTCTTCCTTTACGTCCGCTACGCCGGCCTAACCTCCGATACAGCCTTCACCGTAGGCCTCTTCAACCTAGCGCTGCTCTTCAGCCTTCTTTCCGATGTGGTGAGTTCCGCTTTCATGGCCTGGGAGAAAATGGAATACCCCGCCTGGATAACTGCTGTCACTACACTCCTCAGGGTAACCTTGGGCACGATAGCACTCCTGATGGGATTCGGATACGTGGGTCTGGCCGGAGTCTCAGTGGCAGTGAACGCTATCACTCTGGGAATCCTCCTCTACCTCATGGTTACCAAGCTGTTCTTCCCCCGCCCCGAACCCGACTTTTCCCTGGTGAGGGCCATGCTGGCTCCCGCCTTCCCCCTCATGATAAACCATTTTTTGGCCACCGTTTTCTTCAGGATTGACGTCTTGATCCTCCAGCCTCTCAAGGGGGATGCGGCCGTCGGTTACTACACCGCTGCTTATAGGTACATAGACGGTCTCAATATAATCCCTGCCTACTTCACCATGGCCCTCTTCCCTATGCTCTCCCGCTACGCCGAAGCTTACAAGGAGGAATTCATGCGGGTCTACAACACTGCCCTGCGGCTCCTGATACTGGTGAGCATACCCATAGCCGTGCTTTTCACTTTTACCGCCAGGGAACTTATTCTGCTCTTGGGAGGATCCGAATACTTACCCCACTCCATGATCGCCCTTCAACTCCTGATCTGGTTCTTCCCCTTCAGCTGCATAAACAGCGTCACCCAATACGTGCTCATAGCGATAAACCAGCAGAGTTTCCTGACCAAAGCCTTCCTCATTGGGGTAGCTTTCAACATTGTCGGGAACCTTTTACTCATCCCCCCCTACAGCTACAAAGGAGCAGCTGTAATGACGGTGTTTTCGGAACTGGCTCTGTTAGCCCCCTTCTACTACTGCGTGCGGAAGAACTTGGGGCCGCTGCCGTGGAAGGAACTTTTCTGGCGTCCCACCCTCGCTTCAGCAGCTATGGCCCTTGCTTTCTGGTTGGTCCAGCAGGTTAACTTCTGGCTGGCTATCGGCTCTTCAATTCTGGTGTATCTTTCAGTGGTGCTGGCTCTGGGGGCCTTCCCCAAGGAAGAGATGGAAAGGGTCATTGGAGGACTGCGCCGCCGGCTGGCTGGTGGGTAAAGTCAAAGACGGCCTTCACCAGGCTCCTCCGACCTTTCCCCGTCACCCACTCCAGGGCTTTGCGGTAATCCTCAGGCCTGAACTTATGGGTTACCAAAGGTGCTAACTCCACCTCCTTCCGGGCTATGAAATCCAGAGCCATCTGGAAAGTATGCACCCTCTGACCCCTGTAATCTTCCACAGCGTAGGAATAGGTCCCCACCACTTTGAGTTCCTTCAGCCAGATAGGGGTCCAGTCAATCCCACCGGGAGTTGAGGCCAACCCAACCATAACCACCTTTCCACCAGCCCCAGTGAGGCGGAAAGCTAGTTCAATGCTCGCCCTAGAACCCACGCAGTCAAAAGTCAGAGCCGGACCAGATAGGGAGATGGGACCGCCCAAGAGCGGCTTTAGAAGCTTTGCCCCTATAGCCTGAGCCAGCTCTCTTTCCTCTCCCAATTTTACCGTCACATCAGCTCCGTAGCCGCGTGCCAGTTCAGCCTGAAAGGGGTACTTGTAAAGCAGGACAATTCTGGCCTTCGAGCCCAGTGCTCTCAGGGCAGCCACGGTGCAAAGCCCTATCGTCCCCCCGCCTATAACAAGGACGGTATCCGTATCCTTCGGGAAATTGTTCCAGACGGCATGGAGAGCTACGGCAAATGGTTCCACCATGACCGCTTCTTCATCAGTGATCCCATCGGGTACCGGATAGATCCTGGAGCGATGCGCAACGAAGTATTCGCCCCAGCTTCCCCCCGTATCCTGGCAGCTTCCTATGAGTAATCCGGGAGCCAGGTTCCCCTCAGTGACCCTGTGGCAGAGGTTCTCCTTTCCTTCCCTGCACATGGGGCAACGGTCCAGGAAACCCCTCACCTCGCAGGAAAGGACCGGATCCACCACCACCCTTTGGCCTTGTTCGATCCCCTCCACCTGCTTCCCCTTTTCCACCACCACTCCCACATTTTCATGTCCAAGGACGAAAATTGGCGAGGAGACAGCTGAGAGCAGAGGGCTTGTGTGGAGAGTTATGACCCCAAGGTCACTTCCGCATATCCCTCCGTAGGTAGTCTTCACTTTGACCCATTCCTGAGAGGGCAGAGACGGCTCAGGGAACTCCCCGTACTGAAGGCAAGAAGGTGCACTCCAGAAGAAACGCTTGTTCAGAGTTCCCAGCACCTTGGTAAGGACATAACGAGGGATACTGGCGATAAAGTAAATTGCTCGCATAATAATACCTCCGGCAGATTGTTCGCTAAAAATATTAACCCGTGAGCGAAAGCCTTGATTTACGCATCCTTTTTTTCGAATAGTGGGAGAATCCAGAGAACTGTGCCCTCAAACAGGTAATAGGTGCACGTACTTCTAAACCAAAGGGCCATCATCTGCATCCTGCCCGTGGGCAGGATTTAAAACCGCAGCAAACCCAGAGCCAACAAGTCGGTAAAGCGGGAATCCAAAAGGCTCACGTCCTCTAGCAAAGGGTCTGGGGATGGGCTCCTAGAAAACTCCGAAAGGGGCAAGCCACTACCTCCACTAGCCTCCCCACGAGCGGGACCCTTAGCCGAGGCAAGCCTCAAACCTACGAGGGTGGGCAAACCTGGAGGTTCTAGGGGACATAAGCCCCTTGGCAGGTGGTCTAGGGGATAGGCCCCCCAGAAATTTTCAAGAAGGGAGCGAAATGCCAGCATTGGCCCCTGCTTACGAGCGGGACTCAAAACCGTAGCAAACCCAGAGCCAATGAGGGTGGGAACAATAGCAATAAAACATCCTCCACGTAGTCCAGAAAACGGGATGCATCCACTAAGCTAACCTCAAACAAAAAGCCCCCTCCCCATCGGGAGGGGGCTTTTGCTGACTTAATACTCAGGTGGGGTTGGCGGGGTCTTCTCCTTCTCCGGTATCTCGCTCACCAGCGCCTCGGTGGTCAGGATCATAGCAGCGATGCTGGCTGCGTTCTCGAGCGCCGCCCTCGTTACCTTAACGGGGTCAATTATACCGGCCTCAAACATGTCCCTATAATCCTCCTCCAGCACATCAAAGCCGATGTTAGGGTTATTCAACTCATTCTGGCGGCGCCTTATCTCCTGAACCACCACGGCTCCGTCGTAACCGGCATTTTCAGCCAGCTGCCTGGCTGGTTCCTCCAGAGCCCTCTTAACGATCTCAACGCCCGTCCTTTCGTCGGGGAACTCAACCTCAATACCATCCAGTTTCTTCTGAGCGTTGAGGAGAGCTACACCGCCGCCAGGCACGATCCCTTCCTCCACAGCAGCCCTGGTGGCGCTGAGAGCGTCTTCAACCCTGTGCTTCTTTTCCTTGAGTTCCACTTCGGTAGCCGCACCCACCTTGATAACGGCGACCCCGCCAGCCAGCTTGGCCAGCCTCTCCTGAAGTTTCTCGCGATCATAGTCAGAAGTAGTCTTTTCAATCTCAACCTTGATCTGCTCAATACGTCCCTTGATCTGCTTGGGATCGCCCTTACCTTCGATAATGGTAGTGTCATCCTTGGTGACCACAACTCTACGGGCGCGGCCGAGGTCAGCAATAGTGACGCTCTCCAGCTTCCGGCCCAGCTCCTCGGAGATAACCTGGCCACCAGTGAGGATGGCGATGTCCTCCAACATTCTCTTGCGCCTATCGCCGAAGCCTGGAGCCTTTACCGCTACGCAATTGATGACCCCGCGGAGCTTATTGAGGATTAGAGTAGCCAGAGCTTCGCCTTCCACATCTTCAGCGATAACCAGAAGCTCCCTCTTGCCCACCTGGACCAGCCTTTCCAGGACCGGGACGATATCGGCGGCGGAGGAAATCTTCTTGTCGTGGATCAGGATATAGGGCTCCTCAAGGACGGCTTCCATAGTCTCGGGGTTGGTGATAAAATAGGGGGAGATGTAACCGCGGTCAAACTGCATACCCTCTACATACTCAACCTCGAAGCCGAGCCCCTTGCCTTCCTCAACAGTGATGACGCCGTCCTTGCCCACCTTATCCATCACATCGGCGATAAGGTTGCCGATCTCTCGGTCGTTGGCGGAGATAGCAGCCACGTGAGCGATCTCCTCCTTGCTCTTCAGCTCCCTGGCCATCTCCTTGAGGATTTCCACCACCTTCTTGGTAGCCTTCTCAATACCTCGTTTCAGGAGCATGGGGTTAGCCCCGGCAGCGATGTTCTTGAGGCCCTCGTTGACCATAATCTGGGCCAAGACCGTAGCGGTGGTGGTGCCGTCGCCAGCCACATCGTTGGTCTTAGTAGCTGCCTCCTTGAGGAGTTGGGCCCCCATGTTCTGGAATGGGTCCTTGAGCTCAATCTCCTTGGCCACGGTCACCCCATCGTGGGTAACTGTAGGGGCTCCCCACTTCTTTTCCAAGGCCACGTTGCGGCCCTTGGGACCCAGAGTGACCTTCACGGCATTGGCTAAAGTATCAACTCCGATCTTAAGATTGCGCCTCGCCTCTTCAGCAAAAATCAACTGCTTGGCAGCCATGGTCTCACCTCCTCTACTTGGAATTTAATCTTCAATCACGGCCATGATATCGGATTCTCTGAGGATAAGGTATTTCTTATCGTCCAACTTAACCTCAGTACCGGCGTACTTAGCAAATACAACCCGGTCGCCTTCTTTTATATCAAGGGGTATCCTTTGGCCCTGATCGTTCAAGCGTCCGGGCCCCACGGCGATAACCTTACCTTCCTGGGGCTTCTCCTTAGCCGTTTCCGGCAGGATTATACCGGCAGGAGTCCTCTCCTCCTTCTCGATGGGTTCCACAACTACCCTATCCCCAAGCGGCCTGAGCCTCATAGTGCCACCTCCTTCTAAGATTTAGCACTCTCGCCTTGAGAGTGCTAAATAATATATACACCAAAAT
>JBHOQL010000078.1:0-9898 GCA_042408195.1 Anaerolineae bacterium
CCTAAGGTTTACATTGAACTCCCAAGCCAATTCGGATTGGGAGGGAATGCGCTGGAAAGCTGTATATTGTCCTAAGGCGATGTGTCGGCAATTTTCTTCTCTTATTCGGTAATATTTGGGAGCGAAGGACTTTTTCACGGCTACGTCCAGTCACTCTGCTGTTTAAGCAAGTAATACTATCATTCTTAGAATTCGTCAAGTTAAGAAGCACGCCCAGCGAAATACAACCGGAAGCGACCTGCCACTCTTCGATTAAAGGGGGCAAGAGACGAACCCTAGTCTTTGACCACAAGTGAGCTCTCAGGCCAGGCCAAACTAAAACTCGCGGGGAAGTAGAGAGCGAAATTATTTGCCGTAAGGGACTTGGGATATCCCTCCGGGAGAACCGAAAAATTGCCCTTTCAAATCTCCGCCAGAATCATTGCTATTGCAATCATAAAACAGCCTACAAGCTCCCTCAAGCCAAGAGTTTCGCCAGCTATGAGAAAGGCGAAGAAAGCTGCGAACACGGGTTCAGCAGAGAAAATAAGGGCAGCATGGGAAGGAGAAGTATACTTCTGGGCAAAGGTCTGAACCCCAAAGGCTAGAGAAGTGGCCGCAATCCCTGTGAAAAGCCCAGCCCACATCACCTTGGGCGCAGGTATGATAATGGGTCTTTCAAAACTCACGGCCAGAGCTATGCTCATAATCATTACTGTCAAAAGCTGGGCAAAGGTTAGAGGAAAAGTACGCATCTCCGGGGCAAATTTTCCCAGGGCCACTATCTGGCCCGCATAGGCTACCGCACAGGCTAAGACCAGCAAATCGCCAAAGGAAGGGATGAGACTATCCTTTAAGGAAAGCAGAGCTAATCCCAAGGCTGCCAAACCTGCCCCGACCCAAACTTTCCACGGGGGGCTCTGGCGCAGGAACACAGCCGAAAGGATTGGAACTATCACCACCGAAAGCCCGGTTATGAATCCCGCTTTGCTGGCTGTGGTGAACCTGAGACCAAAGGTTTGGAAAGCATAACCAGCAAACAAGAAAAAACCAGCCAGGAATCCAGCTCTAAGTTCCTCCCGCTTAATGGGGTTTCTATCGCTGAAGAGCAGGGGCAGAAAAGAAAAAACAGCCAAGGAAAAGCGCAGAGAAAGGAAGGAAAAAACCGGGTAGTGGGAAATGGCCTCTTTTACTATGACAAAAGTGGCCCCCCATATAGCTGTAACTACCAGGAGGGCCAAATCGGCATACAACTTAATCTCCAAGGGCTTCTTTGACGGTTTCGTATAATTCTTTGGCGCCAAGATCTCTGAGTCTGTAACACGGCCCACCTAAGGCGTTGGCCAGCTCCTGGGCCAATCCGCGGTCAAAAGACTGAAACTCCAGGTTTATTACCACCGAATGCACCCCTTCCTTACGGATGGCCTCAGCGACTTTAAGGGCCTCTTTGTGCGGGTGCATGGTACCCATTGAAACATTGGCTGCTCCATCCGTCAACAAGACTAGAAGGGGGCGGAGTTCCGGATGCTTGAGTTTCTCAATCTTCAGGACCTTATGAGCAAGGTATAGTCCGCTTGACAGAGGTGTCTTACCACCAACAGGTATATCCTTCAGAGCACGCTGGGCCAGATCTATACTGGTAGTAGGAGGGAGAACGAGCCTTGCTTCCTGCTTCTGGAAAACGATAAGGCCCACCATATCCCGCCGCCTATAGGCATCCTGAAGCAGGGACATCACAGCACCCTTTGCCGCTTTCATTCTTTCGGAAGCAGCCATAGACCAACTGGCATCCACCACAAAGAGGACAAGGTTGGAAGCCCTACGTACCCTTACTTTTTTCCTTAAGTCAGATAAGTTTAACGTTACAGCCGTTTCGCCCCGAGGGCGGGAAAGCTGGTAAGGGGCAGCGTAGCGCACAGTAGCATCAAAGGCTATATCAGTAGTAGGGGTTTCAGCAGGGCGGCTGCGAATGTATCGGCCACGCTTACGAGTGGTTATGGTGTAACTGCGTTTGCCCGCTATTTTCCGGGTTAGCCTGTCCAGGGGCACACTGATGAGCTTAGGCTTGAAAGTTTCTCCGACGGGAACTGGGTTATCAGGGGAGCGAGCCTTTAGGCCGAGGGGTTCGGTTTTATATCCCTTCATCATCTGGCCCACAGGCTGTAAAGGGGTCTGACTCTCTCCCTCTCCCTGTTCCTCACCCTGCTCAATTTTTTTATTTCCTTCCGCTTCTTCATTGCCTCCATCGCGAAGGACAAAGAGTTCATGCGACAGCTCTCTGAGGGCAGAACCAAGCTCTTCAGGGGTAATACTTCTCTCCTGGAAGGGATGCTTCCGCAAACGGTGAGGCAAAGCTAGCTCGGCAGCAACAAGGATATCTTCATCAGTAATTTGAAGGCGATTCCGGAATGCTGCGTAGGCTATAGCGGTCTTGAGGATCACTATATCGGCCCGGTGGCCATCCACCTGGAAAGAAGAAGTCAGCTTAGCGATAGTGTAAAGGTCTGTTTCCGTGTAAGTAACGTGGGGCAGAAGCTCCCGCGCCTTGGCTATTTCCTGCGATAGACGCTTCTCCTTGGGTTCCCACTTTTTCCGGAACCCCTCGGGGTCCTTTTCAAACTCTATGGCCCTTTTTACTATTTCCACTCGCAGTTCGGGATCTGTTATGCCCTTTATCTCCACACAAAGGGCGAACCGGTCCAGAAGCTGGGGCCTTAGCTCCCCCTCTTCTGGGTTCATAGTTCCCACCAATATGAAGCGGGCGGGATGGGAGAAAGATATACCTTCCCTTTCCACCACATTGACCCCCATCGCCGCAGAGTCAAGGAGGAGGTCTACCACGTGGTCGTCCAACAGATTGACCTCGTCCACGTAGAGGAGGCCACGATTGGCAGCAGCCAGCACTCCCGGCTGGAACCTGCGCTCGCCGCGCTTTATAGCTGCCTCTATATCTAAGGTGCCTACAACCCTGTCCTCGGTGGCGCTTACAGGGAGGTCCACGAACCTAGTTTTCCGCCAGGCAACTGGGAGTTTTTCTCCCCTAGCCACCCTTTCCTTGCAGAAATCGCACATGTTTTCGATGCTATCAGGGTCACAGTTAAAGGCACAATCGGCCACAACTTTTATTTCGGGAAGGAGGTAAGCCAGCGCTCTGGCGGCAGTGGACTTAGCAGTGCCTCTTTCTCCCCTTATGAGAACACCCCCTATCTGCGGATTTATGGCGTTGAGTATAAGGGCTAGCTTCATTTTCTCTTGCCCCACGATCGCCGTGAAGGGAAAGATAACCGCCATTTTCCTCACCTCACAAATTTCCTTTGTTAGCAAGGGCTATGAAATCCTCCAAGGTTACGATTCTAACTAATTCGGTGTAAATTAAATATTTGTTCAATCCGCCCTGGACGAAAAAATCTCTCAGACGCCAGCCGGGGCCACCAAGCACTAAATAAGCCCTGCGGAAATTTTCCCCGGAAGAGAGAAGTGTTTCAATCAGACACAAAACTTCAAAGGGCACCTTTTGTTCAGCGGTGCCAGGAACTTGCTGCCACTTCAGTGAGATAAGATACTTACCCCCTTCCCGATCCTCAGCTAACACGTCCACAAAATGCCTACCCCCGCCCAAACGCTTGCCGACAGGGACCCGTCTTCTATATTTATAACCTCCCTGCTCCAGTGCGGGAAGTATCAGATTTTCCAGTACCCTCCCTGTTGAAGTATCTCGCGGGTTCATCGCCGCTTCCTTGTGTAGATTAAGAGATACTTGTGGATAATTTTAAGGCTGACCCCACCAGAATCCAGGGGGGACCTCTCCGGCACAAGTATTATGATTTCTTTTAAAATCAATTGCTTAAGAAAGCTTAGGTCTTCCCACAGCACCAAAGCCGCGGGGACGAGTTCGCCATCCTGCTTTCTGAAATCCTTCGCCTCAATAACCAAGTAGGTGTAATTGACATGCTGAGCGAGCTCTTTCACTGTTTTCCTATAACCTGAAAATTTCTCCTCATCCCACTCATCTAACCCCCGGACCAGCAGCATATGGACACCTTGAGAACAGGGCGGAATACTGTAACGCTCCTCACCATAACCTAACCGAATTTCAAGGAGATCCCCATCAGCCCCGGCATACCTCCAAAGCAAATTTCTCTTAACTTCTTCCTCCACGCGTTCGGGGGGTAAAATCCATACAGTCGTAGTCTCCAGATTCTCTGCCTTTACCCGATGGAATTTTTCCAGGACTATTTGGTAGGGTAAAGTCTGCTCCCCAACCGGAGCAAGTTCTCCAAAGCGAGTACCTTCTGGTTTCTCGAAGACCGGGAGATACTCATGGGCTAACAGCAGGAAATTGTGCCTGATGCTGCTTTCATACCAGAATCCCGTCATCCTGCAGTTATGCTGCCTTTTGATAATGAACTCCTTCAGCCTAAAGCCAGTATCCAAAAACACTCGGGTCACCATAAAACCGATGGGCACGATGTGTTTGGATTTGCGCGTATCACCGATCAAGAGTACACACTTGCCACCCGGTTTCAGCACACGCAAGCTTTCAGCGGCCACTTGCCGCATTGCGTCCAGAAACTGGGGGAGCGAAAGGGAGGAAAGGTCTCCAGGAACACCGCTTGAATATTTGATAATCCCCGCATATGGAGGATGAGTGCAGATAAGATCCACACTACCATCGTGAATGCCGGAAAGCTCGCGCGCATCCCCAACCTCTACAACTGGTTCATATATCTCGCTATGAAATAACGATGGCGGAGGGGAAAATTCCAAATTCTGTAAAGTTAAGATTACAGCTTGAGGGTTAATATCCCGGGCAATGCAACGGCGTCCAAGAAGTTTAGCTTCTATAGCTGTTGTCCCGCCGCCAACAAAATAATCCAGAACAAGATCCCCTGGCTTGGAATACCTCAAGATAATATTTCGGGGAATATATGGAGACCAATTTCCGCGGTAACGGCCATCGTGGGTGGCCCAATTGCCTCGCTGTTTGAAGCTCCACACAGTGGTATTTTCCAAGCGGAAATTGGGAGGGGTCCACCGCTTTATCTGCTTCGGAGGGCTTAGAACGCTTAGACTTACTCCACGGAGTTGGGTGATGATTTGCTGAAGAGTGTTGAAAGAAACTCCATAACGGAGACCAATTTCAGCATCAGGCGTTCCACGCTCCTTTTCCAACAAAATAGCGCGCCGAAACCCGTCCTCGCCATGTAAGTTCAGAACATGTTGGCGCAGATTCCCCTCCACGAGCTCATCACACAAAGGACACTTCAAATCACCCATAACCCACCTGATTAAATTAGTGAAGCTTGTTTCCTCAGACCTTTGCCCTTTTCGCAGGCGACGCCAAAGTCGTTATTCGCTTTTCTCAATTCCAGCAGCTTCCGCGGTAGCAGAAGCCAGGCTCAATTCTCCTTTCCGCTCAAAAGTGAGTTCCCCTCCTCTCTCGTCAAAATCTACCACGATTATGTCGCCGAACTTGAAGTCTCCCTTAAGAATGCGCTTGGCCAAGGGATTTTCCACATATTTCTGCATGGCTCGGCGGAGAGGCCTGGCCCCGAAGTTGGGGTCATAGCCCTTCTCAGCAAGCCACTCCCTGGCTTTCTCCGTAAGCTCTATCGTAAACCCTTGATCTCTCAACCTCTGGTTTATCTCCTTGAGCTGGAGATCCACAATCTGCTTGACTTGCTCTCTCGTAAGGGCATGGAATACGATGATTTCGTCAATCCGGTTGAGGAACTCGGGCCGGAAAGTGGCCTTGAGGTGGGCTTCTATTTCCCGCCGGAGCTCTTTCTCTTCAGGAGTGAGCTCCTCCGAGCGCAGGAATCCCAGAGTCCCACTGCGGTAGGCATGTCTCGTGCCAATGTTAGAGGTCATGATGATCACCGTGTTGCGGAAGTCCACGGTCCGGCCATGCCCGTCGGTCAGGCGGCCTTCATCCAGAACCTGGAGAAGGGTGTTCCAAACGTCGGGATGGGCTTTCTCCACTTCGTCAAAGAGGATGACTCTGTAAGGGCGACGGCGGACAGCTTCAGTGAGCTGGCCTCCCTCCTCATAACCCACGTAACCCGGAGGGGCACCGATCAGACGGGAAACAGTGTGGCGTTCCTGATATTCGCTCATATCAATCCGGACAAGGGCATCCTCATCATCGAACAGGAACCAGGCCAAGGCTTTGGCCAATTCGGTTTTTCCCACCCCCGATGGGCCAAGGAAGATAAAAGTGGCTATGGGACGGCGCGGGTCTTTAAGGCCTGAACGGGCCCTCCGGATAGCATCGGCAACGGCGGATATGGCTTCCTCCTGGCCCACTATTCGCTGGTGGAGGTACTCTTCCATCCGAAGGAGTTTCTGAGCTTCGCTTTCCATTAGGCTGTACACCGGTATGCCAGTCCAGCCAGAGACAACCTCTGCTATGTCCTCTTGGTCCACAATCTCATCTATTCCTGTCTCTTTCCTCCACTCCTCATAGCGGCGCTTGAATTCTCCCTCAAGGCGCAATCTTTCGGACTTTAAGCGAGCATGGACTTCAAAGTTCCCGGAGGAGAAAGCATCCTCCTCCTGAGACTTCAGCTCTTTTATCCTATTCTGCATCTCCTTAAGGGTTGGAGGCAGGTTGAAGGAGGCTATTCGCACTTTGGCTGCAGCTTCATCTATGAGATCAACGGCCTTATCCGGCAAACAACGGTCCGTCACATAACGGTGGGATAACCTTACGGCAGCTTCCAAAGCCTGGTCGGTTATGACGACTCCATGGTGTTCTTCGTAACGGGGACGAAGGCCTTTGAGCATCTCAATGGCCTCTTCGATAGAAGGTTCCTCCACGTAGACAGGAGCGAAACGACGCTCCAGGGCCGGGTCCCTCTCAATGAACCGGCGGTAGTCATCCGGCGTTGTGGTACCAATACAGCGGAGCTCTCCCCGAGCCAGGGCTGGTTTGAGGATGGTAGCCGCATCCATAGCTCCCATCGCTCCGCCTGTGCCTACAATTGTATGGATTTCGTCTATGAAGAGGATTATCTTGCCCTTAGAGCTCTTTATCTCCTGGATAGCCGCCTTGAGGCGCTCCTCAAATTCCCCTCTGAGTTTCGTGCCGGCGATCATAGCTCCGAGATCCAGAGATAGGATCCTAGTGCCATGGAGGATTTCAGGGACCTCTCCTGCCGCTATTTTTTGGGCTAGACCTTCTACGATAGCTGTCTTGCCAACCCCTGCTTTCCCGATAAGGACAGGGTTGTTCTTTATACGCCGGCACAGGATCTGCATAACCCGCATTATCTCGGCATCGCGCCCTATGACTGGGTCAAGCTTGCCTTCTATGGCCAGTTGAACAAGGTCCTGACTGAATCTTTCCAGAATTCTATATCGGCTCTCCATATCCGGATCCAGCACCCTCTGACCTTTGCGGATTTCTTTTATAGCTTCGTATATACCAGCCTTAGTGATGCGGTAGCGAGCCAAAATCCTGGCAGCCGGTGAGCCTGACTCACTGGCGATGGCCAGGAAAATATGCTCTGTCGAAACATATTGGTCTCCCATGCGGCGAGCTTCTTCCTTAGCCAGGTCCATCACCCTTTTGAGACGAGGAGTCATGTAGAACTGATTGAGGGGAATCGGACCGTAGAAAGCCGGGGCCTGAGGGAGGGACCTGAGAATCTTTTCCAGTTCATTTCTCATCTCGTATATATCAACCCCCATTGACTCCAGGAGCATGGGTACAGCACCATCGGATTGCTCCAAAAGAGCCAGAAGCATATGCTCCGTGTCAGCCATCCCATGGCCGAAACGCTGCATTATTTCCTGGGTGCGCATTGCCGCTTCTTGAGCTTTCTCAGTAAACTGATCGAGCTGATACATTTTAGTTCGAACCTCCCAGTTTCAGTATCGTAAAATGGAAGCTATGTAGCCAGCTTTAACAAGGTTACCCGTGATAGTCACGATTTTCCCGCCCTTCTTTAAGGTCTCAGCCAAAGCATCGTTCAAAATATCAGGCCTTTCCTCAAGAGTGTAGGAACAGATCGGACACGAATCGATCTGCTGGGAAGTCATGTAGCCACAGTTCAGGCACTTTCTACCCGGAGCTCTGAAATCGGGCTCCACAAGGAGAATGTTAACCCTGCCCTCCCTTATGGCGTTAAGTGTATCGTCAAGACCTGAAGTAGCCCTGCGGCCCTTAGCTGCCTCTGTAAGAGCTTGACGAACCAGCTCTTCATTTCGCCGATGTTCAAATTCCTCTATTAGGGTTGTGAGTTCTTTCTTTAAATCATCAACGGAAGCCATTATATCGGCTGTAAAAGTTATCGCAATGGTTTCCAACAAAGGACGAGGAAGAAAATCTTTGAAGGCTTTTACGTTTTCCTCTGTTCCCCCCAGGATTACGTAGCTGAATTTCTCCTTTTCCCATAGGCGCGTAAAGGCTTCGGCGGCGTTTTTCAGTTGCTGGGCAGCATGTTCATTGATATGACGTTGATATCGGGCTTGGGCCCACCCTCCTTGCTTATGCTTCCCGGGAATAGTGCCGCTAACCCCTCCGAATTCCTCCAGTTCGCCCATATTGAAGCTAAAGAAGCGAGCCTGCTCCCGGCTTACCAAGGCCACACCATAGCGCTCATGCAGGGATAAAAGATGAACCAGCGGACGAATATAAGGCTCAGGCAGGACTCGGATTTCATCATTGAAAGGCTTGGGGAAGGAGTAATTGAGCCAAAGATCGCTTTCGGCATTAGAAAAGACAGCCACACCTTTAGCCTGCCAATCATATTCAAGGTTGAAGAAATTCTCAACCCTTTCCAGGTCCTCGGGGCTGGCTTCACTGGAGACCTCTTTCAAAAAACCCTTGAGAACCAGAAGCACCTCTTCCTTGAAGCGCTTGGTCATGTCAGTGTTGAGGTAAAGGCTAATCACCGGGGTTTTTGTAGGTGAGTAGTTAAGCAACGGTTCCAGCATGACTATCTCCTCCCCGCTCTCAATTTTGCCAACTCCCGGAAAAGTTCCCGCTCCTTTGGAGTTAGATTCTTGGGGAGCTGGACTTTCACCTTTACGTAAAGGTCTCCTTTGACCGAAGGATTATTCACATTGGGCATGCCTTGTCCCCTTAAACGGAAAACCTGCTCTGCCTGAGTTTCCGGGGGTATCTTAAGGAGCACTTTTCCCGAAAGAGTTGGAACCTCTACTTCGCCTCCTAAGATTGCTGTGTAGAGGTCTACGGGAATCTCGCAGTAAAGGTTGTCGTCTTCGCGGCGGAAGAAAGGGTGAGGTTGTATGTTAACTTTAACATAAACATCCTGGTAACCCTGACCATATACATAGCCACCAAGGCCAGCCAAGCGTATTCTGGCTCCGTCCTTTATACCCGGTGGTATTTTAACCTCAACCCTGCGCCCGTCGATCTTCAGTATCCTCGTAGTTCCGGTAAAGGCTTCCTCAAGGGTTATAGTTACAGTAGCCCCTTCCTCATGGGTGACAGTCCTGAAACGCTCCCCTATGTCAAAATCCCCGAAGAAGGTTTTGAAGAAGTCATTGAGCAGATCCTCAATAGTCCTGAACTCCACCCGGAAAGTTCCCCCAGGCCAACCTTGCCCATACCAGCGGCCCCAATCAAAGGATTCGGGAGAACCTCCCATCCTCTGCCACTGCCACCAGCTCTCCCGCATAGCATCATATTTGCGACGCTTCTCAGGGTCAGACAAAACCTCATAAGCCTCGTTTATCTCTTTAAACTTGGCCTCGGCTTCCTTGTTGCCTGGATTCATGTCCGGGTGATACTGCCTGGCCAGACGCCTATAAGCCTTCTTAATTTCTTCCAGGGAAGCGTTTTTGTCCACCCCGAGGATTTTGTAGTAATCTTTGAACTCCATAAACCTTCCCTCCGAATTCCATTATAGCACCGGGCAAGCTTTCGTGTCAATGGACCGGCTAAATAGGG
>JBHOQL010000083.1:0-3430 GCA_042408195.1 Anaerolineae bacterium
GTTCAGGGCTCAGAAGAGGGCCACTCAACTCCGGATCGCAGCCGTAATATTGCTCCTGGCCTGGCTCTGTGGTGTAAGTCTTCCTTCCACCATCATATCTGCCCTCGGTGCCCGGGACATAACCCTGGGAACGGTGCAGGAAATGGGCTTCCTCGTAACTCCCACCTTCACCCCTACCTTTACACCTACCTTTACTCCTACCCCCACCGTTACACCAACCTTTACGCCGACTCCAATCCCCACTTCAACTCCTACTCCAACCCCCACTGCAACCCTGACACCTTTACCCTCTCCCACTCCCACGCCAACCTTCACTCCAGCACCGACCCCTACTAAGGCCAGAGTTGGTGGTCTGGGAGCCGCTTCTGTTCCCACTCCGCCTCCTACGCCTATACCGAGGGTTTGGGATGAACGCCTCAATGCCCTGGGGGTCAGGCTTGTCCCCGCGGCCGTAGCCCCGGGTCAGACTTATTGGATGCTGGTGGAAGCTCGCTGGAACGATGAAAGGGAGGCCGGAGGTAAGCACAATATCTACGTAAGACTCTTGGACGAAAACAACAACCTGGTAGTGGGCGGGAATGTGGTATTGGAGTACCCTTCCGGTAGGGATGTAAAAGCTCACATCCCCACTGAAGGCAAAGACTACCCCGTTGATTTCGGTATGTACGGGGTCCTGGGCTCCTACTCTGTTTATATTGAGGGCTTACCGAGTGATAGGGTTGAGGGGCTTGGCTTGGGGGACATTGAAAGGCCTAACTACACAATACACACCTGTTTCTACCTGACCTTCAAGAGGGTGCAGAGATAAGCCTGGAATGGCTAAAGGGGCCTCCCGCAAGGAGGCCCCTTTTTATTCCTCCTCCCATTCCTCCTCGCTTAGTTCTTCGGACTCATACATCTGTTCCAATTCATCATAAGCCTGCAAGATACGGTAATATTCTCGCTCGGAGCACGGGGTGTAGGGGGAATAGATGGCAAGTCCCCCACAGCGAGGGCAAAAGACTTCTTCTCCGAGTTCGTCCTCCAGATCCTCTTCGCTTAGGGCATATTCAAAATCAAGCCCGCAATCCGGACATTTAGCTTTAGTCTTGTAAAATTTCATTTCCATTCCCCTCCTCAGAATTTTGGACGGTGAGGATTATATCACCGCTGTTTATAGCGTGCAAGCAAAAAACTTTCAGAAGCAAATAGCTCTCCTTTTCAAGGGCTTGTTCCATACCACTTTTCAAGCCTAATTGGATGGCTTATCCCGTGTGAAAGGGGTTGCTTTTTGGGGCATTCGCTTTTGGAGGTTTTTGTGGTATAATAAATTCGGAAACTGCATGGGAGGAAAAAGGTGCGCAGAGGAGCAGGCAGGGTAGAGGTAATTTACCTTTTAATTCTCATAGCGGTAGGGGCGCTCCTTTTCAGCATGTTCTCCTCGCCTAAGGTTTACTCTGAAGTACCCCTCTCCACCGTGGCCCAGTGGCTTAAGGATGGAGAGGTGGAGGAGTTAATCGTTTCCGATGGCGAGGTCAAGGTAAAGAAAGCTAACAGCAATCGCCTTTACATGGCTTATAAAGAGGTAGGGGTAAGCATAACCGAAACTCTAACTAACCTTGGCGTTCCGCAGGAGAAGCTCGCTCAGGTCAAAATCGTGGTAGAAAAGCGCAGCCGCCTTGGGGAGTGGATAACGGTCCTGGGAGGACTTCTGCCCCTGATTTTCGTGGTTGCCCTTTTCTATTTCCTGATGCGACAGGCGCAGGGGGCTAACAATCAAGCTTTCTCCTTTGGCAAAAGCAGGGCCAGGCTTTTCACCACCGAAAGGCCCACCGTAACCTTTGACGATGTAGCAGGAGTGGATGAAGCCAAGGAAGAGCTGAAAGAAGTGGTGGAGTTTCTCCGGGAGCCCCAGAAGTTCGCAGTCTTGGGTGCCAGGATACCAAAAGGAGTCCTCCTAGTAGGGCCGCCCGGAACTGGCAAGACTCTCTTAGCTAAAGCTGTAGCAGGCGAGGCAGGGGTTCCCTTCTTCTCCATAAGCGGTTCCGAATTCGTGGAAATGTTTGTAGGCGTGGGGGCAGCAAGGGTGAGGGATCTGTTTGACCAAGCCAAGCGCCACAGCCCCTGCATCGTGTTCATTGACGAGATAGATGCTGTGGGCCGGTACCGCGGAGCTGGCTTGGGCGGTTCCCACGATGAAAGGGAACAGACTCTGAACCAAATTCTAGTAGAAATGGATGGCTTTGATACAGATACCAACGTCATAGTCATGGCTGCAACCAACAGACCGGATATACTTGACCCCGCTCTGCTTAGGCCTGGCCGATTTGACCGGCGCATCGTTCTGGACCGACCCGATGTGAAGGGACGCAGGGCTATCCTAGAAGTGCACGTGCGCAACAAACCTTTGGAAAAGGACGTGGACTTAGATGTCCTGGCACGGGAGACTCCGGGCTTTGTGGGGGCCGATATTGAAAACATGGTCAATGAAGCTGCCATCCTCGCCGCCCGCCGGAATAAGAAAGCCATCGGCATGAAAGAATTCCAGGAGGCCATAGAGAGGGTCATCGCTGGTCCGGAGCGCAAGAGTCGGATAATAAGCGAGGAAGAGAAGCGCATTATCGCTTACCACGAGGCTGGCCACGCTCTGGTCATGCACCACTTGCCCAACTGCGATCCTGTCCACAAAATCTCCATCATCGCCAGAGGGATGGCCCTTGGCTACACAATGCCTCTCCCGGAGGAAGACCGTTACTTGCAGCGCAGATCCAAATTCCTGGACGATATTGCTGGGCTTCTCGGAGGCAGAGCTGCGGAAGAAATCGTCTTTGGAGACGTCACCACCGGCGCTGCAAGTGACCTGGAGCAGGCTACTAAACTAGCAAGAGCTATGGTTACCCGTTACGGCATGAGCGAAAAGCTCGGCCCGATGACCTTTGGAGAAAAGCAGGAATTGGTCTTCCTGGGTAAGGAAATAGGGGAGCAGAGAGAATACAGCGAAAAAGTGGCCCAGGAAATAGATGAAGAAGTAAGGAGAATTATCCAGCAATCTTACGAAAAGGCTAAAGAGATCCTTACAACTCACCGGGACAAGTTGGACCGCCTCGCACAGGCTCTCATGGAAAAGGAAACCTTGGAAGGGGAAGAGCTTAAGGCTTATTTTTGATAAGTGACGTATCACGAACTTACACAGCAGGTGGACAGTCTTTACAGATTGCGGTAGACTTTTCCTAGGCAATCCGGAGTGTAAAACTCCCTGTTGGATATAACACCACTTTTGCTTATCTGCTCGGGCGCAATACTCCAGCAAGTGACGGAACGATGTTGACTGCATTGTGTGCGCCCCTCCTTCCCACTTTATCGGGAGCAAGCGGAAAGCGGATTAGTATTACGTTGAGCGTGCTTACCCGGGGGCCAAAGGCCCAGCAAAGCGTAGATTCAGGCTTACAGT
>JBHOQL010000064.1:0-2291 GCA_042408195.1 Anaerolineae bacterium
TTTCTACTTACCGGACCATAGTCCTACTGGCCATGATACCGGGTTTCCTCGCTGCAGCCCTGGCCTTCTTTTTCGTTACAGAAATCAGACCGTCAAAAAGAGAGGCCTCAAAGCCCTTCTCCCTCTCCCTCAGGGGGTTTGACAGGAGGAAACCCGGTATCATGGCCAGTAGGACTATGGTCCGGTAAGTAGAAATAGAGAGGGTCATGGCTCCCTTCTGAGTCAGATAAACCACCAAAGCGGCCAAGGCCAAGCCGGTGACGGCTCCCGCAGTATCGGCAGCGCGGTGGAAACCGAAGGAGCGCCCACGGATTTCCAGGGGGGAAGAGTCAGCCACAAGAGCATCCCTGGGTGAAGTCCTTATCCCCTTGCCCACCCTGTCGGCAAAGCGTATCGCGAGGACCTGAGGCCAGGAACTGGCAATGGCCAGGAAGGGTTTAGCCATGGCTGAAATTCCATAGCCGAAGACAACCAAGCTCTTCCTCCTGCCGAGCCAGTCGGAAATCCACCCTGAGGCTAACTTGAGAAGGCTTGCTGTGGCTTCGGCTATCCCCTCAATGAGACCGATGATGGATGTTTTAACACCCAAGACATTGTAGAGGAAGAGCGGAAGGAGAGTGAGGCTCATTTCCGAGCTTATGTCAGTGAGGAAACTTACTATTCCCAAGACCAGGACATTGCGGGTAAGGCCTATAGCCTTCCTGGCGTTCGCTAACATTAAAACTAAACCCCCTTTTTGGGGGATTATAAGACAGTGGAACTAAACTGTCAAAACCGCCAAAGGTGCAATAGCGAAACGACGCTACACACCCGTGGAAGTCATCCTTGAGCAGGTGGGGCAGAAAACCTCCTGACGGGTCAAACTAGAAGTTTGCACTGAACTTATTTCAACGGGCTCCAGCGGCCGTTCACAGAGGTCCAGGACATCTTCCGTGCGGGCGACGAATTCTTCATCTTATTGTGGGCTCCTTTCCGGAGCATTTCCTTCAATCGTTGTTGTTCTTCTAATGACTGGTTGTGGTTTTGCCCTCTTTTCATCAAATGGAACAACCCGTTTACCACTTATACCCAAGGCCCCGTGCCAGAAACCCAACCACTTGTAGCGCACAACATTTTTCCAATCAGGCTCGTAAAGTATGGCCTCGATTGTGGTGCGCAGCAAAAAATATATAGCCCAGAGATAAGCGGTAAGCCTTTCCCCTGGGCCAAGGTTTACGAGCATAAGCAGGCGATTCCGAGTATCATAGTAGTACCTCCACGCAGGTCTAATGTATCTGATCCTCCCCCGCTTGACAAAAAATGGTATGTGGTGGAAAATAATTGCATTTAGCACCCCCTTACAACGAAACCCCGAGGCACGCACCCGAAGGGCATATTCATAATCCTCTGCACACATAAATAAATCCTTCCTAGGAAAACCAATCCTATCAACTACCTTCCTTGAAATCAATGGCCCAACAAAAGAAAACATTTCTATAGGCATGATTTCTTCAGCCCGCTCAAAACGTGCTGCTACAGTTCGCCCTCGCCAAAAACCCATCCCATACTTACGACCGGCAAGGTCAATTTTTATTGGGACCAGTACATCAGCTTGCTCAGCATATGATAACAATTGCTCAAGACAAGTAACAGACGCCTTTGCGTCATCATCCATCACCCAAATCCAGTGATAACCTTTTTGATAGGCAAGCTTCATGCCTTCATGGAAACCGCCTGCTGCGCCTGTATTTTCGGGCAGTCTTACGTAAGTAATTTGAGGAAACTCTTCAGAAATCATTCTGTCTGTTCCATCAACACTCGCATTATCCACTACGATTATCTCGTTGAGGAACCTTGTCTGGGCTAAAAGAGCTTTAAGGCATTCTCGCAAAAGATCTTTCCTGTTATAAGTAACCACAACCACCGCAATACTATATTGCTCACTCATTTTGCCCTCCTGCTCAACAAAATCCCTCTTATCGCCCCATCCTTTACTGAACCACAATCCCCTGAAGAACCCACCGTCCACATCGCCCCCTGGTACACATCATATTCTTCCAGCACCTTGAGCGCCTTTTGTTTAAAGGTGGGTCCAGCCAGGACCAAGTATAAGCTAATTCAATCCAAATGGGGTCCACAATCTCAACTTGTCCTACAAATAAGAATCCCCGACTGTAAGCCTGAATCTACGCTTTGCTGGGCCTTTGGCCCCCGGGTAAGCACGCTCAACGTAATACTAATCCGCTTTCCGCTTGCTCCCGATAAAGTGGGAAGGAGGGGCGCACACAATGCAGTCAACATCGTTCCGTCAC
>JBHOQL010000065.1:0-1035 GCA_042408195.1 Anaerolineae bacterium
CAAACCCCCTGAGGGAGAGGGAGAAGGGCTTTGAGGCCTCTCTTTTTGACGGTCTGATTTCTGTAACGAAAAAGAAGGCCAGGGCTGCAGCGAGGAAACCCGGTATCATGGCCAGTAGGACTATGGTCCGGTAAGTAGAAATAGAGAGGGTCATGGCTCCCTTCTGAGTCAGATAAACCACCAGAGCGGCCAGGGCCAAGCCGGTGACGGCTCCCGCAGTATCGGCAGCGCGGTGGAAACCGAAGGAGCGCCCACGGATTTCCAAGGGGGAGGAGTCAGCCACAAGAGCATCCCTGGGTGAAGTCCTTATCCCCTTGCCCACCCTGTCGGCAAAGCGTATCGCGAGGACTTGAGGCCAGGAACTGGCAATGGCCAGGAAGGGTTTAGCCATGGCTGAAATTCCATAGCCGAAGACAACCAAGCTCTTCCTCCTGCCAAGCCAGTCGGAAATCCACCCTGAGGCTAACTTGAGAAGGCTTGCTGTGGCTTCGGCTATCCCCTCAATGAGACCGATGATGGATGTTTTAACGCCCAAGACATTGTAGAGGAAGAGCGGAAGGAGAGTGAGGCTCATTTCCGAGCTTATGTCGGTGAGGAAACTTACTATTCCCAAGACCAGGACATTGCGGGTAAGGCCTATAGCCTTCCTGGCGTTCGCTAGCATTAAAACTTAACCCCCTTTTTGGGGGATTATAAGACAGTGGAACTAAACTGTCAAAACCGCCAAAGGTGCAATAGCGAAACGACACTACACACCCGTGGAAGTCATCTTTGAGCAGGTGGGCAGAAAACCTCCTGACGGGTCAAAAGTGTAAGCCACTCCAATCCAAGTGGGGTTTACGCCTTTACTTGTCCTGCAAAACCCAAATCTTGCAATTCCTCCGAGAACCCTTTACTGTAAGCCTGAATCTACGCTTTGCTGGGCCTTTGGCCCCCGGGTAAGCACGCTCAACGTAATACTAATCCGCTTTCCGCTTGCTCCCGATAAAGTGGGAAGGAGGGGCGCACACAATGCAGTCAACATCGTTCCGTCAC
>JBHOQL010000067.1:0-97378 GCA_042408195.1 Anaerolineae bacterium
TATTATCATCCAAGAGGTGGAAACGCGACATAGTTCCTCCATTAACCATTTTATCCCAAAATTAGGTAACCACAAATTTAAGAGAGCCGGCAGCAATTCCTGAGCCATGCACCGTAAACACTTTGAAGAAGAATTCGGCCCAAATTGAGTTGTAGTACAGGTCACCCATAGCAGATGTTTCGCAGATCATCGAACTGCTATATTATGCCCACCCCCGTGGGCCTTGGGTTTGCCAGGGCATAGGGTCCCACTCGTGGGCAGTGGCGGAGGTTTGTCCCTTGCTCCCGTCTTTGTTTTCCTGGGGGGATACCCCCAAGCCCCCCGGGAGGGGGCAAGCCCCCTCCACCCCCAATTTTGTCCACCATTGTGGGCTTCGGGTTTGCTTTGGTTTAGGGTCCCACTCGTGGGTGGCGGTAAGGGTTGGGCCTTTGCTCCCTTGTTTGTTTTCCGAGGGCACATTCCCCATATCCCCTGGCGGGGGCAAGCTCTCTGCATTCTTTGATTTTGCCCACCCCCGTGGGCCTTGGGTTTGCTTCAGTTGAGGTTCAACTCCTTGGCAAAAGCCATGGTTTGTCGTTCGCCCCTTCCTCGAAGGAGGCATCCTACCGGAGAGGGGCAAAGCTGCAGTTTCTGTATTCTTGCTTCCATCCAGTTCGCAGCATATACTAAATTAAGGTTGGTTATAGGTGGCTCTCCCTAAAGAAGGCAGCTTCTTGCCGATATCATTTCTTCCAGCATAAGTGATACCGTTCGTCGACACAAGTGTTCTTATGCTAAAAAAGCTGTGTTTGCGAACAGAGAAAATGATGGAGCTTTGTCTTGGGGTAGCCCGAACTCTCTCTTTTTGAGATACCCCCCGAAATTATAGAATGAGCCCCAGGGATTGGGGTTGGATGGCCCAAACAAAAGCGTGCAATTGTGTCACTACTCCCGCAACAAAACACGGTATTCTAGGTCAGTGCAGCTTTAGTCATATAAATTGGGCAAGAATACAAGATTTCAAAATGGCTCTGCAGGAGGTAAGGAGTGTTCAGGAAAGTCCTGGTAGCCAACAGAGGCGAAATAGCCTGCAGAGTGATAAGGGCTTGCAAAGAATTGGGTATAAAGACGGTGGCCATTTACCATGAGATAGAATCTGCTGCAAGGCACGTGAAAATGGCTGACGAAGCATATATGATAGGGGTAAACCCGCTGGATACTTACCTAAACGCTGAAAATATAGTGAATCTGGCCCTAAAAGTTGGTGCGGATGCCATACATCCGGGATATGGCTTTTTGGCAGAAAATGAGCATTTCGCGAAACTCTGCGAAGAAAAAGGCATAAACTTTATAGGCCCCCACTGGAAGGTCATAGAGCTTATGGGGGACAAAGTGAAGGCGAAAGAGGTAGTCAAAAAGGCAGGCCTTCCAACTGTGCCTGGTAGCAATGGCGTTTTGAAAGATGAACGAGAGGCAAAGGAGGTAGCGAAAGAGATAGGGTACCCGGTACTTCTGAAAGCATCTGCGGGCGGCGGCGGGAGGGGAATACGAATATGCAGGGACGAAGAAGAGCTCCTTAGAAATTATGAAAGTGCTTACAGCGAGGCCCTCAGAGCTTTCGGACGCGGGGATCTGTTTCTTGAGAAGTTCATAGAAAATCCCCACCATATAGAGTTTCAAGTGCTCGGAGACAAGTACGGAAACGTTATACATCTGGGAGAAAGGGATTGTTCCATTCAGAGGAGGAACCAGAAAATCGTGGAAATCGCGCCCTCGCTTTTCCTAACACCAGACAAGAGGGCGTATTACGGCGAGCTTGTAGCGCGAGCGGCAAAGGAGATAGGCTACTACAGCGCTGGCACTGTAGAGTTTATAGCGGACGAGAACATGAACCTGTATTTCATTGAGATGAATACGCGCATTCAAGTTGAACATCCCGTGACGGAGATGATAACAGGAATAGACTTGGTGAGGTGGCAGATACTTATAGCGGCGGGAGAGTCTCTCCCGTATAGGCAGGAAGACATAAAATTTAACGGCTATTCTATAGAATGCAGAATAAACGCGGAAGACCCTAAGAGGAAATTCGCCCCCAACATAGGAACTGTAGAGGGATACTATGCTCCCGGCGGCTTCGGCATAAGAGTAGAACATGCAGTCTCAGCAGGTTCCAGGATAACCCACTATTACGATTCCCTGATAGCTAAGCTGATAGTGTGGGCGCCGCAGTGGGAGATGGCTGTTGCCAAAATGAAGGCAGCTTTGGAGACTTATGAGATAACCGGAATAAGGACCACTATACCTCTGCTCATAAAGATTATGGAAGACCCGGACTTCATAGCGGGCAAATTTAACACTGGCTACCTTGAAACTCACCCGCACTTGTTTGAATACGAAGAAAAATAGCGCTGCGGAAGCTCTTACTGTATAGGCACACTCTCTCCTGGAAGAGGAAATGAGGCCTACGATATTCCACCGAGCTGTGGGTTACAGTCACGTCGCACCTTCTGCCTTTGGGTCTCCGGGGAAAAAGAGGTATGATTCTTTTCTGGAGGTAGAACATGCAGGTTGAGCTTATCGCCATTACCCACTATCTGAGGGGCGATGGAAGCCCTGAAGCGTTACTAGAGCATGCCGGTCGGGTGTGTTACCGCAGCGAGAGCAAAGGGGATCCGGCCTCCTTCCTACGGGCTCGGATCCGCGAGGGGCACGAAAGCATAATTGAACATGCTTCGGCCACTTTTGAGATAAGTGGTATCTCCCGGGCCTGCAGCCATCAGCTCGTCCGCCATCGGATAGCCTCTTACTCTCAGGAGAGTCAACGTTATGTTTCTATGGACGACCCCGAGTGGGTTCTGCCTGCTTCAATTGCTAATGACGAGGAGGCCAGGAAGATATGGGAAGAGTTCGCGGAGAAAGTGAAGGAAACTTATCGCTTACTGCGGGCTCGGGGCATCCCAAAAGAGGATGCGCGCTTCGTTCTGCCCAATGCTACCGCCACCCGCATTGTGGTCACGATGAATTTCCGGGAACTGCGCCACTTCTTCCGGGTGCGCATCTCACCGCAGGCTCAATGGGAAATCAGAGAACTTGCTGTCAGGATGCTGGAAATCATCTATCCCTATGCACCAGCTGTCTTCGGAGACCTTCGCGACGAACTCCGTCAGAAATATCCTCAATTCTTTGCATGTGTGGATTTGGGAAGCTCAATCTGAAGAGCTTTGGGGGCTTTCCTTTCTCAGGAAGTACCCGGCGCGGCGCAGGATCTCCTCCAATTTGGGGATGTCCTTCTCCTCTACAACTGCCATCGTAGGGGATAAGAGAGTTTTGGTTAACTCTTTGAACTCGGGTTCCTCCCGGAATTTCTCCATAATCCAAGGATCAGGAGCTTCCAGCACGGTAACCGATCGCAGAGTGAAAGTTTTGTGGAGTTTTGACCATCGCTTGAGGGCCTGAACTACCACTGAAGGCAGTCGTTCTCCGGTGGCTCTGCGGAGAAATTTAAGGATCATCTCCACCGTGATGCCGCGTCGAAGGGCTTCCTGAAGGGAGGAACGGGTTATGAGGTAGAGGTGAGCCTGTTCGGTGGAACCGGTCCACAAGGAAAACCTCTCCACTTGGAAACGATAATAGAGGCTGGCTTCTCTAGGCACCAAGATGGTGAAGTCCTGCCTTATCATTATGGGCTCTTCCGGATGGGCTCGGATCGGGGCTTGGCTCAAGATAGCTTCCCCCCAGGGGGAAAGGCGGAAAGAGAAGAGCTCGCCTCTTTCGTCTGTTCCAAGCTCCAGAACGCCAAGCCAGTAAAGAGGGCCTGTTATGAGGAAACGGATAAGAGCTCCCTCAACCCTGTCCCAGTGCTCAAAACCCATCAGGTATTTCCCGGTAGCTCTGTCGCGGATGTACCAGGAATTGTAATTTCCATCGGGGCGTTGGAAATCGGGCTCTTGTTCTTTTATGAAATTGACAAAAGAGTCCAGTGATAGCCACTGGTTCCGCGGGCAGCGGGCGAGGAAAGATATTATGCGCCTGCGGGCCAAGCGGGGGTCATTGCGGTGCCCGGTATCCTCCCAGACCAAATCCGGCAGAAGTTGGAGTTCGTTCCAGGAACTGCTTTCAAGCCATGCCTGCCAAAGGCTTATTAACCTTTCGGGAGGCGGAGCTTTGAGCCATGGACGCAATTTTTCCGGAAAGGGTCTTACTTTCCCTGCCTCCAGAGTGACTAGGCCGAGAACATTAGCAGTATGTTGGACCAAAGAGAAAAAGACTTCGCCCCATGCCGGAGGCCATGCTCCTCTTTCTTTGATAAAGCTTGCTATAGCCTCAGCGGTTTCAGGAGGAAGGGCGCCTTCAGGAGTAGCTGTGGCCGGATTTTTTTGAAGGTAAACAAGGTAAAGGAAAAGAGCTTCAGCCAAATAATGGCTATAAGGCAATTGACGAACGGGAATGAGCGATGTTGGGGCTTGGGTTTTTTCCATCGGCGGAGCTGGAATCAAGGCTTTGAGATCCGGAGGGATGTAAATCATTTCAACAGGGCCTGTTTCAGTGAGCTCAAAAGTCTTGAAGATGAGACCGAGGAACCACAACCTTTCGGCCGGACCTGCGGGATTCTCCCAGGGTTTTTCCCTCAACAGTTTTGCAGGCCCAAAGGGCCTTATGGGGCCGTAGCGGCGAGTGAAAGAGGATAAAGGAACTTTCCCTCCCCAGTGGATTAGGTTATTAAGAGCTTCGCGCTCTTCCGGGGTAAGGCGAATCAGAACTCTGTTCAGGGCTTCGGGATCTTTCATCAGGGCCTCAAGGCGCTTCACAAACTCTTGCCATCCTTCTGGCCCTGGACTCAGTCCCCACTGCTGGGCTATGGTTTCCACCATTATTGCTTCATGGTCAAGGAGGCTTTCTCTCAGCCTTTTCATACCCCCAGAGAAGAACGCAGGAGGGGGAAATTGAAACGTTCATTGAGGAGTTCTTCGAAGCGAGCTACTTTTTTCTCCTGAGAGAAACGGCTGCGACCAAAGTAATTCTCCACAAGTTCTACGCTGGTAAAAGTATCGTGGCGGACTAGAATCATAGGGACTCCAACTTCCTCAGCCCTGCTCAGAATTATCGGACTGGGGCGGACATTGCCGGTGAGGACCACGCATTTGGTGGAAGTCTCCAGCGCAGCAAGCTGGATGTCCGGCCTATCCCCGCCCGTTATCACTACTTTGTTGGGCCTGCGGCGGAAGTAAGAAAGAGCCAAATCTACGTTCATAGCCCCTACCATCACGTACTCCACGAGTTCATCAGTCCTGTCGGGACAGCAGAGGATTTCCCCGTCCAGGACTTCTATCAGTTCCTTAACCGTTATTGAAGCCAAGATCCTCTCGTGAGGTAGGATTCCAAACACTTTCACTCCTCGGGCTTCTAGGTAATGGCGGATCACTTCTTCCACGTATTGCATCCTGGGTTTTGGCACCATGTTGATTACAATCCCTAGGAGTCTATCCTCCAGGCGTTCCTTTACTGCGAGGGCATCATCCACTAATTCCAGGTCCGATTTGTATTTTATGACCACCAGAGCTGGAACGTTCAAGAGCTTGGTAATTCTGGGCGCTGAAAGGCCAGCGATGTGACCTTCTCGCAGGGTGCCGGCTCCTTCCAGCAAGATCAGATCCCTATCCATTGCACAATGGAAGCAGACTTTTTTAAGCTTTTCTTCAAAGTTTTCTTCCAATTTTCCGGTCAGGATGGCCTCTACGACGTTAGGGGTAAGGGCAGCGGGGATCAGTTCGGAAAAAGGCTGGGGCAATTTGAAGTGGCGTTTGAAGAAGAGGACATCCTCGTCAATAAGTTCACCGTTTTCCTGACGGATGGAAGTGCTTACAGGTTTAAAGTACCCAACAGATAGGCCCTCCTGCATGAACTTGTTTCCTATTCCGAAGCAAAGAGAGCTTTTGCCGGAAAACTTTTCAACGGACGAAATGTAAAGCATTGCCATTTCATTCCCTCCTCACTTGGTTTCAGGGGCTGAGAGCAATCCTCATGTCTACAGCCATGGCTCCTTTCCCCTCTTCCAGGACCATTAGCGGATTTATGTCCATCTCCACGATTTCAGGGAAATCCACCACCAGCCTGGCAACTCTCAGTATTACATCCACGACAGCTCCGATGTCCCTAGGGGGTTCTCCTCTTACCCCCTTCAGGAGCTGGATGGACTTGATCTCATTAAGCATTTCTTCAGCTTCTTCTCTGGAGATGGGGGCGATTCTGAAGGATACATCCTTGAGAATTTCTACGTAAATGCCACCCAGCCCGAACATAATCAGGGGGCCAAATTGTGGATCCCTGCTCATTCCCACTATTACTTCTTTGCCTCCCCTGACCATTTGCTGAACCTGGCAGCCCCATATGGTGGCATCAGGCATATAACGAGTAGCCCTGTAGATCAGGAGGTCAAAAGTATCCCGGACTTCAGAGGGACTCTGAATGTTGAGCTTTACTCCACCGATGTCTGTCTTATGGACGATATCAGGGGAAGCTATTTTCATAGCCACGGGGTAACCAATTTCTTCAGCTATAGCAACGGCCTCATCAGGGGTGCGGGCGAGAGCTGTACGGGGACCTTTTATCCCGCATGCTTCAAGGATAGCTCTGGCTTCAGCATCAACAAGAAGGAGGCGTCCTTCGTTCCTGGCCTGCGCTATGCTCTTCCTTATGGTATCCACATCAAAACTAAAAGAAGGATATTCAGGAAGCGGCTTCGTAAGCCATTCCCTGTACTCTAACATAGCCCTGAACACGGCCACAGCCCTTTCGGGGACTTCATAGTTAGGGATACGGTACTCCCGGAGGATGCGGACCCCTTTCTCGGTGGTGGCACGCCCCATGAAGGAAGCCAAGACAGGCTTAGAATAGCGGGAAGCTATCCTGCCCACAGCCTCGGCTGTTTCTTCCACTTGGGTCATCACTTGGGGAGTGAGGATGACCAGTACTCCACCTACGTTTTGGTCCCTGAGGAGAGCTTCCAAAGCCAGAGCATAGCGGTCAGCCAAGGCATCTCCCAACACATCTACAGGATTGAGGACGCTTGCAGCCGGCGGAAGGTGCTCTCTCAAGAAAGCCATCGTCTCAGGGGAGAGACTTGCAATCCCAAGTCCGGCCCGCTCGCAGGCATCAACGGCCATTATACCGGGACCGCCGGCATTGGTAATTATAGCTACAGCGTTCTTCTCCAACAATGGCTGCCGGGCAAAACCCACAGCGAGATCAAACAGGTCCTGCACCGAGCTCGCCCTTATTATCCCTGATTGCTTGAAGGCAGCTTCGTAAGCCCTCTCCGAACCCGCCAAAGTTCCAGTATGGGATGAAACAGCTCTGGCACCTGCCCCTGTAGTACCAGCTTTTATAGCAATTATAGGCTTGGAACGGGTAACCCTTCGGGCCGTTTCCAAGAAGCGAACTCCGTTTGATACCCCCTCAAGGTAGGCTACTATAACCTTTGTGTTGGGATCCTCTTCCCAGAGTTCCAGGAAATCCACCTCGTTGAGGTCAGCCTTGTTCCCTAAGCTCACGAACCGGGAAAAGCCTATTCCCTCCACAAGGGACATGTCCAGCACCGATGTGCAGAGCGCTCCCGACTGGGACATGAAGGCAATGGAACCAGGCAAAGCCATGGAAGCAGCAAAAGAAGCATTGAGGGGGATTACAGTGTCAATGAGGCCCAGAACATTGGGACCAAGGACCCGGAACCCGTACTGGCGAGCTATTTCCACAAGCTTCTTTTCCCTTTCCGAGCCCTCTTTCCCCACTTCTTTGAACCCGGCAGAGATGACTATGAGACCTTTAACCCCTTTCTTCCCGCATTCCTCTGCAACCTGCAGGACAAGGTGGGCAGGTATCACAATGACTGCCAAGTCCACTTCATCGGGCACGGAGAGGATGGAAGGATAACACTTGAAGCCCATTATTTCGTCAGCATTGGGGTTTATGGGGTAAACTTTGCCTTTAAAGCCTGATTTTATAATATTAGAAAGTACTCCATAACCAAGCTTTGTAGGGTCTCTGGAAGCACCTATAACGGCCACAGACCTTGGGGCGATAAAAGCCTCCAGCATGCCAATGCTCCTTTGGTTATTTGTGTTTGATTATACATTGCAGATAAAAAGCTTGCAAACGAGCTTTCGGTCATCTGCTGTCGGATCTTCTTCTGGCGCGCGGAATGTTGGGCAGCCTGAAAAGGAGTATATTACGAGCGGGCTAACGCGTTGCCGGGCTCCGTACTGGAACCGAAATCGCAGGAAGGCTTTTCAGCCTTTCACCAGGTTGGTGGGTTAGAGGCCAGTCCCCCCGTTTTTGCTTTCCTTAGCCCATGGTTCACCTTGGGTAATATTCCTCTTGCTGACGGGTTGTGGTAGGTAACAACTCGCTTTCGTTCTGGTCTTTCCTAAGGATAGCTCTCGAGCCTGGGAGAGGATCTGTTTCCTCTACCCGCTACTTTTCCTAGTCCGTATTGGTTGTTGGCCCTATTCGTGGGCGAACTACAAGAGAGAGGCTTCCCACATGCTTGGGGCCTAAATAGATGAGCCGCGTGGATTTGGCTCTATTCCGAAATTGTGCTATAATTTTGTTAATTAAATAGCCAATAAACCCCAAGGAGAGGATTTATGCGAGCTGTAGACATCATCGCTAAAAAGCGGGATGGCCTTTCCCTTACCAAAGAAGAGATTGAATTTTTTGTCCAAGGAAGCGTGCAGGGCACAATTCCCGATTATCAAATCGCCGCCTGGCTCATGGCTATATACCTCAGAGGCATGTCTGTCCGGGAAACCGTTGATCTGACCCTTGCCATGGCTTTTTCCGGAGAAGTCCTCAACCTTAAAGATGTTGCTCCTCTAACTGTAGACAAGCACTCAACGGGTGGCGTGGGCGATAAGACCACCCTTGTGGTAGCTCCCCTCGTTGCTTCTCTGGATTTGCCCATAGCTAAAATGTCTGGAAGGGGTCTGGGTTTCTCCGGAGGCACTATAGATAAACTAGAGTCAATTCCTGGCTACAGGGTGTATTTGAGCGTGGAAGAATTCAAAAGGATGGTAAAAGAGCACGGCATAGTGGTAGCAGGGCAGACGGCTGAGCTCGCCCCAGCCGATGGCGTGTTCTATGCGCTGCGCGATGTGACGGCTACTGTCTCCAGCATCCCCCTAATTGCCAGTTCGGTGATGAGCAAGAAAATAGCCGCAGGGACGGATGTTCTGGTCCTGGATGTAAAGGTGGGCAAAGGGGCTTTCATGAAGAACCTTGACGATGCCAAGGCCCTGGCCCAGCTTATGGTGGATATAGGCAAGAGCGTGGGCAAGAAAGTGGCTGCCGTCATAGCTGATATGAACCAGCCTCTTGGCAGAGCTGTGGGCAATGCTTTGGAGGTCAAAGAGGCGATTGAAACTCTCCAGGGCAAAGGTCCTAAAGATTTCTTGGAGCATTGCCTTGTAATAGCCACTGAGTTGATAAGACTTTCCGGCAAAGCCAGAGATTCCCGCCAGGCGAGGAGCATGGCCGAGAAAGCCCTGAGCGAAGGTAAGGCCTGGGAGAAATTCCTGGAGTGGATTGAAGCCCAGGGGGGAAGCCGACAGGCAATAGAAAACCCGGATTACCTACCCAAGGCCAAGTACAGGGAACCACTTCCTTCCCCTCGCTCCGGTTATGTTTCGGAACTTGACGCTATGGAAGTGGGAATGGCGACGGTCCTTCTGGGTGGCGGTAGGGAGAAGAAGGGGGACCCCATAGATTACTCGGTGGGGATTGAGCTAGAGAAAAAGATAGGGGATTATGTGGAGAAAGGGGAACCTCTTTTGTACATCCACGCCAATGACTTATCCCGTCTTGAGGAAGCGCGCCAGCGTTTGCTCAGGGCTTTCGCCTTTAGCGAGAGCGAGCCGCAGGCTCCACCCCTTATGTATGAGGTGATCCGATGAAGTTGGTAGTGCTTTCAGACATACATGACCACCTCCACAACTTGAAAGCCTTTGAGCCTGTCCTCTCAGAGGCTGAGGCAGTTATCTTCTGCGGGGATTTCTGTGCTCCCTTTACTCTGGCGACTCTGGCCGAACTTTTCAAAGGTCCGATCTATGCGGTGTTTGGCAACAATGATGGGGACCAATGGCTTCTATCAAGAGTGGCTTCCCGGTTTGAGCATGTACGCCTTGAGGGGCCTTTTGCCCGGCTGGAACTGGGAGGAAGGCGCATTTTTGTCGTGCATTATCCAGAGATAGCTGAAGACGTGGCTGCTTCAGGGCGATATGAAGCGGTGTTTTATGGCCACAATCATCAGGCGGTTGCCAAAAAGGTGAACCAGACTCTCCTGCTCAATCCGGGCGAGGTGATGGGGCGTTTCGGGGTTTCTTCCATTGCTATTTACGATGCGGCAACCAATGAGGCAGTGTTTTACTCCCTTAAGGAAGGTAAACCTGTCTCCTGGCAGCCCGAGCCGTCTGGTGTTGTTAAATACTGAGCACTTGAGTAGCGGACGAAATCGGACAGGCTTCCTGCATGGGAAGCCTGTTTTTACTTAAGTTTGAAAATCGCTGCCTTCCTGGTTTTTCTCGGGGGCGTATTCCCTCGAGCTCCCCGGCAGGAATTTCATGCCTTTTGGATTTCCATTCGTCCATCCGTGTTGACTTTAGTTTGGCCTGGTTCAACGCCCAACTCGCAGGATGGGCTGAGGATCTGTCCTTTGCCTCTTTCGATTTCTTGAGGGGACACCTTCCAAATCCCCCCAACAGAGGATGATCCCACTGCACCTATAGGTCTTGCCTCTTCGTGACTGCAGGCTTGCACGGCCCAAAGTTCCATATATGGGTGGGGGTGTCTATCGCCTTTTTTGTTTCCTCGGGTGGAGATCTTCGAGAAGGCTAAGAAGATGCTGAATCCTCTTTACCCCTGCTGCCTTCAGGTTTTCTTGTGGAAAGCTATTCCGCCGTTTTCTCAATGCGCTCTCAGGGCTGTGTTCCAGAGCTAAGTGATCTGCGCACCGGATTGTACAGTTCCCTTGGCAAAGTAGCGCGCAAGTGCTCGTAAACAGCTGTGTCAACCTCAATACCCAAACGTTCCAGGGCCAGTAATACGGCTCCCACAACAGGCTCGAACTCTGGGAGCACTATGACTGCACGTGGGGCTATCCGGTGTACCACCTGGGTTACCGTATCTATGAGAAGAGGACCCTTGCCCTTGAAAACGCTGCCACCCAGAACCACTTCCACATCGGTGTTTTCCAGTCCCAGCCGCCTGATTATGGCGCCGGCAGTAATTCCAACCTCGGTACCTACCCGCACTAGCAGATCTTGAGCCACCTGATCGCCGGTATAGGCTGCCTCAAAGACCAGGGGAACCAAGTCCAGCAATCGACGCTGATCGATCTGGCCCTGGTAAAGGGCAGAAATAAGCCCTTCTACCGAAGTAAGCCCAAGAACCGATAGCACCATTTCGGTCAAGATCGTAGGCTGACCGCGGCCATCCCAGGCGCGGCAGACGAGCCGTATCACTTCTTGGGCGATGTCGGTGCCTCCACCCCAGTCGCCCGAAAGTGCTCCTAGGCCTGGAAGCTGGATTTCCCTTCCGTCAGGGCCGATGCCACCGGCATTGAAGCCAGTTCCACAAATTACAGCCACTCCCCACCGGCGAGTGAGCCCAGCTCTCAAAGCGACAACAGTGTCATTCTTTACATAAACTTGCCGAGCAAGATTAAGACTTTCAACAGCTGGAGTCAGGAGAGCAAAATCCACGGGAAGATCGGCCCCGGCCAGCCCGAAGAAACCACAATCCACAGGTGGGACGATTTTCGCTTGTCTCAGGGCTTCTTCGCAGGCACACCGTATTTCTGTCAGGGCTGCCTCCAACCCCACTACTTGGTGGTTGCCTGGTCCACCGCGCCCAAAGCCAAGGATACGGCCTTCCCCATCGGCTACAAGGGCAAAAGTTTTGGTGGCACCAGCATCTACACCCAGCACAAATTTCATAGGTTTTACCTAAACTGGGGAAGATAAGCCCGATTAACTTCCTTGATGGTGGCCCAGAGACCTTTGGCCACCGAAAAGGAGGGAACAAGAGGATGTGCAAGTAAAGCCTGGATGGCTGAACGCTCGTCTCCCTCCACAGCAGCGCGCACGGTCAATTCTTCGTAAGCCTTGACAGCCTGCACAAGTCCTCGGATAGATGGGTGCATGGGGGCTACTGGAAGAGCTTTAGCTCCATTCCGTCCTACAACGGAGGGCAGCTCTACAACACAATCCGGAGGGAGGTCAGGCAAGGCACCGTCGTTACGGGTGTTGAGGATGTGGATCTCACCTGCATCGCGGTGAATGGCACTTATTAGAGCCACGGCAGCAGTGGAATAATAGGCTCCGCCACGCTTCTCCAGCAATTCTGGTTTGCGGTCTAGGGTTGGCTCGGCGTAAAGCCTGAGCAATGCGGTTTCAATTTCTTGTACTACTTCTCCCCTGGTTTTGCCTGCCTGGCGTTGTTCGGCTACCACCTGGTCGTGGTAGTAATAGTAACGCAGGTAATCGCATGGGATCATGCCCAGCGTTTCCAAGAGTTCGGGAGAGAAAGGCAGTTCGCCTGCCTTGGCTTTGGCAATGGCTATTTCCATCACTCGGCTGAACACATCCACACCATCCAACGTGACTCCACGAACCCAGCTCAAATGATTCAGACCGACATAATCCAACCGGATGCGCTCTGGAGACACTCCCAGCAACTGGGCTATCCTATGCTGGAAACTGAAGGGGATGTTGCACAAGCCGATGGTAGGCACTTCAGTGTAGCGGAGCAAGGCTTCAGTGACAATGCCAGAGGGATTGGTGAAGTTTATAAGCCAGGCGCCTGGGGCCACTTCGGCCACATCGCGGGCGATGTCCAGCATAACGGGGATAGTGCGCAATGCGTTGGCGAATCCGCCAGGGCCTGTGGTTTCCTGCCCTGCGACGCCAAACTGCAGGGGGATCTTTTCATCCTGAATTCGGCAAGTCATCCCGCCGACCCGGATCTGCACGATGACGTAATCGGCTCCTTCCAGTGCTTTTCGCCGTTGCGTTGTAAGCTCCAATTTTGCCTCAGCTCCGGCTGCACGCAGCATCCTCTCTGCCAGCCCACCCACTATCCGCAATCTTTCCTCATCAATATCCATGAGGGTGATGGTGTTTAACCCAAGCTCGTGTTGCCGGTTAATCAGGCCTTCTATAAGTTCGGGAGTGTAGGTGCTTCCCCCGCCGATAACGCAAACCTTCAACCTGGCCTCCCCTCAGAGCGAATGTTCCTTAATAAACTCAATCACTTCATCAAGCAAAGCAAAAGCTAGGCATGTCACCGTATCCGCAGCGCCATAATATATGGCGATGCGGCCAGTAGCAGCATCAACTAAAGCAGAACAAGGGAAAACCACGTTAGGGACGTCCCCCACTTGCTCGTAGAGCTCACGAGGGTGCAAGAGGTAATAGTCGGTGCGGTAGCGCACTTTCCAGGGTTGTTCCAAGTCCAGCAGAGCTGCCCCCATGGAATAAACGAACCCGTTACAGGAAGTCAACACCCCATGGTAGAAGAGCAACCATCCTTCAGTGGTCTCAATGGGAACTGGACCAGCACCGATTTTTGTGCTCTGCCACCCGCGAGCGGGCTCCATCACCAGGCGATGCCGTCCCCAGTGGACCATATCAGGGCTCTCGGAATAGTAAATGTCCCCAAAGGGGGTGTGGCCCCGATCGCTGGGGCGACTGAGCATGGCAAAGCGGCCGTTTATTTTCCTCGGGAAGAGAACGCCGTTGCGGTTATATGGCAAAAAGGCGTTCTCCATCTGGTAGAAAGTCTCAAAATCGTAAGTGTAAGCCACACCGATGGTCGGCCACCCGCCGAAGCCATTGCACCAGGTTATGTAATACCGGTCTTCAATCCAACAGACCCGCGGGTCGTAACCATATTCCCATGGGATGGGCTCAAAGCCTGGGGCAGGCTTGAAGCGGATAGGTTCGTTCTCTATTTCCCAGTGGATTCCGTCCTTGCTGCGTCCCGCGTGGAGCTGCATCATACGCCGCTTATCGTCGCAGCGAAAGACTCCGCGGAACTCGCCTTTGTATGCAACTACAGCCGGATTGAAAATGCTGTTAGACGATGGAATAAGATCCCGAGGAATAATGGGATTGCCGGAATAACGCCAGACGACATCACTGCTCCCCGGGGGACGTTCTTCCCACGGGATATTGGGTAGGTCTGGGCCGATAGCTTGCGCTCCTGGCATTGCGCGTTACCTCCTTACTACCAGCTTGCACGCTACGAAATGGTCTGGTTCCACTTGAATCAGTTCGGGGTTATCCTCAGTACAACATTTTTCTGATCTGGGACACCGGGAATAATACACACAACCGACTTCGCTCTCATCTTGTGCTGTACTCAATCTCTCGCTTTCCTTTCCCCACTTCCTGTCCAAGCGTGGAACGGAAGTCATGAGCATACAGGTGTAGGGATGAAGGGGATTGGAGTAAACTCTCTCTATTGAGCCCATCTCCACTACCCGCCCGCGGTAGAGGATAACTGCCCGGTCGCTTATGTAGTAGCCCAGGGAAAGGTCGTGAGTGATGAAGAGGATTGAAAGCCCTCGCTCTTTGAGGTCGGCCAGCAAGTTAAGGACGTCAATGCGTGTGGAAGCATCCAGCATGCTGATTATCTCATCAGCCACCAAGAACTGAATGTCCAGGAGTAGGGCGCGAGCGATGAGGAAACGCTGGAGCTGTCCTCCGCTGAGCTGGTGCGGGTATTTATTCAGCACATCGGGTGGGTTCAACCCAACAGACCTTAGGGCCTCGTTTACCCTCTCGGTCCATTCTTTCTTCTCGACTTCCGGATAGAATTCGTCTCGCAATATCCAAAAAATCCGGTCTGCCTTGAAGATCGGATTGAAAGAGGCATAAGGGTCCTGGAAGACCCCTTGGACCTTCCTATAGTATTCTTTGAGGGCTTTACCCTTCAGAGTGGAAATGTCCACGCCTTCAAAGCGGATAGTCCCGGAAGTGATGGGTATAAGGCGAAGGATCATTTTTCCAATGGTGCTTTTGCCGCTACCACTTTCACCGATGAGAGCGACTATTTCTTTCCGGCCAATCTCAAAGCTGACATCCCGAACAGCTGTCAGTTTCTTGAGCCCGAAAACTCCCAAGCGGTAGACCTTGGAGACACGTTCCAGGGTGAGCATCAGTATTCCCTCCAGCAGGCAACGAAATGACTTGGAGATACTTCCAAGAAAGGAGGTTCCTCAATGCAGCGGTCGAAAGCAACGGGACACCGCTCCCGAAAGCGGCATCCTTCTGGGGGATTCAAAAGCTGAGGTGGTGCCCCGGGAATCCCCCTGAGGCGCTCCTCACTTTCCCGCACACCGACTTTGGGAAGGGAAGCGATGAGCATTTTGGTGTAAGGGTGACGGGCAGCCTGAAATATCTCTTCCGTTGGGGCTTTCTCCACCAACTGTCCAGCATACATCACCATTATTGTATCCGCAATCTGGTAGAGAATGGAAATGTCGTGGGTGATGAAGATAATGCTTTTGACAAACCCCTGCGTGCGGAACTGAACTAACATCTCGCACACTGCCCTTTGGGTGGAAACGTCCAGTGCTGAGGTGATTTCGTCGGCAATGAGGAGGGAAGGATTGAGCAGGGTGGAAATGACCATCACTACCCGCTGCTTCATTCCCCCCGATAACTCAATGGGATACATCCCTAACACTTTGTGGGATAACTGGACCAGATCCAGCCGGTGTTTCAGCTCTGGCAACAGGGATTCGTAATCCACGCCGCGGGTGGCCAGAAGCTCAGCGATCATCTTTCCGATCTTACGGGTGGGATTGAGGGCGTTCATTGCATACTGAGGGATGAGGGATATATGCCTGTAACGGAATTCCCGCATCCTTTCAAAATCCCAAATGGGGACTTCTTGCCCATTCAGGAAAACACGCCCTTCCATGTAAGTCATGGGGGGCCGGAGGTAGATCAAACTGTGACCGAGGGTGGTCTTCCCACAGCCTGATTCACCGGCCAGCCCCATGATTTCGCCATCGGCGACGGAAAAGGTAGCCCTTTCCAGAGCGCGTACATACCCGCGGAGGGTCCGATAGTAGACACGAAGGTTCTCAACTCGCAGTGCCATGAGTTCACATCTCCCGCAATTTTGGATTGAAGACCTCGTCCAGCCCCACGTTCATAACATAGAGGGCACCGACGATCGCCGTGATGGCAGCGCCAGGGGGTATAAGCCACCACCACATCCCCAGTTGCAAGGCCGCCCAGAGGACAGCATTGTTCATCATCAGCCCTAAGGACATACCGCGGGTTGGGCCGAGACCGACAAAATCGAGGGTTGCTGCATTGAGGATAGCACCTCCAAACTGAAGAATGAAAACCAGCAGAAGGTAGGACATCATGTTGGGAGCGATTTCAGTCAACACAATATGAAGGGGGCGCCGACCGGTCATGCGGGCCAGGTCTACGAACTCCCGGACCCGTAGGGAGAAGGTCTGAGCGCGAATAGCCCGCGCCGCCCAGGGCCAGGCTGTCAACCCAATGAACACACTTTCAGTCAGGATGCTACGGACCGTCAAGTAAGCGGCAATGATGATGAGGACAGCAAGAGTTGGGATGGTGAGGATAATGTTCGTTATCATGTTGAGGACTTCGTCCACCCAGCCGCCCCGATAGCCCGCTACCAGCCCAATGAGCATTCCTATTGCAGTGCCAATGCTTCCCCCTATTAGGCCTACGATAAAGCTGCTGCGCAACCCGTGGACGAACTGGCTGAAAACATCCTGCCCGAAGGTGGTTGTCCCAAACCAGAATTCCCGCGACGGAGGTGCCGCAGGAGGTCCTACGTAAGCAAGGGGTTGGTGAGGTGTCAGGTATGGACCGACAATAGCGAAGACGATGAAGAAAGCTATAATGGTCAATCCGATCCGCATCTTGCGGTTTCGCAGGGCGAAGAAGATAAATTCACTGCGAACAGTTCTGGTCACTGCTTGCTCCATCGCTCACTCTCCCGTCATGCCAAGTCTCGTTCGGGGATCCACAATCATGTAGACAAGGTCAATGATGAAGTTAGCCAGCAATACCCCAATAACTATAAACAGGAAGCAGCCCTGGATTAGAAAATAGTCTTGGTTCTGGACCGCCTGAAGGATAAGGTAACCGATGCCAGGGTAAGCGAAGACTATCTCCGTGGCCAGGGCTCCGGCGACGATGGTGCCCAATTGAAGGGCTAAACCGGTTATCTGGGGGAGCATAGCGTTGCGGAAAGCATACCTGCGGATGAGGGATTGTGGTGCGCCAAGGGTTTCAAGGTAGCGGGAGTAGTCCGATTCAAGCTCGTAGATTATCATGTTCCGCATTCCTATCGCCCAGCCGCCGAACATCACCAGGAACAGGGAAGCAAAGGGGAGGATCCAGTGCCACAGGAGGTCCTTGATAAACAGCCAGGAGAGGTGTGGACGTATTCCGAAACTGTAGGCTCCGGCTATGGGGAATACGCCAGCCACATGGCCAAGAGCCCACGCTAGCACAATGGCCAGCCACATGTACGGGGTGGCCGTTAAAATGTAACCCATGGGGAGTAAGGAGTTGTCCAGCCAACGGGTGCGGGCTGCTATGGCTCCTACCCAGTTCCCAGCAAGCCAACTAAGGATGATGGCCGGCAGGAGAAGGAAAAGATCATATGGCACTGCTCGCTTTATAATCTGGAGCACAGGCTGTGGATACATCCATGTGCTTATCCCTAAATCTCCATGGAAGAGGGCTCGCCAGAAGTTCGCATACTGCTGCCAGAGGGGAAGGTCGAGCCCAAAAGCTCGGATGTAATACCCGCGCAAAACTTCAGCGGCATCGGCGCGCAAGGCAAAACGCGCTAGCATTATATCCACTGGGTTCCCCGGCATAAAACGGGGGATGAGCCAGTCAATGGTTACCGCAACGAAGAAGGTCAGCAGGTAAATGACAAGCTTGCGTCTAAGATATCTCCCCACACTCGCCTCCTACAAAACCTTCCAGAGAAAGCGTCGCCCCTCCTTACCCGAGGAGGGGCGACGCGCTATGGCTTTACTGCCCCGCTGGCTTGAGTTCGGTGAGCATGAGGATGGCAGTCATGTTCCAATAGCCGTTCCAAGTGCAGGGCAGGTACTTTGGAGCGCCCTCCTTGGCGGACGGGAAGTTAGTCCAGTAGGTGGTGTTCCACTGGGCCCACAGGCCATTGTACCAAAGCGGGATGGCGGGCATGTCAGTCAACTGGATACGCTGGATCTCGGCCATGACCTTCTTCATGCCCTCAACGTCCTCGATCGGGGTCTTGTTCAGTTGCACTACCAGGTCAAAGACTTTGGGGTTGTCGTAGCGGCCGAAGTTCCCGTTCTCCATCTTGGGTGTAATGGGGTTTCGGAAGAGCCAGAAGTAGAAGGTCCACGGCGTATTGCTCATCTGGGAGCCGAAGTTGTTGATAGCCATGTCAAACTTACCGCCGGTGAGAAGATCCCAGTATCCACCGAAGTCGGGGAAGTCTGGCTGGAGATTAATGCCAACGGCCTGGGCACCCTCGGCAATCACCCTGATGGATTCCATCCAGTCGGTCCAGCCAAAGGGGACGATTATCTTCAGGCTGATCTTGGAGCCATCAGGAGCCTCCCGGAAGCCGTCGCCATCCACGTCCTTGTAACCGGCCTGATCCAGAATCTTTTTGGCCTGTTCGGGATTGTAGCTGAAGCCCAGCTCCGCAACCACTTTCTGGTCCACATACTGCTCCCAGACAGGAAGGAGACCAACAGGATTAGCTTTCTTAACTATATTACCATATACCGTGGTCACGATCTTGTCCACGTCAATGGCGTAGGCCATGGCCTTACGGAAAGCGGGATCGTCCATGGGCTTCTTGGTGAGGTTCATGAAGAGGAAAGCGGTGTTGGCGGAAAGCATGTAAGGTGGATCGTCATACCAAGTCTGAATGCCGTAACCGCCCTCCACCAGGGTGTTGATTCCGGGCAAGAAGTTGTTGCTCAGGTCAATCTCACCCTTGAGCACCAGTCCCAGGGCCACGTTGTTGCTGGGGTTGACTATGTCCACGATGTACTTGGGGGCCACGGAGAGGCCCAACAGCTTCTTGGCCCACCAGTTTTCATTCCGCTTCCAAACCATGCGGTCCTCAGAGTGGGTTTCGTAGATGTAAGCGCCAGTGCCCATGGGAGGCAGGTTGGGGCCGGAAACGTTCTCCTCATTGGAGCGCTTTTCCCAGACGTGCTTAGGTACAATAGCGATGGAGTAGAGGGCGTTGCCCCATTCCTGGTGGCGGATTTCCTTGAAGGAGAAGCGGACAGTGTAATCGTCTACCGCTTCTACTTTCTCCAGCCAGTCCCACAGAGGCTTATAGTAAACCCCCTCCAGCTTGCCTAGTTCAAAGGTGTAGACGACGTCTTTGGCGGTAAGAGGCTGGCCATCTTGCCACTGGATGCCCTTGCGGAGTTTAACCTCGTAGGCCTTCTCACTTACAAACTTGCCACTTTCCGCCAGCCAGGGGATGTATTTATTGGTCAGGGGGTCATAGAGGAAGAGGGTCTCGTAACACAAGCCAATCACTCCCATGGCATAGACGCCAGGCTGAAGCGGGTTCCAGGACGTGGGAGGTCCCCACTGTTTGCCGCTTGTATAGAGGGTTTCCTTGCGTGGATATATTACCTCTGCAGGGGCTGGGGTGGGCACAACCGTCACCACCTTCTCCACCACGACTGTTACAGGCTTTTCTTTCTCAATCACAATCGGGGTGGGGGTAGCGCAAGCGATGAGCAGCATGCTCAGGATTACCAGCATGCTTACTGCGAAGAAAATGGTCCTACGCATTTTCCGCCTCCTTATATTTTATACATTGTGTGGGGAGAACCTGCACGGTTGCCACCTTCTGGTCTTCCTTGTGGCTCATCCCCCGCAATTTAAGCTGTTATTTTCATCTGTTATCCTTTTAGAACGCTTGCGCTGCTCCGCAAGAAGTTCTTATCACAAGCTCTGTGGGCAGGATTATCCTCTGCGCCGGCTGGCGCTCTTCGGGGGGTTTCTCCAGCAGGCTCAAGAGCACTTCCACAGCTATGGTTCCGAGGCGCTCGATCGGCTGGCGAATAGTGGTGAGGGGAGGCTCAATTGATGAAGCCAGGGGTATATCATCAAAGCCAACGATGGCTACATCATCGGGTACGCGCAGGCCTGCCTGGCGCAGAGCCCTCATGGCTCCGATCGCCATCATATCGCTGGCAACGAAGACTGCCGTAGGAGAGGCCGGAAGCAGACGTTGCATGCTCAGCATGCCTCCGGCTTCGGTGAAATCGCTCTCAATGATCAGGGATTCATCCACAGGGATGCCGTTTGCCTCCAGGGCCTGACGGTAACCTTCAAGACGGTCTCGGCTGACGAGCATGTCCAATGGTCCGGTGATAGTAGCTATGCGTCGGTGTCCTAGCCGTATTAGGTGTTCAACAGCCATGCGAGCCCCACCAACGTTATCGACATCCACGTAACTCACTCGTTCATCCGGGTACCGCCCTACGGAAACGAAGGGGATTCCATCGCGCAGTAGGCTGGGGATGAGTGGGTCGCTGATGGAAGCAGAGGCAATAATGACTCCGTCCAGGTATCTGCCTCGCAGGATGCGCCTGTACAGTTCTTCACGGTCAACGCGCGCGGTGAACAGGGAAAGCATCAATTGGTACTCACGGGCATTGCAGGCTTCGGTAGCACCGCGCAGCAGGAGGGGGAAGAAGGGGTCGGTAAAGAGCTTGGTCACAGTTTCGGGGATGATTATACCGATGATCTGAGTGCGGCGGGTGGCAAGGCTGCGGGCGGCAGCATTGGGTTGGTAACCAATTTCTCGTATAACACGCCAGACGCGCTCGCGGACCTCGGGGCGGACATGGGGGTGATTGTTAATGACCCGTGAGACTGTAGAACGTGATACACCTGCCAGTTTTGCAACTTGTTCCAGAGTTGGAGGCATAGGCACCTCCCATTGTGGGAGCGCTCTCATTTCGCGACCTTAAAAATCTGCTTTAGCTCGGTTTTACGCCCGAAAAATTCCCCCATGTTGGGAGCGCTCCCAAAGTCCACTTATATTATATACCACACTTTTGCTTCTGTCAAGACCAATCGTTTACTGAGATCCAGGCGTGAGCTGGGACAGGGAGAACAATGGCGGCAAAAAGCGTCCAGGTCTCCTCCACAATCCTCTCCCCCCAACAAATCTTTCGGGGTAGCGAAGGTCCGAAAATTCCCCCTGGGGGATGGTCAGAGACCGGAATGAGCGGGCCCTCCAGAACCACCTGGCCGATTTCGGCAGCCCGCCAGGCGATGGTTGGGTCATCAAAAGAAGGTTTCATAAATCGGTGTCTATGGATGGGAGGCGTGGGATACCTCCTGACCAAAGATAGGGTTTTACGTCCGAGACTTCGTGCAAACTATCCCAACTTATATCCGAACTTCAGTTATCAGCAGAATCCTGGATAGGCCAAATTGAGGCTAAATTGCGGCAGGGATAAGAGTGGAGTAAAATTGAACCAAGTGGGGGAAGTTAGATGGGATTTGGCTCAATTTTCTTCCTCTGGCTTCAACTTACAGTGGCCTGGTGCGTTGTAGCGGCGGATTGGACTGAAGGGCTTGAGGTTCTGCTATGGGTTACAACCTTGGCCTTCCTCACTGGTTCCCTCCTGGTTTTATCCCGCTGGCCTTCTCGCTTGGCGCATCTGTACAGCCTGGTTACCGGTAGCTTTTTCCTCTTTGTCTTAACTGCCCTGGTTTTGCCTGGAAATCTGGAGCTGCAGGACAGGTTTGTAAACCTGAGCTGGCGGATAAATTACTGGCTATTGGAGGCTGTGGCCGGGAAGGCAAGAGGAGATCCACTCGCTTTTGTGTTGTTAATGGGCTTTGTAGTTTGGTGGTCCGTTTACCTCGGAGTCTGGTGGGCTTTCCGGGGACGCAATGGATGGAAAGCCGTCACGCCCGGAGGAGTTATTATCGCTGTAAATACCTATTACGGTCCTCAAAGCTTAACCATCTACCCTATCGCGTATGCCCTGGGAGCGCTTTTCTTCATCCTCTGGCTCCGCTTTCAGGAACAGCAAGAGGGCTGGGCTCGTCACAGGGTCGGTTTTTCCCCTTACGCTTACTTTGATTTCTTCCGCTACGGTTTAATCTTCATTCTGGTGGCCATTACCGTGGCCTGGATTGCGCCGGAGATTAAAGCTCAATCCGGGTTCGCCTTTTTCAAAGAAGGCTGGGAAAGGGTCCAGAAAGAGTGGAACAGGCTCTTTCCTTCCCTCAGAGGATATAGAAGTCCGAAGGTAGGTCGAGCTTTGTTCGGCAAAGAGTTGAGCCTTGGGGGACCTATTGCTCTCGGAGATTTGGTTGTAATGGAGGTGGAAGCCTTTCCTCATAATCTGGTCCGTTACTGGAAAGCGGCCACTTACGATTTCTACACCGGTAGGGGCTGGCTCAATACTGACGACAAGGCTTTCCCCTTTGAGGCATGGGAGGAAATTCCCCTCTTTCCCTTTGAGATGAGGGAAGCTCTCACTCAAACTTACCGTTACATAGAGCCTGAAGGAGGGGTTCTCTTTGCAGCTTACCAACCTTTCCTCCTCTCGGAAGCAGCGTTCGCCATAGCCTTTGAAGAGGGGGGCAAATTGGAACCCTCTATCCTCCTCGCCTCCGAGCCTATAAAGCGGGGGGAGACTGTGAGGGTCGTATCCATGGTGAGCGTGGCTGATGAGGGTAGCCTGCGCAGAGCCGGAACCGATTACCCTCCCTGGGTCGTTGTTCGCTATCTACAGCTTCCCCCTGAGCTTCCACAGCGGGTCAGGGAATTGGCTGCAGAAATAACTTCCCCTTATGATAACCCCTACGATAAGGTTCTGGCCCTCGAGCGTTACCTTAGGGAGAATATAATTTACAATGAGAAGATTCCACCCCCGCCTGAAGGCAGGGATGCGGTGGATTACTTTCTCTTTGATCTGCGCCAGGGCTACTGCTATTACTATGCTTCGGCAATGGTGGTGATGGCCAGAACCCTAGGAATACCAGCTCGCCTGGCAGCAGGTTATACCAGTGGTGAATACCTGATGGCTAAGGAGAGATGGCGGGTGCGGGAAAAACACGCTCATGCCTGGGTAGAAGTGTTCTTTCCCAATTATGGCTGGGTTGAGTTTGAACCCACTTCCGCACGGCCGCCTATAATAAGGCTGTCCGGCGTCGAGACAAGGCCTGAGTCTGTTGTTGGCAGGGAGCGTTCCCTTCGCATACCTGAGAACATTGAAATACCCGAAGAAACATCTCCATCGCTTCCGGGACTTCCCACTCTTACTCCAAATACTTCGCAGGTTGGAAGGTTCAGAAGATTCTGGCCCTTGGTGCCCGGTATAACTGCCCTGGCTGCATTGCTAAAGGTCCTATGGCTGAAACTGGAGCCTCTGGAGCTTCCTCCGGCCTCCCGGTTTTACCTCCGTCTCCTGAGATTTGGCCAGTTGATGGGGGTAAAGCTAAACCCTTGCCAGACCCCCCAGGAATACGCCGAAAGGTTGGCCGAGCTCCTGCCGGATAGGACCAACACTTTGAAAAACTTAGTGGGTTTTTATCTTCAAGAGAGGTTTTCCCCGGAACCTCCCGATGAAGAAACTGTAGCAGAAGTGTGGAGAGCCCTGTTTCCTGTATTACTTCTGTCCTTTCTTAAACGCGCCAGGAGGAAAAGAGGAATAGTCGCTATGGCCGTCCAGGATAGCACGGCAGCAAATCCTGCTAATTGGGCATAGAGCTGATGGGGGAAATCCGGGATAAAGCCTTGCGATACCCAAAGGCCGCTCACTCCTTGGCCGAAGACTCCCAGGTAATTTCCAGGGATACCGTTCCACCCTTCGCCGTATTCCCCACTCGCCAGAAATGCAGGGAGCAAGAGGCCCAAAGTGCTCCCAAGGCCGCTCGTAGCCATAACCCCCGATGGGTCTCCAAACTTGAGGGTTTCTTCCCAGAGATAGACTACCGGCGGGAGGAGGAAGCCAGTTGCAAAGCCAGCAAGCCAAGCAGCCCAGAAAGGTATGAAGAAGCAGGAAGTTCCTCCGACTATGAGTCCAGCTGTCCCCCCTCTTACAGCCATAAGGAAATCACCGCGGCCGGTGGCAAGGAAAGAATAGAGAGAAGCTCCCAGTATTCCACCCATTGTTGCCAGCACAGTGTTCACCATCCCTGCATTTACGGAGATATCAGGGAGAGTGGAATAGATGGGGTGGGTGGTAAGAAAGGCCCCAGTGCCGAGTATGGCCAGGGTAAGACCCGCGCCCGCCAAGATAGGAAGGTGAACAGGGGGCATAGCTGGAACGGGGGACGGCTTTTTGCGGAGGCCCAGAACCGCTATTCCCAGGAAAGAAATGAACGCTCCCGTGAGGTGGGGCGAAGAAGCTCCCACTATGTCAATGAAACCATGACCGAGGCCTGCGTTTTTCCCCAGATGGTAGAGCCATCCCCCACCCCAAATCCAATTGCCTACGACGGGATGGAGGAGAAAGGATATTACCAGCCCTAACCCCATGAGTAGGAAACGGTTCACTCTGCTCCAAAGGTTAGCCAGAGGGAGAAACACGGCCAATGAAACGAGGGAAAGGCCATGGAAGAAGAGGGAAAGGGTTTCCGAAGAGAGCCTCTCACCCTTCAGGAAGAATCCGTAGAGGCCTATCACCCCCCAGCCTGGACCCCATTGCACATCCAAGGGAGACCATTCCCAGATGAGGCCTTCAAGTCCTTTCACATGCCGGTGAACGAGACCTATACCTCCAAATTCAAAGGCAAAACCGCTAATAAAATAACCAAGTGTTCCGAGAGCCAGGGAAAGGAGGAAAACGTAAGCTATATCTCTGGCCTCTTCTGGTTTTCTGCCCCCCAGGGCTACGAGAGCGAACCCAAGGGGAAGGAGCAAACTCAGAAAGCTCATCACAGCTCAACCTCCTCCTTGAATTTTCCATTGAGGAGAGTGTTATGAAGTTCATAGCGGATAGCATGCTGGGTTCTCTTGCCAAATGGCTTCGCATCCTGGGTTATGACACCCTCTACTTTCCCCACGTGGACGATGATGAATTGGCCTACCGTGCAATGGCCGAAGAAAGAGTGCTTCTCACCCGCGACCAGGAACTTGCCCGCAGGAGGGGAGTCCGAGCTCTTCTGATAAAGAGCACTTCGCTGGAAGAGCAGATCCTTCAGGTATTCAAGGAACTGGGGCTGGAAACGAGGAACTGTTTCTCCCGCTGCCCTGTGTGCAATGAGCCCCTCAAGCCCGTCGAGAAGGAAAGCGTTCGCGAGAAGGTTCCGCCTTATGTCTTTCAAACTTATGAGCAGTTCAGCTCTTGTCCTGGCTGCCAGCGCATTTATTGGAGAGGTAGCCATTGGCAAAGGATGAAGGAAATCTTGGATGAGCTCCTCTCGAGTTAGCCTTCTATCCGAACGGTTTCGGAGGGGAACACGGGGTCTAGCTTTGTCCTCTGACTCGCGAAGGGATTTGGTGTTGGTCTCATAGGAGGCTGGGGTATAGTAGTCCTTACCCTCGCATGAATCTTCAAAATGCTCTGGTTTTGCGCTCATGGTTCCATTTGACTATTCTTGGTCTACCTTTAAGCATTCAGGCTGCTTATATTTATCACGGGCAATCGCTGAAAGCCTTGCTGACGGTGCATCTGCTTGATGTCACAATGTTCTTTATTGCTTTGAAAGCAATCCTGGAACAAAGTGAAGCGTAAGGGCCAGGCCCAGCGCAAAGGCCACGACGAACTGGCCTGGTTCCAGAGGCCCCAGTATTTGGGCTACGTCACCCCGGAGAAAACGAAGGGTGAAATCAAAGGGCAAGTAGCCGAGAGCGTAAGCGAGGAAAATGGGGCCTGCTTTGACCTTTCGCAGATAAAGGGCGAACAGGAGGATGAAGAGCAAGGCGCTCCATATGGCTCCAACGGCCTGGACCGGGAAGCGGTATGCTTTTACTCCATAGACATCGGGCAGGAAGAAGGAGAGGAAGCCTCTCCATTCCCGGCCGTAGGCAAACCCAGCCGTATGGCATGCCCACCACCCCAGAGCTTGGGCGGGTGTAAGGGCTAAAGCAGTGTGGTCCAGAAGCTCCGCCAGATTTAACTTTTGGACTCGGGCGAAGAGGATTAGTGTTAGTAATCCTCCGAGCAGGGCCGTGGAGAAAGCTATCCCTCCCTTCCAGATCCGCCATGCCTCTTTCAGGTTCTCTGAAAAATAGCCCCAGTTGCCGACAACGAAGCCAAGTCTGCCCAGCACCAATCCTCCGGCCATGCTCCAGATAAGGGCATCAAAAGCCTTTTCCAATCCCCAGCGTTTTCTTCCGAGTCCCACGAACAAAGCAGAGCCAACAATAACGCTAAGCATCATAAGTAGAGAGTATGGCAAAACAGGCCATTTCCATATCCAGAAAAGGGGTTTCAATGGTTACCTCCTTTCCAGCCGGATAAAGTCCACAGCTGCGGTCAGTGTTCTGGCGTCAGGATTGTACCCGAGGCGTAGGTAAACATCATCCCCTTCCTTTTCCAGACCTGAACCGGGGGTGCTGCCTTTAACCCCGACGAAGGCATAGCATGGGCCATCTGACGGGCCATTGAGTCCGATGGATTTTAGGACTTCGGGGGCGTTTGCGGGCCAGAGGCCTCCATAGGCCGCTCCGACCACTATGCTCCCGGGAGCTATCCCTTCCACAAATGAGAGGAAGCTCATCTCTTCTCCAGGTCCGAAAGCCTTGATCGTTAATATACTACCCTCTTTGGGCTCTAAAACAGCCAGGTTGAGTCCTGCTTTGTTGAGGGAAGCGTTTTCCCCTCCCACTGTGATGAAAGCAAAGCCTTGACCGGAATGGATTTCCAGCTCGGCGGGAGAATTCACTCCAGTTGAGCCTATGGCGAATTCAGGAGGAAGAACTTTGCGGGGAGAAGCTGCATGCGAAAATTGGAGTTCAATCCGATTGAGGCCTTGAGAGAGCAAACCTTCGGGTATAGGAAAGGAAAGTTCATTCCACCATGGATAGAGCTTTGCTTCTCCCAGGGCGATTCCATTGAGCTTGATTTTGATGGTTTGTTCGGGGGAACCTGGGTAAGTGAATGGCGCAACTTTAACGGTCAGGGTAAAGGAGCCCCTCGCCATCGGGGGCAAGAAGACCACAGCTCGCTTGGAGATGGCCCATACCGCAGTTGTCCCAGCTATTTCCTCGTTCCTGTCCCATCCCTCACCAAGGTAGGGTAGGGCCTCTTCGGTGCCTAAATCTATCTCCAGAGAAGAGGCAGCAGGAGGGACTTTCACCTTATAGACCTTTGTGCCATCGCCCTCAAGGTAGGGCTCGGTGGGCAGGAGCCTCTCCACAAGCTCCAAGGTCTTGGTGTAAGTATCAGAGTAAGGAAGCCTCCCAGGGGTTGGGGGTAAGACCACAAGGTAGCGGATATTGTAGAGGCGAGCGAGTTCCGGAGCCTGGGCTCGGGCTCTTGCCTCAAGTTCTGGGGAGACTTCTTTGTAAGTTTCGGCTGAAACTATGGCTTGGAAGAAAGGCAGGCGGAGGAAATAATCAAACTGGAAGGGTGGATTGCGGGATATGTTCCCGGCTAAGAGCTTTTTGCCATGGGCTGTCTGGTAGTATTGAGCTTGAGTGCTCTCTGCCCCCGCCATTCCAAAGCTGTTGCGCCAGCCGAGTGGTAGTTGCAAGATTGTAAAATCCCCATTTTCCTGTCCCAAAATCAGAAGAGGAGCAGGTATTCTGGCATCAGTCAAAGGCATGGGTATAGCCAGGTGTTCGGTCAGGATCAGGGTGGCAAGAACACCGCTCACAGCTCTGGAGAAGCTTGTGGAAAAGCGGTGTGCCATTAGGCTCACAACTCTTTGCGCTCCAAAGGCGATGAGGACCGCAAGACACAGTGTCAGGATAACGCTGAAGCGGTTTGGGACACGGTTGGCCCGGAAGATGGGAACGTAATGGAGGAGGGCGAAAGGCATTGGTATGGTTATGGGGATGCCATCCATATCAAAAACGTAACGCTTTTGGACCTGCAGGACTGGTCCTAAGCAGAAGGAAGCGAACAGGAGGGCCTGGGCAAGCCAGGTGCTGACTGCTCTGCTGGGGCGTTTGAGAACGGCAATAGTGGCCAGAACCAGAGACACATAGCCCAGAAAGACCGTATTGACATCGGAGAAGCGAGAAGTGCTCTCCGTGACTGCTCTGAGCTCCCTTTCCCAGCTTGTCCCTAGCCAAGGATGGAGAGATGTGGGCGTGAGGAAACCCAGGAGGTCGGTGGACAGTTTGAGAGCGTCGCCCCAGCCCTTAAGCTCATATTCTTCCTGGATGAATTCCCTTAACACTGGAACCAGCACTGGCCAATAAGTTACCAGGACAACCACGGATAGGATGATCAACCTCAAGATTAAACGGTGATAAAAGAGCTCCCTGCGGCGCAAGATCAGGTAGAAAGCGGAGAAGATGATTAGGAAAGTGCCGAAAATCATTTCGCAGAGCATAGCCAACGTGGCGAAGAGACCTGCCAGGAATGGGTTCTTCCACTCTGGTTCCTCTACAGTTTTAATGAAGAAGAGCACGTAGAAGGGAAGCCATTGAGTACTGACTATATTGTAGTGGCCGAGAGCGGCGTAAACGTGCCGGTTTGAAGCGAAGGCGTAGAAAATTCCAGCCAAGATGGCAGCCGTGCGGGCGTATTCATTCAAGCCATTGCGCCGCAAGAGGTAAAAAGCCAGAAGGTAGGCTCCCCATCCGCTTACAATCCAGGCGAAAATGAGCGTGAGGTTGCTCGCCAGAGGAAGGGGCATAAAAAAGGTGAGGGGGAGAGCCAGGGCACAGTTGAAGAGATTGTAAGTGTAAAGGATGAGCTTTGTCCCCACTGGGAAGAAGATGTAATCGGTGGAAAAAGGGGAGATGTGGAGCTCCAGTAAGGAACGCTTGAACCACCAAATGTTCCAGACGAAGGTATATTCGTCAAAGGCCCAGAGGTTGCTTCCTGGAACATGAGTGCTCATGTGGAAAGGGAGAGGATATGTGAGGAGCAAAGTTAAGAAAAGAAAGAGCACCGGGGTCAGGGCTCTCATCGCTTGTTTCTCCTTCGGCTTTTGTGGGGAAATAATACCACAACCTAGTAGTCTCTCCAAAATAGCCTTTAGCTCAGGTCCGATCTCCGGCTCAGATTGACTTAGAGCCGTTAGGGTGAACAAACCGCGGGGCAAGAAGCCTGACTCTCAGCCAAAGGGCTTGAGGAGCCTTTGGAAGATCACGAACAAGGGCAAACCGGGGTCATTCGCCTCTTTCGGCAGACTAAGGGCAGGCGACAATGTAGGGACATGGGGCTCATGTCCAGCCTGGTCAATAATTTGTAGTCTGGTCAATCAGGCCGCGCTCGCGGGCCAGGAAATCGCACAACTTGAAGGTGGCGAGGGCTGTTACACCGAAAAGGATTGAAAGGCCGAGCATTATTCCCAGGAGCTCTTCGTTGCTGAAAGAAGCGAGGGTGGAAAAAGTCCTGGAACCTTCTCCGAGCAAGGAACGGCGGATCAGTTCCAACCAGTAAGTTATGGGCATGATAAAGCCGATGGGGCGGAGCCAGCTTGGCAGAATCTCCAGCGGGAAAATTGCTCCACTGAAGAGGTAGAGGGCTCCTGCTACGGCTTCCCCTATTAAGAAAAAGTGATGGGCCACCAGGAGGCTAACATTAGCCAGTATGAGACCCATGAAGGCCAGCATCACTATCCCCAGGGCCCAGGAAGAGAAGAGGAGAGGCCAATTCACCTGCATTGGGTTAATAGGCAAGTGAAGGAAAAGAACACCAGCCAGCAGGGTCACGAGCACTGCAAAGGAGCCTGTGAGGAAACGAGCTACCCCTCGGCCGAACCAATAGAGAGGAATGCGAACGGGAGCCACGTAAATATACTTCAAGGTGCGATAATGTTCTCGGTCATCTATCACTGCCCAGGAAATTCCAGTCATGACGGAGCCTACATAAATGTAGAAGGCATTGCCTAGGTAAATATAGGGAAATACGGGTTCTCTGAACCGACCGCCCGTTATTACCCCATACATCACCACCAAAATTGCGGCCGAAGCGAGGGGTTTCACTATTGAGTAAATGGTGAAAAGCAGGGGATCGGTCCAGTTGGACTCAATTTGCCATCCGAGCCACGTAGCCACCGCGAAAGAGCGCCAACCAGAAAGTAACCGGTTCTTCATCGTTGAATCTCCAGCAACCTCCCCTCGCGTATGGCTTTCCTCTCCATGTAGTCCAGGAGGAGCCGGGCAGCCACAAGGAAGACCACGCTCAGCGCAGCCAAAGCAATTAATTCTATGTGGACATCCAGAAAGCCAAGGGTTGCTCCGGATGGGAAGAGCAACTGGCGCATGGCATCAAGGCCAAGGGTGAGGGGTATCAGGGAAGCCACTACAGCTACCCAGAACCCCAAACTTTTGATGGGGAAGTAGAAACCGGAAAGAAGGTAGATGGGTTCCTGGGCTAAGCTGGCCAGGTGCCAAGCTTCTCGGCTCCAGAGGAGGAAGAGCGAAGCGTTCATCATTCCAAGTCCATACAGGGCTATAAGGGTGAGGAAGAAGGCGGTTATTAGGAGAGGGAGATTGGCGACAGAATATCGGACATTGAACAGAAGACTCCCTACTAAAATGATCGTCCCTGCCCGAAGGGAAGTAGCTAACATCCCACCCAAAGCCATTCCCAGAAGGATCCCCATCTTGGGGGCAGGGGACATTATGAAGAGGGGGAGATTACCTGTTTCCTTTTCCCAGTAAAGCTGGGTGGACATGCTCCAGAGGACATTCAGCCAGAAGGCTGTCATTGCTCCGCCCAGGACCACAAAGCCGATGTAATCTTCAGGGGCCCTGATGGCCCGGTAAATGAAAACGTAGGCCGAAACCGCCAGCATGGGCAGGAAAACGTCAAAGAAAAACCAAGATTTTTCCCGCTGCTGGCCTATGATCCTCGGATATGCCCGTGCAACCACTGTTTTCAAGAAGAGTTTCCACCCTTTAGCCTTGCCTTTCATTCTTTTGCCTCTTTGAAAGGCCGACCCACCAGCTCTACGAACACATCCTCTAAGGTGGGCTCCCTCTTAGTGAGGTGGCGCACCTGGACCGAGTGCGCCGTCAGAGTATGGATTACCTCTGCCAGGGCCGCCTCTTCGTTCAGGACCAAGGCCAGTTTAGCACCACCATCAGTTTCAGATATAGAAGCGCGGCGAACTCCAGAAATGGACTCCAGGGCTTCTTGGGTCAAATCATTAGGGTAAGTGATGTCCAGTTCAAAGATGGATTCCCGACGGAGGCGCTGTTTTAAAGCAGCCGGTGAATCGCAGGCCACAATTCTGCCTTGGTCAATTATAGCTACCCGGTCACATAATTCATCGGCTTCCTGCATGTAATGGGTGGTGAGCAGTATGGTTCGGTCCGGGTGTTCTTCCAGCCATTCTTTTATAAACTGCCGGATCTGGCGGGCGGCGTTCACGTCAAGGCCCAAAGTTGGCTCATCCAGAAATAGGATTTCGGGGTCCGTAAGGAACCCCCGGGCAACGTTCATCTTCTGGCGCATTCCGGTGGAAAGCTGGGATAATTTAGTGTGCATCCAGTCAGCGAGGCCCATCCGGCGTAGGAGCTCCTCAATTCGGCGGTTGGCTTCGGAAGTAGGAATACCGTAGAACTGAGCGAACATCCAGAGGTTTTCCCTGACGGTGAGCAATCCATAGCCGGAGGTTTCTCCACCGGACACCATGTTGATTATCGGGCGAACTTTGTGAGCTTCTCGAACCACATCAAAGCCTGCAACCCATGCTCTTCCGGAACTTGGTGCCAGCAGGGTGGTAAGGATTTTTATGAGGGTAGTTTTACCTGCACCATTGGGACCCAGAAGGCCGAAAAGCTCGCCCTTAGCTATCTCTAGGTTGACATCTCTCAGGGCTATGACCTCCTTCCGGGGTTTACGGCGGCCCCCCTGTACAGTGTATATTCGCCAGAGGTTCTCAGTCTTTATAGCCCAGTCGTAAGTCATGGCCCCATCCTGTTTTGGTCGTCGGGAAAATTATATTGTAACAACTTTACTGCAGCAAGTCCGGTTTCTTTAGTGCGTGGGGAATTCTCCCTTCGTGTGGTATAATAAAGGCAAGGGGTGAGATAATAATGGAAAGAGTGCTGCTCAGGGTAAAGCTACTGCCCCCGCGTCTAACTAAACGAGTGCTGGTCCGCCCGCGCCTGATTCAGCAGCTTCTCGAGGCTCTAAATTACCGTTTGACCATCCTACAAGCAGGGGCTGGTTACGGCAAGAGCACAGCTCTGGCAACTTTGGCCGAACAGGGGATACCTATCGTCTGGTATCAGCTGGAGCGGGAAGACAGCGACCCAGCCCTTTTTCTTTTCTACCTCATCCACGGCTTTCGCTCCCTATTTCCCGATGGTTTCGAGCTTGCTTTGGCTTTCATCGAGGAGCATTCCGATCAGTTCCGTCCAACCCTGGTTCTAGATATATTGCTGGACGAATTAGCCAAACGGATCACCTCTCCCCACTTCTTCGTCCTGGATGATGCTCACTTCCTGAGAGAATCCCCGGAGACCTTGCGGCTTCTGGACCGCTTCATCGCCCATTCACCACCGGATCTACATACAATCCTTTCCACCCGCTACGCTCTCAATCTGCCTACTCTGATCCGTTGGAAAGCCCACGGAGAGGTTTTGGAGATCCGGCAGGAAGATTTAGCTTTTACCCCTGAGGAAATAAAAGCCCTTTTCCTTCGGAAATATCGGCTATTCCTTAGCCCGTCTGAGATCGCTTTGCTGGCTGAGCGGACCGAAGGGTGGCCCATTGCTCTTCAACTTGTCTGGAAGGCTCTGCAGAGCCGTATCACTCCGAACCTCTCCCGGGCCCTTGAGCAGGTAACTGGCCCTACTGAAAGTCTCTTCCTTTACCTGGCCCGTGAAGTTCTGGAGCAGCTAGAGCCGAGAGTACGGGATTTCCTCCTGAAGACGGCGGTTTTGCAGGAGTTATCGCCCTCCATTTGCGATTGCCTCTGCGAAACTACCGATAGCGTTTCCATCATCAATTATCTCATGGAAAATGGCCTTTTCATTGTGGACCTCGGGGAAGGCCTTTTCCGTTACCATCACTTGTTCAGGGAGTTCCTCTACCATCAACTCTCGCCCCAGGAGGCCAGAGAGGCTCATTTGCGGGCTGCCAAGTGTTTTACGAAGATGGGTGATGAAGCCAAAGCTGTTCACCATTTCCTGGCTGCGCAGGCCTGGGAAGAGGCTGCCGCAATAATTGATAACTTGGGCCGGGATATGGTGCAGGCAGGCAGGCTTGAGACTCTTTCCCAGTGGCTTGGTATGATTCCGCCAGAAGTGCTGGCAGCTCATCCAGCGTTGTTAATCTACCTTGGGGACATAGCCCGCCTTCGGAGCCGTTTCCATGAAGCCCTTGGCTGGTATCAGCAGGCTGAAGAACGCTACCGTCTTAGAGGCGATAATCGGGGGGTTGGCCAGGCTCTGAGGGGAAAGGCCCGTGTCTATCTGGACACTGTGGATCCGGTCCAGGCGGAGCGATACCTCCAGGAGGCCCTTCGCCTTGCCGATGGGCAGGAGGACAGGGAGAGCTTTGCTCGCTTGCTGGAGCTCCTGGCAGAAAACCAGCTCAATCTGGGTCGTCCCGAGGAAGCAGAGCGATTGCGTGCACAGGCCCGTACTCTCCGAGAAGAGGGGCCGGGAGAGGCCGAATTGGCTGTCCGTGTGCTCCTGCGCACCGGCCGGCTCAACGAAGCTCGTCGCCTCTTGGAAGAGCAGGCAGAGAGGGAGCGTCGGGAACCTGTGCTCAGGCCCCGGGCCCACCGGGAAACCTTGCTCATCCTCTCCCTTGTGCTGGCTTTCCAGGGGGAGGCCGAAGCAGCTTACTATTGCGCTGTAGATGGCACAAAGCGGGGGCAGCTCCTCAATTCCCCCTTCGTTACTGCAGTGGGTTACATGAGACAGGGGCATTCCTGGCTCATAAGAGACGACCCAGATGGATATTCTCAGGCATGTCGTTGCTATCAGGAAGCCATAGCCATAAGTGAGGACCTTGCCGTCCCGCGCTTAAAGGTGGAAGCCTTCTGGGGACTTTGTCGAGCTCATGGCTTCAATGGGGAGTTGGATGCTGCTCTAGAAGCGGCTCACAAGGGGATAGAAATTGCCCAGCGGGCTGGAGATGAATGGATAACCGCACTGATCAGGGTCTCCATGGGGGCAGGGTATGTCCTGGCCGGTGAGTACAACTTAGCTGTAGATTGGCTTTCCCGAGCTCTAAATTCCTTTAGGGAATGCAGTGACCCATACGGGGAGGCTGTTGCCAGGTTATGGCTCTGTCTAACGTGGTGGCGTAAGAAAGACCAGGCCCGGTTGAGGCGGGATTCTGAGGAGCTTCTCAGTTTGGTTCACAGCCACGGCTACGATTACCTTTTCACCAGAAGGACGCTCTTGGGACCTCCTGATCCCCGCATGGCGGTCCCAATACTGCTTTATGCCCGTGACTCTGGCCTTCATCCCGCATGTGTGGATCGTCTCCTCAAGTCCTTGGGACTGGAGAAGACGGAAGTCCACCCGGGTTACCAGCTTAGGGTACAAACCCTTGGGCCGTTCAGGGTTTGGCGGGGAACAAAGGAAATTTCTCCATCGGAATGGCGCCGTGAGAAAGCTCGGAGGCTCTTTCAAGTCTTAATAACTTACCGGCGCACTATGCTAGATCGGGACCAGATTCTGGAAATGCTCTGGCCCGACCTGGACCCCGAAACAGCCAAACGGGATTTCAAAGTAGCTCTCAGCACCCTGTGCAAAGTCCTGGAGCCTGAGCGTCAGGAAGGGATGCCTTCGGCTTACATAATTCGGGATCGTTCCCGGTACGGACTCAGACCAGGGGCCGACATTTGGCTGGATGTGGAAGAGATGGAAAAAGAGATAACCAGTGGGGACAAGCTCCTAAACTTAGAGCCCGATAAAGCCCTGGAGCACTATAAGCGTGCGCTTGTCCTTTACGGTGGGGACTACCTGGAAGATTGCCTTTACGAATCTTGGTGCAGCGAGGAAAGGGAGAGAATTCTGATCCTCTACCTTCGCACAGCTGAGAGAGTAGCAGAGCTTCTGGCCCGTAAGGAAGTATGGGATGAGGTTCTTAACGTTTGCCGGGCCATTTTAGCTCGGGATCCTTGCTGGGAGCAAGCTTACCGCTGGATGATGCTGGCCTATGCCCGCACTGGCCGTAGGGCTCAGGCCTTGAAAACCTATAGGAAATGCGTGGAGCGGCTCCGCAAAGAGCTCCAAGTAGACCCCTCCCCTGCCACCGTTCAGCTATACGAAGAAATCCGCAACGCCCGCCTTCAGTAACTACTTTGTAACTCTTTTGTAACCGTTTGGTTATAAAATTTTTTCTGCTTACAAAGCAGAGGAGGTTAACCATGCGGCTCAAGGACAGAGTCGCTCTCATCACAGGTGGAGCTGTGGGCATAGGCCAAGCTACAGCTTTCCGTTTCGCCGAAGAAGGTGCCATAGTTATAATCTGTGATGTGAACGAAGAAGCGGGCCGCCAGACTGCCGCTCAGCTTGGAGACGAAACCCGTTTCTACAAAGTAAACGTGGTTGACAGGAAAGCGGTCCAGGCCTGGGTGGACGATGTGGCTGCTCGCTTCGGCAGGATTGATATCCTCGTAAACAATGCCGGCATCCTGCGGGACGCCCTGCTGGTGAAGTACAAAGACGGCCAGGTAGTGGGTCAGATGTCTGAGGAAGATTTTGACCTGGTCATCGCTGTCAATCTCAAGGGAGTTTTCAACTGCACCCAGGCCGTCGTGCCCTACATGATACGGCAGGGCGGTGGAGTAATCCTCAATGCTTCCTCCGTTGTGGGAATAGATGGCAACTTCGGCCAGACCAACTACGTGGCTTCAAAAGCTGGCGTCATCGGAATGACTAAAGTGTGGGCCAGGGAACTGGCAAGGTACAATATCCGGGTCAACGCTGTTGCCCCTGGTTTCATCCTAACCGATATGGTCCGCCAGATGCCGGAGAAAATCCTTGAGCAGATGAAAGCTCGCATCCCCTTGGGCCGCCTGGGGGATCCGAGAGATGTAGCCAACGCTTACCTCTTCCTGGCCTCTGATGAAGCCTCTTATATTACGGGAACCGTGCTTCGTGTAGATGGTGGCATCGTGGTGGGTACCTAAGGAGGCAGAGCATGATCGTTGGAGATTGGCTTGGACGTCGGGAGCTTCTGACCCCAAACAAAGTGGCTCTTATAGACACCCTCAACGGCAACCGCCCCATAACTTACAGGGAATGGAGCCACATGGTCAACCGAACGGCTCGCTTCCTCCAAGAACGTCTCGGAGTGCGTAAGGGAGATCGGGTGGCCATACTGGCTCAGAACTGTGTGGAATATTTGGACCTGTGGTTCGCTTTGGGCCGCATTGGCGGTGTCATGCAGGCCCTGAACTGGCGCCTAACCCCTTACGAACTGGAGGGTCTCCTCAACGATGGCAGACCAGTAGCTTTGGTTTACGGAAGCGAGTTCACCTCCCAAGTCAACGCTCTGCGGGGCAAAATTCCTAACCTACATTATTATGTAGCCCTAGGAGAAAAAGCTTCTCCGAATGATATCTCCTTCTCTGAGCGCGAATCTTTTCCCGACCACTCCCTTCCGGAAATAGACCTGGATTGGGAGGACCCATGGGTCATCTGCTATACCGGTGGCACAACCGGCTTGCCGAAAGGAGCCATATTGACCCATCGCTCTATCACTGCTAACGCCGTCAACACAGTTATCTCTTGGGGTCTCACCCCCGATGATGTGGCTATTCTCAACGCCCCTCTTTTCCATACCGGAGGCCTTAATGTATTCACTGCCCCCTTGGTTTACATCGGAGGCACTAGTATCGTTTGTAAGGGGTTTGATCCGGACCAGGTCTTCGATCTCATTAGAGATGCAGGGGTGACAGTGTTTTTCGGCGTTCCGACTATGTTTATCATGCTTCAGCAGCATCCTCGCTGGGAAGAGGCTGATTTTTCCCGCCTGAAGATTGTGATAAGCGGCGGAGCGCCCTGCCCAATGTCTGTGTTTGAAAAGTTCTTTGAGAAAGGCATCAATTTCAAAACGGGCTATGGTCTCACTGAAGCGGGTCCCAATACCTTCTGGCTTCCTCCGGAAGATGCGCGTCGCAAGCCTGGCTCTGTCGGTTTCCCCTTGTTCCACATCGATGTGAAGATAGTGCGAGAAGATGGGACTGAGTGTGGTCCGGAGGAGGTTGGAGAACTCATTATCCGTGGGCCCCATGTCTGCGCCGGCTACTGGAACAACCCCGAAGCCACAGCTCAAACTTTTCGAGATGGATGGCTTCACACCGGCGACCTGGCCAAACGCGATGCCGAAGGCTACTATTACATCGTTGGGCGGATAAAGGATATGTTCATCTCGGGAGGGGAAAACGTTTATCCCGCTGAAATTGAGAGCGTCCTCCACTCCCATCCGGCCGTAGTTGAGGCAGCGGTCATAGGAGTGCCCGACCCAAAGTGGGGAGAAGTAGGCCGAGCCATTGTAGCCCTTCGCCCCGGCGCTTCCGTGACCGAGGAAGAACTCATAGCATTCTGTCGAGAGCGATTGGCAAGTTACAAAATTCCCAAATCCTTCATTTTCGTGGAAGCTCTACCCAAAACAGGGGCAGGCAAAGTGGACAAAGAACGTCTGAGGAAGGAATACGGCTCGTAGAAGAGTCAGGACGAGGAGGTCAATATGCCGAAAATGAAAGTGAATGATATAGAGATTGCTTATGAGGTGACCGGTTCCGGTCATCCGTTGGTTCTCATCACTGGCGTCGGATATGGACGCTGGTTCTGGCACAAAATCGTGCCTGAACTTTCCAAGCATTTTCAGGTGGTAACTTTTGATAACCGCGGAGCCGGTGAAAGCGATAAACCCCCCGGTCCTTACACCACAAAAATGATGGCGGCTGATACCGCCGGTCTCCTTGATGGCCTCGGTATCCGCAGAGCCTATGTAATGGGTCACTCTTTGGGTGGATTCATTGCGCAAGAGCTAACTCTTGCCAGACCTGACCTTGTTGAGAAATTGATTCTGGCTTCCACAACTTACGGTGGCCCCAACGTTATACCCATTACCCCAGAGGCCCTTGAAGTCCTCACTAAGAGGGATGGTGATCCTGTAGAACTGGTCCACAGAGGAATCAAAGTGGCCTGTGCGCCAGGCTTCGCCGAGCGCCATCCGGAAGTGGTCAAAGAGCTTCTGGAGTACCGACTGACCAACCCTGTGCCTCCAGCTCAGTATCAAGCTCAGGTTATGGCCGGAGCTACCCACAACGCTGAGGACCGCATCTCTCAGATAACCTGTCCCGTGCTCGTGCTCTTTGGCGAGTACGACAAGGTAGTCCCTCCCGGGAACGCGGAACTCTTGGCCCGGAAGCTCCCCAACGCTCGGGTCAAAATCCTCCCCAACGTGGGTCACATTTTCCCCATAGAAGACCCCCAAGCCACTGTGGAAGCGATGCTGGAATTTCTGAAGCCTGAGGAGGCTAAGTGATGCGTCACGCTCGCATTCTTGCCACTGGCAGTTATGTGCCCCCAAGGCTAATTACGAACGATGAGATAGACGAAATCCTTGGGGAGAAAACCAGCGATTGGCTCATAGAGAACGTAGGCATTCGACAGCGTCATTGGATGACGCCCGAGCAGACCACTTCTGATTTGGTGGTGGAAGCCTCCAAGATAGCACTGGAACGAGCTGGCCTCCGGCCTGAAGACTTGGATCTCATCATCGTGTCTACCGACACTCCCGATTACCTTTCTCCTCCTACCTCGGCAGTAGTCCAGTACAAGCTGGGGGCAGTCAATGCTGGTTGCTGGGATGTGAACAGTGCCTGCGCAGGGTGGGTGACAGCCTTGGACCAGGGAGCCCGCTACATTATGACTGAGCCGACAATCCGATACGTCCTAGTGGCCGGTGGCTACGGTATGAGCCGCTTCCTGGACCTCAAGGACAAGAAAACCGCCAACCTCTTTGCCGATGGTGCGGGGGCGGTAGTGTTGGGTCCCAGTGAGGGACCCGGATTCTTGGCAAGCCAATTCCTGGCCAAAGGTGAATACTACGATGCTCTGGGCATCTACACCGGTGGCGCTTTTCGGCCCTGTACCCCGGAGAACCTGGAAAAATACGGTCCACCGCGAGTCCAATTCGTCAAGAAATTCCCCCGCACCTTCAACACGGAATACTGGCCTTGGCTGATTCAGAAAGCTCTGGAAAAGGCAGGGCTTACAGTAGAAGATGTGGATCTTTTCCTCTTCACACAGCTCAACTTGCGCACTATTGAACTGATGATGCAAATCCTCGGTCAATCTATGGAGAAAACCCATTGGGTCATGGACAAGTGGGGCTATACAGGCTCACCCTGTGTGGCGATGGCACTGGATGATTTAATCAACCAGGGACGTGGGCCAAAACCAGGCGATATAATCGTCTTCTGCACCAGCGGCGGGGGCATAACGATGGCTGCCTCTGTCTGGCGGTGGGTATGAGGAGGAGATCCATATGTATGTCGGCGATTACCTTGGCCGAAGAGCTATCTACAGTCCTGAAAAGGTAGCCGTAGTAGATTACGGCAAGCAACCGCCTTGGCGCCTCACTTACCGCCAAATGAATGAGCGTGCTAATCGTTTCGCCAACTGGTTGCGGAACGTAGCCGGAATTCGCAAGGGCGATCGAGTCGCCATTCTGGCTCGGGATGGGGTAGAGCATCTGGATTGCTTCTTTGCCTGCTCCAAACTGGGAGCTATCCACACTGCCCTGAACTGGCGCCTCCACTGGCGGGAGCTTGTAGAGATAATCCGCAAAACTACCCCTACTGTCCTTATCTACTCCGACGACTTCAAGGATAACGTTTTCCAACTCAGGGAGGCGATAAAAGGTACGGATTACGCTATTCTCTACTACCTCCACATAGAAGGCGAAGGTGTGGAGGGGAGCCTTCACTTTGAAACCATATTGCAGAGCAGCCCTTCAGACCCTGTCACTTGCGAAGAGGTGGAAGCCGAAGATATTGTGGCCCTTATTTTCACCGGAGGCACCACTGGTTTCCCCAAGGCTGCCCAAGTTTCCCACCGGATGATAGCCTGGAACACTCTTAACACTGTCATCCATGACTTAACCCATAACGATGTTTACTTGAATGTATTTCCAATGTTCCACACCGGAGGCCTTTTCGTTTACACCCTTCCCCAAATAATCATGGGCGGCACCACGATCTTGATCCGTCAGTTTGACCCGGCTCTTGTGCTCCGGCTAATAGAGCAAGAAAAGGTCACAGTTTTTGCTGCCGTGCCCACCATGTATCAGATGATGACCCAAGCCCCCAACTGGGAGGAAGCTGATCTCTCTTCCCTCAGGTTCTGCACCAGCGGTGGAGCCCCTCTACCGGTCCCGCTTATAGAGAAATACACCCGTGAGAAAGGAGTACGTTTCAAGCAAGGCTTCGGTATGACAGAATTCGGGCCGGGCATTTTTGCCCTAGCTCCGGAGGATGCCGTCCGTAAGGCCGGTTCCATTGGTCGTCCCAACTTCTTCATAGACGCCCGCATCGTTGACGACGAGAACCGCCCTCTGGGTCCCAACCAGATAGGGGAGTTAGTGCTCAGAGGCCCTTCCATTTGCTCTGGCTACTTCGGTGACCCTGAAGCCACAGCCGGGATGCTGGATGAAGAGGGTTGGTTCCACACTGGCGACTTAGCCTACTACGATGAGGAGTGGTATTTCTACATTGTGGACCGTAAAAAGGATATGTTCATCTCTGGAGGGGAAAATGTCTACCCCGTGGAGATAGAGAAAGCCCTTTACGAGCACCCTGCCGTGCACATGTGCGCCGTCATCGGTGTGCCGGATCCCAAATGGGGGGAGGTCGGACTAGCCTGCGTTGTCCTGAAGCCTGGGATGACGGCTACCGAGGAAGAGCTCATAGCTTTTCTGAAAGAGCGCTTGGCCAGCTACAAAGTCCCTAAGCGTGTAGTCTTCATGGAGAGCTTGCCCATTTCTGCGGCAGGCAAAATCCTGAAGAGAGAACTGCGCAAGCAGTTCGTGGGAGGATAAGGGGGTGCATTATGGCTGAAATCTACCACCTTGAAGGAATTACTTCCAGGATGATTCAGACTCCGCGGCTCAGAATGCATGTGCTTACCGCTGGGCTGGAGGAAGGCATTCCGGTTGTGTTCATCCACGGCAATGGCTCGTCCTCCACCTTCTGGGAGGAAACAATGCTGGCTCTACCGCCCGCTTTCCGAGGCATAGCTCCTGATATGAGGGGTTATGGCGAGACAGAGCCGTTGCCAATAGATGCCACGCTGGGCCTGAGCGACATGGTGGAGGACCTTCGCTCTCTGGTGGAAACAATTGGCCTGAAGAAATTCCACCTCGTCGGCCATTCCATGGGTGGCGGTATTGCGATGAAATATGCCATCGCTTATCCTGACGATCTTCTCTCCATAACGCTGGTGGATACAATGTCTCCATATGGCTACAGCGGAAGCAAAGATTTGAATGGAACGCCTTGCTACGAGGATGGTGCTCCCGCAGGGGCGGGGAGCGTCAACCCCGAATTCATCCGTCTCCTCAGGGAAAAGGATAGAGGAACCGATAACCCAATGTCTCCCCGCAACGTGCTGCGCCACTTCTACTTCAAGCCTCCGTTCGTCCCCAAGCGAGAAGAAGACCTTCTCACGGCCATGCTTTCCATGCAAGTGGGCGAAGATTGGTACCCTGGCGATTTTGTTCCCTCCCCCAATTGGCCCGGAGTCGCCCCTGGAAAGCGCGGCGTAATAAATGCTATCAGCCGAAAGTATTTTGATGCCAGCGGCATTGTTGACATTCAGCCCAAACCGCCAATCCTCTGGATCCGCGGGGCTGATGATCTGGTGGTTTCCAACAGCGCCATGTGGGATGTTGCAACTTTAGGGGCTTTGGGATTCGTCCCGGGATGGCCTGGCCCCGAGCATTGTCCTCCCCAGCCAATGCTGGACCAGATACGTGCTGTGTTGGAGCGATACAAGGCCAACGGTGGCTATTACCGGGAGGAAGTCATCCCTGATTGTGGCCACACTCCGTTCATAGAGAAACCCGAAGAGTTTAACGCCCTCTTTCACGAGTTCCTGCTGAAGGGAGGATAGCATATGTACACCTTTGACTGGTTAGCCAAAAGGGCGGAGCTCTCGCCCAACAAGATTGCCCTCATAGATGTCGCTACAGGGCGCGAGTGGACCTATGCCCAATTTAACGAGCGCGCTAGCCGCTTTGCCGAATTCCTCAGGGACGAGTGGAAAATAAAAGAAGGCGAACGGGTGGCTATCTTAGCCTACAACTCCTCCGATTACTTTGAAGTCCTCTACGGCTGTGCCAAGGTGGGGGTGATATTGGTCTGCCTCAACTGGCGGCTGGCCCTCCCGGAACTAGAGGTGATAGTCAACGATGCTTCACCCCGCGCCCTCATTTACGATCCCGATTTCACCGAGGCTGCCCATTACCTCAAGGAGCGCACTACGGCTACCCTTCTTATGACTCTGGGAGAAAAAGCTCCTAAAGGTGAATGGGCGTACGAGAAAGCCCTCGCCGAGGCAAGTGGTCAGCCCATCGTCATGCCTCCGCGAGCTTTGAGCGATGTCTGGCATCTCCTTTACACTGCCGGCACCACAGGGCGCCCAAAAGGCGTAATCCAGACCTTCGGGATGGTCTTCTACAATGCCGTAAACATTGGAATTGCCATCGATCTGACCTCAGAGGACGTGACCCTGAACGTCCTCCCCACTTTCCACACCGGTGGCCTTAACCTCTACGCAAACCCGACTTTCCACGTAGGTGGCACTGCTATAATCCAAAAGTCCTTTGACCCTGGAGAGACCCTGCGCCTTCTCTCCGAAAAGGCCACAGCCTTTTTCGGAGTGCCTGCAATGTATCTGTTTATGAGCCAACACCCGGATTTTGACAAATACGACCTTTCTCGAGTCCGCTCCTGGGCCTGTGGCGGTGCTCCGATGCCTGTTCACCTCCTTCGCTGGTATGCCGAGCGGGGCATTATCATCCAACAGGGCTTCGGCATGACCGAGACTGGTCCCACTGTCTTCCTAATTGACAAAGAGCACGCGATCTCCAAAGCGGGCTCCGTGGGCAAGCCCCAGATGCATGTGGCGGTGCGCATCGTGGACCGGGAAGGACGAGATGTTCCACCCGGAGAAGTCGGAGAGCTGTGGATAAAGGGGCCCGGTGTTACCCCAGGCTACTGGCAGCAGCCGGAAATAACTGCTGAGTCCTTCACTGATGGATGGCTTCACTCCGGTGACCTGGCCAGAGTGGACGAGGATGGATACTACTACATTGTGGACCGCCTGAAGGACATGTACATCTCTGGCGGGGAAAACGTTTACCCAGCTGAGGTTGAGAATGTCCTCTACCAAATGGAACAGATAGCGGAAGTGGCGGTTATAGGCGTGCCGGATCCCAAATGGGGCGAGGTGGGTAAAGCCATCGTGGTTGTGAAGCCCGGCTACACCCTGACTGAGGAGGAAGTGATTCGCTTCTGCGAGGGAAAGATCGCTCGCTACAAAATCCCGAAACATGTGGTCTTCGTGGACAGGCTCCCTCGCAATCCTGCTGGCAAAGTTCTTAAGACGGAACTTCGTAAGAGGTTTGGTGGGGCATGAAATTGGAAATAGGCCAGAAGGCTTCCTTCAAACGCCGGCTTACTCAGGAGGATTTCACCCGTTTCGCCCTTTTGAGCGGGGATAATAATCCTATTCACACCGACCCGGAATTCTCTGCTCGGACCCGGTTCGGAAGACCAGTGGCTCATGGAGCCTTTCTCTTCGGGCTCATCTCTTCAGCCACGAACAACCTCTTGCCAGGCCCTGGTTTACTTCTATATCAGGAACTCATGTTCCCAACCCCCTCCTATGCCGGAGAGGAAATAACGGTGCAGGTGGAAATCACTGCTGTAAACCGCGAAAAGAACCAAGCTGAACTTTCAACTCTCATCATTCGGCCTAATGGAGAGCTCGGATGCCAGGGCCTGGCCCTCGTCCACTTCGGACTAGCGAATGGGTGGCCTCAAGTGGACAGGGAAATCCCGCCGCCATTGCCCAGCGAGGGCTCCATTCTTAAAGGATTCCGGCTGGGGGAGAGCGCTTATCTCCAGAGAACTTTTACACTCGAAGATGTGCGGACGTACATTGAACTAACCGGTGATGCCAACCCCGTCTACACCGATGCTGAACTGGCCTCTGAGTTGGGATTGGACTCCCCCGTGCTTCCGCCGCCCCTTGTGGGGGCGCTATTCTCCTGCCTTCTCGGTGTACATCTGCCAGGCTGGGGCACGAATTACCTTAAGCAGCGCTTTATCTTCCTGGAGCCTGCTCACCCAGGCGAAGAACTCACAGCCAGGGTGGAGATCGTGCGCTTGCGTCCAGAGAAAGAACTCATAAACCTCCGCACCATCTGCCAGAAAACAGACGGAAAAACCATCGCCGATGGCGAAGCACTGGTGCTGGTGCGGGATGTAAAGGCAAGGGAAACCTAATGCCGAAGGTAGAGGTTAACGGCATCCAACTTTACTATGAACTGCACGGCCCGAAAGAGGCCGAAGTCTTGGTGCTCTCCAATGGAATCATCATGAGCACTGCCGGATGGGTCTTCCAGACCCGCGAGCTGTCCAAGCATTACCGGCTGCTGCTCTACGATTGCCGGGGAATGTGGCAATCGGACCATCCTCCAGGCCCTTACTCCATGGAGCAGCATGCCGATGACCTGGCTGGCCTGCTGGATGCCCTCGGAATCGAGAAAGCCCATATCGGTGGCATCTCCTATGGGGGTGAAATAAGCATGACTTTCGCCCTCCGCTATCCGGAGCGAACTCTGAGCCTGATTGTGGCCGATTCCGTTAGCTACGTGGATCAATGGCTGCGAACCATAGTGGAAGGCTGGATCGCAATAGCCCGCGCTAAGGATCCCAAAGCCTTCTTCTGCGCCACCGTTCCCTGGAACTTTTCCCCCCGCTTCATCCAGGAACACCCCGACCTTATGGCCCAAGCCCTTGAACGCTATGCCCTGCTGGACTACGATGCTTTCATAAGGCTTTGCGAATGCTTCCTCCGCCTGGACCTAACTGAAAAGCTAAAGGATATAACTGCTCCCACGTGCGTGATGGTTGGCGAGCATGATCTCCTTAAGGGAAGAAGGTATGCAGAGGAGATCGCTCGCCGGATTCCCGGGGCTGAACTTTACATAATACCAGGTGCTGGGCATGCTACCTGCTGGGAAAACTTTGAAGTTTTCAACGCCATCGTCCTCGGTTTCCTTGCCCGGCACCGCCAAACTAAACAAAACTGAGGAGGAGTACCATGCGTAACAAAAACTTGGTGGGGCTTGCTGTAGCTCTCATCGCAGGGCTGTCGCTGGTGCTGGCCTCGTGCAAGCCGGCTCCAACTCCTACGCCTACTCCTGTCCCGCCAACCCCGACTCCTACACCTGCGCCTGCCCCCAGCCCCACGCCGACAGCTCCCCAGTATCCGTTCGCCGGGAAGCCCCTGAAGATAGGTCTCCTGACCGATAACTCTGGGCCGCTGGCCATTTACGGGCCAATGTTGGAGAGGGGCTTTGAGCTCGGCCTGGAATACGCCACCAACGGCACAATGGAAGTAGCCGGAAGGCCCATCAAAGTGATCATCAAAGATACTTCCAGCGACCCCGAGAAAGGCGTCAGTCAAGCACGTGAGCTTATTGAGGCCGAAGGGGTAGAAATACTGGTAGGGCCTCCCAGTTCTGGCGTCGCCATGGCCGTTCAGAAGATCGCTGAAGAATACAAAGTTATCTTAATTGTCGAACCGGCCGCCGCTACCGACATAACCGGCAAGAACTTCAACCCTTACACCTTCCGCACCAGCCGGACTTCTTACCAGGATGCTATTGTAATGGGCCAAGGCTTGCTGCAATTGGGCAAAACCTTCGTCCAAATCGCTCCGGACTACGCTTTTGGCTGGGCTTCGGCCTGCGGCTTCTATGCTGTGATAAAGGCTGGCGGGGGTACTTTCCCCGTCAACGATACACCTCAGGGCTGCGGTGCCATCTTCATCCCCTTTGACACAACTGACTTCACCCCTTACCTCCAGCAGGTTCTGGACTCCGGGGCGGAAGTGCTCATCATAACTTGGGCTGGCGCGGGCTTCGTACCTCTCTTTAAGCAAATGCAGGAGCTGGGTGTCTTTGACAAAATGGTCGTCGGGACTGGCATCGGCGACAACCAGACCCTGGCGGCAGGCTACGCCAATGCCGTCGGCTCCACTGGAATTATTGTCTACCATTACACCCTCCCCAAGAACCCCGTCAATGACTGGTTGGTCAAGCGCCACAAGGAGAAATACGGGACTCCGCCAGACCTCTTCACCGCCGGTGGTATGGCTGCTGCCATCATGGTTGTGGAAGGGCTGAAGCGCACGAACGGCGATGCCAGTGCAGATGCGCTCATCAAGGTCTACGAGGATAACTTCTCTTTTGATGGTCCCAACGGCAAATACATAATCCGGCCGTACGACCACGTCTGTCTCTACCCGCTCTACTATGTCCGCTTGACCAACGTCACCGACCCCGAGTTCAGGTTCGTGGAACTGATCAAGGAGTTCGCTCCTGAAGAGGCAGCGCCGCCGTGCCTGCTGCCGGACCAGTACAAGGATCGCTGCCCCAAGGAGTAACCCAGCGAAACCCGCGGGGGAGGAGGGGACTCCTCCCCCGCCACCTTCGGAGGACCGCATATGGAACCACAGGTCGTCCTGGAAACTAGGAACCTGCGTAAAGAGTTTGACGGCCTTGTAGCTGTTGACAATGTTTCCCTGAAGGTTAGGGAAGGACAGCTGCACGCCATAATCGGCCCCAATGGTGCTGGCAAAACCACTCTGTTCAACTTGATAAGCGGTGTATTTCCTCCTACTTCGGGGCGGATATTCCTCCGCGGAGAGGATATAACTGGCCTCCCACCTTACCAAATAGCTCGCAAAGGTATAGGTCGTTCCTTTCAGATAATCAACCTTTTCCCAAACCTAACGGTGCTGGAAAGCGTAAGTTTGGCGGTGCAGGCCCGCGGTCCCCACAGTTTACATTTCTGGCGCCCCTACCACCTATATCGGGAATACGAAGAAAAGGCTGTGGAAATAATCCGCAAAGTGGGGCTTGCTGGCCGCGAGTATTTCCTGACGCGTGTCCTACCCCACGGAGACCAACGAAAACTGGAAATTGCTCTCCTCCTGGCAATGGAGCCCGACATTCTCCTTCTGGACGAGCCCACGGCTGGAATGGCCTCCGCGGAGGTCCCTATCATTATGGACCTCATATCCCGCTTGCGGAATGAAGGAAGGCACACTATCCTGCTGGTGGAGCACAAGATGGATGTAGTGATGAGCCTGTCCGATATTATCACCGTTATGCACCAAGGCAGGATACTGGCAGAAGGGACACCCGAAGAAATAAAAGCAAACGAGGAAGTCCAGCGGGCCTATCTTGGTGAACTTTGAGGAGGTAAAATTGGAGCCCATCTTGGAAGTGCGTGACATTCATACATTTATCGGCCAGTTTCACATCCTTCAGGGCGTATCCTTGACCGTTCCAGCAGGGAGCGTGACGGCTCTTCTTGGGCGCAACGGTGCGGGCAAAACCACCACTCTTAAATCCATCCTCGGCCTGACCCCCCCTCGAAGTGGCAAAATAATCTTCGCTGGGGAAGAAATCCAAGGACGCCGGCCCTACGAAATCGCTTCAATGGGCATAGGCTATGTCCCCGAGCACAGAGCCATATTCACCCAGCTCACCGTGGAGGAGAATCTCCGCATCGCCGAACGCCGTAAGGGCGATCTGAAGCGCAGAGCCGATTTCATCTTCACCCTCTTTCCCGACCTCAAGCGGCTGTATAAACTTCCAGCTGGAAATCTTTCCGGTGGACAACAGCAGATGCTGGCTATCGCGAGGGCCCTCGTCCCAGATAATCGCTTGTTACTGATAGATGAGCCCAGCGAAGGTCTGGCGCCCATCCTAGTACGCGAACTTATGGAAGCTATCCGGCAGCTCTCTGCTGAAGTCACAATTCTCTTGGTGGACCAGAATTTCCAGATGACCAGCTCCCTGGCCAGCCATTACACCCTAATTGACGATGGCCACACCGTCCGCAGCGGGCTGATGTCCGATTTACTCAAAGAGCCTGAGACTATCCGCCGCTACCTGGGCGCTGTGGTATAGGAGGGATTATAATGAAAGCTTACCGCGAAACCATCGTTTCTATCCTCATAGTTTTAAGCATAATTTTGCTTACCTACTGGCTCTTTGGACCTTCAAAAGCGACCGCCACTCTTCTGTCTGGCCTCACTTTGGCCTCCCTTTATTTCCTTCTGGGTGCAGGTCTCTCCCTAATTTTCGGGCTCATGGATGTGCTGAACTTTGCTCATGGGATAATCTTTATGATAGGGGCCTACATAGGCTACACCATCTACGGGAATCCCCGTCTCATCCTCAACACCTTGCCTCTCTTCCTGAACTTGGGGGCTGGTATAATTACAGGTATTTTCATCAAGCAATTGCTGAACCGGCAGGGAATTGGAGGAGTAAATGGGCGACTTTTCACCTTTGTCGCAGCTTTCGTAGGCATCGCCGTTCTAATCTGGGGAGTTAAGGGATTCCCTCTGCGTCCTCTGGTCGCCTTTGAACCCACAACCCCAGGAGGGGCTGTCCCTACTGCTCTCGCTCAAGAACCGATATCCCGCATGGCAGCGCGCCTTGGATGGATGGCTCTCTCCGGAGTGCTGCTCGGTTTAGCATTGAGGTTCCGGGGGAGAGGGGAAATAAGGTCTAAGGACTTCGTCCGTTACATTTCTTATGTGCTGGGCCTCACCGCAGCTGCCTTTTCCGTCCTTTTCATTCGCAACATAGCGGAACGGTTCCTTCTAGGACTTTCCACTGATATTCGCTTTATATTAGCCATGCTTGCCGGTGCTGCTGCCGGGGCTCTAATTGGCGCACTGATTGAAACTTCTTTCATCCGGCCTTTCTACGGCCGCCCTATCACCCAGATAGTCCTCACCTTAGGGTTAATGTTTGCGGGGGGAGAGCTGGTCAAAGCTATATGGGGAAAAGAAGGCCGTGCTCCAATGCCCGCCCTTTCCCTGTTTGCCCAAAGCTGCCGTTCCCCTAACCTAATAGCTTGGCTGAGAGAGCATTGCTCTTCTATAGACGTGCTTGGGAGAGCTTTCCCCACTTACAGGATTTTCATAATTTTCATTGGCGTGTTAATCCTGATCAGCATTACGCTGCTTTTGCGGTACACCCGTCTCGGGTTGATCGTGCGGGCTGGTGTTCAGGACAGGGAGATGGTGGAAGCTCTGGGGATCAATGTTCGGCGCGTTTTCACTACGGTCTTCGCCATCGGTTCGGCATTGGCAGCGTTCGGAGGCGTAGTAGCTGCTCCTTTTGTAGGTGTCTATCCCGATATGGGGGGTATATTCCAGCTGCAAGCTTTCATTGCTGTGGTCATCGGAGGGATGGGGAGTTACACCGGAACCGCTGTCGGCTCCCTTATCCTGGGGTTAGCCAGGGCGTTCGGTGATACTCTGGTAACCACAGGGATTGCCCTTCCGGGCATGGCCTATGTCTGGCGAGCTTCTCCGGCCATTGCCCGCGCCTCAATTGTCCTGATAATGGCCATAGTGCTCTTAGTGCGACCTGCCGGCATATTCGGAAAGAAGGGGTAATGCCATGAGGGAACTCACCCTTAATCTCTTTAAAACCCTGAAAACCTGGCGCTGGAATTTGCTGCTGCTGGCTTTGCTCATCGTTTTCCCTTTCGTTGGAGGATTGCTCTTAGGCGACCCGGCTGCTGTGGACCCGCACCTAAGGGGGGTTAACCGGATTTTAGCCCTGGCGGAGACGGGATATGCTAAGTTCTGGCAAGGCATGATAATCCAAATGCTTATACTGGGTGTCTTCGCCATGAGTTACGATTTGCTCTTGGGCTATACAGGCATACTCTCGTTCGGCCACGCAATGTTCTACGGGACTGGGGGTTACGTACTCGGTCTGTTGGTCAAACATGCCCACTGGTCTATATGGGAAGCGATAGGGGCCGTCATCCTCGTAGCGTTGCTCCAGAGCCTCGTTATCGGCGCTCTTTCCCTACGGGTGCGAGGTGTTTACTTGGCAATGGTGACTCTGGCCTTTGCTGAATTTTTCTACATCTTGGCCGAAGCCACAGATTTCCGCCATTACACCGGAGCCGACGATGGCTTGCATGGGATTTACCCGCCGCCGATCTTGAGTCCAACCACCCACCGCACTAACTTCTACTTTTTCACCCTGGCTTTCTTCATAGTGATGTATCTGGCTGCGCACCGCCTGGTGAACTCACCCACCGGTAAAGTTATGGTAGCTATTCGCGAAAACGAGGCACGCACTGCAATGCTAGGTTACAACACATTTATTTACAAACTAATAGCCCTTACAGCGTCAGGGACGATGGCTGCGCTGGCCGGTTCCTTCAATGCTCTCTTCAACTTAGGCATCACCCCTTCAGTCCTGAGTGTGAGCACCACCATAGAAGTGATAGCAATGACGATAGTTGGTGGGGTGGGAACGCTCATAGGGCCGGTATTAGGGGCGGCAATTGTGCACCTTCTCGGCTATTGGCTGAACCGGTTCTTCGGCCCGGCCTGGCTGCTTGCTTTTGGAGTTGCCTTCGTGCTTATCGTAATATTCCTTCCTTACGGAATTGTGGGCACGTGGAGGGCTCGCAGTTTCCAGTGGAAACAAACCTGGCGACGTTATATACAACAGGTCACTTCTCGCTTATCTCTCAAATAACTGCACTGCTATCAGCTCAAGAAGCCAGGAGTTAAAGGCTCCTGGCTTCGTTGTTTTTGCTACTCACACCGCCTGGAAGCCTGGTAAAAGGACAGAGAAAAATTTGCCTATTTTCCCGGGTTAAGTATAATATGAGAGGTTTTTCACGAACTGAAAAGGAGGGGACAAACCTTGCTTAACCAGTATCTTTTCGTGGGCATTCTGATGCTGATGGCTCTAGCGGTTCCCCTGATAGGCATAGGTTTCGCCTGGCTTATACGCCCCAAGAGACCAAACCCCATAAAGCAATCCATATACGAGTGTGGCCTTGAAACCATCGGCGAAACATGGGTGCAGTTTAAAGTCCAATACTACATCTATGCTCTTATCTTCGCCATCTTCGACGTAGAAATAGCCTTCCTTCTGCCCTGGGCTGTGGCCTACAACAAACTTGGGCTTGTAGCCCTTTTGGATGTCTTCATCTTCCTTGGTATCCTCTTGGTAGCTCTGGCCTATGCCTGGCGCAAAGGGGCATTGGTTTGGAGGTGAAATTATGGCTGAGGAAATCACGGTTCCCCCTGAACTCCGGCGCAACGTCCTTATTACTACGGTGGATAAGATTTACAACTGGGCTAGAAGGTCATCTCTCTGGCCCTTAACTTTTGGTCTGGCCTGCTGTGCCATAGAAATGATAGCTGCTTCCGCCTCGCGGTACGATATAGCCCGCTTCGGAGCGGAAGTCTTTCGGGCAACTCCCCGCCAAGCCGATCTCATGATTGTGGCCGGGACGGTAACTCACAAAATGGCCCCTCAGGTCCTGAGACTCTACCACCAGATGCCCGAGCCTAAATACGTTATAGCGATGGGTAGTTGTGCCATATCTGGCGGAATCTTTAATTCCTATGCCGTTCTCCAAGGTGTGGACGAAATCATCCCCGTGGACGTTTACGTCCCTGGTTGCCCTCCCAGGCCTGAAGCCCTGCTGGACGCCCTTATCAAGCTCCAGAAGAAGATTGACCGTCAGTCCATCCTTACGGTTCCCTGGTACAGGAGGGAGAAAGCATGATGGAGGAACTCTTCCAACTTCTCAAGGAGAAGTTCCCCGAAGCCGTTTTGGAAATACCCGAAGAGGCCAAAGATCCAACCGTTGTCATCCGTAAGGAGCATATCCGAGAAGTCGCCTATTTCCTCAGGGATGAGATCGGTTTCAACTACCTCTCCTTTATGGCCGGCGTTGACTTTCCCGAAAGGTTTGAGGTAGTTTATTACCTTTACTCAATGGGACGAGAACCCATCATCAGCAACCTTGGCCCGTTAGCTCTCAAGGTCTACGTTGAAGACAAAGCTAATCCCTCTCTTCCAACCGTAAGCGATATCTGGCCCAGTGCCTTTCAGCAAGAGCAAGAAATCTACGATTTATTCGGCATTGTCTTTGAAGGCCACCCGGATCTCAGGAGGATATTCATGTGGGAAGGCTTCCCGGGCTGGCCGCTGCGGAAGGATTTTGAGAACCGACTTTTCACTTTCAAGGAGCTGGAGCCCACCAGACCAAAAGCTCCCCAATGGTAACGGAGGAAAAGACTCATGGCGGTTGCCCTTAAAACTCAGGAAATTATCCTCAACATGGGGCCTCAACACCCCAGCACTCACGGGGTGTTCCGCATGGTCCTGACCCTGGAAGGGGAAACCATCGTGGACTTGAAGCCTGTCTACGGCTACCTCCACCGAGGGATTGAGAAGCTGAGCGAAGGCCGCTCCTACCTCCAGGCTGTCCCGATGACTGACCGCCTCGACTACATGTGTGCTATGACCAACGAGTTCGCCTATGCGGTGGCCGTGGAGAAGCTGGCCGGGATCAAACCCCCGGAGAGGGCCGAATACATAAGAGTCATCATGGCCGAATTTACTCGAATCCTGAACCACATGATGGCTATCGGCTTTCTCTTCAACGACCTTGGCGCATATTTCACCCCTGTCCTTTACGGCTTCAGGGCCAGGGAACATATATTGGATCTCTTTGAATGGGTTTCGGGCTCGCGAATGATGCCAAACTACATCCGCCCCGGTGGAGTAGCTGGTGACCTCCCTGACGGCTTCATCCCGCAGGCCAAAAAGTTAGTGAGCCACCTCTGGAAGTTCGCCGATGAGCTGGATACTTTCCTGTCTGAAAATGAAATCTTCCTCCAGCGCGCAAGAGGGGTAGGAGTACTCCCTCCCGATGTGGCCATAGCTTATGGAGTTACGGGTCCTGTCCTTAGGGCCTCGGGGGTCAAGTACGATGTCCGTCGAGCTGAGCCTTACTCCGTATACGACCGCTTTGATTTCGAAATCCCCACCCTTCCAAATGGCGATGTCTACGACCGGTATATGGTAAGGCTTCTGGAGTGGAAGCAGAGCCTGCGCATCTTGGAGCAGGCCCTTGACCAAATTCCCGAGGGTCCTGTTTCAGAGAAAGTCCCCAGGAGATTGCGCCCACCCAAAGGAGAGGTATACGGCCGGATTGAGGCCCCTAAAGGCGAGCTCGGGTTTTACTTAGTGAGCGACGGTTCCGATAAGCCCTACCGTTTCAAGGTCCGCCCTACCTCCTTTGTAAACCTGGGGGTCATGAGGGAAATAACTGTGGGCCATAAGGTGGCCGACGTGGTCATAATCCTGGGTAGCATTGACATAACCATGGGAGAGGTGGACCGATGATAGACTTGGAAAACATCTTCCCTTACCTGGGAGAACTCATAACCCGCTGGCTCAAAGGTTTTCTCCCTGCTTGGCTTGCTGACGTGATAATGATGGTGGTAGTGGGCTTGCTCATCATACTTCTGATGGTGGTAGTGGTCATGGCCATGACCCTGCTGGAGCGAAAGATTCTGGGGAGGCTCCAGGACAGACTTGGCCCCAACAGGGTAGGTCCCTACGGCCTAATCCAGCCTATCGCTGATGTGCTCAAACTCTTGATAAAAGAGGATATAGTCCCAGAAAAGGCTGACAAGCTTCTCCACTTCTTGGCGCCAGTCATAATAGTCGTGCCAGCTTTCATGGTCTGGGCTGTGATGCCTTTCGGCAAGAAGCTCGTAGCTGCTGATCTCAACATAGCTGTACTCTACGTCATCGCCTTGGGTTCCGTTACTTCTATAGCCATCCTTATGGCTGGATGGGGTTCGGGTAACAAATATGCCTTACTGGGGGGATTCAGGGCAGTGGCCCAACTTTTCAGCTACGAAGTTCCAATGGCTCTGGCTGTCTTAAGCGTCGTAATGGCTGCGGGCTCTATGTCTCTTCAGAAAATCGTGGAAGCGCAGAGTCCTCTGCCTTTCCTCTTTCTCCAGCCTGTGGCTTTCTTTATTTACTTTATCTGTGGCATTGCCGAGACCAACCGGAGCCCCTTTGACCTACCGGAGGCTGAGTCAGAAATAATTGCCGGCTACCACATCGAATATTCGGGAGTTAAGTGGGCTATGTTCTTCTTGGCCGAATATACCAACACTTTCGCCGTCTCGGCCATGGTGGTCACCCTCTTTCTCGGTGGATGGAGGGGACCGGTGCTTCCCTCTTATGTTTGGTTCTTCATCAAGGTAGCGATAGTAGTCTACGTTTTCTTCTGGCTCAGGGCTACCTTCCCCCGCCTCAGGATAGACCAGCTCCTCAATTTCTCTTGGAAGTTCTTGGTCCCTCTGGCTCTGGCTAACCTTCTGGTGACCGGCCTTGCGGTCAAGCTGGGGATCGGCTACTGGGGCAAGGTGATAGTATTCTGGGCTGGAAACCTTCTGGCCGGCGGACTGGCTTTATACCTTCTCGGCCGTTTTACCCCCAAGAGGGCTTTAGCCTAAAGGCGAGGGATGGAAAATGTTCGGATTGGGGCTTCTCAAAGGGCTTTACACGACTTTTAAACACGGCGTTTTGACTTTCTTCAAGGGTTACAAGCACCCGTTCCCAAAACGCTATTTCACCAAAGGGCCTGTTCCCAGACTGGAACCGGAAGGGGTTGGCCTTTTCACGCTTCAGTATCCTGAAGAAAGGTACGCCATGTTCCCCCGCTTCAGGGGAGTTCTCATGCACCTAAGGGATCCGGAGACAGGCCAGCCCAGGTGTACTGCTTGTGGGGCTTGTGCTCTGGCTTGCCCTCACGGGGTTATTGAGGTTATAGCGGAAGGGAAGGGCAAGGAGAGGAAACTTGTGGATTACAAATACAACCTTGGTAGGTGCATTTTCTGTCGGCTTTGCGTGGAATCTTGCCCTTATGGTGCTATTGAAATGAGCCATGAGTACGAGCTAGCTGTTTACGAGAATAAGATGGTGCTAAACCTTGAGGATTTGCTCAAAATTGGTGACCGAAGCGGGATAACTGAAGCAGGATGGGCCTGGAAATAACTTTGGGGGTAGCATTATGGGGATGCAAATAGCCTTTTTCCTTTTCAGCCTGATCGCAGTAATCGGGGCTTTGTTGGTGGTGACCACCAGGAGACTATTCCACAGTGCTCTTGCTTTGGTCCTTTCCTTTGTGGGAGTAGCTGGCCTCTACATCCTCCTGGAAGCTGAATTCTTGGCAGCCATCCAGATACTCATCTATGTGGGGGCCATTGCCCTCCTAATCCTATTCGCCATAATGCTGACGAGGCACCTCATGGATCCTAAGGCCAGGGCTTTCAACGAGCAATGGTGGATCGCAGCCCTGGTGGCAGGTCTCTTATTTGTGGTCCTCTTGGCCATGATATGGAGGGTTCCGTGGCCTGTTAAGGAAGTGACTGCCCCTCATAACGTCATAGAAAACCTTGGTGCCTCTTTTGTGGGGGAGTATCTTGTCCCCTTCGAGGTAGTTTCCATCTTACTGATGGCCGCCCTTATAGGGGCCATAATTATCGCCCGGGAGAGGTAAGAAATGATTCCTCTGAGCTGGTATTTAATTGTAGCAGCTGCCCTTTTCTGCATTGGACTCTATGGAGTGCTGGCCCGCCGCAATGCTATTGGGATCCTGATGGGCGTGGAGCTAATGCTTAACGCTGTTAACCTAAACTTGGTGGCCTTTTGGCGTTATATTAACCCTACTGACCTTTCTGGCCTTGCATTTGCCATCTTTGTCATTGCCGTAGCAGCAGCCGAGGCAGCTGTCGGCTTGGCCATAATTATCTCCATTTACCGTACCCGTGATACGGTGAACGTAGAAGAAGTTGATCTGCTGCGAGGTTAAGGTGGAAAGAGGAGAAGTACTCGGTAGGCTCAGGGAGTTTCTGGAGCGGGGGGAAGGGATAATTTTTGCTTATCCCTTGAGGTGTTCAGCTTTGCCTGTGAGGATTTGGGCGATTTTGAGGCCTTTTTGCAATTTATGAGCACTCTTTTAAGGAGGCAGTGAATGGAGGGGATTTTCTTCCTCAAACTGGTTTGGCTGATACCCCTTATACCTCTGGCTTCTTTCTGGATTATCGTCCTCTTCGCTAACCCCAGTAAAAGGCTCAGTCATTCCGTGGCCATAGGTGGCATTGCTCTGGCATGGCTCCTTTCCTGGGGCGCCCTTTACGAGGGGATAAAGCATCACGTGGGGGCCGGTGAAAAGGCTTTCCACTTGAGCTGGAATTGGTTTCCCACCGGCCTAAGCTGGTTCAAAATGGGGGTTATAGTGGACCCCCTGACCCTGGCTATGCTTTTCATGGTTCCTTTTGTTTGTCTCCTCATCTTCATTTACTCCGTCGGTTACATGCACGGTGACCCCCGCTACTCTCGTTACTTTGCCTATATTTCCCTCTTCGCCTGTGGGATGTTGGGCATGATCCTGGCTGATAACCTTCTCATGCTGATGGTTTTTTGGGAGGTCATGGGTCTCTGTTCTTACCTTTTAATAGGCTTTTGGTTTGAAAAACCCTCGGCGATGCGGGCTGGTCTAAAGGCTTTCATCACTACCCGCATTGGTGACGTAATGATGCTCTTGGGAATTGTCTACCTTTATTCCCGCACTGGCTCCCTGACCTACACCGAGATTTTCAAGCCGGAAGTTTTGGAAGAGCTAGCCCATTCCACGGTGGCACTACCACTGCTAGGTGAGCTCCCTGTGGCCACGGTGATAGCGATGCTACTCTTCGGCGGGGCGGTGGGCAAAAGCGCCCAGTTCCCGCTCCACGTGTGGTTGCCTGATGCAATGGAAGGCCCCACCCCTGTCAGTGCCCTGATCCACGCTGCCACCATGGTGGCAGCAGGTGTCTACCTCGTGGCTCGCTCTTTCCCACTTTTCTCCGTTGTAGAGCACGGGCCTCAGCTCGGTCTTGTGGCCTTTATCGGTGCCTTCACTGCTTTCTTCGCTTCCACCATAGCCATCGCCCAGAACGATATAAAGCGAGTGCTGGCTTATTCCACCATAAGCCAGCTTGGTTACATGATTGCGGCTCTGGGGGTGGGAGCTTATGTGGCTGCTGTCTTTCACCTTATAACTCACGCCTTCTTCAAGGCTTTACTTTTCCTGGGTTCCGGTTCCGTCATCATTGGCACTCACCACGAAATGGACATGATGAAGATGGGCGGACTTCGCAAGCGGATGCCCATCACTTTTTGGACTTTCCTGATGGGAACACTGGCACTGGCTGGCATCCCGCCCTGGGCTGGATTTTGGAGCAAGGATGAAATTATCGGCCACGCTTTCCACCATGCCTCCGAGACAGGATTCCTCTCTTGGCCTGGCTTTGTCTGGATTATGGGCACGTTGGCGGCTTTCCTGACAGCTTTCTACATGGGTCGCCAGGTTTTCCTGACCTTCGCTGGGGAACCTCGCAGCCATCACGCTGAGAAGGCCCATGAAACTCCGTGGGTGATGACTGTACCCCTCATAATTCTTGCCTTCTTCTCCACTTTCTTGGGCTTCATAGGGGTACCTCACGATTTCCCAGTCCTTGGTCCGCTTCTCAACAATCCATTTCACCACCTTGTCGGAAAGGAATTCCCGGCTGTTCCCCTTAACTTCGGAGTGATGGGCCTTTCAGTACTCATGGGCTTTTCCGGCCTCGCTCTCTCTTGGGTTGTCTACGGCCGCAAGCCTCTCAAGGCTGGCCAGCCCGATCCCCTTTCCATCTCTCTCGGACCGATCTACACCGTCCTCAAGAACAAGTACTACATTGACGAGTTCTATCAGGCTACTGTCATCCGCTTCGCTCTGTGGCTCTCTGAGACCCTCTTCAAGTTTGACGATCGCTGGATCATTGACCCAATAGTGGATGGGGTCGGCAAGCTGGGCAGGAGGCTTTCAGAACTGGGAGGCATATTTGATCTCAAGGTTGTGGATGGGATCGTGAACGGTTTGGGGAAAGTCACCTCAGCTTTCGGAGGCCTGCTCCGTCTCACTCAGACGGGTAAAGCCCAGAATTACCTTCTGGTGGCGGTCCTTACGGTGCTGATGCTTCTCGGGATATACATGGTGATATAAAGCCGAAATCCCTGAAAAAGGAGGCTTGAGAAATGGGGTTTCCTATACTCTCAGCCATAACCTTTACCCCGGCGATCGGAGCGTTGATCCTCCTTTTCTTCCCGAAGGAAAAAGTAAAGCTCATCAGGTGGTTTGCTATAGGTGTAAGTCTTATACCCTTAGCTCTTTCAATCTACCTCTGGCTTGCCTACAATCAAGCCGAAGGTGGAATCCAGTTCGTAGAGCGCCGCCTCTGGATACCTGCCATCAACGTCTGGTACCACGTAGGCGTCGACGGGATAAGTGTGCCCATGGTCTTCCTAACCTCCCTCCTTTCAACCCTGGGCTACTTCTATTCGGCCTACACCATCCACGAGCGAGTTAAGGAATACTACTTCCTGTTCCTCCTGCTTCAGACCGGAATGTACGGGGTCTTTGTGGCGCTGGACTTTGTCCTCTTCTATGTGTTCTGGGAGGTCGGCCTTGTCCCGATGTATCTTCTCATCGGGGTGTGGGGTGGAAAGCACCGCGAGTATGCGGCTATAAAATTCTTCCTCTACACTTTAGCTGGAAGCGTCTTCATGCTTCTGGCCATCCTCGGGATTTATTTCACCACTGGAAGCTTTGACATCCTAAAGGCAGCTGAAGTGCACCCCTTCGCCGATAACTTCACGCTGGCCAGCCTGGCCTTCTGGGCTTTCTTTATCGCCTTTGCCATAAAGGTCCCAAGCTTCCCCTTCCACACCTGGTTGCCCGATGCACACACTGAGGCCCCCACTGCCGGCAGCGTTATCCTGGCCGGCATCTTGCTGAAGCTGGGCTGCTACGGCCTCCTCCGGATAGTCCTGCCCATATTTCCTGAACCCTTCAGGTTCTACGCTCCTATTGTAGCTGTTCTCGGGCTCATAAGTATAGTTTATGGCGCCTTCGTATGTATGGCTCAGTGGGACCTCAAGCGCCTCATCGCTTATTCATCGGTGGCCCACATGGGTTACGTTGTTCTGGGGATCGCAGCGGCGGCCGCCAGCCTCAATTTCAACCATCCCGCCTATAGGGAAAGCTCAGCCATAGCCCTTAATGGTGCCACAATGCAGATGTTCAACCACGGCATCATAACAGGTGGCTTGTTCTTCCTGGTAGGCATGATTTACGAACGGGCTCATACCAGAGACCTCAAAGTTTTCGGAGGCCTCGGAGCAAAACTCCCCTATTACTATGCTGTGGTGATGATCACCGGATTGGCCTCCCTTGGCCTACCTGGTCTTGCTGCGTTCTGGGGCGAGTTCTTGGTGTTCAGGGGCGCTTTCCACATAATCCCGTACATTGCCGCTTTCGGCGTCTTAGGCGTGGTGGCCACGGCTGGATACATCCTGTGGAAAGTGGTGCAGTTCATGTTCCTGGGACCTTTCAACGAGGAGAAATGGGGGCACCTCACCGATATGGAGACTTTTGAGAAAATAACCATGTGGCCGCTGTTGCTTTTCATGGTAGGTTTCGGCCTCTATCCCGCACCTTTGCTCAACATAATCAATACTGCTACAACTGCCCTCATGAGCAAACTGTGAAAGGAGGTCAGCCTTGAGCGCTGTGGACATTCTTTCCGCCTTTGCTCCGGAGATAGTCCTCTTCTTGGGAGGGCTGGTCCTTCTGGCTCTGGATATGGTTTGGAAGAGGATGAGGGGGGAGAGAGAGGCCACAATATTGGGCTTGGCACTGGCTTTCGTAATCCTATCCTTCATTTTTCTACTGGCCTTTGGCAAGGTCTTGGCTTCACCCGTGCTGGGGGTCCTAGCCTCCGACAGGTTTGCCCTCTTCTTCAAGGGGTTTGCCCTGGTAGGGACAGGGCTCGTCATCTTGTCTTCCTACCGGTACCTTGAAGGTTACACCCCTTACCGCGGAGAATTTTACGCCTTTCTCCTCCTGGTTGCTTTGGCCATAATGCTGGTCGTAGGGGCTGTGAACCTGCTAATGCTTTACCTGACTTTTGAATTCCTCAGCCTTACCTCTTACATACTGGTAGGCTACCTGAGGGAGGAGGGCAAGTCAAGCGAGGCTGCCATAAAGTATTTCCTCTACGGAATTACCGCTTCCGCCATGATGCTATACGGCATGTCGCTCCTCTACGGGGTTACCGGAACACTAGATTTAACCAGGATAGGGCCAGCCCTAAGCAGAAGCGGAGTCGGCGGCTGGCTAGCTTTCCCTGCCATCGTGCTTCTCCTGGCAGGCTTCGGGTTCAAGATTGCCCTTGTTCCCTTCCACCAATGGTCTCCTGATACATACGAGGGCGCTCCCACTCCAGTGACTGCTTTCCTCTCGGTAGGGCCCAAGGCTGCCGGGCTGGCAGTGCTCATGAGGGTTTTCATAACAGCTCTTCCGGGATTCCAGCCGGAGTGGGCTGGAGTGTTGGCCGGCATTTCCATGGTAACCATGACTTTGGGGAACTTGGTGGCTCTCCGCCAGGAGAACATCAAAAGGATGCTGGCTTACTCCAGCATCGCTCATGCCGGTTACATCATCATGGGCGTCGTGTGCATGGTGAGTGGAGTGACCAGTAACTTCACCGGCCTTAACGGGGTCCTTATCTACTTGATGGCTTACCTCTTTACCAACCTGGGGGCTTTCGCCGTGGTCATAGCGGTGGAAAGGGCTATCGGTTCCAACCGTATTTACGATTACGCCGGCCTCGTGAAGCGAGAACCCTTCCTGACCGGAGCCATGATCGTATTCCTCCTTTCCCTGATCGGTATACCTGGGACTGGAGGATTTGTGGGGAAATTCTTCGTCTTTGGAGCAGCCATCCAGTTACAGTTCTACGTTCTGGCTTTAGTGGGGATAATAAACAGCGTTATCTCGGCTTTCTACTATCTCAACGTAGTCAGGCATATGTTCTTCCTGCCCGGAGATGAAAGGCCGATCCAGGTTAGCCCCTCTCTCAAGTGGGTTGTATTGGTGAGCCTGATAATGGTCTTCGTAATTGGCCTTTATCCTCATCCCTTTATCTCCATAGGCACCGAAGCCGTCCAGGTGCTGGGTTCTACTTTGTTCTAAAAACCTGGCTGGTGGGCCCTTTCAATTCCAAAGGGATGCCGGCCACCATTAGGATAACCCGGTCTGCCCGGGCCGCCAACCACTGATTAACCTCTCCCAGCGCATCACGGTAAATCCTTCCGGAGGGATAAGGGGGCACTACCCCCATCCCTACTTCATTGGAAACGACGATGAGGACGGTTTTATGGGCTTTGCATAGATTCAGCACCGATTCCAGTTCCTCAACAGCCTGTGCCGTTAGGCGGTCTACCGTCGCCGATTCACCTTTCTCCATCATCAAGTTGGAAACCAGCAGAGTTAAACAATCCAGGATTGCCACTTTTGCCTCACTGATTACCTGCTCCAGGGCTTGCCCAATGCACGAGGTTACTTCCAGAGTACGCCAGTGGATTGGTCGGGTAGCCCGGTGGCGGGCTATACGCTCTGCCATCTCCTCATCTCCTGCTGTTGCCGTTGCGATGTAAACGACGGGTTCGCCTATTTCTTCGGCCAGTTTCTGAGCATATTTGCTCTTACCGCTGCGGACTCCCCCCAGGATAAGGATTACTTCTGATCCCATCGCTCTATCCCCTCTAGCAAGGATAAAACCAAATTAAGGGAAGGAAAGAAGTCTTCCGCTGAGAAGACCTCCAGCGTGATGACTCCCTCAAACTCCTGACGGACGACTTCGGCCAGGGAGGCACGGAGTGAATCGATGGGGGCCCAGAGGAGAGAAGCATGGTCGCGTTGGTTTACCCCATGGAGGTGAAGAACCCTTGCCCGTTTCAGATGGGTTTGGAGGATCGGGAGAGGGTCTGCGCCTGCCATCCAAAGGTGTCCTACGTCCAAGCACAAGCTCACGGGTATCTGATCCAGAATCGGGCTGACGTGTTCCAAGGGGCAGTTTTCCAGGTTTTCCACGGCCAGAACTTCTGGATTCCCAGTTTCCTCGGAGAGGAGTTTCAGGGCTTCGGTGCTCATCCTTTCCCAGGAGCTCTGATCCCCGGTTCTGCATGGAGTGAGGTGGATAATGTAGGCCCATGGTTCCAAAGGGCGTGTGCGCTCGATCACCTGCCTGGCCTTTTCAACCGATTGAATCCACTTCCGACCTCGCGCTCCCAGTTCCAAGTCGGTGGGTAAGTGAACTGTGTAGGTCATTCCATAAACTCGAGCGATTCTCCGCAGTTCGCTTATCGTGTGAGCGTCGGGAAGGTTGCTGGCATCGGCCACCTCGAAGAGCACGAGTTCTACGTCTTCAACGATTCCCGCAAGCCGCTGCACGTTAGGAAGGATATCAGCTGGGTAGATGTAAGAAGTGGAGCCCAATCGGAATTTCACCATATTCTCTTTGCTGCCATAAGCAGAACGATTGCTGTTTCCACCAGCTCGCACAGAGCTCCGTAAACATCACCAGTGAACCCTGGGATGCGTTGCATCACCCATCGGGCGAATAGGACGGTAAAAAGCAAGGTGAGGGCAGAGGAAACCGCTGTTTCCATCGGATATACAAGGAAAAGAGGTATAAGCCACATCGTGGCCCCGGCCAAGCTGTGCCTGTCAGAGGCTCCTTTTATTGCCCTACCGATGCCGTTGACGCGAGCGGAGGGGTAGCAGACCATCGCGTAAACCATCGCCCACCGGCCCAGGGTTGGGGCCAGAAGCAGGGCACTCTTGCCATCACTGGACAGGAAAGAGGCAAGGGAGGCGAATTTGACCAGAAGCAGCGTTATTGCCCCGATCACCCCGAAAGCGCCCGTGTGGACATCTCGCAGGATTTCAAGCCTCGCCTCTGGTGTTTTGGCGGCAAGGAGTGCATCACAGCAATCTACAAAGCCATCCAGATGGAGGGCTCCGGTTAGAGCTATCCAAAAGGCAAGGACGAGAGAAGCTTTTACTAAAGGGGCGAAAATCCAGCCGAGCAGCCAGTCGGTTCCAGCCAGTAACAGCCCTATAACTATCCCAGCGGCAGGGAAGGCCCACGAGGCTTTCCCCACTTCTGCAAGGCTAACTTCCCCCAGAGGAAGGGGTAGGCGGGTCAAGAAGTGCAATGCGACCAGAAGCGAGCGCAATTTCTGCAGCATTATCTGGTCCTTTCCGAGACCCCGGCCTCAGCGAAGGTGGCCATTTCGTTCAAAATCTTGCAAGCAGCTTCCACCAGGTGCATAGCCAAGGCGGCTCCAGTCCCTTCTCCCAGCCGCATGTTCAGGTTCAGAAGGGGTTTTAAGCCTAAGTGTCGGAGCATAGCGCTGTGGCCTGGTTCTGCGGAGTTGTGCCCGGCGATGCAGTAAGCTGTCACGGTGGGAGCGATGGTCGATGCGATGATGGCTCCGGCCGTGGAGATAAACCCATCCAGCACCACGGGGATACGGTTCGCTGCTGCTCCTAGCACTATCCCTGCGATCACGCCAATTTCAAACCCTCCTACTTTGGCCAGCAGGTCTATTCCGTCCTTGGGGTCGGGATTATTGACCTTCAGCGCCCGTTCTACTACCGCGATTTTGCGGGCCAAGCCTTCGGTGTCCAAGCCAGTGCCTCGGCCTGTGACTTCCGCCGGTGGCAGGCCGGTGACAGCTGAAGCGATTGCTGCCGCTGGAGTTGTGTTGGCGATACCCATATCCCCTGGCGCTACTAAGTCCAAACCCAGGGCTTTTTCCTCTTCAACGAGGGCTATCCCTGTTTCCAGCGCCTGGATAGCTTGCTCGCGGCTCATAGCGGGACCCAGAGCTATGTTACCGGTGCCATAGCCGAGCTTTCGGATCTTCAACCCTGGGTGAGGTTCCAGATCGGCAGCGACGCCTGCATCCACCACTACCACCCGTGCACCTACGTGCCTGGCTAGGACGTTTATTGCAGCTCCTCCTCGCAGGAAGTTGTAAACCATTTGAGCGGTGACTTCCTGGGGATAAGCGCTTACTCCTTCGGCTGCTACTCCGTGGTCTCCGGCCACAACTATTACAGCCTTGTGGCGGATTACTGGCCGAGGATTGCCTGTGATTCCGGCAACTTTCACCGAGAGTTCCTCTAACTCGCCCAGGCTTCCTTGGGGCTTGGTCAACTGGTCCTGGCGCTTCCTTGCCTCCTCCATGGCCGAAAGGGAAAGAGGACCGATTTTAGCGATGGTTTCCTGCAGGTATTTCACGGCTACCTCCTTTCGGTGAGAATTGAAATTCCGCAAATCCGGCAATGGTGGGAATTGGGAAGCATCCCGGCCCCGCAGTTTGGGCATGCGACCTGTCCAGGAACGGGGGTTGGAATCTCTCCCACTACTTCCCTGTAAATTCGATAGTAATATGGCTGATCAGCACTGATGAATTGGAAGGAAGCTGTCCGATCGGCCTCGGTTACCAGGCTTGCAACTTTTTCCCGAAGTCTAGCGAATCCTGACCCCACTTCTATAGGGCGTTTATCCTGCCAGCAGATTTTCGGAGGCAATTTGTTCTCAAAAGCCTTTCGCAGAATCCATTTCCCAAAGCGAACTCCGTTCTCTTCCCGGACTTTGAACTCAGGTGGGATGGCAAGAGCCGTCTCTACCACCCTTTGGTCCAGAAATGGCTGGCTAACTTTTATCCCGAACCAAGAACCGAGTTCGTTGGCCGAAAAAACCATCCGTTCTGAGAGCCAAGGGATATAAGTTGTCAGGTCCAGATCGAACATGTAGGAATATCCAGCGAAAAGCTCATCGGCACCATCGCCTGTCATAATGCTCTCAAACCCTCGCTCTTTAGCTTCAGTGAAGGCAAAGTAAAGGGCAAGGTCATTGGGCAAAGCAGGGTCGAAACTCCTCCTGATGCGTATGACTTCAGGGATGGCGGCCAGTGCTTCTTCTACTGATACTTCTCGCACTATCAAATCAAACCCAAAAGTTTCAGCCATGAGCCTGGCGTAAGGCAGGTCGCTGCCAGTTCCCTCCAGGGATACGTGGATGGTGGAAATCGGGGATGCGATGGAAGCCAAAATGCTGCTGTCCAGGCCGCCGGAGAACAACAGTGCCTGGGCAGGGTGCTTTTTCACAGCCCCTTTAATGGTGGAGTGCAGCTCGTGGAGCATGGTTTCCATACACAAATCGTCAAGCATATAGGTCAGGAAGGACCACAGGGCGGAGATTATCGGGCCTTGGGAGCACTACCAAGCTGCTGCCGTAGGCTTCTCGGAGCCTCTCTTGGCTTATAACCTCTTCCGGTAATCCCGTGGCCAGAATCCTCCCATTGGCCAGAAGAATAATTCTGTCGGAAAAGGAGGAAGCGAGGTTCAGATCGTGGAAGACAGCCAGGACAGCAAGCCCTTCCTCTTTTGCCAGTTTGCGGATGAGCCCCAAGACTGAGGCTTGATGGTGTATATCCAAATGGGCAGTAGGTTCGTCCAGAAGCAATATTCTGGGTTCCTGGGCTAGTGCCCTGGCCAAGATCACCATCTGGCGTTCCCCTCCCGACAATTCTCCTACCATGTTGTCCTTCAAATGCGATATCTTTACCCACTGCATGGCTTTCTGCACTGCTCTGATGTCTCTATCTCGGGCGATTCCGGGAAAGTTCAGATATGGCGTGCGGCCCAGGAAAATGCTCTCCCAAACGGAAAAGGTTGGGGGTATGTAAGCATCCTGCGGTACAAAGGCGATTACTCGGGCAAGGTCTCTCCTCTTCCATTTCTGCAAGGGATGGCCCACGATTTCAATTTCTCCCCCTTGTAGCGGCAGGATGCCAGCTATGAGCTTGATAAGGGTGGACTTGCCAGCACCGTTGGGACCTATGAGGCTTACTACCTCCCCCTCGGCTACACTAAGGCTTATCCCTTTGAGCACTGGCTTGCCATCGTAGCTGAACTGCACTCCCCTTACTACCAGTGGCAACATGAAATTTCCTCCGATTAAAATGGGAAAATCTCTTTCTTGTGGCGGCGAAGAAGGTAGAGGAAGAAGGGGGCTCCTAAGAAAGCGGTAACCACACCGATAGGCAGTTCCCTCGGAGCGAAAATCAGGCGTATGAACCCATCGGCCAGGATGAGGCATATAGCACCGAGAAGCCCGCTCATGGGCAAGAGGAAGCGGTAATCAGACCCCCACACAATTCGCACTATGTGGGGTATTATGAGCCCCACAAAACCTATTACTCCGCTCACAGAAACAGCGGCGGCAGTGGCCAGGGACGCAGCAGCTATAACGATAAGCTTGACTTTTTCCACTTCCACACCCAGAGCCGTAGCTTGGTCCTCATCAAGCTGAAGGACGTTGAGGATATAAGAGTAATAGGCGATGACTCCGAAAGCCACAGCCATGTAAGGGATTACGGTCTTTATCTTGGGCCAGTCGGCCAGAGCCAAGCTGCCCATCAACCAGCCCAGCAGGTTGATAGTGTGAAAAGCTTCCCGAGCAGTGAACATAAAGAATGTAGTGGCCGATGAAAGCAGGGCCCCCACTGCTACCCCTGCCAAGATCAAAGTTGTCACTGGGGCTTTTCCTCCCACTCTGGCTAAGGAATAGATAGCAGCAGTGGCCAGCAGAGCTCCTCCGAAAGCAGCCAGCGATATGGCGTTCAGACCGCCCCAGGAAAAGCGCCAGATAAAATAAAGGGCCAGCGCAGCCCCGAAAGATGCGCCTGATGACACACCAAGAAGGTAAGGGTCGGCCAGAGGGTTGCGGAAAATAGCCTGATAAACAGCTCCAGCTACTGCCAAGGTCATTCCCACCATTCCCCCGAGCACAACCCGGGGGATGCGGATCTGGAAAATTATCGTTTCCCAAGTGGCTGGTTCCCCGTTTGCTCCCAGCAGTATCCTTGCTACTGCCGAGAGGGGAATGCCAGCTGCTCCCCAGGTTATGGCTATCAAACCGATCACTACCAAAAGGGAGGCGGCGACGGCTAGGGAAAGCCACCGCCGCCTCCTGAGGTTGAGTTTAACGGAAAGCATCGGGATGCAACGCTTTAGCTATTAATTCCAAGGCATAAACAACCCTGGGGCCTGGCCTCGAGACGATATCCGTCTGCTCCTGGGTAAGCTCGATGATGCGCCCCTCTTTTACAGCCGTGATTTTATCCCAGCCAGGGCGTTTAGCCACGGTCTCAGCCGATTCACCATAGGGATGGTCGGCTAGGATGATCACTTCCGGATCTGCGGCAATTACGGCTTCGTTAGAAAGCTGTAGGTAAGGCTGTCCCGTAGCGATATTTTCACCCCCGGCTCTCACGATGATGTCATGGACGAAGGATCCGGGCCCGACGGTCCAGAGGTCACTGGAAAGCTCCCAGAAGACTCTTGGTTTTTTCCTGCCTTCCACAGCCTTGGCTATGGACTCCATCTTCTCCTGCATCTCAGCCACGAGAGTCTTGGCCTCTTTTTCTTTGCCAGTTATCTTGCCCACAAGTTCTATGCTTTCAAGGACCTGGGGCAGATCGTGGGCATCAACTACCACAACTGTAAGGCCAAGCTTTTCCAGTTCTGGAAGGACCTGGGCTATGTGGATGCTGGCGACGAGCACAAGGTCAGGGTTCAAAGCCATGAGCTTTTCTATGCTGACGTCAGCGAAACCACCGACTTTGGGCTTAGCCTGGGCTTCGGGAGGATAATTGCAGAACTCTGTCACTCCAGCCACCCTGTCTGCAAGGCCGAGGGCGTAAAGGATTTCGGTTATGGATGGTGCCAAGGACACAATGGCTTTAGGCTCAGCTTTGATGGTGACCTGGCGGCCTGCAGGATCCGTCACAGTCATGGGATAAGGAGATGGAGTTGGGGTAGGGGGCGGCGCGGGGGTGAAAGTTGGAGTTGGGGGAACGGGTGTCGGGGTAGGAGTTGGAGCGGGCTTACACCCTGCTCCAATCAAAAGCACGGCGATGGTCAGCAGTGTTATGGTGATAAAAGTCAACCGTTTCATAGCACACCTCCGCACAGGATTGATCAAACAAAAAGCCCCCCTGCTAGCCGGGGGGCATAAATGAAAACCCCTTGCCTGCATAGCAGACAAGGGGGAACTCACCGTTCCATTCCCCTGTGCTCGCAGGTTCCTGGAACCGGGTCCCGGAAACGTTCTCTTACAAGAAAGTTAACGGGCCCCTTGCGGCGAGGCAGGTATCCTGGCTCTCCCGTCCTTAAGGGTGCGGCCTTATAGCCCCGGCCCTTCTTGCACCCTGGACAGGATTACAGTTGCGGCACAGCGCCGGCCTTTCCAACCCTTAGGGGCTTCGGGCTGGATCACCGGACTTCCCCTTTTAAGGCCTGCCTTTCGGTCAGGCTCACCCCGCCGCCTATTTAACTGGTAAAGTACAAACCTATTATAGCGCGGAAGCACAGTCAAGGCAAATTGGGCCCTAAGGCATCATGGGGACTTGGGTGAGGAGTTTACCTCTTATGCGTTCAAAAATTTCATCCAAGTCCCGACCGGTTATAGTCAGGCCATGGTTTTTCAGCCCAACCACGGCCCTGGAAGGGTCCTCGGCTTGTTTGAGGGCATTGACTACTTCCATAGCCAGCTCCCTCGTCCCGCAGGGGTAATTCTGGCGAGTGGGAACTACTCCTTCCATCCAGGCGTGAGCGTGGACAATTGCTCCCACTTCAGGGAAGTTGGAATAGATAAGGTAGTGCTCAATGGCATCAACTGACGCCCGAACTGTGGGGTCGTAATCGGGGGGCACGCTCACCAAGATAGTGTTTTTCTCGGGATTGAACCCTTTTATGAGGACGATGTCCTTCCCAATCTTGGAAAGTTTTGCTTTGTTAACCCCCCTCGCTGTCATCCAGAACGTGGTTTCCCCAAGCTCCGGAATGTTCTCGCGAGCGCTCAAATTGCCGTAGCTAAGGCCCGTTATCCCGTATAGCAAGTAAACATGCCGCAGGTCTCTTTCTGATAAAAGTTCATGGATGGGGAACGGGGCAGGCAGTATGCCCATCTTGTCCATTTCCCGGCCGTAGTGGATAAGTTTCTCTGTGATGGGTGTGCCGTTCCAGTAAGCCGCAGGTAAGTCGGGTGTGATTTCGTTCTCTATCACCAGGACGGAGCAGGCTAAAGGCATAAGATGCTGGTAAACCTCTTCGGGGTTCCAGGGGACTTTGTAGAAGCCTGCTTCCAGAGTTGTAAAGTAAATATCTACCTCTTCTCCCCTGACATGGGCATAAAGGACCAGGTTTGAAAGGCTGCGGACCAGCACTGTGTAAGCAGCCCGATGGGCATTTTCGGGAAGCTCTTCCACCACTACTAGGCTAGCCACAAACACTCCCTTCGATTTGCGGCGGTAAGGTCGGGGTTCGTTAGGATCAGTGAGGTTGAGGATCAAGCTGACTTCCGGGTCATTTTCGTGGGAGAGGGTGTGTCCTTTCGATTGCAACAAAGCCACTATCTTTTCCGCCAATGCATCTCTGACCGGATGCTTATCCAAAGCTACTACCGCGAATTTCATCTCCTCTCCTCCCGTAGTTTTCGGTTTTACGAAAAAAACACTTGAGAGCCCCCTACAGTTTCTGGTATAATTGAACCAAATTTGAAGGAGGCGTCGGCATGCGGCGGTTCAACACACGCTTTCTGGAATATATCACCCCTGAGGACCTCAAGAAGGAGCTGGAGAAGATCGGAGTTGACCGAGAAGGCCTGCAGGCGATGCTCCTCAAAGGGTTCTTCAGAGCAATAAAGCTCGAAGGAGTTAATTACGATGCCGCCCACATTCTCAAGCAGGAAATGTTGAGGTTGGGGGGAGAGGCGGCTATCTCGGCTGCGGTGTATTTTGGTGCTGCTGTTCCTACCGATGTTATCCTTATGGGGACAGTAGCCCAGCTGGGGAGTCTGATTTCTTACTTGAAACAGTTCCCCGACGCTACCCTCAGGACCATTGGAGAGGAATTAGAGCAAGCCCTTAAGAATTACCGGGGCGAGAACCTCAAACCAATGCAGATTGGCAACAGGACCTTCGTCTGGGGAGAGCGGACTTACATAATGGGGATAATCAATGTTACACCGGATTCTTTCTCGGGGGATGGTCTGGCGGGAGATGTGGAAGCTGCTGTAGCTCAGGCCGTTCGCTTCGTAGAGGAGGGAGCTGATATCTTGGACATAGGGGGAGAGTCAACCCGTCCCGGCTCTCAACCCATTTCAGAAGAGGAGGAGCTGAGTCGGGTTATGCCGGTCCTCAAACGTCTGGTCAAAGAGGTTGATGTGCCCATTTCCATTGATACCTACAAGGCTAAAGTGGCTCGGGAAGCTCTGGAGGTCGGAGCGAGCATGGTCAACGACGTCTGGGGATTGAGGATGGATCCTGATATGGCCAAGGTTGTAGCTGAGTACAAGGTTCCGGTGGTGATAATGCACAATCGCTCCCAGCCCAAAAATGCTGTGCAGGAAGAGCGTCTCGGGGGCCGGTACGTTGGGATAGAATACCGTGACCTAATGGCTGATATTATCCAGGAGCTTGAATACAGTATTAACCTGGCCCTCGAGGCTGGAGTGGAGTTCGACAAAATCATTGTGGACCCAGGAATAGGCTTTGGGAAGACGGTAGAGCAGAACCTGGAGATCCTGCGTCGCCTAGGCGAACTTAAAGTGCTGGGTAGGCCAATCCTTCTGGGGACCTCCAGGAAATCGGTTATAGGGTATGTGCTTAACCTTCCCCCCAACGAAAGGGTGGAGGGAACTGCTGCCACAGTAGCCCTTGGTATAGCCGCCGGAGCTGACATCGTGAGGGTGCACGACGTAAAGGAGATGGTTCGTGTTGCCAGGATGACCGATGCAATTGTGAGGGGAGCTTTTCGTGAAACTTAAGGGAGCTTTAGCGGCTCTCGCGGTTGGGTTTTTAATTGTGCTCCTTCCTGTGAAATGGTCCGCTGCTCTGCTGGCAGCAGGAACTCTAACTATCGTTAGCCTCTTGTATCCGGCCTCGATTTTTCCGTTCCTTGCCCTCAGCATACCTCTGGGGTCAATTAGGGAGTTCCCCGTAGGTCCTGCTAAAGTCGGCTTAACGGAGGCGATAGTAGTGTTGGCGGTGGCAGTTTGGCTGGCGAGAAAGCTTGCACTAAAGGAGAGCTGGCGCGACGCTGGGCCTCTTTTTCTTCCTCTGCTTGTTTTACTCGGCGTGATGTCCGTTTCGGTCCTCCAGGCTATTTCCCTTGAATATTCCCTTAAGGAACTTCTCAAGTGGGGTGAAGTTTTACTGGTCTACCTTATCCTCAGTACGATTATCGGAAAGAGGGAAATCCCGCTCGTGGTGGGTGGGCTTCTCCTTGCAGGCTTTCTGGAAGGGCTTCTGGGGTTATATCAGTTCGTGACTCGCTCAGGCCCTGAACATTTCGTAGTAATGGGCAGGTTTGTACGGGCTTACGGGCATTTCATGCAGCCCAATCCTTTCGGTGGATACATGGGGCTTGTGATGCCCCTAGCCGTCGCTCTTGGCGTTGGACTCCTTCTTGACGGGAAAATTTCCCGGCGATGGCGTTTGGCTGTAGGTATCAGTTGCCTTGCTGTAGGGGGAGTGACTGGAACGGCTCTGGTCATGAGCTGGTCGAGGGGGGCGTGGCTGGGGGCGGCGGTGGCAGTGGCAGTTCTGGCCGTGCTTATGGACAAGAGGCTCTCTATCGCTCTGGGCCTTTTGCTCTTGGTCCTGGTCCTATTGGTTGAACTCCCTCTTGAAATTTTTCTGGTGAGGTTTCAGGATCTATCCCTTGCGCCTGTTTCGGAGGATATAAGGACCGTTGAAATCACCGATGAGAACTACGCTCTTATAGAGAGGCTTGCCCACTGGGATGCAGCCCTGAGGATGTGGAACGACCACTTCTGGCTCGGGGTAGGAATAGGGAATTACGAGCCTGTCTACCATGCTTATGCCCTCCCCCGCTGGCCTGAACCCCTGGGCCATGCCCACAATTACTACCTGAACATTGCCGCTGAGACCGGTTTCATCGGCCTAACAACTTACTTGCTCTTCTGGGGTTGGGCTTTCTACCGGACCCTTAGGGCTTTTCGCTCGGCTTCCGGATGGGAAAGAGCACTACTTACTGGGATAATGGGGAGCTTTACCCACCTTTCGGTCCACAATTTCTTTGACAACCTCTACGTTCACGGAATGTATCTCCACGTAGCTATCCTTTTGGGCATCGTTTCCCTGCTTAGTCCTCGCAGTGAATACTGAAAGCCCTTTTCGTCAAGCCTTTGCTCCGGTATAGAAATTGGTTTATAATTAACCCAAGGAGCTTTCCATGACGAAAGAAAAGGTCGCTTACGTTTGCCAAAATTGTGGAGCTTCTTTTCCCAAGTGGATGGGAAGGTGTCCCCAATGCGGGGAGTGGAATACTTTAGAAGAAAGAGCTTTAGAAGTCCGCAAAGCATATCCCCGCACCCTTGTTACGCCTACCTCGGAACCCGTCCCCATAACGGCTGTCCCATCGGAAGATGTAGCGAGGATTGAAATACCCGTAGGGGAACTGAACCGAGTGTTGGGGGGAGGCATAGTTCCGGGCTCTGTCATCCTGATAGCGGGCGAACCGGGAATAGGCAAATCCACTTTGCTCCTGCAATTGGCTTCTCTGTTGGCCCGTGGAAGCGCCCGGCCGGTCCTCTATGTCTCTGGGGAAGAATCTATCCGCCAGATAAAGATGAGAGCTGCTCGCCTCGGAGTGGAGGAAGATAACCTCTACGTTCTGGCTGAGACTTCTTTGGAACAAATCCTGAACCATGTTGAGCGTATGGAACCTTTCACCGTGGTAGTGGATTCCATCCAGGCCATCTACTCTGAAGTATTGGAGTCAACGCCGGGAAGCATTGTGCAGGTCAGGGAGTGCGCCTATGCGCTCCTAAAGCTGGCCAAAGCCACTGGAATCCCCATCTTCTTGGTGGGTCACGTAACCAAAGCGGGAGATATAGCAGGGCCCAAGGTATTGGAGCATGCAGTTGACGCTGTCCTATACCTTGAGGGCGACCCATTCCACGCTTATAGAATCCTGCGGAGTGTAAAGAACCGTTTCGGTGCCACTTCGGAGGTTGGGGTCTTTGAGATGGAGGAGCAGGGCCTGAGAGAAGTGCCAAATCCCTCGGAGATTTTCTTGGCCGAAAGGGTGCCCAATGCTTCAGGCTCGGCCATTGCGGTGACGATGGAGGGCTCGAGGCCTCTCCTGGTGGAAATCCAAGCTCTCACTTCTCCCACGAGCTTTGCCATTCCTCGCCGCACGGCCAATGGCATTGACCTCAGCCGGCTCCTCCTGTTGATAGCTGTCCTGACCAAGAGGGTTGGGCTGCACCTTTCCGATCAGGACGTATTCGTGAATGTGGTGGGGGGGATAAAGATAAAAGAGCCCGCAGTGGATCTGGCGGTGGCCATAGCGATCGCTTCGGGTTTCAGGAATATTCCAGTGGCAGCGGATCTGGCGATCGTGGGGGAAATAGGGCTCGTTGGGGAGCTGAGAGGGGTGAGACAGATGTCCCAGCGCTTGGCTGAAGCTGCCAGGCTCGGATTCAAAAAGTGCCTTGTCCCTGCTGGTTCAGTGAAATCAGGCCAGAGGACCTTTGACGGAATGGAGGTTGTGCCAGTTCGCTCTCTGGAAGAAGCTCTTGATGTAGCTCTTGTGCGGTGAGGATCCTATGCTGCCGCTTGCCCATCTTGGTTTAAGCCTTGCTTCTTTCGGTTTCCTCCGCAGGAAGGGTCTCTTCAGGGAGATAGAATACAAAAAGGTGGCTTTGGCAGCTTTACTGCCCGACCTCATCGATAAACCGCTGGCCGTTTTTGTCTTTCCGGAATTGAAATCGGCCATGCTTTTCTCCCACACCTTGCTCTTCCATCTGGCTGTTTGGCTACTGGTATTTCTGAAGGGGTGGCGACATTTGCCGTACGCTCTAGCCTTCACAGGCCATCTCCTTTTGGACAGGATATGGGATTTTCCTCAGACTTTCTTCTTCCCCTTCAAGGGTTGGAGGTTTCACCGCTGGCGCGATGTAGGCTCTCCTGCGGCTTTCGGAAGGGCCTACTTTGAAGTTGTGGGAGAACACCCGGAGCTTGTGGTTGGAGAACTCGTGGGGCTGATTGCCCTGCTCTGGTTTTGTCGGGAGAAGGTGCAGGGTAAAATATGAGAGTGATTGCTGGAGAGGCAGGCGGGATAAAATTGCTTTCCGTTCCGGGGAGGAAAACCCGCCCTATAACGGACAGGGTTAAAGCGGCGCTATTTGACATATTAGGCAACAAAGTGGAGGGGGCTTCGTTCCTTGACCTTTTCGCCGGAACGGGAAGTGTAGGCATAGAGGCTCTGAGCAGGGGGGCATCTAGAGCGACTTTCGTGGAAAAGGATCCGGCCGTCATACGGGTTTTGCAGGAAAATCTCCGTCGCACCGGTCTTGAAGCCAGGGCAGAAATTGTACAGGGTGATGTCTTCAAGTTCTTGGAGCGTGAGACAGGCAGATTGTATGACATAATCTACCTGGCCCCACCGCAATACCTTGGCCTTTGGGCGAAAACTTTGCTTATCTTGGACAAAACCCGACCGCTCGCACCCAACGGCTTAGTAATAGCCCAGATTTTTCCCAAAGAATACGAGGAATTGCCCCTTGGAAACCTGAAGCTGCGGGAAAAACGCCGCTACGGCAGCACTCTTCTCTGTTTTTACAGTCTCTGAGGAGGTGATGGGCTATGGAGATGGCTCGGCTTAAAGCCAAAGTCCACGGAATAGTGCAGGGGGTGAATTTCCGCTACTATACCCGGCTCAAGGCTCAGGAGTTGGGGGTAAAGGGTTGGGTTCGCAATAATCCCGATGGCACCGTGGAGGTGGACGCAGAGGGGGAGAAAGAAGCTCTGAACAAGCTCCTGGAGTTCCTGCATCGTGGTCCGCCCAGCGCTGTAGTTACGAAAGTGGAGGCGGAGTGGTTGCCCTTCAAGGGCCTCTACGATAGCTTCAAGGTGCGCTTCTAATGAGGCAAAACATAGAACGCATCGCCTGGCTTGTCCTCATAATCTCTTTCATCATCTTCTGCCTTTTGGCAGTAGGGATACCCCTTTCCATCCGCTGGTATATCATTAACGCCACTGTAGCCCATAATGCCTCAGTCACAGTGATAGGGAGTGCTGTTTTCGTCAGAGAATCCCCTTACGCTGAACCCCTTGGAGTGGCCGAAAGCAGGACAATAAGGGAGGGGAATTCGGTAGAAACACCCGATGATTCTTCCAGAGCGGTCATCACTTTCTTTGACGGAAGCATAGCTGTGGTCTACGGAAAGGCCAAGGTGGAAGTGGCGAAGATGCGCTCCCCTCGCTTTTCGCTGAGCCCCAGACCTCATCAGATCACCTTGAAAATTGAAAAGGGTAGAGTCCGTTTGGTGGTGGTTCCTCATCAGGAAAGACCTCTAACCTTTCAGGTCGTGACTCCTCATACTTTCGCCTCGCTCAAAGAAGGCGGTTATTCGGTAGATGTGAGTGAGAGGAGCACAGAGATAACCGTGCGGGATGGCAAGGCCTTGGTGGGGCTGGGGGAAGAATTGGTAACCTTGTTCAAGGGGCAACGGACTATAATAGAAGAGGGGAAGCCTCCGGTGCCTCCTCTGCCGGCTGCCCACAACTTAATAAAGAACGGCGATTTCAAGGAGCCCCTCTTCCCCTATTGGCAAGTAATCCTCTACAAGAACGATCCCAACATCCAGGATGGGAAAGTGGAAATCGTGGAAGAGCGAGGCCGGAGGGTTCTGCGCCTGTACCGCCGAGGCGAAGATGGAATCCACACCGAGACGGGTGTCTTACAGATGATTGAAAGAGATGTGCGCGATTACGAATACCTCAACCTGCGCTTTGACGTTAAGGTCGTTTACCAGAGCCTGGCAGGTGGTGGATACCTCAGTTCCGAGTTTCCGTTGATGGTGCGGATCAACTACAAGGACATCTACGGTTTTGACCGCTTCTGGGTGCATGGCTTTTACACCGTGGACCCTGATCCTGCTCTCAAATGGCCGATTTTGAACGGGGAAAAGATACCATCCGGCGTGTGGTTCCCCTACGAAACGGGCAACTTGATGGAGATATTGAAGGATGCTCGTCCAGCTTACATAACTTCCATTCAGATTTACGCTTCTGGCTGGAATTACGAGAGCTACGTCGCAGATGTTGGCCTTATAGGCCAATGAAGCTCCTGGCGCCTCCGGAAGGGCTGAGCTCGTAGATCTCCGGTGCGAAACCGAAGCGCTGCCGGTAAGCTTCCGTTAACTTCTCTTTTAGAGCCAATGCCGATGCTTTTTCTACCAGAGTGACAGTGCACCCGCCAAAGCCCGCTCCGGTAAGCCTGGAGCCGTATACTCCATCGCAAGCTAAGGCTGTTTCCACGAGGAAATCTAACTCGGGGGAGCTCACCTCATAGAGCTCTCTCAAGCTCTTGTGAGAAAGCTCCATCAGTTGCCCTAACCTCACCAAGTCCTTCCTCTTAAGCGCCTCCACGGCCATAAGTACCCGAGCGTTTTCTTCCACAACGTGTTTCGCCCGGCTTCTCAGTGGCTCAGGGAGAAGTTCCTCCCATTCGGGCATTTCCCCTGGATTTACATCACGCAAGAAGCGGATGGAAGGCCATCGGGTCTGGAGTATGGCCACAGCGTCTTCACACTGCTTCCTCCTAAGGTTGTATTCGGAGCTGGCCAGCTCCCTTCTCACCCGGCTATCAGCCACAAGGATTGAAATGTGATCCGGGAAGGGGATGTGGCGGTAATCCAAGGTCAGACAATCCAGGAAGAGGGCATGGCCTTCCCTGGCCATCAGAGATGTCCACTGGTCCATTATCCCGCAGCGCATCCCCACGAATTCGTTTTCGGCTCGCTGGCAGAGAAGCGCCAGCCTCCCTCTATCGAGCTCTATACCTGCGAGGGTGAGGAAAGCCAGAGCAGTGGCCACCTCAACTGCTGCGGATGAACTCATCCCTGCCCCTATGGGCACATTCCCACCAATCACGGCCTTTATGCCTGGGATCTTAAAACCCTCTCCCTCGAGAACCCAGGCCACACCACGAACGTAATTGCTCCAGAGTTTGAATGGATCAAAGGCGATATCGTCCAAATGAAATGAAACTTCCTCACCAAAGTTGGCAGCGTAGAAAGTGATCTCTCTTGTCCCACTGGGGGAAGCTGCTACCCAGACATAGCGGTCAACGGCCACTGGCAAGACGAAGCCTCCGTTGTAATCAGTGTGTTCCCCGATAAGGTTCACCCTGCCGGGAGCCTGGGATATGACTTCAGGCCTTTTCCCCCAGCGCTTTGCAAATTCCGAGACTATTTCATCCTTGGTCATTGGTCTGAATTTTTCTTGGCTCATGGCTTAACTCCAGCCTTGAATTTTTCCCAAAGTTTGATCCATTCCTCCAGGCTCAGGGTTTCAGCCCGCCTATCAGGGCTGAGGCCTGCCTCAGCCAGAAGGTTTTCCACTTTGTCCCTCGGGAGGGACAGTCCTTTCTGGAGAGCATTGCGGAGGGTTTTGCGTTTCCCACTGAATCCAGCTTTTACCAGCCGGAAAAATCCTTCCGTTTCTTCCTCAGGAATGAGCGGTTCTGAGAGCATTTCCAGCCTCACCACCGCTGAATCCACTTCAGGTGGGGGGAAGAAAGCACCCGAGGGGAGATGAGCTACAAGTTCGGGTCTGGAATAAAGCCTAACACTGACCGAAAGGAGGCTCATATCCCCAGGAAGGGCCATAATCCTCTGAGCTACCTCTTTCTGGACTGTTACCACAGCAACTGAAGGCCTTGGTTTGTTTTCCAAGAAATGGCGTAGCACGGCCGAAGTTATGTAGTAAGGCAAATTGCCCGTGAGCTTGTAGAGCACCCCGGTGCATTCCCCCCTTTCTAGAAGAGCCGCCGGAGAGAAATCTAGGACATCACCTTCCACTATCACAACATTGGATAAACCCGCACAGACTTCCCGGAGCACGTCAGCGAGGCGTCGGTCAATTTCCACTGCTATAACTTTAGCCACTCTGTTCGCCAGAGGGACTGTTAGCACTCCCGTCCCAGCTCCTATTTCCACCACCACGTCGTAAGGTTGGGGGTCAAGGGCCTCCAGAATAGCTCTTAAACCTTTAGGGCTCACCATAAAGTGTTGCCCTAAGCTCTTGCGGGGTCTTATTCCTTTCTCTTTCAGGAGCCTTCTGGGGTCTGGAGCTTCCATAATTTAACGCCTTCTACGTTCTTTGGGCCAGTCAGGAATTATCCAGTTGATTTTCTCTGGTGGGGGAGGCGGAGCCAAAAGGTAAACGTCAACCCATTTGTACCAGAGCACCAGATTGTCCTCTTCGTAGCAGAGGTCAATGCGGCGTCCTTTAATTTTCCCACCCGTGTCGGCAGCGAGGCCTAGGCCGTAACCTGGTACATAAACCCATGTCCCAAGGTTTACAACCTTCGGGTCCACAGCCACGATGCCCTTTTTAGCTTTGAGGCCCATCCTGGTTATACCGTAGAGGGGATGATCCCTTGGCTTCCCTGCGGTGGCTGCAGTGTAAGAAGTAGCCAGCATCCTTATGCGCCGCCAGTATTTTATCGTGCCTTCCGGGGTTTCCAATTCCCTGATTACAATTTTTGTGCCGTAAGCTATAACCCTCGTCACTGGGGGGGTCGCCACCCATTGGTCCTCAAGCTTTCGTTCCTTCTCTTCCCCGTTTTCGTAGATGATGCGATATCGCTTTCGGAATACCCCCTCCTTGCCTTCCTGCACTACCATCCGGGTGTCTAGCTCCATGGAGTCATCAGGCTTCCACACGGTCTCGTAAGGGATGGGTTCTTCCTGGATGAGGACCTCTTCCCTCACTCTCACGATTTTAACCTTGATCCCATCAAAGACGGGGCTATCGAGTGAGGGAATAGTATAGTCCCGCCCGACAAGCACTAACTTTTCCTGGGCAAGGAGCTCAGCCACGGTGCGGGCCATGGTTCTAGTCCGGATCAGGCGGCCATCAACGGCAATTTCAGCTGCCTTTGAGCGAGTTACATAAACTTTAAGTCCAGAAGAGACAGGCCCATCCAATCCGGGAATAACTTTGTCTCCAGCATACAGCAAAATGCCTGCTCTGTAAAGAGCCTCCCCAATAGTTTTGGCAGTAGTGTAAATGGTTACAGGAACTCCGTCGTCCACAAGAGTGATGGGAACAGCCCGCTGGATGAAGACTTTAATGGGAATTACCATTCCGAAGTTATCAAAGCTTGCCTTTAACTTCATGGTTAGAGGAGCAGCCGGGGAAGAATTTTCTCCATCTATGAAGATTTCATCCCCTTCCTTGAGGGATATCCTGGCCTTGTTTATAATTTCTTCAACGGTAGTGTTACCGGAAGTTTCCACCTTTCTTGTGGTTCCGTCAGCGTAGATCTCCACGGGAACGGGCCTCGTCACCACCAAAGTGGCCGGCTGGCCCGAAGAGTAATAGTAGCCAGCCTGAGAAGCGAAGCCGAATTCCTGGAGCATAGCCTTTGGGTCATTGGGCAGAAGGCGAACCCTTTGGACTTTCCCGTCCACTATGAGAGTGACTTCCCGGGTGCTGAATAGATATAAGACCAGAAAAATGGCTCCCAGAGCAAGCCCTATCAAGCCTTTGACGGTGGTTCGAGCTTCTCTACCTACCATATCGTTTTTGGTTCTCAAGGTGTTCTTCGTAGGTTTTGGAGAAGACGTGGGAGCCATCGCCTTTTGAGAAGAAGAATAGGTAATCCGTTTCGGCAGGATAAAGGACAGCTTTTATGGAATCAAGTCCAGGGCTGCATATTGGGCCCGGAGGAAGGCCAGGGTTGAGGAAAGTATTGTAGGGTGATTGGATCGAACTCATTTCTTCAATGGTTATTGGGGGCCACCATCGGCCTGTGGCCTCATCGTATCCCTTGGCATACTGAACGGTGGGGTCAGCTTGGAGGTACATTCCCTTGCGCAAGCGGTTAAGGTAAACTCCAGCGATGATGGGCCTTTCCTCGGGGATGACTGCTTCCCTTTCCACGATAGAGGCTAAAGTAACAACCTGGTACAGGGTGAAACCAAGTTCCTTGGCCCTTGCCCGCATTTCCGGTGTCACCTTTGTCCCGAAATTGTCCAACATCCTGGCTAAAAGATCCTGAGGGCTGGCCGGAATCGGAAGTCTGTAGGTGTCGGGGAAAAGGTAACCCTCAAGAGTAATGCCCTCAGGCGCATCCCTGAGGAAATCATACCGGGCAACCCACTGGTCCCTCCAGGCTACAGCTAGAAATTCCCTGGCCGACATTATTCCTTGCTTTTCAAGGTATTGAGCTATTTGCTCTATCCTCCATCCCTCGGGAATGGTCAGGGTTATCTCCTTGGTTCTACCATGCTGGAGAATCTGGACAATTTCGGGTATGGTCATGGCGGGGCTGAGAGTGTAATCGCCGGCTTCCAGTTTCTGGCCCAGGTTGTAGTAGCGGACATACGCATAGAAGAGCCTGGCGCTGGAAATGAGGCCTATCTCCTCAAGCCTTTCGCCTATAGAGTAGGGAGATTCACCAGGGTAAACAGTGAATGCCACTGGCGAACCTCCAGAAAGAAGTGGCTTGTTAAGTTCGTCCCGGTGGAGCCAAAGATAAAAGCCATAGTAAAGCTCGGTAGGGGAACCCAGTTTGACCTCGATCTTTTCGGAAGAGGTTGGCTTGGAGAAAATCCCCAAGAGCGCCACAATCGGCACCAAGACTGCCGCCAACATGGCCACCATCGCTATTGCGAAAGCTGTGAACTTCAGGACCTTCTTCAGCACCTCGAAACCTCCCGCAGGAAAATTGTCCCGGCTGTGGCCAGTACCAGGGCCGATGCGACATAAACTGAGCCATAACCGTAACTTTGAGCCAACAGGCCCAGGAGTAACGAGCCGAACCCTACTCCTGCATCAAACCCAGCATAGTTGAAACCCATCGCTTTCCCTCGGGAGAGGGGCAAAACGCGGTCTACGATGAGGGCATCAACGGTTGGGCGCAGCGCTCCAAACCCGAGTCCGTAGACGGCGGCTGAGAAGGCAAGCAAGGGGCGTGAGCGAATGAAGGCCAGCAGTGCCATCCCCAGAGTTGCGAGTAGAGCTGCGGGAACACCGACCTTGCCGCGCCCGACCTTATCGGAAAGCTTTCCCCCGAAAATCAGGGAGAGCAGAAAAATAGAGGAAAACACTGAGAAGAAAACCCCAGCTGGCCCGAGGCCTCTTTCGGTCATCAATATCGGAAGAAAGGAGATGATCGCACCATAGGAAACCCCGACAGCTCCCGTTACCAGCACCGGAACAGCGATGTTTGATAAGGATAGGGAAGCATTGGCCTGGCTCGAACTCTTCAATGTCTCGGGCAGGGGCAAAGTCAGGGCAAGGGAAAGGGCTCCGAAGCCAGCGCTGGTCAGGAAAAGTCTTGCAAAGTTTCCCCCCGAAGCTAACAGCTCGCCTGCAAGGGGGGCAAATGTGAGGGAAAGTGGTGCGGATATCCCTGCCAAACCTATCATCTCACCCCTTCTCTCTGGAGGGGCGAGGTCGGATATAAAAGCGGCAAAAGCTGTGGTGAAGAAAGCGATCCCGGCTCCGTGGAAAGCCCGTAGAAGCAACAGAGCTCCGAGGTCTTTAGTCAAGCAATAGAAGCACATGCTCAGGGTAAAAATTGCACCGCCCAAGATCAAACCTGGCCGCCTCCCTATGCGATCGGAAATCCAGCCAGCTGGGGGACGGAATAGGATGGCCGCTAAAGCAAAAGAGAACTGAGTTGCTCCTATAAAAGCTGCTTCCCCTCCTAGGCTTTTCAGGAAGAGGGGGAAAGTTGAAAAGAGGGTTTGGAAGCTAAAGAAGAAGAAAAAGCTAGCTGCAAGGGCGAGCCACAGAGGCCAGGGGTAAATCAATTCTTCAATCCTCCTCCACCTTGAGGACTGCAAGGAAAGCTTCCTGGGGAACCTGGACTCGGCCTATTTGCTTCAGGCGTTTCTTCCCCTCTTTCTGGCGTTCCAGGAGTTTACGCTTGCGGGTTACGTCGCCTCCATAGCATTTGGCCAGCACATTCTTCCTGAGGGCAGGAATGTCAGCCCGTGCTACCACCCTTTTGCCGATAGCAGCCTGAATGGCCACAGGGAACAACTGGCGAGGTATGACCTCTTTTAGCTTTTCTACCAGTATTTTCCCTCGCCTGTAAGCATCATCCCGATGTACTATGACCGATAGGGCATCCACGGGCTGACCATGCACGAGGACCGCAAGTTTCACCAGATTATCAGGCCGATACTCCAGGAAGGAGTAGTCCAGGGAGGCATAACCCCTGGTTACAGACTTAAGGCGATCGTAGAAATCCGTGATCATCTCAGCCAGAGGCATTTCGTAGATGAGCACGACTCGCCTGGGGTCCAGGTAATCCATTTTCACGAATTTCCCCCTCCGTTTGGTGACCAGCTCCATAACTGGACCTATGTATTCGGAAGGGGTGAAAATCTGAACCCTCATCCATGGTTCGCGGATCTCTTCAATTTCCGATTCCGGGGGAAAACGGGCGGGGTTGTCCACTCGGATTATTTCCCCGTTCCGTTTCACTACTTCGTATTCAACGTTGGGGGCGGTGGCAACCAAATCAAGACCAAATTCCCTTTCCAGTCTTTCTTGCACTATTTCCATGTGGAAAAGGCCCAAGAATCCACACCTGAAACCTGGTCCCAAGGCAGCTGAGTCCTCCGGTTCAAAATATAGGGCTGCATCGTTGAGCTGAAGTTTTTCCAATGCTTCCCGTAGCAGATGGAAATTTTCTCCTTCGGTGGGGTAAAAACCGGCAAAGACCATGGGCTTTGGCTTCTGGTAGCCAGGAAGGGGCTTATCAGCAGGGTTACGCGCCCAAGTAATGGTATCTCCAACGGAACATTCCCTCACACTCTTCAGACCTGTTGCCACGTATCCAACCTCTCCAGCCCCAAGCTTTTCGGCCGGAGTCATCCAGGGAGAGAAATAGCCAATTTCCATGGGCTCAAATTTCTCCCCTGATGACATTAGCATCAAAGGGGTGTGAGGGGTTATCTCGCCGTCAAACACTCTCACGTAAGCGATAACTCCCTTGTACGAATCGTAGTGGGAATCAAAAATGAGGGCTCTGAGGGGTTGCCTTAGGTAGCCCTTAGGAGGCGGGATTCTCTTGATTACAGCTTCCAGCACTTCTTTTACGTTTGTGCCCTCTTTAGCGGACACCATTATCACTTCTTCAGCTGGTATCCCTAAAAGTTCTTCCAGTTCCTGAGCGACCTCTTCAGGTCTTGCGTTGGGAAGGTCTATTTTATTGATGACTGGAATTATAGTCAAATCGTGGTCCAAAGCCATGTAGAGATTCGCAACGGTCTGAGCCTCTATCCCTTGAGAGGCATCCACCACAAGTATGGCGCCCTCGCAAGCCGCTAAAGCTCTGCTTACTTCGTAAGAGAAATCCACATGGCCAGGGGTATCGATGAGGTTAAGCTCGTAGACTTCACCATCGGAAGCCTGGTAGAGCATTCTAACAGCTGAGGCTTTTATGGTCACTCCTTTCTCCCGCTCAATATCCATTTGGTCCAGGAATTGTTCCCGCATCTGGCGGGGATCTACCGTCTTGGTTATTTCCAGGAAACGGTCCGCCAAAGTTGATTTGCCGTGGTCTATATGTGCTATGATGCAAAAATTGCGTATCCTTCTCAACTCCATACCCCAATCCTCCCGGAAAATTATACCAGGAAGCTTTTGCAGAGGCAAAGCTTTTGTGTTAAAATAAAAACCAATAGGTGAGGTCATGGTAGACGTGGGGGTAGTAATCGTAAATTACAACACGAGAGACCTCCTCAAGGATTGCCTAATTTCTCTCCTGGAAAATCGGGGGGTCACTTTCAAAGTTTGCGTGGTGGATAATGGCTCCAAAGATGGAAGTGCTGATATGGTTGAGGAAGAGTTTCCGAGAGTTTTGCTCATCCGCAGTCCATTCAACGGCGGATATGCCTACGCCAATAACTTGGGCCTCAAAGCTCTGGGCTTTGAACCCGGCGCCTTCTCTACTGACACCCCGCGTTATGCCTTGCTTCTAAATCCTGACACCGTACTTCCCCCGAGTGCTTTGGCAGAGATGGTTCGGTTTATGGATTCTCACCCCCAGGCTGGGATCGCTGGCCCCAAACTCATTCGTCAAGACGGAAGCCTTGACTTGGCTTGCCGTCGCTCTTTTCCTACTCCTGAAGTGGCTTTCTATAGGATGATTGGCCTCAGCAAGCTTTTTCCCAGTCATCCGCGTTTCGCCCGCTACAATCTCACATTCCTTGACCCGGATAAAACGGCTGAGGTTGATTCAGTAGTGGGGGCTTTCATGATGGTCCGTCGGGAAGCCATCGCTGAGGTCGGCCTTCTGGATGAATCCTTCTTCCTCTACGGTGAGGATCTGGACTGGGCTCTGAGGATAAAGGAGGCTGGCTGGAAAGTTTACTATTACCCCGGAGTAACGGTCCTGCACTACAAGAAAGTCTCAAGCCAGAAGAATCCAAGAGCCCGCGACGAGTTTTTCCGGGCTATGCTCATTTTCTACCGCAAACATTATGCCTCTAAAACCCCTTGGTGGCTTGACAAGCTGGTCAAGGCGGGGATTTACCTGTGGTGGGGATTAAGCAAATTGTCATGAAAAATCCGAAATTTTTTTTCCGCGTAAGCCTAGCGTTCCTTGATGCTGGGCTGATAGCATTGGCTTTCTATGTAGCCTACAGGCTTCGCCTCCTCACTGCGCATCAGAACCTACCTTACACTTTTACCCCCTACCTTGGCATGGCCATTGTTTACGTAGTTACCTTGCTAGTCACCTTCTTCTTCGCCCGCCTCTACCACCGGCGCAGGACTTTCTCTCATATTGACGAATTCTCCAAACTTACCGCTGCCTCTTCTATTGGAACACTCATAGCCATAGCCTTCTTCTCTCTCCTCTTCAAAAATGAGCCAGATTACTCCCGCTTGATGATGGTTTACGCTTGGCTTCTCACCATAATTTTTACCTTTGTGGGCAGAACACTCCATTACAGATGGCAGCGTTCTGCCTATACCAAAGGGATAGGGGTTTCCAGGGTCCTTATAGTGGGAGCGGGTGAAATAGGGCGCATAATTCTTCAGAAGATAATGCGCTCACCGGGTCTCGGCTACAGAGTGGTGGGCTTCGTTGACGATAATGCAAGTGGGCAGGTTATGGGGGTCCCGATCCTGGGGAGAGTAAGTGACCTTCCCGCCATCCTCAACCGGGAAGCAGTGGACGAGGTCATAATCGCCATGCCCGAGGCTGATCATTCTCAGATCCTATCCATAATAGGAATGTGCGACCGAAGTTCTACGGCCATCAAGGTCTTTCCCGACGTCTTCCAGATAATTGCTTCAGAAGTCAGCATAGGGGATCTGGATGGCCTTCCTCTCATCACGGTCAGGGATACTGCCATGAGGGGGTGGAAGCTTACCCTGAAAAGGGTTATGGATATAGTGGGAGCTTCCATTGCTCTTATCCTTCTCTCCCCACTGATGCTTCTAATTGCCATCTTGATAAAGCTTGATTCCCCTGGACCCGTTTTCTATGTTCAGGAAAGGATGGGGCTCGATGCCAGACCCTTCCCCATGCTCAAATTCCGCTCTATGCGTCAAGGTGCCGATGCCGATGGTCCTGGTTGGACTACTCCCGATGACCCAAGGCGCACGAGACTCGGAGCTATTCTAAGGCGTTATTCTTTGGACGAGCTCCCCCAGTTCATAAACGTGCTCCTCGGACACATGAGCTTAGTAGGCCCGAGACCCGAACAGCCCTATTACGTGGAGCAATTCCGGCGCAGCATTCCTCGCTATATGGAGCGCCACAGGGAAAAGGCTGGCATAACCGGTTGGGCTCAGATCCATGGCCTACGTGGGGATACATCTATCGCCGAAAGGACCAAATACGATTTGTGGTATATTGAGAACTGGTCCCTTTGGCTTGACATAAAGATCATCCTTAAGACTATCGTTCGCATCTTCACTGATAGGAGTGCTTACTAATGGCTTCCAACCGCAGGAAGAGCGAACATCTCCGGATTGCCTTGGAAAAGGAAGTAGAATTCAGCACCTTAACGGCAGGATTTGAGAAGTATCGACTGATCCACTGCGCTCTTCCCGAACTCAACCTGGCTGAAATTGATACATCCACCTGGTTCCTGGGAAAAAAATTGAAAGCCCCTTTCCTCATTTCTCCTATGACTGGGGGGACTGAGGAGGCGGAAAGGATAAACCGAAATCTGGCCGCAGTAGCTCAGGAATTCGGGTGGGCCATGGGTGTCGGCTCTCAAAGGGTAGCCCTGGAGGACCCTCGCTTGGCCTTCTCTTATAAAGTGCGAGATGTTGCTCCCGATATTCTCCTGCTGGCAAACTTGGGAGCGGTTCAGCTCAATTACGGTTACGGAGTGGATGAGTGTCGCAAAGCAGTGGAGATGATAGAGGCTGATGCCCTTGTTCTGCATCTCAACCCTTTGCAAGAAGCCCTGCAACCCGAGGGCAACACGGATTTTTCCGGACTGCTCCGCAAAATTGAAAAGGTCTGCGCACACCTGGAAGTGCCAGTTGTGGTCAAAGAAGTAGGGTGGGGAATAAGCCCGCGGGTCGCTTTGAAGCTGGTGGAAGCAGGAGTTGCTGCCATTGATGTGGCAGGAGCTGGAGGGACCTGCTGGAGTCTAATAGAAATGCACAGGGTTGAAAAGGAAAGCCTCAAAAACGTCGCTATGGCCTTTTCCAACTGGGGGATTCCCACAGCCGAGGCCATAAGGGAAATACGCCGGATCCTGCCCGATTTCCCTCTAATCGCCAGTGGAGGGATAAGGACAGGGATCGATGCAGCCAAGGCTTTAGCTCTTGGAGCTAACCTTGTGGGTATTGCGGCTCCTTTCTTGAAGCCCGCACTGCTTTCCTTTGAAGCTGCCAGGGACAAAGCTTGGGAGATACTTCAGACCTTCCGCATTGCTATGTTTTGTGTCGGGGCTGGTGATATAGAATCACTAAGGCACATATCCTTGCAGGAGGTTATAGGTGCTTAAGGATCACTATTGTGGGCTATTGCGGAAAGAACACGTGGGAAAAGAAGTGCAACTCGCAGGGTGGGTGCACCGGCGGCGCCATCACGGAGGGCTCATCTTCATAGATTTGCGAGACCGCGAAGGTATAGTCCAAGTGGTCTTCAGTCCCGCTGAATCTCTTGAAGCTTACAGCGTTGCCAACGAGGCCCGTAGCGAATACGTCCTGTGGGTTAAAGGGGTGGTCAAGGAAAGGCCTCCCGGGATGGAAAATCCGAATCTCCCCACAGGCGAGGTAGAGGTCATAGCTAAGGAGGCTAAGATTCTCAATCCATCCCGGACTCCACCCTTCTACATTGAGCGAGATGAAGAAGTTGACGAGGCTTTGCGCTTGAAATACCGCTACCTTGATCTCCGTCGGGAGAGGATGAAGGAAAACATAATCTTCCGCCATAAAGCGGTGAAATTCATCCGAGATTTCATGGACGCTAAGGGCTTCGTGGAAATAGAAACCCCCATCCTCATCCGCAGTACTCCGGAGGGGGCCAGGGACTACGTGGTGCCAAGCCGTGTCCACCCCGGAAAGTTCTACGCTCTTCCTCAATCTCCCCAGCAGCTCAAGCAGATTCTGATGGTAGCAGGCTTTGAAAAATACTTCCAAATTGCTCGTTGTTTCCGGGACGAAGACCTTAGAGCCGACCGGCAGCCTGAGTTTACCCAGTTGGATGTGGAGATGTCCTTCGTTGATCGGGAAGATGTTCTGCAGGTGATCGAAGAGCTCCTTATATCTCTGGTGAGGAACTTAACCAACAAAAGGCTAAAATTCGAACCATTCCCTCGCCTCTCCTACAAAGAAGCTATGGAGCGCTATGGTTCCGATAAACCTGACCTGCGCTTTGAACTGCCAATATTTGACATAACTGAAATAGCTGCAGCAAGCGATTTCAGTGTTTTCCGGCAGGCGGTGGAGGGAGGTGGCAGGGTCAAGGGGTTGAAAGTGCCTAGTGGTGCCGGATATTCCAGAAAACAGTGGGATGAGATTGGAGCTAAAGCAAAGGAATTCGGGGCTCAGGGTATAGTGTGGCTGGCTGTTACGGGGGATGGAATAAAGTCGCCTGTGGCTCGTTACTTTGCTCCAGGCCAACTTGAAACAATAGTTGCCAAGGCGGAGGCAGAGCCTGGTGATGGCATCCTATTAATAGCTGATGAAGCTGAGAAAGTCCTGGAGATAATGGGCAGAATGCGGCTCTTTGTTGGTCGTTCCGCTAACCTTTATGACGAGAATGAACTGGCTTTCGCTTGGATTCTGGAATTTCCCCTCTTCGCGTGGAACGAGGAAGAAAAACGCTGGGATCCAGTTCACCATCCCTTCACCGCTCCCCTTGACGAAGACATACCTCTCTTGGACACAGCGCCTGGTGAAGTTCGCGCTAAGGCCTATGATGTGGTATGCAATGGCTGGGAGATTGGCGGAGGTAGCATAAGGATTCACAATCGCCCTCTCCAGGAAAAAATTTTCCGGCTTATCGGTCTGTCCGAGGAAGAAGCCAGGGCCCAGTTCGGACACCTGTTGGAGGCTTTTGAATTCGGCGCTCCACCTCACGGGGGCATAGCTTTAGGGATTGACCGGTTAGTTATGATCCTGCGGGGTGAAACTTCGATCCGAGAAGTTATTGCCTTTCCTAAGACCCAGGCTGCAGTAGACCTTCTTTTTTCTGCCCCAGCTCCCATCACTGAAAGGCAACTGGCTGAGCTACACATAAAGATCGTAGAAGAGGAGTGAGAATGGGCGATGTAGTAATTATAGGTGGAGGGCTTGCAGGTTCCGAAGCAGCTTGGCAACTGGCAGAGAGAGGTTTCAAAGTTGACCTCTACGAGATGCGACCCTACAAGTTAACCCCAGCGCACCGTACCGGTTTCCTTGCCGAACTGGTTTGCAGCAATTCCCTCGGAGCGGAGTCCATTGATAAACCGCTGGGGCTTCTCAAGGAAGAACTGCGTTGCCTGGGCTCTTTCATACTTTCCTGTGCTTACGAAACTAGAGTGCCGGCAGGCGGTAGTCTTGCTGTATCGAGAGACGACTTTGCTCGCCTTGTCACAGAGCGAATAGAGTCCCACCCTAATATCAGACTCATAAGGGAGGAAGTGACGGATATACCATCGGGTCCAGTAATTATAGCCACAGGTCCACTTACCTCTGATGCCCTCGCTGCTCGCATCCGCGAACTGATTGGGGAGGAATATCTTTACTTTTACGATGCTATGGCTCCCATCGTGACCTATGAATCAATAGACATGACTAAGGCTTTCCGGGCTTCCCGCTATAGCAAGGGGGGAGAAGATTACATAAATTGCCCAATGACTCGGGAGGAATACTACCGTTTTGTAGATGCTCTTTTGGAAGCCGAAACCATTGAACTCAGGGATTTTGAGAAAGAGGACCCAAAGTTCTTTGAAGCATGCCTCCCGATAGAAGTGCTAGCGAAGCGTGGTAAAGAGGCGTTGGCTTTTGGTCCGCTGCGTCCAGTGGGGTTAGTGGACCCAAAGACAGGCAAACAGCCCTACGCTGTGGTCCAGCTTCGCCAAGACGATGCTGCTGGGACCTTGTATAACCTTGTGGGATTTCAGACCAATCTAAAGTGGGGAGAGCAAGAGAGGGTTTTCAGGCTCATTCCGGGTTTAGAGAAGGCCGAGTTTGTTCGGTATGGCCAAATGCATCGCAATACTTTCATCAATTCCCCTAAACTTCTTTTGCCTACCCTTCAGTTCCGTCGCAGGCCTGACTTGTTTTTTGCTGGCCAGATCACCGGGAGTGAGGGTTACGTGGGTTCAACGGCTACGGGGCTTGTGGCTGGGCTAAATATGGCAAGGCTGCTTAGAGGAGAAGAACCGCTTATTTTCCCACCAACTACTATGATAGGAGCTCTCTGTCGCTACATAACTGACCCTCGTCTGAAAGAATTTCAACCGATGAAAGCCAACTTTGGGCTCCTTCCGCCTTTAGAGAGGAAGATCAAAAAGAAGCAGCTTCGCTATCTTGCTTACAGTGAAAGGGCTTTGAGGGAGTTGGAGGCCTTTATCGCTTTCCACAGGATTAAGTAGGGTGTAAACCCAGGTGTAGACTGATGTGGTGGATTTCGGTGGGTTCGATTTCGCATAGCGAAAATGGCCGCAAACTTCAGGAAAAGCAAGACTTAAACAAAAAAGCGCTTCAGGCTATTTCCGCTATGCGAAACTCCTTGGTGTTGCTTTGCCTGCTATGCATAGCTTGCGTTAACGGCTTTTCTGGTCCCGGTGCCATGGAATACCTTCTTCATCTTAGTAGTTTTGGCCCTCATCCCACCGGTAGTAGGGAGCAGGAACAGGTGAGAGATTACATTATTAGAGAACTTCAGATTCAGGGGTGGCAAATTCAAGTGCTACCTTTCACCTACAGAGGAATCCAAGGCCACAATATCCTAGCCTACAAAGGAGAGGGCTCCGGCATATTATTGGGCACTCACTACGACACTCGTCCTATATCTGACAATAATCCACCTGAACTGCGCCATTTGCCCGTTCCTGGTGCAAACGACGGAAACAGTGGCGTAGCTGTTTTACTAGAGCTTGCCCGTTCCCTAAGGGAACCTAAAGGTTACAGAATATGGCTCGCTTTCTTTGATGCCGAAGACAGAGGCAACATTGAGGGATGGCCTTTCTCGGTAGGAGCCTCTTTTGTTTCCCAGATAGACCTTGTTATCGGTGCCGTAATTGTGGTGGATATGGTAGGCGATGCTGATCTTAACATCTACCAAGAAGCAAATTCGAATAGAGCCCTCACCGAAAGCATCTGGAGAACAGCTCATGACCTCGGTTTTTCCAAATATTTCGTCCCCCAGGTCAAATATAGTATAATCGACGACCACCTGCCCTTTGCCCAAAAAGGCATCCCTTCCGCCTTAATCATTGACTTTGATTATCCTTATTGGCACACTTCGGAAGACACTCCAGATAAAGTTAGCTCTCATAGCTTTGAGATCGTGGGGACAGTGCTAAAAGTATGGGCTGAAAAGGAGGGGCTGCAATGGACAAGGAGAAAATAATGACTATAGTGAACGCAGCTCTTAAGGCCGTTGACCCAGCAGAAGCAGTGCGCAAAGTAATGAAACGAGAAAACAACAACCTCATAGTGGCTGGGAAAATTTACGACCTCGATTACTTCCAACGCATTGTCGTAGTGGGAGGCGGGAAAGCAGGCGCACCTATGGCTGCAGCTGTGGAAGAAATCTTGGGCGAGCGCATATCAAACGGATGGGTTAATGTGAAAGAAGGTTACATACTTGAGCCTTCTCCAGTGCGCATCACCATAAATCAGGCTGGCCACCCCACTCCGAACGAAGCAGGTCTTGAAGGGGCAAAGAGGATAATAGAACTGGTCTCAGAACTTGGAGAAAAGGACCTGGTCATCACCCTCATTTCTGGAGGAGGTTCGGCCCTGTTGCCCCTCCCTGCCGCAGGCATTACTTTGGATGATAAGAAGATAGCCACATCACTGCTTTTGAAGTGCGGTGCCACCATAAATGAGATGAACGCCCTAAGGAAGCACATTTCTGCCATTAAAGGTGGCCAACTGGCTAAGGCTGCTTACCCCGCCACAATCATAAGCCTTATTCTATCCGACGTGGTAGGAAGCCCATTAGACACTATCGCTTCTGGCCCAACTGCTCCCGATTCAACCACGTTCTCCGATGCGTGGAGAGTCCTGGAAAAATACAACCTTATCGCTGAAATGCCTCCAGCGATCGTGGAAAGATTACGAAAAGGCTTAAAAGGTGAAATCCCCGAAACCCCCAAATCAGGAGACCCGATATTTGAGCGGGTTCAGAATGTAATCATAGCCGATAACTATATAGCTGCTACCGCAGCCTTAGAAGAAGCCCGAGAGCAAGGTTTCAATGCACTGCTCCTTACCACTTTTCTAGAAGGAGAAGCAAGGGAAATAGGAAAAGCAGTAGCAGCTTTGGGGAAAGAGGTGGCCACCAGAGGACTTCCTGTTCCTCCCCCAGCCTGCCTCGTTTTGGGAGGTGAGACTACAGTAACGGTAAGAGGCAAGGGCAAGGGTGGAAGGAACCAGGAACTCGCCTTGGCCGCAGCCATAGCTCTCGAAGGTTGGGAAAAGGTCACCGTAGTAACTTTGGCCACCGATGGGACCGACGGTCCAACAGATGCCGCTGGGGCCATTGTAAATGGGACAACCATACAGAGGGCACTGGAAAAAGGGCTTTCTCCCCTGGATTACCTTCAAGACAACGATTCTTACACTTTCTTCAAAACTCTCGGGGACCTTCTCATAACAGGCCCCACCAATACTAACGTAAATGATCTGGTGTTTATATTCATAGAAACCTGAAAGGAGGCTGAAATGAGGATAATCCTTGATGCGATGGGAGGTGATTACGCTCCAGCGGTGACGGTAGAGGGAGCAGTAATGGCTGCTCGCGAAACGGGAGTGGAAGTGATTTTAGTAGGCCAGGAAGAAATCATCCGGACTGAACTTGCCAAACACGACACCCGCAACCTCCCGTTTACTATAGTTCATGCCTCCCAGGTTATTGAGATGCACGAGCATCCAGCTGCCGCCGTTAAGGCAAAACCCGATTCCTCTATGGTGGTCGGGATGAATATGCTCAAACGAGGGGAAGCTGATGCCTTTGTATCAGCTGGAAATTCAGGGGGAGTCCTCGCGGCTGCTATTTTCCACTTAGGGAGGATAAAGGGGATAAAGCGCCCAGCCCTTGCCACTCCCTACCCCACAACAAGGGGTTTCTGTTTCCTCATAGACGTGGGAGCCAACACCGATTGCAAACCCGAGTATCTCCTTCAATTCGCCCTTATGGGACACGTTTACGCAGAAAGAGTCATGGGTATAAAAAACCCACGCATAGGCCTCCTTTCCAACGGAGAAGAAGAAACCAAAGGCACCTTAGTAGTTCAAAAGGCTCATCAATTACTTAAAAAGAGTGGTTTAAATTTCATAGGGAATGTGGAAGGCAAGGACATCCCCGCGGGCTTGGCTGATGTGGTTGTGAGCGATGGTTTCACAGGCAATGTAGTGGTGAAACTCTCGGAAGGCCTGGCAATAGCTTTAATGGGGATAATAAAGGAGGAAATAAAAAAGCATCCTCTCGCCATTCTGGGAGGATTGCTAGCGAAGCCAGCCTTCAGGGCTGTAGCCAAGCGGCTTGATTACCGAGAATACGGCGGGGGGCCTCTTCTGGGAGTAGAGGGAGTGGTAATAGTAGCTCACGGCCGCTCCGATGCAGTAGCCATTAAGAACGCAATAAAGTTGGCAAAGAAAGCAGTGGAGGGAAAAATACTGCAAGCAATAAAAGAAGGGCTTGCGGAACTTCCCCAGCTGCGAGCCGAGGAAGAAAATGAGTGAGCCCGTTAGGGAAGCAGGAGCCATTGTCTTTTGGGGCCATAAAGTAGTTCTGAGGAAAAACAGATATGGCCACTGGCTTTTCCCAAAAGGCCACATAGAAGAAGGAGAAAAGCCTGAAGAGACTGCCATCCGTGAAGTGGCTGAAGAATTTGGCCTTAGAGTAGAGTTAGGGCAGAAAATTGGGGAAGTTCGTTATTTTTACGAGCAAAAAGAATACCAAGTGGAGTTTTTCTTAGCTCAGGTTCTGGAACCCACAGCGGAATGGGGAAGTCATGAAGGGATTGATGCCTTCCTTTTTACCCCGGAAGAGGCCCTAAAGGTGCTTTCCTTCCGAGAATATTCTAACCTGCTTAGAAAAGCAATAGAAGTTAACTTTATCCTATCTGACTTGTGATTCAAACGTCCGGCTATCCGCTTCATGCCTCGTTGGCCTTCTTCCAGCTTGCTAAAGGGCCTAAATTCACAGTTTTGACAAATTGGTTTTAACGCAGTAAAATAAACCGACCGGTCGGTATGTAAGGAGGGGGTTAAATGCGTTCAAAAGCCGAAGAAACACGTGAGCGCATTCTAGCGGCGGCAGAAGAGTGTTTCGCACGCCAAGGATATAACGCCACCGGGGTAGCCGAGATATGCGAACGAGCCAAGGTGAGCAAGGGGGCTTTCTTCCACCATTTCCCCACCAAACAAGCTGTCTTCTTGGAACTGCTGGAACGATGGCTGGCAAAACTTGAACAACGATTAGATGAATTGCGTTCCAATACCTCTGCGGTTCCGGAAGCCTTGCTCCGGATGGCTGAGACAGTCCAACAGGTTTTTGAACTCGCGCGTGAGAAGCTCCCGATTTTTCTAGAATTTCTGAGCCAGGCCTCCCGTGATCCCAAAATCTGGCAAGCAACCATTATTCCGTATCGCCGTTACCGGGCTTTCTTTGCTAAGATAATTGAAGCCGGAATCAGTGAGGGAAACTTCCGGCCAGTAAATCCCGAAACAGCAGCCAATGCAATCCTTTCGCTTGCCATCGGGATGGTCCTTCAGGCCACAGTGGATCCGGAGGGAGCCGATTGGGGCCAGATCGTGCACGAAAGCTTACAGATTTTTCTAAAAGGAATTGGCCATTAAGTACTTCCACGGCGAGAGACAACTTGATGGGAGCTTTACTGATCCCATTACCGAAGGTTTCCGTGGTCATTCCCGCATACAATGAAGAAAGATTTATCGGCAAAACTTTAAGCTCTATCCTGGAAAGCGGATTTCCTTGCGAAGTCATTGTCGTAGACGATGGTTCTACAGACCGAACTCCTAAAATCCTAGAGAGCTTTGGGGGACGAATTAAAGTAGTTCGTCACCCGGTTAACCGAGGCAAAGGAGCCGCAGTGGCTTCAGGGATTCGGACAGCTACGGGGGATATTGTGGTTTTCTGCGATGCTCATCTGATAGGGCTAAAGCTCTATCATTTGCTTTTCCTTGTTCTCCCCTTGGTTCAAGGGTCCGCAAGGGCCGTATTGGGTGCCAACATTTCTGGGTCAATCGCTTTTCCCCAAGTCCTGATGCCACCGATTCTGACCGGACAGCGAGCTTATTTCCGCCAGGACCTGGAGCCCCTTTTAGACGAAATGGAAAACCTTGGTTACGGTGTGGAAACATTCCTTTTCCATCGCTTTCCCCGAGAGCAAACCGTTGTAGTCGTGCTTCCAGGCCTCATCCATCTGTCGAAGACTCAAGTTTCTTCTCCTCCTGTGGCAGTAAAGGGGTACTGGAGGGAATCCGCGGAAATCATAAAAACCCTGGCATACATTGGAAGTGCTTATCCCGCTCGTCTCAGTAGATGGAAGCAAAAGGCTATTACTTTGAGGAGTTGGTTCCGCAACTAATCTAGGTTAAGGAGGTAACATGAAAGTCCTGGTAACCGGAGCTTTCGGCAATATCGGCCAAAGTGTCTTGGAAGAACTGCTCCGAAAAGGACACAAGGTCCGGGGCTTTGACCTGCGAACAAGAGCCAATGAGCGAATTGCCCGCCGCTACGGCGACCGCATAGAAGTGGTCTGGGGCGACCTACGTAATAAAGAAGACGTTGCGCGGGCCGTTGCCGGACAAGAGGTAGTAGTCCATCTGGCCTTTATTATTCCCAAATCAGCCACAGGAATTGAGCCCGAAGCCCAACCTGACTTGGCTTACCAAGTGAACGTAGAAGGTACCCGTAACCTATTAGAGGCTATGAAAGCTCAGCACCTCCCCCCACGTCTAATATTCTCTTCGTCGGTGTCCGTTTATGGGTTAACTCAAGACCAGCCTCCACCCCGCCGAGCTGACGATCCCTTACGTCCAGTGGGACACTACCCTCGCCACAAAGTCCTCTGCGAGCAGATGATCCGGGAATCTGGCCTGGAGTGGGTCATCCTGCGCTTGGGCGCAGTTTTTCCTCTTGCCTTGCGCCTTGACCCTGGAATTTTTGACATCCCGTTAGATAACCGGATAGAGTTCATCCACGTGAAGGATGTAGGCCTGGCTATCGCAAACGCAGTCAGCCTTTCGAATGTTTGGGGCAAAGTGCTGCTCATCGGGGGCGGACCGCGATGTCAGTTTTACTTCGGAGAACTTTTAACCAGGGTTCTGGAAGCTATGGGAGTGGGAATGTTCCCGAAGGAAGCCTTCAGCACAATGCCATTTTACACAGACTGGCTGGATACCGAAGAAAGCCAGCGTTTACTCCAGTACCAACAACGGACCCTTGATAATTATATTCGAGATATGCTCGCCATCCTGGGTTTCCGTCGACATTTGATCCAGATGTTCCGCCCTCTGGTGCGGTGGTGGCTTCTCCGCCAATCCCCTTACTGGAGACAGCGGAGGAAAGAAACCCAGCGGCGTTTACTGTGGAAAGCCTGGGCAATGCTAAAAAGTTTACCTACTTTTCGTTCCCAATGATTGTTGGGGAAGGGCAGGGGAATTTTACATAAATTACACAACATTAATCAAATGGCTCAGGGGCATTCTGCTCAAAAGGAACTAATCAAAATTACCATCTGCGCCCGGGCCGAGGGTTTTTGAGAAATTGAAGGGGGGCTTCAGGGGAAGCAGGTTTATGCTACCATGGTCAATACTGTCCGATAGTAGAAGAGGTAAAGGGAAAGGAGTTTATGGTTTTTGCGGTTATTTAAGATAATACACCTTATCTAAAATGCACCTTCCTCCCCCGCTGCCTCACTAAACCCAAAAGCCCACAATACCCTTCTCCAAGATAAACACCTCTTGCCTCACCTCCTTAGCTCTCCCCTCACGCTCTGGGTCTTACCGCAGGCTATCATGTGCTTTTATCCAGAATTGTTAATTTATGTAAACAATCGCCTTTCCTAGTTATTGGAGGGTAGGGCAAATTTACCTTAAGATTTGATTGAGCAGTTGGACCTCTCTTTCCATCTCTCTTACCTCGCCCAATTGACCACCTATCTCCAGCCTTATAGCGCTGTTTTCCGCCCCGCTGGTTGAAGAACCATCGCTTCCACCAGCAGCCTGGATTTCGTCAGCCTCGACCGGGAAATCTTCCGAGCCATACGCTAAAGCCACGTCCTCCTGCAGGGAAAAGGATTCGCCTGATCTTCGACCGGGGCTTTGATGATGAGAAGAGCATGGGAGAGGAGTTTAGGATTCAGCTGCACCACGACCGGATTCTGC
>JBHOQL010000094.1:0-79503 GCA_042408195.1 Anaerolineae bacterium
CATCGAGGCCATCCTGGTTGGGGGTGAACTCTTGTGGATATACGGTAAAATTAAGAAGCTGGGGAGGATTGGTATCGGCATTGGCGATCAGGAGAGTACCCTGAGCCCTTTCCATATTGCCGTAATCATCCGTCGCTTCAATAACCCAAATGTAGCGTCCATCAGGCAAGACCCGGTCCTGAACCACTCCCCCAAAATAAACGGTGTGTTCGCCAATGGAACGCCTCTGCTCCTTGCGGAAGTAGTGGGCTTGGTTGTTTTCGTCCAAAAAGTAGATAGAGACGAAGGCATTCCTGTTCAGGCGGTAGCTTATCACCGCCACATCGGTATCCCCATCAGCGTTGGGAGTTATGCGTTCAGGCCAGATGTTTGCCTCCGGAAGGAGAGGAGTGAGCCCACAGGTATTGACCATAGGAAGCAGGCTCGCAAGAACGATCAGATTGAGAAACCCTCGGAAAATTTTGGCCGTCAATTCTCTCTCCTTCAAGGTTTGTTGAAATTATACTCCGAGGAAACAAAAGGCCAAAATCAGGGACATTCTGGCCTAACCTCTGCCTACAGAAGAGGAAAAATCGCGCCTTCGTTGAAAATTTTCCAAAATCGCCGGGCATGGTATAATTTCCAAAAGTAGCATTGGAGGAAGATGCGGATGAATGTTCTGGATTTGTTGTGGATTTTTCTGATCCTTATGAGCCTTAGCCCCATGGTCAGGCAGCGGATCCTGGAAATGGAACGCAACAGGCTAATCAGGCAACTGGAAAAGAAGCGGGGCTCTAGGCTTATAACCCTAATCCACCGCCAAGAAATTATATCCCTCCTCGGCATACCCCTCACCCGTTATATTGATATAGAGGATTCGGAAGAGGTCCTGCGTGCCATAAGGCTTACCCCACCTGATATGCCTATAGACATTATCCTCCACACTCCTGGCGGCTTAGTCCTGGCAGCGGAGCAGATCGCCTTCGCACTGGTCCGGCACAAAGCTCCAGTAACGGTTTTCGTGCCCCACTATGCCATGTCTGGAGGAACTCTAATAGCCTTGGCTGCTGACAAAATTGTCATGGACGATAATGCAGTTCTGGGGCCGGTAGACCCCCAACTCGGCCAATATCCAGCTGCTTCCGTCCTCAAAGTGTTGGAAAAGAAGAACATAAACGAAATCGACGACACCACTTTGATTCTGGCCGATGTGGCGGAAAAAGCAAGGCGCCAGGTCTTCAGGACCATCAAAGCAATTTTAATGGCCAACAACTTTGAGGAAAGCAAAGCCGAAAGCTTGGCCGAGGCTTTGAGCTGTGGCCAGTGGACCCACGATTATCCAATAACCTTTGAAGAAGCTCGGGAATTGGGCTTGCCCGTAAGCAACGAGATGCCTGAGGAGGTCTACGCTCTGATGAGCTTATACCGCCAGCCAGCTCAGCGACGCCCATCAGTTCAGTACATACCCGTCCCTTACCGAAGAGAAGAAGAACCTAGAGGAGGCAGAAGATGATCCCTCTCGCCGATGATATCCCTTCGCGCCGCTTCCCAGCAATTACTTACCTCATCATTGCCGCCAACATTCTGGTCTTTTTCTTCGAACTCAGCCTCGGCCGCTATCTGGATAGATTTATCGCCATTTTCGGCCTTGTCCCCTGGCGCATAGTTAACTGGACCGAGCATCCGGCTATTTTCATAACAGTTTTCACCTCTATGTTCCTACACGCTGGCTGGATACACCTTTTTGGCAACATGCTTTACCTATGGGTCTTTGGCGATAACGTTGAAGACTCCATGGGGCACTTGCGCTTCCTCATCTTTTACTTACTGAGCGGGTGTGCCGCTGCCGCCGCCCAGATCCTGGTCAACCCACTCTCCCGAGTCCCCATGATTGGGGCCAGCGGAGCGGTGGCGGGAGTGCTGGGGGCTTACTTCCTGTTCTACCCGAGAGCCAGAGTAATAATGGCGGTGCCTTTTCTATTCTATCTCCAAATGATCTCTGTTCCCGCTCTCTTGGTCCTGGGAAGCTGGTTTCTGGTCCAGCTCCTCAACGGTTTCGCTACTATAACAACCTCAACCGCTGTAACGGGAGGCGTAGCCTGGTGGGCCCACGTAGGCGGCTTTGTGGCAGGGTTGATCCTTGGGCCTCTCTTCCGCAAAAGTCATCACCATGAAGATCTCTATGAGCATGAGGATTATGTCTAAGGTCCGATGGCTCCCAGTTTTCCTGGTGCTCCTTTCCTTTTCTCTAGGAATACACCGCCTTGACTCCCAAAGCCTCTGGTACGATGAGGGGGTTTCTGCCTACCTCACACGCCTGAGCTTATCCGAACTGACTTGGTGGACCGCGGAAGACATCCAGCCCCCCCTTTACTATTATTTCCTCTACTTCTGGACCAAGGCCACCGATCGCAGTGAATTCTCTTTACGCCTCCTTTCCCTCTTCTTTGGGGTCCTAATGGTCCCAGCGGCCTGGGGTGTGGCCCACAAACTCTTGGGAAAAAAAGCAGCTCTTATCACGGCCTTCTTTACTACCCTATCTCCCCTTTACCTCTGGTATTCTCGCGAGGCCAGGATGTATACAATGTTGACTTTCTTCTGCCTCCTCTCCTTCCGGCTTTTCCTGGAGGTCCGGGAGAAAGGTTACTCCTTACCCCTCCTTTTCGCTTGGACAGGGGCCCTTGTTGCTTCTCTCTATACCCATTATTTTGCCGCCTTTGCGATGTTCTCCCTGGCCTTTATGGCCCTTTTGTTATTGATAGAGGGGCGAGCAAGAGCATCGGCTTGCCTAATTTTAGGGAAAGGTGTCGCCCTAACCCTCTACCTCCCATGGCTTCCGTTCCTCTTCAGGCGTTACAGGGTTGACGTCAGTTACTGGGAGGGGACCCTTAAGGTCGAGGAGGCTCTGCGCAAAATTTTTATCTCCTTCAGCGTGGGGGAGACCATGCTGGAGGGGGAAGCCATCCCTATTGCCTGGGCAATGACGGGCCTTTTCCTGGCTTCCCTCTTTATCCTAGCTTTTCGCAAAAAATGGGCAGCCCTTTTCCTCTCCCTTTACCTTTTTGTCCCCATCATCGCCATACTCGCCTTGACTTACCGTTCGCCCAAGTTCAACCCTCGCTACATCATGATGGCTTCTCCGGCCTTCCTCATGACTCTGGCAGGAGGAATTGCGGAACTTATGACCCTGAAACCAAAAGTCCTCCCTTTCCTTGCGCTTTCCCTGGTCCTAGAGCCCTTCCTCTTGGCCGATTACAATCTCTACTTTGACCCCGCCTTCACCAAGGCCGATTTCCGAGGCGTCGCCTGCTATATCCGGGAGCACAGACAAAACGGCGAAGCGGTAATCCTCATCTCCGGCCATATGTATCCAGTCTTTTCTTATTACTTTGGAGATGAGGGCTGGACCCCCATTCCACCCCTGCGCATCATCTCCACAAAAGATGTTCTGGATTTCAGTGTAGGGGAAAAGCTTAACGAAATCCTCCGGGGTAAAACGGGGGTGTGGGTCGTGCTTTGGCAAGACGAGGTAGTGGATCCGAATGGGGTTGTGCTAAAGCTACTGGAGAAATACGCCAGGCCTGTTCCGGTTGAAGCCTCCTTCTGGCACGTCCGCCTCCGCCATTACCTCCTTCCCCCAGGCACCCATTTCCCTGCATTCCCCGAACCCGAGCGTAAAATTGAGGTGAACTTCGGCGGTAGAGTTAAGCTTCTGGGTTACGACTGGGATGGGAAGAGGCTTTCCCTTTACTGGCAAGCCCTGAGCTTTATGGATAAAGACTACCAACTCTCTCTCAGGGTCACCGATGAAGACGGAATTCCCTGGGGGCAAATTGACCGCCGCCCCGCCTCCTACCTCTACCCCACTTTCCGGTGGCGTCCGGGGGAAATAATCCCGGGCGAATTAGAACTTCCACTGCCACCAGGTTCCCCACCTGGCAAATACCGGCTCTTCTTAAGCCTGTACGACCTGCAGACCCTGCGGGAGATTGACATCCTGGACTCGATGGGGGCACCGCAAGGTGTGCGAGCTTACCTGGGAGAAGTGGAAGTACAGGAATTGAGATTTCCAGGCCCAAGCGAACCGTTGCCTGTGAACCCCTCTTTGGACATACCTTGGACTCCGGAAATAGCCCTGCGTGGATTCTCCTCAACCCCCTCCGAAGCTTATCCCGGCGAATACCTAACCCTTTCTTTCCTGTGGCAAGTAAGTCAAAAACCCCGTGCTGATTACCTGGTTTCCCTGACTCTTAGGGATTCTTCCGGCCGCGAAACCGAAAGACAGTGTCTCCCAGCTGGTAGCGGCTTCCCCACCTCCCGTTGGCCAGAAGGAGCCTTCGTGTTGGGGAAATGCTTGCTGAGGGTTCCACCATCGGCCCAGGAAGGCCCCGCTGTGGTCATGCTACGCTCCCTGGAAACTTCCTGGCCCTTGGCTTCAGTCCAGATCAAAGGGGTAAAGAGAAGCTTCGCTCTGCCCAGACCTTCTGTGCCGGTAAACGCTTCCTTTGGAAATGTAGCAGAGCTTATTGGGATTGACCTCTCACCTGCTCCTGCGAAACCCAAGGAAAACTTGAGCGTAATACTATACTGGAAAGCCCTGAGAGAAACGGAAAAATCCTGGACGGTCTTCGTGCACCTCCTTAGCCCGGATGGCCGTCTGTTGGCCCAGGATGATGGCCCCCCCGCTCGCGGAGAGCGCCCCACAACAGGGTGGATAGCGGGAGAGGTTGTAGAGGACCAACACTTTATCACTTTGCCTTCCGACATCCCCCCTGGCCTTTACCGGCTGGAAATTGGCCTTTATGATGGCTCGGCTCCAGAGATGCCGAGGCTCCCAGTGGACGGCAAAGATAGTTTAATTCTCGAGGTTGTAGAGGTGCGATGAGGGGTAATAATAACTTTACCACACTGGCGATAATAACTTTGGCCTTTTTCCTGCAATGCTTCTTCCTGGCACAACCGGGGCTTTGGCACGATGAGGGTGTAAGCGTTTATCTGGCTTCCAAAGGGTTGATGGATATCTTGAGAGAAAGCGGGGAAACTGACCACCCTCCCCTCTATTTCATCCTCCTCCACTTCTGGATAGGGTTAGCCGGAAAAAGCGAGTTCTCGCTGCGGTTTTTCTCAGTCTTCTGGGGGGTTATAAGCGTGGCTCTACTCTATCCACTGGGGGTGAGGATTTTTGGGGCCAGAAATGCCCGGCTGACTATGCTCCTTCTGTCCTTTTCCCCTTTCTTTATCCGTTATGCCCAGGAAGTGAGGGGATATACCCTTTGGGTTGCCTTAAGCTTAACTTCCTTTTACTTCCTCGGTCGGGGGTGGGGAGAGAACCTCTGGCGTTTCTGGCTCGCTCATGCCCTTTCAACCTTAGGGGCCCTTTACACGCATTTTCTCTCCGTTTTTATCCTCGTCTCCCAGATTGCTTATGTAATCCTGAGACGCTTGCTCCGAGCTGATGGCCGGCTCTTTCCTTGGCCGAGGCGAGCTCTGGGCTTTTCCTTTTCCTTCGCAATCCTGGGCTTTTCCCCGTGGATTTCCAAGCTCTTCTTTCAGCTTGAATTCAATGCCACCTATTGGCGTGGAACTCTGGATTTGGGCAAATCCATAGGAAATTGGCTCCGCTCCTTCGCCGTAGGGGAAGCCCTCTACGGGTTGTGGGCGGAAATTGGTCAGGGCCTTTTTTTAACTTTAATGTTGACCGGAGTGGCAGCTGGCCTTTTGGCTTACAGGACCCGAAGAGACCGCTACTTCACCCTTTTCTACCCTGCTTTTGAGACCGCGATCTTCGCAGCTTTGCTTTTCCTCTTTATTTACACTCGCCCCAAGTACCACCCTCGCTACCTCCTTCCAACTTTGCCTCTTGCCTTGCTCCTCTTTTCAGGGGGGGTAGATTTCGTGAGAGGCAAGCTCCCCCACCTCTCGGCCTTCCTGCTCTTGACTTTCCTTTGGACTAATGTTCTCTCCCTGCAAAGCTATTACTTTAACCCTGTCCTTTCCAGGGATGATTTCCGCTCCGTGGTGGAATACGTGAACCGAAATGCTCAACCAGGGGACGGGGTTATCCTAGTGGGAGGGCATTTTTTCCCCGTTTTTGAATACTATAACCGTTCAAGTCTGCCGTTTTACCCGATACCCCGTGCACTATTGCCCAAAGTGGACGATCCTCTCTCTTCTTGGGAAGCTTCTATGCTCCTCAATGAAGTAGCATTCCGCCACAGGAGAGTGTGGTTAGTCCTCTGGCAGGAAGAATTGGTTGACCCCCGCCACATCGTGCTGGATCTTCTGACCACCTACGCTGAAAGGCTTCCAGTGCCCTTGGAAATAGCTCGCGGACCTGCCCTTTTGCTTTTCTCACTGGAAAAAACTCGCCATTTTCCGCCCACTCCGCCCATAACTCACCGTTTTGAAGCAAGCTTCGGCGATAACATGGAACTTGTGGGCTACGACCTCGGCGGAAGTGGCTGGGTCCGCTACCACGGCGATAAGCGTTCCTCTTTCCGCCGGGGGGAGACGATCTTCCTAACCCTCTACTGGAGAGCCAAGGGGCCTGTGAGCCAAGATTACTCCGCTTTCACCCACTTGCTGGATAGTGAGGGGAAATTCTGCAGCGGGATGGATAAGTTGCTCGGGGAAGGCTTTTACCCAACTTCTCGCTGGATCCCTGGAGAAATATACTGGCAGGACTACCCTCTACCGGTTCCTCCCGAGCTTCCCAGCGGCCGTTATTTTATTGAGATAGGCCTCTACAACCTCAGGACTATGGAACGCCTTCCTGTGCTGGATAAAGCTGGGAATCCTACGGGTGATAGGATACTACTTCAGCCTGTGGATATTACAGAGTAGGGGTTTTTCCAGTTGGCCTGCCCTCTTTCGCCACCCGCCACTCGGAAAGCTTCGCTCTTCAGCCTTTTTCTATGGCGAGAAGCGAATGTGGATCACATCTCCGTCCTGCACTATATAGTCCCGGCCTTCAACTCGCACCCAACCGCGGTTGCGGGCTTCAGCCCAGGAGCCTGCTTCTACAAAATTCTTCCAGTTTATAACTTCTGCCCTGATGAAGCCTCTTTGCATGTCCGTATGAATCTTACCCGCCGCTTCCCACGCCGTGGTACCATAGCGGATGGGCCAAGCTCTTACTTCCCGCTTACCTGTAGCGGTGAAGAAGGTTATGAGTCTCAGTAGTTTATAGCCTGCCTTAACCAACCGATTCAAGCCCGGCTCCTCAAGTCCTAATTCTCTAAGATAGGCTTTGGCTTCCTCTTCCGGCCAGTGGGCAAGTTCTTCCTCCATGGGAGCGCAGAGCACCACTGCTTCTGTTCCCTCTTCCATAGCTTTACGCTGCACCCTCAAAGCTAGCTCGCCGCCGTCTGGAAGATCTCCTTCTGAAACGTTTGCCACAAATATCCTCGCTTTCCCCGTAAGGAGGTTAAGTTCCTTCACCAGAGCCTGCCCCTCTTCACCATCCCAGTTCACGGCCCTTTTCCCCTGGGCTAGGTGCTCGTGCAAGCTCTCCAGAAGCTCGAGGGTTTCTTTGAATTCTTTTGGGTGAGCTTTGGCCGCACTCCTGACCTTGGCCAAACGGGTTTCAACCGTCTCTAAGTCCGCCAGGGCCATCTCTGTATCCAGGACTTCTATGTCTGTCAAAGGATCAATTTCCGGGAAAGGGTGGGGGACGTCGGGAGCATGAAAGCAACGTATAACCATGGCAATGGCATCTACGTTGCGGATGTGGCCCAGGAACCTGTTTCCAAGGCCCTCTCCTTTGTGAGCACCTTTCACCAGGCCAGCTATGTCCACAAATTTTATAGTGGCCGGAGTTACTATCTCCGGTTTCACTATATCCGCTATGGCCTTGAGCCGTTCATCAGGAACGGCTGCTATTCCGACATTGGGCTCGATAGTAGTGAAAGGATACTTTGCGACAGCTGCATTAGCCTTTGTCAGGGCATTGAAAAGGGTAGACTTTCCAGCATTGGGAAGGCCTACTATCCCTATTTCTAAGCTCATTTTTCCTCCAAGAGCTTGGGCCTCTGGGCCTTTGGGATGGCCAGGAAGAAAGTGCTTCCTTTACCTGGCTCGCTTTCAACCCAGACCCTGCCCCTGTGCTTTTCCGCCACTGTTTTCACCAAAGCAAGACCGAGCCCGCTTCCCCTTATGCCCAAAGCCTCTGCTTCCTTCCCTCGGTAGAATTTCTCGAAAATGCGTGGTTGCTCGGAATAGGGTATTCCAATGCCCGTATCCTGCACCCTGAGGACCCAGAAGCGGCCAGCATCGTCCACCGATACCGTGATTTTTCCCGGAACAGGGGTGTACTTTATGGAGTTGTCCAGCAGATTAACTATTGCCCTTTTTACAAATTCTCGGTCACCCGTGAAGGGGTAAGCTTCTTCAAGTTTTACCTCTAAAGATAAGCCCTTTTCTTGGGCTCTCTCGGCCACTTCAGCCACGGCTTCCTCTACAAGAGGACCCAGCCAACACGGGGTAAGCCTCATCATTCCTGCTTCCAGCCGGCTTATATCCAGGAAGTTCCTGGCCAGCCGTCCAAGATGTTCTGCGTTTCTCAGAAGCTTCTCTATAACCTCTTCCTGCTGCTGGTTGAGTTTTCCCAACTCCCGCAAAGCTCTGGCGTAATCTTTTATCAGCGTAAGAGGAGTATTGAGGTCATGGAAAGCGATCTCCAAAGCTTCAGCCCGGGAACGTTCGGCCTCTTTAAGCAGAGTTATATCCCTCATAGCAATGACCCAGCCCCTGAAGTTGCCATCCTCCATGAGGGGGAAGGCTCTGACGTGGAAAGTTAAACCAGAGCCATGGGGAATCTCGGTCTGGAGGGAACTCTTAGCCCCTTTGAGTTGATCCAGAAATTCCTTCCAGGGTTGCTCTCTCAGCTTTTCAGCCAAGGGCAATCCCCGGGAACTTTCCACCCTTATTCCGAGGAGCTCCTCCGCTGCCGGATTCATGGTCACGATCCTTTCCAGCTCATCTATAACCAAGATAGGGTCAAGGGAACTTTTGAGGATAGCCTCAAGATATGCTTTTTGCCTCTCCAAACTCCTGAAGAGTCTGAGGTTTTCGGCCATGACAGCCAGTTGACCAGCCACGGTGTTTATAAGACTCAAGTCCAGAGAAGAAGCCTGTAGGGGATAAGAGAAGGTGAACCAAAGAACTCCATTCTGTAAAGGTATGCCTACGGCAGACCTCGCCCCCACCTCTTGAAGTGCTTCCCTCAAGATCAGAGGCGCTTCCCGAGCGAATGGTATGACCACAGGTTCCCTCTGGATCGCCAGAAGGCGGGAGCAGGGACCTGGGGGCTTGTTCCTCTCTTCGCGCCATATCCTTCCAGAGGCCAAGCTAATATCCACAAGCCCGTTCTTGTCTAAAGTGACCAATGTCACTCCTGCCGCCTTGGTCAGCTCCCGCAAACCTGAGAGGAGGATTTCTATTCCTTTTTCCAGATCCGGTGTTGAAAGAGCTTTCTGGCTCACCCTAAGGAGCGCGTAAGATTCATCGATTCTGTGCCTAAGATACCGCCGCATCCTCTCCAAAGCCTTGGCCAGCTTGCCAATCTCATCCTCTCTTGCTAGAGAAAGGTTTTCATCCAGATTGCCGCCAGCCAGCCGTATAGCCCTTCGGGAAAGTTCCTCAAGGGGTTGAACCAGACGGGATGTTAGAAGTGAAATAATGGCCATTATGGGCAGGAGGATTAAAAGTTGGGCGAAAACGAAGAGGGCCATGAACCTGCCCACTCTTCCGGCAATTTCCCTTAGGGAAGTGAAAGCGACGGCTCTTTCTCCCTTCAGGATGAACTCTCCTTCAAAGCTTGTTGAAACGCCAACGGGGCACAGCAGTAAGTCGTGCTTGTTTTCAATCAGGCAAAAACTGAGATTTGGGAGGGGTACTCTTACAAAGAGCTTGCCAGCACCGGAGTCTCGAATCAGAGAGAAAAATGGCGCTCCATTGAGGTAAAAGGGCCTTGAAAGGGTCCAAGCATTTGAGTGTGCTTCTATTTCCTCGGGCGACAAAACCTCCAGCGAATCCCCTGCCTGAACGATCAGGCAAGAGGAAGGGCACAGGGAAGCAATAGCCCCAGCCTGCGCTGGTGGCGGAAGAGAGGCCAGATAACCGGCAAGCATTTCCGCTTCCCTCAGCGATGAGGTAAGGGAGGAGAGTTCCCGGACCAAGCCCTCGCGAGCCGCCCTGAGCTCATCCCTTGTCCTTATGAAGGTGACCGCAGTCGTGGAGATAAGGGAACACACTACTGATAAAGCCAAAAACCACGCTACAAAGGCCAGAGCTGTGCTTTTGGCAAGAGGGGAGGTATGGCCGGAGCGAATGGGGGGAGGCGTGTACAATGGAGAGAAACGGAAAAGCAAAGCCTCTGTGAAAACCGCCACGAGGGGGAGGAAAAATCTTCCCAGAGAGAGAAGCTCACCCCTCAGGTACAATTCAGGAATTGAAGCCAAAGCGAAAGCCAAAGGTGAAGGCCAAGCTATCAGGGAGGTCAGAACTGAAGCTACCTCTGGTCTCCTGAGCAAACGCGGGAGCGCATCGGAATAGTCCATAGTTATGAGGAAACCAAAGAGACAACCAAAGAGGACTTCCCCACCGACCGTAGTCCAAGGCAGCTTGCCTGCAATCGCGCCTGCAAGCCCTCCCACCAGAGCCACCGCAGTGCCCGACCAAACTCCATCGACAGCAGCCACAATTATAGGTATAGGAGCCAAGAAGGGCGTCAATGGCGGAAATTGGTTGAAAGCAACGCACAGGAGGGCCAACGGAAGGACATTGGCTCTAAATTTCACAGCTGAGCGCCTTGAGTAGAGGATAGCGATTATGATAAGGGCATAAGAAACCAGAAGAGCCCACTCCCAAGCCTTCAAACCGAAAGAAGCAATTTTCATGACCCGGCTCTCCTGGAAAATCTTCACTTTTATTCTAACACCTCCAGTTAAGAGGGCAAAATTCACCCTTCACAAGCGCAGGCGGCCAGCCTTTTCCCACACCATTTGGCTTACCTGGGTTTTCTAGATATAATCCGTATACAACTCTCATCGGGAAGGAGGAGCCGTGAGCGAGACCATGGACTTCATAGAGGCCCGCTATCAGGAACTTTCCAAACGTTTCCATTATTGGGAAAAGATCAAGGACATAATAGACCAGCTCATTGACATTATGCTCAATTACCGCCAGAGTGGCCACCCTGGTGGTTCCCGCTCCAAAGTCCATATATTTGTGGCTACAACCTTGAGTGGAGCTATGCGCTGGGACATACGCCATCCGGAGAAAGCTTTCGGCGATCGGTTCATCTTGGTAGGTGGACATACTGTACCCCTCATCTACGCTGCTCTCGCGGTTTACAATGAAGCTTTGAGGATAAAATACCAGCAGACCGGCGACCCCAAGTACCTCGTTCCCAATCCTGAGAAATATGCCCTCTACTGGGAGGACCTCCTCAAGTTCAGGAGGAACAAAGGGTTATCGGGCCACGCCGAAATGGAAGGAAAGACCCTCTTCCTCAAGTTCAACACAGGACCTTCAGGACATGGCTCTCCGGCTGCAGCTGGAGAAGCGTTAGCTCTTAAGAGAGCAGGAGCTCACGGCGTTAAAGTAATAGCTCTGGAGGGCGATGCAGGCCTCACCACAGGCGTCACCCATGAGACTCTCAACTCGGCTTGGGGTCTGGGCCTTGACAACCTTTACTATCTTGTGGACTGGAACGATTACGGTATAGATGAGCATCCCATTTCTTCGGTCGTGTATGGCTCCCCTGAGGTCTGGTTTGGCTCCCACGGCTGGAGAGTAGTAGGAACGATGCGGGGGAATGAATGGGGGCCCGTTACCAAGACCCTTCTCCAGCTTTTCTATGGCCCTAACCCGGATAAAGTTCCGAGCGTCGCATGGTTCAGGACCAGGAAAGGGCGAGATTACCTTAAGTACGATTATAAATCCCATGGCTCGCCTCACCCTATAAACAGCGAGCTTTTCTGGGAAACCAAGCGCCCCTTTGCTGAAAAATACGGCGTAAGGTTCGAAGGATTCGGCCAGCCAGCCCCCAAAGATCCCGAAGAACTCATGGCTCAATTTCGGGCGAATCTGGAGGCGGTCATAAACGTCCTGCGCCAGGACCAGGAACTGGTGGATTACCTGGCCGATACCTTGATCTCCATTGCCGAAACAGTCCCCGAGGAGATCCCAACCCTTAAGATAAACCGCAAAGCTAACCCATTCAAGGATCCGCGACTCTACGATTACCGCAACTATCCCTCAAAGCTTTTCGTCCCTCCTGGAACCAAAGCAGCTAATAGAGAAGCCTTGGCCAAATGGGGAGCATGGGTCAATTACTTTGGCTACAAGGAATACGGCCGTCCCCTCTTCATTGTTTGCGCTGCTGACCTGGCCGATTCCACGATGATTTCTGGCTTTGCCGGAAATTGGGAGGACTTCCCCGGATACGGCTGGTATGAACGCTACGGCTCTCCTGATGGAGTGCTCTTGCCCCAGGAGATAACGGAGTTCGCCAATGCTGGAATAATGGTAGGGATGGCCACCGTTAACTTTGCGGAAAACCCCTGGGAGGAATTCAACGGATTCTACGGAGCCTGTTCCACCTACGGTTCCTTCGCCTACCTAAAGTACGGGGTTTTCAGGCTCTTCAGCCAGCTTGCTCAGGATTGCCAGCTGAAAGTAGGAAAAGTCATTTGGGTGGCCGGCCACTCTGGCCCCGAAACCGCCGACGACTCCCGCACCCACTTCGGGATTTTCGCCCCAGGTGTTACCCAGCTCTTCCCGAAGGGACAGATAATAAACTTGCACCCCTGGGAGCACAACGAGGTCCCGGTGGTCCTGGGCGAGGCCCTGAAACATGATGCGCCCATAATCGCCCTGCACCTGACCCGCCCACCCATAGAAGTTCCCGATCGAGAAGCCTTGGGCATGCCCTCTCACTTTGAGGCGGCAAAGGGGGCTTACATCGTAAGGGATTACCGGCCAGACTTGCCAAAGATGGGTACGGTAATAGTGCAAGGCACAAGCGCCATGGTGAGCATCGTAAAAATTCTGCCCAAACTGGACGAAGAAAAACTCAACGTCAAGATCGTAGCAGCTATAAGCCCCGAGCTCTTCGCCATGCAGCCGGAAGAATACCGCAACCGCGTTCTCTCCGAGGGAGATAAGATGGATTCCATGTGCATAACCACTCAGGCTCGCTGGCTGATGCACGATTGGCTCTTCAACAAAGTAGCCGAAGAGTACACCCTCTCAGCTGACTGGGACAACCGGTGGCGCACCGGCGGCACGGTTGACGATGTCCTTGAGGAAGCCCGCCTTTCGCCCTATTGGGTCCTTGAAGGGATAAGGCGCTTCGTGCGGGACAGAGAGAAAAGGCTGGAAAGGATTGAAAGGGCTCTGAGGGAAGCTAGAGGTTAAGATTACATTTCCCTTCGGCCCTCCAGAGCTCGAGCTAAAGTTATAGCATCGGCATACTCCAGATCCCCACCCACAGGGAGGCCCCGGGCCAAGCGTGTTATCCTTATCCCGAGGGGCTTGATAAGCTGGTAGATATACATGGCCGTGGCCTCTCCTTCCAAATTGGGGTTAGTGGCCAATATTATTTCACGAATCAACTTACCCTTCAGGCGCTGCAAAAGCTCCTGTATCCGCAGATCCTCCGGCCCTATCCCATCAACAGGGGAAATGGCCCCGTGGAGGACATGGTAAACACCTTTGTATTCCCCCGTCCTTTCCAGAGCCAACACATCCAAGGGGTCTTCCACCACGCAGATTGTGGAATGGTCGCGCTCAGGATCTCTGCAGATCGGGCATGGGCTCTCATCGGTAATGTTGAAACAAATCTCACAATAAGTGGTTTTCTCTCTTAGCTCCCTTATGGCCTCAGCCAAAGCAAGAGCTTGCTCTTTCGGGACCTTGAGGAGGTAAAAAGTAAGGCGGGAAGCCGTCTTAGGCCCGATCCCGGGCAGACGGCTGAACTCATTTATCAGGCGAGCTACTGGAGCAGCAAGCTTGCTCATTGCTTAAAATTCAAACCCGGCAGCTGAACTCCACCCACTATTGACGAAAGCCTCTCGGCGGCAAGGGCCTGGGAGCGCTCTATGGCTTCGTTTACAGCCGCCAAAATAAGGTCTTGGAGTAACTCCACATCTTCAGGGCTCACCACTTCCGGAGATATCGTTATGGACCGAACTCGCTGATGGCCATCGATCACCACCTTGACCGCTCCACCCCCTGCGGTAACCTCTATAGTCTCTTCGGCCAGGCGTTCCTGGGTCTTGACCATTTCCTCTTGGATTTTCTGAATCTGCCCCATTAAATTAAAGGCCTTCTTTTTGGACATCGCCACCTCCTTCGTCTTCCTGGCGGATTTTCACCCGAGCCCCCAGCTTCTCCACTGCCACCTTAACTACCGGATCCTCCGGCAGGTGCGGCGGAGACGCTACCGTTTTTTTCTTAGGGACAATTACACACTTAACCCTGACCGGTCTCCCCAAAACCTTCCCCAATACCTCCTCCAAAATACCACGCCTTTTATCCTCTTCGGCCTTTTCCCGATGCAGCGGGAAATAGAAACCAAGGGTTACAATGCTTCCCTCAACTGAAACTGGCTCACAATCCCTGAGGAATGCCTCAAGGGATTTGTCCATACCCCTTACGGTGGCCAGGAGCTTTGACCATTGACTTTTCAAGATGGCCAGTTCTTCCTCTCTGGGTTTCTTGGGAACGGAGACCTCATTAGTCACCGAGGCAACGGCCTGAGCAGGTTGCTGTGATTCTTTGGTTTGCTCTTGTGGCGCTGGAACCGGCATAATTTGATTAGCCTGAGTGACTACCTTAACAAACTGCGTGTCCGTGGCTTCTATGAACGCCATCTCCAAAGCCAGCTGAGGAGAAATCCCTCCCCTCATTTCCACCGCAGTGCGACTGAGAAGGCGTATTACCCTCACCCATTGGAGCGTAGTGAGGTAGCTTGAAAGCTCTTTCATGCGTTCGATAGTCTCTTTTGGTAGATCCAAAATAGCCCTATCCCCTGAGATTTTCACCAGAAGCAGGTTCCTAAGGTAGGCCAGGAGTTCCTGCAATATCTGGCGTGGTTCTGCCCCTCTGTCTATGAGTTCATCAAGGCGAGCGAGAAGTTCAGCCGTCTGGCCCTTAGCCAGCAAACTCACGAGCTCCGCGACTGTCTCCTGAGATATAGTCCCCATTACGGCCCGAGCCAGCTCCAGAGTTATGGTTCCTTCTCCAAAAGTCCTTAACTGATCCAAAAGGCTGAGAGCATCCCTCATGCTTCCCATAGCCTGGTGGGCGATGAAGCTCAAAGCTTCAGGCTCAACGGAGATCCCCTCCTGAGCAGCTATGTATTCAAGCCGTTCCATTATGGCCTTAACTGGGATACGGCGGAAGTCAAACCTCTGACATCGGGACAGAACCGTTGGCGGGATGCGATCTGGCGCGGTAGTGGCAAGGACGAAAATAACGTGCGGAGGAGGTTCCTCCAGGGTCTTGAGGAGGGCATTGAAGGCTTCAGGGGTGAGCATGTGGACCTCATCTATCACGTAGACCTTGTAGCGAGCCTGGGTGGGCATGAATCCCACTTTTTCCCTGAGGTCTCGGATTTCATCTATTCCTCTGTTTGATGCGGCATCGATCTCTATTAAATCCAGGCAACGCCCTTCATTTATGGCTACGCATATTTCACATTCGTTGCAGGGCTTATTCTGTTCAGTGGAAAGGCAATTCACAGCTTTGGCCAGGAGGCGAGCGGTGGTAGTCTTCCCCGTCCCACGGGGTCCAGCAAAGAGGTAAGCGTGGGAGATCTGCCCGGACTTTATAGCGTTCTTAAGGGTGCGAACCACATGGTCCTGGCCTATGAGCTCATCAAAATTTCGGGATCGCCACTTGCGATAGAGAGCTTGACCCATTGACTCCTCCAAATTTCATTGTAATCCAAAAAGGGAGGGGTGTCAAAGGGTATAAGGAGAGAGCCAAAAGCAAAATTTTGCTTTTGGCTTGCCATTCGCCATTTCTCCTGGGCTAATGTATAATTTCTCCCAAGGAGGGAGGAAAATGACCCGCAGGCAAGCTATTTTCATAATTTGCGTGAACACTGTGGTCTCCCTAATCGTGAGCCTCATAGTAGTTCTTACCCTGGGGAGAAGGCCTATATACGTTCAACCAGCCCCTGGTCCCACCTTTACTCCAACTCAAGCGATGGCGGTTTCCCCGCAACCTCAGGCTACTACCTTGGAAGTTTACATTGTCCGGGAGGGGGATACCTTATCCCATATTGCCGAAAGGTTCGGGGTTTCTCTGGAAGATCTCATGCGCATAAACGCCATTTCCAATCCTGACTTCATTTACCCAGGCCAGCAGCTCATCATACCGGGAAGAGGATTGCCTCAGCCCACGCCTACTTTCACCCTGCCATTTCAGCCACCGACTCCGGCTTTCACCACCACTGCCACTCGACCACCAACCCCGACCCCCGTCCCTTCGCCTGCGGTGAGCAAGGAAGGGGTATACATTGAAGCGGTGATAGGGGCTGGCCAAAAGGGCAAAGAGGCCATTGTAATCCGCAGCGCTGCTGAAAAGGTAAAGAACTTGGCTGGCTGGCGCCTTTCTGCAGACAATTTAAATTACGTTTTTCCAGATTTTCTCCTCTGGCCTCAAGGGGCAGTGACTCTCTATACCGGTCCCGGCAAGAACAACCCTTCCGAACTCTATTGGGGCCTCGATAAGCCCATCCTTCACCAGGTCAAAGAAATTATCCTCTACAACCGAGAAGGGCAGCCTGTTAGTTCTTATCGGCTGAGCTCTCCCTGATTTAAGTGGCATGTATCGTTGAGCACGAATAGGGTGAACATGCGCCCGTCGTAACCAAAAACATTAATACAGCCGTTATCCTGTTCTATCCGCCCGAACCACTCGTTCCCTACCCCTAAGACCACGCAGAGGAGCACTTTGTTGACCACCATGTGCCCTACTATGGCAATTTCCTCCCCGGGGTGCTGGTTCAGGATCTTCATCAGGGCTTTCTCAGCTCTCTCCCTAACCTCGTCAAGACTTTCGCCCTCGGGTAAACGCACCAAGTGAGGCCTTTCTATCCACATCCGATAAAGTTCGGGATAAAGCCTAGCCACTTCCGAGGGGGAAAGGCCCTGCCACTGACCATAATTTATATCTGTAAACCCTTCCTCAGCTATGACCCTTAAACCGAGAGCTTTGGCCAGCGGCTCTGCCGTCCTTACTGCACGAGTCAGAGGACTCGAGTAAACGGCTTTTATAGGCCGATTTTTGAGCCGCAGAGCAATGGCCTCAGCCTGGGCTTCTCCCACTTCATCCAGAGGCAGATCTACCTGGCCCCTGAAGCGGACGTCCTTATTCCAAGCGGTCCTTCCGTGCCTTATGAGGTAGACTTTCGTCATCGTGCCCAAGCTCCGGCCAATTTTTTAGCCAACTTAGCTGCTCTGCGGATCGCCTTGCCAGGGCTAGCATATCTCTTCCAGAGCTTGCGGACAGTTCGCTTGAAGGCATTCCAGGGCTTGCGGCGCTGGGATTCCTTCAGGGCCCACATCAGGAAGTCGTAATCCAAACCCTTGATCTTCATCTCCGTCGGATTGCGACGGTATTGGTCATGGCTCGTGATAAGGGAAAGGCCATGCTCAATGCAGTAATCGTAAAGATCACTGCCGGGGTGCGGAGTATAAAAGGCGGGGCTGTAGTAATCGGGGTCGATTTCCTTGAGCATGGAGATAGTTTCCATAACCTCTTCTTTGGTTTCAGTGGGGATGCCGAGCATGTAGTTGGCCCAGATGGAAATACCGTATTTTTTGCAGATTTTGGCTGCTTTTAGGTTTATCTCCCTTGTGGTGCCTTTCCTAATAAACCTGAGGACTCGGTCGCTTCCTGATTCAAAGCCTATGAACATGCCCCGGCACCCTGCTTCCACCATGAGTTTAACCATGTCCTCGTGGCGCACGATAATATCGGCTCTGGACTGACAGAAGAAAGGCTGGGTGAAACCCTCCGCTTTATACAAACGGCAGAACTCAGTCACCCACTCGCGATCTTCCGTTAGACAATCATCGTGGAACATAAAACTGGCGAAATTGTACTTTTCCCTCAAAATCTTAAGCTCAGCGATGACATTCTGAGGGCTGCGCCTTCGAACCTTACGTCCAAAGATTTTGCGCTCTGCCGGCTGGCAGAAGCTGCAGTTATACATGCAACCTCGCCCAGCTATTATGGTGAGAAAAGGCGGCGGAAGTTCTTCAACAAAGGGGACTTCAGGAGAGTCCAGATTGTAGCCGTATTTTCTCCACTCATTTAGGAAAAGGTCTCGGTCGGGGAAGGGTATGGCATCAAGATCCGGTGGTTCGCCCACCAGCACTCTTTCCTTAGGAGGAGTGCCCTCTTCAATGGCCCTGAGAAGCTTGGGAAAAGTTATCTCTCCCTCGCGAATCACCACGTAGTCAATATTAGGGTTTTTGAGAACTTCGTCCAAGGCCAGAGTTGGGTGAGGCCCACCTACTACGGTGATAATGTTGCGGTCTACTTTTCCCTTAATGATATCAACGCACTGCATAACAGGGTTGTAATCCACGCTCATCATGGTAAGGCCCACCACCCTTGGCTCGCGTCTCTTTACTTCCTCCCGGAATTCCTCCCATCCTGAAAGGGCTCTAAGGTCAATCAGGTCTACCTCAAACCCTTGGGCTTTTGCTGCTGAAGAAAGGTGAGCCAAGCCATGGCTTACCCAGCCTGCATCCATTCCTTTGCCCAAACTGTTGAAGCCAATCCCTGAAATGCCTGCGTAAACAAGCGTAACCTTCATTCTCCCCTCCTGCTAAGGGTTGCGCCTTAAATTATACTACAGCCCACAAAGTAGACAAACTTTCCATGTGTTTTTGCAGTTACGAAAACTCTTCAGAGGCCTTTGCCAGGTAAATTGGGCCGAAGAGGCCCTCTTGCCAGGCCACTATCTCTCCAAGTTTGACCAGCTCAAGAAGCGCTATGAAGGTAGCTATTACTTCTTGAGGATGAGGACAATCGCTCAGAAATTCCCTAAAGGTCCTTTTATCACCTTCCCCCAGCTTTTGCCTGATCAGCTCGATCTTCTCTCTAACTGTAAATATTATCGGGCTGATGAGGGCCGGGACCTCCTCGCTTCTCTCAGGAAACAGGAGCCGACGGGCGCATTCCCTCAGGTCATCAATGGTATAGGAGTTCGGAGGCAGGGATAAGGTCTTGGGCTTGAACGGGACAGAAACACGCACGTAAGAGCGTAGGCCCATGGATTCCCTCTCCTCAAAGAAGCGGGCCCTCTCTTTGAAAGCTCTGTAGAGGAGGAGCTGCCTGACCAATTCTTCCCCCTCCGGCTCGGGGGTAAAGGGGGTAGGTGCCGGGGGCTGGGGCAACAGATAGCGGGATTTCAAAGCGAGAAGGCGCGCCGCTATGGCTATGAAATCGGCCAGAGCTTCCAGTTCAAACCCCTCAGCCTGGCTCAGGCGCTCTATGTATTGGTCGGCGATGAGGGCTAAAGAAACAGCTGTGATGTCAAGCTGGTTCTTTTCCAGAAGGTAAAGGAGAAGATCAAAGGGACCTTCAAAGGAAGGCAGTTTTATCGGCCAGCTCAGCCAAGGCTTGAGGAACCTCTGAAGGCTTTCCATGTTCAGGTGAGAGTCAGAAAGCGCTTGCTTCTGGCGGCCATTTCGTCCAGGATTTCCTTAAGGGAATTGACGCTCTCGTATGTAATGCGCTCGACCTTGCAACCAGAGCGCCGCAGGAGCTCTTCAGCCTCATTCCCTATCTTGTCCTCGCCACCTATTATGGTTACATAGCGGGCTTGAAGGGCCTCTTGAACGGAAAAACCGCAAGCTGGACGAAATCGGGCGATGTAATTTTTAATTGCTTCCCACTCTTCCGAGGCCCACCCTTGCTGATCCTGCCAGAACAGCACGTAATGGTAGAGAGGCTTGAATCCCTTGCGCGGGGCTTCGTCAATGGCTCTGAGGAGCATTCCCTTCCATTCCTTCCACTTACCCCCCGGGCAGACCGTAGGGATGAGGTCCTGGTGGCCTACTATGGCCTCCTTACTCAAGTTAAGCTTTTCCAAAAGGTAGGCGCACAGATGTCCTAAAGCTTGGATTTGAACTGTGGGCGGGATTGAGGAGGTGAAATCCCCTGCAAGGCAGATTCCTACCCCGGAAAAGTTGTAGTCACGGGTATGGTAAGATACAACCTCCAGAGGGTTGGTCTGGAAGATTTTGCCCTTGGGATCTACGAAGTAATGATACCCTATTCCAGGCCAGCCTTGCTTCTCCACATGGTAACGAGCTATAACCTCAGGACCTTTCTCAGGCGGAATGGCCGAATGGTGTACCACGAGGAATCTTATGGCCGAAAGTTCCCGGCGGTTATACCGCTCTTTGGGATGTTTGGGCAGCTTATCGGATATATCTTCTACAAGGGGCTCAACAACCGGAGCCGGACCTTCCAAAGCTTTCCTGAGCTCTTCAAGGTCCTCCCGGATTTTCAACAGTTTTTCCCCAGCATTTCCCAAATCCACCTCACCAGAAGGGAGGCGCACCAAGAGGACCCTTTGGAAGTATTGGACCAGAGTTCCTTCCTCTTCTCGCTCTTCAGAAACCGGCAACCCGCACACCTCCGGGCCGAGTTCCTCAAATTTTTGCAAAAAGGCCCCTTTCACAGTGAACCCTGTTTCCTCAAAATACCTTGCCGGTGCTCCTCTCGGCATCGTGGCTACGGCCATGACTATCGGCTTGAACTCCCCTGTCTCGGTCCGCCAGGCGAAAGGAGCCCATCTTGGGTCAGAAGAAGAGGCGATGAAAGCACAGGCCGAGCTTACGTAGGGATATTTGTAAAGCTCCTGATAGTATTCTACGTATTTCTTGGCCATCTCCTCCGGGGCGAGACCCGGGGTTGAATCGCCAAATTCTGTTATCTCGATGGTCTTACGAGGGAACAATTTGTGATAGAGTTTGAACCTGAGACCCCATTCCTCTGAAAGGTGGTTCTCGTACTGCCAATAGCAATGGCAGCCAAGCCAGTCGGATTCTTCCACTGCATCCCGGCATATCTCCAGCCACTCCAGATCCCGATGAGGGTAATTGATAGCGAGCCCGGGAAAACCGAACTTCGCCCAAGGGAAAAGTTCCTTCAGCCTCCTCAGGACCTCAAGATACCAGTTCCTGAAATCTTCAGCGTGCCTGTCGGAGGCACCCCAACCTTCGAGCCTGTGGAAATGGTTTGGCTCGTTGTGGATCTCGAACTTCTCGGTATACGGACGGAGGGCTTGGATGCGGGGGGCGACTTGTTCCACAAATTCCTGAGGTGAAGGATGCTTTCCAGGACCGAACCCTTTATCCCAAAGCCTCACGATGAATTCAAGGGAAGGGTTTTCCCGGCGCAACCTCTCATATACGGAGATATCGGTTATGGATATCGTCTTGAGGGTTTCGATCCGGGCTTCCCGAATGAGCTTGTAATCTTCCTCCGGGAAGTAAACATCATTGCGAGCATGAAGGCCTATGCGGGCCATTTTTCATCCTACTCCAGCTTGAATTCCCACGCACACCAAAACTCAGGAGGATGGGGGTCGGGAGGACAAGCTATGCAACGGGTATTTATACGGGGGTCAATGGTGCGGGCAAACACTGAGTATTCAACCAAACCGACAGATTTGCATGGGAAATCGGGCAGGCCCTTGCTCCTGCGAGCTTCCTGAACCCGACACTCGTTCATCCTGAAAATGAGGGTGTTTTCGTCTGGTTCCAGAATTTCCTGACGGTTTATGTAAGAGTAGAGGCGATACTGGAGGGCTTTCTTAAGAGCTTGAAGGCCACCGCCTGGTTCCATCCCAAGCCTTTTCATAATCCTCCTTGCTTCAATGGCCGAAAATTGTTCCCAGGCTTTCTCATCCAATTTTATAGCCATATCCATCCCGCAAGCTTCTTCTACAGCAAGGAACCACAATCCGTCGTGGGTTAGCCAGTTTCGGGCAGCATCCTCAAGGAGGCCGATGAGCTCCTCCTTACTCAACTGCATGAGGGTCTGGCGGTCCGGCATTGCTACTCCTCCAGTGGATGGTTCACATTAAAGTATATCACAGGGCAGGAACGAGGGCAAAAGCGCTTTACGTCAAACTTAAAAATTTTGGCCCGATAGAGAATTTCCTCTTCCCCCCCTTTAGTTACCGAGTTCCTGGTTTTCCCCAAGGATTAGTGTTGTAAGCTTATGGTATAAAATCGCTACCCCGTGGATAGGTGTTGCCTGCCGCAAAGCCAAAGGGCTAAAATTTAATTTGCCTTTCCTTTAAGCACTTACTGGAGTGTACTTGTGAAGCCGGAAGAGGTCTGGCAGGCTACCCTGGGAGAATTGCAGCTCAAAATGACCAAGGCCACCTTCGACACCTGGCTAAGGGGAACTACTTTCCTCGGATACGAGGATGGGACTTTTGTTATAGGAGTTCCTACAGCTTTTGCCAAAGATTGGCTGGAAAATCGACTTATAGGTCTGATAAAAAGAACGGCCTCCAGCATTATGGGGAGGACAGTTGAAATACACTTTGTAGTTCAGCCTCCTCACACTCCTGCTCCCAAGGAAATCCCCCCACTCCTGCAGGAAAAGCCCAAGTCCTTTGCCTTTCACCCTGACTATACTTTTGAAAATTTCACGGTGGGACCTGGCAACAGGCTGGCTTACAGCGCGGCTCTAGCTGTAGCCAAAGGTGAAGGTTGTGCCTATAACCCCCTCTTCATTTACGGCGGTGTTGGCCTTGGCAAAACCCACCTCCTTCATGCTATAGGCCACCAGGTCTCCAGAAGTCACCGGAAAGCCCTTTATGTCTCTGCTGAGGATTTCACCAACGATTTCATAAGTTCCATCCGCAACAAACGCACCGGAGACTTCCGCTTCCGCTACCGTTCCATCGACTTTTTCCTCATTGACGATATACAATTCTTGGCTGGTAAAGAGAGCGTTCAAGAGGAGCTATTCCACACTTTCAATGCCCTTTACAAGAACCAAAAGCAAATTGTGATCGCTAGCGACCGCCCACCTAAGACCATAGACCCACTGGAGGAAAGGTTGCGGTCCAGGTTTGAGGGTGGACTTGTGGTGGAAATCCAGCCGCCGGACCTTCAGACCCGCATCGCCATTCTTAGAGCGAAGGCTTGTCAAAGAGGTGTAGAACTACCGGAAGAGGTAATAGAGTTCATAGCTCTACGCATCCAGAGCAATGTAAGAGAACTGGAGGGGGCTCTCAATAGAGTTATGGCTTATTTGCACTTCATGGGCATGAAACCGTCTCTGGAAACGGCTGCCTTGGCCCTTGAAGGCAGCAGGGGCCATTCAGAAGAGGTCCGTCTGTCTCCTGAGAAAATAATAAAATCCGTAGCAAATTTCTTCCATCTATCTCCCGAAGACCTAAAAGGTTCCCGTCGAGATAGGGAAGTAACCTTTGCCCGTCAAGTGGCCATGTATCTCCTGCGGGATTTCCTATCTCTTTCTTTCCCCCAGATTGCAAAGCTCCTCGGCGGCAAAGACCACACCACTGTGGCCTACGGCTATGAGAAAATCTCCCGCCTCCTCAAAACCGATGAAAGGGTAGGGAAGCAACTTTCCTTGCTGAAAGACTACCTCCGCCAACAGTAGAGGTCTTTCGTCGAAGACCTCGTACAGCTAAGGTGGTTTTTCCCCAGTTTCCCCAGAATCCCAAAGCCACTACTATAATTTCCTTTTTCTTTTGACCTAAGTAGCAGTAGAGGGTAAAATCTTTACCAGGCGGGTTCTGAGGAAATTGGGGAAAGCAAGGAGGTTTGGAATGATACCACTGAGGTTGAAGATGGAAAATTTCTTGAGTTACAGAAATCCGGAACCCCTGGATTTCAGGGAAATTTCCATTGCTTGCCTGTGGGGGGAGAATGGCAGCGGAAAATCGGCCATCCTGGATGCTATCACCTGGGCCCTGTGGGGGAAGACCCCCCGGAGCAACAGCTCAAGGGAGCTTATGCATTCCGGAACGGATGAAATGAGCGTGGAGCTGGAGTTTGCGGTGGGTTCCAACATTTACAAAGTGAAGAGGATTTACCGCAAATATCAGGTCCCGCGCGAGCAACTTCTCCTCTTGCATTGGGATAAAAATAAGGGGGAGTTCATACCCATTACGGAAGCTGGGATAAGGGAAACTCAGAACAAACTGGATAGGATTTTGCGGATGGATTTTGAAACGTTCGTGAACTCGGCTTTTCTGGCCCAGGGCAGGGCTGGGGAATTCACTACCAGGGACCCGGCTGAGCGGAAGGAGGTGCTGGGACGCATCCTTGGCTTTGACCTTTATGAGCGCCTTGAGAAGAGGGCAAAGGAGAGGAAAAATGAGGCCGAGCTGAAAGCTAAGGAGATTGAGGGAAGGCTGAAGCAGATAGAGGAGGAGATAAGAAAAGAAAAGGAGCTGAGAGAGAGGCTGAATGAAGTCAGGAAAATTTACGAAGATTTTCGCGATCTGTGCGTAAAATTGCAGGGAGAAAAGGAGGAACTTGAAAGAAGGCTCCACGAGCTTGACCGTAAGGAGGATAGGTTGAAAGAAGCATACAACAGGGTTAGGGAACTGGCCAGAGAAATTGAGGAGATAGAAAGCGAGCTAGAAAAAGTCAGGAAACAGATCGAGGAGTATCGGAGAATTGTTCAGGAAGAAGACAAGGTTGTAGCTGGCTTTAGCGAGCTCCAGCGGATTCGCGAAGAACTGGAGAAGGCAGAGGAAAAAATAGAGGAGCTCAGGCCACTGGAAGAAAGGGCGAGGGAGTTGGATGCGAGGATAATTCAGGAAAGAGGTCGGATTGAAGCGCAGCTTAGAGAGCTTGAAGAGCGAAGGAGAAGGCTGGAGGCTGAAACTTCGGCCCTTGAGAAGTACAGGCTGGAACTGGCGCAAGTGGAGAGGGGTCTCCAGGAGGTGGAGGCTCTTGAAAGAGAAGTGAAGGAATGGGAGGAAGCTGCTGAAAGCATCAGGGAGGAACTTGGTAGACTGGAGCTGGAAGGCAACCTAGCCCGGGAGGAGGTCTGGAAACTCGAGGAGCAACTGGAAATGCTGAGCGAGGCTAGGGCTTCCTGCCCGCTCTGCGGACAGCCCCTTCCTTCTCATCGGAGAGATGAACTTTTGAAGGAATTCCGCCAGCGCATTGAGGAGAAAAATAAATTGATCGAGGATATAAAGGGTAAATCGGCAGAGCTAGAGCAAAAGGTAACGGAACTTCAATCGAAGGTGGAAGGGGCGAGGGAGCAACTGAGTCGTAAGAGCGAGCTTGCGGCCAGGAAAGGAAGTCTAGAAGAGAAAGTAAAGGTTACAGAGGATGCAGTCTGGGAGCTTGAGGAAGTCGAAGCTACTATAATGAAACTTGAAGGCCTAATTCGGGAAGGAAGGATTGCTCCGGAACTTCAGGCTGAGAGGGAAGTCCTGGAGAGGGGCCTCTCTGAGCTGAGGTCTTACGAGGAAAAGCGCGAACAGCTTATCCGTCAGGAACGGGACCTCAGACAGTGGGAATCAAAGTTCAGAGACTTGGAGATGGTCAAGAAGAACTTGCAGTGGCAAGAAAGGTTCATGGATGAGCGGAAGAGCAAGCTGGGGGAGAAACAGAGAGTTAAAGATGAGGAGGAAAAGAAGATCAAGGAGCTGGAGGCGGAGCTGGCCGAGCGGGACAAGGTGAGGCAAGAATGGGAAGCTAAAGAGAGGGAATTAGAGGAAGCCTCCCAGAAGAGGGATGAAGCATGGAAAGAAGTAGGTGCCATTGAGGGAGAGTTGCGGAGGCTGGAGAAGTTTCGGTTGGAAGGGGAGGAGAGGAAGAAGGAGCTCACCACATTAAAGGAAGAGAGCATACTCTACGAGGAGTTAGCCGAGGCTTTTGGGAAGAACGGAATTCAGGCCATGATAATTGAGAGGGTGCTGCCAGAAATAGAGGACGAAGCTAACCGGCTCCTGAGTGACATGACTGGGGGGCGAATGCACGTCCGGTTCAGGACTCAGAAGCAGACGCAGAAGGGTGAGGTGAAGGAAACTCTGGACATTGAGATAGCTGACGAGAAGGGTGCGAGGGATTACAGGCTCTATTCAGGAGGAGAGAGCTTCAGAGTGGATTTGGCCATAAGGATAGCCTTAGCCAGGCTTCTGGCCCGGCGGGCAGGGGCCCCGCTTTCGGTCCTCTTTGTGGATGAGGGGTTTGGAACTCAGGACCCTGATGGGCTTGAGAAGGTGGTGGAGGCCATAAACTCCATCCGGGACAAATTCAAATTCATTTTGGTGATAACCCACCTTGAAGACCTGAGAGACAAGTTCCCCGTCCGGATTGAAGTGACGAAGAAGCCTTCCGGCTCCGTCGCTGAAGTGGTGAGGGTGTGGTGATGTTTCACGTGAAACGTCCTGTCTGCAGCTACGAAGGAGTCCCCTACACCGATTTCTGGAAGGGAAGGCAGTACGAAGACCTGGCCGAGCGCATCGCCCTGAGGCGGCTCCTTCCCCCCAAGAGCTCCCTGCTTCTGGACATAGGCGCCGGTTTCGGCCGGCTGGCAGACCTCTACTCCGGAGCGGAAAAAATTGTCCTCCTGGACTGCTCCTTGTCCCAGCTCAAGAAGGCTAAAGAACGTTGGAGCCACGATCCCCGCTTCTCCTTCCTGGTGGCTGACTTGTACAACCTCCCTTTCCCCGGTGGAACCTTCGATACCCTTGTGATGGTCCGGGTGATGCACCATGTGGCTGATGCCGAAGCTGCCTTGGCAGAAATACGGCGGGTGACTAAGGACGGGGGAACTTTTATCTTAGAATATGCCAATAAAAGGCACCTCAAAGCTATCTTTCTCTACCTTTTGGGCCGGCGTCCCAATCCCTTTTCCCTAGAACCCTTTGAGTTCGCCCCCATGCACTTTGACTTCCATCCCACCTGGATGGAGACGAACCTAAGAAAGGCTGGATTCACCCCCACTAAAACCCTCACCCTCTCTTTCTTCCGCCTTCAGTTCTTGAAAGACCTGCTCCCGGCACGCCTCTTGGCCTCCTTAGACGGCTTCCTCCAAAAACCTTTGGCGGCTCTCAAACTCACCCCCAGCGTTATGGTCAGGAGCCAGGCGACTGGACATTAATCGCGGATTTCCACTTCCACCTCTTTAGGTTGGCTCTCGGCCAGACTGAAAGCCCTAATCCGAGGCTTTTCAGGATCTTGCAAGGATATTATCAGGTAAACAGCTTCGGGGTAATAGGCCATTTCTCTGTCCAGCGCCGAAGGGTAGGGAGGGAACGACGGATGTGAATGGTAAATTCCTACCACCTCCCAACCCCTTTCCTCCATTTCCACTAGGGCCCTGAACTGAGCTTCAGGGTCGGCTCTGTAACGGAAAGGGCTCTTTTCCACGTTTGGGAGGGGGTAAACCTTTTCCACCTTCCCATCCCTGCCTGCCAGAAGCCCACAGGCTTCATTGGGCCTCTCCTGCAGGGCGTGAGCTATCATCTCCTCCATTTGCTCTCGGGTTAAAATCAGCTTCATTCCGCACCTCCTTGCTAATTTTACAACGAAATAACAGCGATTTGAAACCTCTCCTTCGTTAGTGTATAATCTTCATGAGGGATAAAGGAGGGCGATGTGGGAATCGGGACCATTATACCCGTGGACATTGAAGAAGAAATGAAAGGGGCCTACCTGGATTACGCCATGAGCGTAATCGTGTCCAGGGCCCTTCCTGACGTCCGCGATGGCTTGAAGCCTGTCCAACGCCGTATCCTCTACACCATGCATGAGATGGGCCTTAGCCCCGATAAACCTTACCGCAAGAGCGCCCGTATCGTGGGTGAAGTGTTGGGCAAATTCCACCCTCACGGTGATGCCGCTGTATACGATGCCATGGTCAGGATGGCCCAGGATTTCACCCTCCGCTACCCCCTTATAGATGGCCAGGGCAACTTCGGGAGTATAGACGGGGATCCTCCAGCAGCCATGAGGTATACTGAGGCCCGCCTCACTCCTATCGCTGTCGAAATGCTGGCGGACATTGAAAAAGAGACCGTGGATTTCACCGAAAACTTTGACGGTTCACTGAAAGAACCCACAGTCCTGCCTGCCAGATTCCCCAACCTCCTTGTCAACGGTTCCTCGGGCATCGCAGTGGGGATGGCCACCAGTATTCCACCCCATAACCTCAAAGAAATAGCTCAAGCCATAGCTTTTGTGGTGGACAATTATCAGAAATTTGAAGAAATTTCCCTGGAAAACCTGATGAAGTTCATAAAAGGACCCGATTTCCCCACCGGCGGGATCGTCCTCGGATACGAGGGCCTCAAAGCCGCTTATGCCACCGGAAAGGGTTTGATTACTTTAAGGGCCCTGACCCGGATTGAGGAAATAAAGGGCGGACGTTATGCCATCATCGTAACCCAAATCCCCTACCAGATAAACAAATCCTCCCTCTTGGAACGCATCGCCGAGCTGGTCCGAAACGGCCGGCTGGAGGAAATAGCCGACCTGCGGGACGAATCCGACCGGGAAGGGATGAGCATAGTGATTGAACTCAAGCGTGGGGCCGAACCTCGGACCGCACTCCTCAAGCTTTTCAAGTACACCCCTCTGCAGGTGACCTTCAGCATCAACATGCTGGCCCTGGTCAACGGAGAGCCTGTCCTGCTCTCTTTGAAGGAACTGATCCGGCACTACATTGAACACCGTAAAGATGTCATTACCAGGCGGACCCGCTACGATCTGGAGAAAGCCCGCCACCGCGTCCACATCCTCGAAGGACTCCTCATAGCCTTGGCCAACTTGGATGAGGTAGTCCAGATAATCCGTAGCTCTCGCACGCCCGAATCAGCTCTGAAGAAGCTTGTGGAACGCTTCAGACTTACCCAGGTTCAGGCCCAAGCTATCTTGGACATGCCCCTTAGACGTCTGGTGGCTCTGGAAAGGCAGAAACTCCAGGAGGAACACAAGGAGCTTTCCAAAACTATAAAGAACTTGGAGCAACTCCTCAAATACCCCCGCAAGATTCTAGAGCTAGTAAAACAAGAGGCTCTGGAGCTAGCCCAGAAATACGGTACTCCCAGGCGCACTCAGGTCCTGCCGGAAGAAGCTGAAATCCTGACAGAAGAGGACTTAGTGGCTAGGGAAGAAGTGCTCATTTCCATTACCCAGCGCGGCTTTGTCCAGAAGGCGCCTTTTCGGAGCTGCAAAGTTTACAAAGCTGGTAAAGAAAGCTTGACTCTGGAAGTTCCTGATGGTGATTCCCTTGCCCTATCCATAAAAGCCGACAGCATCGGCCAAGTCCTGGTACTGAGTGATAGAGGCAGGCTTTACAGCTTTAAGCCTTACCAGATTGAAGGACGTTTCTCCCTGCCCCTGAACGGTAAGGAATGCCCTGTGGCGGCCATTGCGCTCTCTCCCGACTTTTCAGCCAGCTATTTGGTCATCTTCACAGAACAAGGCAAGGTCAAGAAGCTTGACCTTAAGGATATAATGCCAATTCGCTCTTCAGGTGTTGGGGTCATAAAACTCAGCGACGATGACAGACCTGTAGCCATTTCTTTGGCTGAAGAAAAGGATGAGCTCTTCATGGTCACTGTAAGCGGGCTTGCCTTGCGTTTCCCTGCCTCAGAAGTTCGTGCGATGGGCCGGGACGCGGCTGGAGTCCTGGGCATAAAGCTTGGGGAAGGAGATAAGGTGGTGGGGGCAGGGACTGTCAGAGCCGATGGCTTCTTGGTCCTAGTGACAGATAAGGGTTATGTCAAGCGAGTGTCCTTTGGCCTATTCCCATTACAGCACCGTTATGGCCAAGGGGTAATAGCTTCCGGCGGCAAGGTGGAAAAGGTTGGCTCGCTAGTGGCAGCTTTGGCTCTTTGCCCCCAAGAAGAGCTCCTGGCTTTTTCGGAAAAAGGTAAAATATGGCGGATAAAAGTGGAGGAGGTTCCTTTAAAGAGCCGTCCGGCTGTGCCGGAAGCCATGATCGCTCTGGGCAAAGGGGAAAGCGTCAAGGGAGTAGGAGCGGCCTATGGAAGATTGGGCCCTTGTTCTGGATAAAAAGCCAGGGCAGCTTGTGGAGTTCATGCCAGAAGTCCACCCCGATGTTCTGGCAGAGACTCTCGTCGCTTTCGCTAATGCTGACGGGGGTTCAATCTACATTGGGGTGGAACCAAGTGGACGCGTAGCAGGAGTGTCATCGATGCAGGAGGTAGAAGAAGCATTTACCTTGGCTCAGAGGAGATGCAGACCTCCGGTTAAAGTCGAATGGGAGAGGATTGAAACTCCTTATGGCTCCGTCCTCGTCCTTATGGTTTACCGGAGCCTGGACCTCCACAGCCTTGAGGATGGCAGGGTCTACCTGAGGGTTGGGGCTGAGAACAAGCTTCTCAGTGGGGAAGAGATAAGGAGACTGGCTTCCACTAAACCCGTGAGCGCCTATGAGGAAGAGCCCGTACCTGGCGCCTCCCTCGAAGACCTCAACGATGAAATCATTGAAGAATACTTGAAGAAGCGGGAGGAAAGGAGCGGCCGCCGTCCTCAAGGGACAGTTGAGGAAATCCTGAAGGAGATCGGAGCCCTGACTCGGCAGGGGGAACCAACGGTAGCTGGGATCCTTTTGTTTGGGAAAAACCCTCAATTTTTCCTCCCTCAAAGCGGTGTTGTGTTCGTGCGTTTCGTAGGGAACGCAGCAAGAAGGCCAGAGGGAACAGTCGGCTACGGGAGGAGGGAAGAGGTAGGAGGTCCATTGTGCCGCGTGATCGAGCGGTCTTGGGAGATTATCTGGGAAGAAATGAAGAGGGAGGCTGTGGTCAAAGGGCTTGTGCGAGAAGATCGGACCGAATATCCTCCCTTCGCAGTGAGGGAAGCTTTGGTAAATGCCGTGGCCCATAGGGATTACCGCCTTAAGGGTCGCCGCATAGAGGTGAAAATGTTCGATGACCGGCTGGAGGTCACAAGTCCAGGGGGGCTTCCGGGCTACATAACGCTGGATAACATTGTGGACGAGCACTTTTCCCGCAACCCAAGGATTGTTTCTGGTCTATATTATTGGGGCTTCATAGAAGAGTTGGGCTTGGGTATAGACATGATGATTGAGGAGATGGTGAACGCTGGCCATCCTCCACCAGAGTTCAAGGCCACGCCTCACTCTTTTACGGTTATACTTTACAACGTCAGGGAGCGGCCTCCGATACCCCGCTGGGAACTGGAAATGAATGAGAGGCAACTGGCGGCCATAAATTACATCCGCCAGCATGGCCGCATAACCAATCGGGAATACAGACTCCTCTGCCCTCATGTTTCTGCCGAAACTCTCCGCCTCGACCTGGCCGACTTGGTGGAGAAAGGTATTTTAATTAAGGTTGGTGATAAGCGCGGGACTTATTACATACTCAGGTGAAAGCTGCATCTTCATGGCAAAAATCATCATCCTTTTTGACAACATCTCGACCCACAGAGAGATAAAGCCCGGGTGGGGCTTTTCGGCCCTGGTGGAGGCGGATCAGCGCAGGATTCTATTCGATGCTGGTCCCCACTCCCCGCTTCCCGCTTTGAAAGCTCTTGGCATTCCCCAGGAGACAATCAAAGAAGTTGTGCTTTCCCACTTTCATCCCGACCATTACGGAGGCCTTACGGATTTCCTCATGGCTAACCACGGCATCACCCTTTATTTTCCCTCGCCGGCTCCCCCAGAGCTGAAGGCTCAGTGGCAGGTTTTAGCGAACCTGAGGGAAATAAGAGGACCGGTTGAACTGGGCGATGGCTTCTGGCTCACGGGACCTCTTGGTTCAAAGATGCCCGAGATGGCTTTACTGTTAGAAACTCGATTAGGTCTACTTATGATGGTAGGTTGCGCCCATCCTGGCCTGGAGGAAATGGCACGGAAAGCAGCGGAAATCACCGGAAGCGTTCCTTCCGTGATCGTAGGGGGGTTACACATAATGGGGCTTAAGCCCCACAAGGTTCGCCAGATAGCGACGAAGCTGAAAGAATTAGGTGTAAAGAAGCTCATCGGGTGTCACTGCACTGGTAAGGAGGCTCTTCGCATTGTCAGAGAAGAGTTCGGGGACGAAGTACTGAGCGGAGGCATCGGTAAAGTTTTTGAGTTTGCCAGATAGCCTTCCCTTTCAATCCAGTGAGGAAAGGGGGTGAGACTCTGGATTCACTGGAGCTGGCACACCGCATAGTGGATCTGATTATGGACAAAAAAGCTTACGATATAGTGGTCCTGGACCTGAGGAAGCTGTTCCCTCTGGCTGATTATTTCATAATTTGCACGGGAGATTCCGAAAGGCAAATTGAAGCCATAGCCAGCGAGGTCCGGGATAAGCTTGAGGCCGAGGGGATTAAGCCCCTCGGGGTGGAAGGGACCCCGGAGTCAGGCTGGGTTCTGATGGATTACAAGGATGTGATACTGCATATTTTCATGCCAGCCCAGAGGGATTACTACGAGCTGGAAAAGCTTTGGAAAAAAGCCCCGGTAGTGGTCAGAATCCGATAACAGATTTCCACTTTTCCCAAAGTAAGGGCAAAGCTTTTCCAGCTTTTTCCCTCAAGATCCCCGTGGCGTAAGGGGAAAGTGGGGTCTCTTGAGGATTGATTTCTATAAGAGCAGCTCCCCTTCTAAAAGCAGCCAGGGGGATGGACGCTGCTGGTTGCACTAAAGCTGAGGTTCCTATCACCAGCATTATGTCACAACTTTCAGCGGCGGCGAAGGCCTCTTCCAGAACATCCTTCGGTAAGGGTTCACCGAACCATACCACATCAGGTCGAAGCAGGGCGCCGCATTTACACCGTGGGGGAATTTCCCTAAAGGGAACTTCCCGGTTTTCCGTTATGGTTCCCTCCCTCACGCAGCGAACACGCCATATATTGCCGTGGAGTTCCAACACCTTCCTGCTTCCGGCAACTTGGTGAAGTCCGTCCACATTTTGGGTTATGAGGGTGAAGTTGGGGAAAAATTCTTCCATTTCGGCCAGGGTTTTATGGGCCGGGTTCGGCCGGCTTCGAGCTATAATCTGCCTGCGCCAGTCGTACCACTCCCATACCAGTGCTGGGTCCCTGGCGAAGGCTTCGGGTGTTGCCAGCTCTTCGGGACGATACCTTTTCCAGAGGCCATCTTCTCCCCGGAAGGTGGGTATGCCGCTCTCGGCTGAAATTCCCGCACCAGTCAGGACCGCAATTTTGGTTTCCTTTTTCCGCGATCGGAGGATTTCTTCAACCATGCCTTATCACCACCAGAAGAAAATCCGGTAGACCAATATACCAGCCAGGAAGGAAATGACTAAGTAGAGCGCCACCGCCGCAGAAGGCCAGCGCCAGTTCTTGGTTTCTTGATGGATTACTGCTACGGTCGCCATGCAGGGGATGAACAACATTTCCGTTACCAGGAAAGAGAGCCCTGCCCTAATGGGCACTTCTCTCCTTATAGCGAATGCCAAAGCCTCTCCTTCTGTTCCATACAGGACTCCGAGGGTGGCCACCGCGTTCTCTTTGGCTATGAAACTCGTGAGAAGAGCTACCACCATGCGCGAATTCAGTCCGGCAGGGCGGCCGATGGGCTCAAGGATCGTCCCTATTTTGGCTAGTAAACTGCCCTCTATAGAACCAGTGGGGAAGTAGGAAAGAGCCCACACCACTACCGAAACAGCCAATATAACCGTGCCAGCCTTTTTCAAGAACGAGACTGTTCTGTGCCAGACTGTCAGGCTGATAGTCCGAAAGTTCGGTAGGTGGTAGAGGGGCAGTTCCATTATAAAAGGTATGCGTTCTCTAAAGTAAAGAGCACTCATGGCCTTTCCTACGAGGGCCAGAACAACCAAGTTGAAAATTATCAAACTCCAGGAAACCAGCAAAGCTCTGTCTCCAAAAAAGACAGGGGTCAGGAAGGCCAACACTGCCATTCTGGCAGTGCATGGGACGAAGGGAGTCAGCAGTATGGTGAGGAGGCGAGCCTTTTCATCTTCTATTATTCGGGAACCAATAACCGCTGGCACGTTGCATCCGAATCCCATAAAGATAGGGAGGAAAGACTTACCGTGGAGCCCGAGCCAGTGCATGAATCGGTCCATTACGTAGGCTATTCTGGCCACGTAACCTACATCTTCAAGGAAGCCGAAGGCGGCGAAGAAAACGGCAAGGATTGGGAAGAAAGAGAGCACCGTTCCTGCTCCCCCCAGGACTCCATCGACCAATAGCCCTTTAAGCCAGGCGGGCGCCCCCCAGGAACTGAGCCAGGAGGAAACCAAACTGGTCAAGGGGATCAGTATACCTTCTTCCAGCCACTGCTGGATCGGAGAGCCAACGGTATAAGTCAGCCAAAAGACCATTCCCAATGCCAGAACCATAGTCACGGGCCCCCAAAGGGGATGGGTTGCTACCCGATCCAGCTGTTCGGTCAAAGTCACGGGCCCAATCCGGGGCCTCTCAACCGCTACCTTAACCAGTCTACCGATCCATTCATAGCGCCCACCGGCTATATCCAGAATCGCATCCTCATGCCCTCTCAAGAGAGCGCTCACGTTTTCCCAATGCTCATGGTCGAGCTTCTCCTTCACGAGTTCTGTAATTTCCGCATCTCCCTCCAGAAGCTTTACGCTCACCCATTCCAAAGGATAGGGCTCCGGAATTGAACCGTTGAGGAGTTGCTGAAGCTTCTCCAGCACAGGTTTGTGAGGTTCCTTAATTTCGGGTCGCCTGGGGTTATAGGGAATTGCCCCTTCTGCAGCCTTAATTATTGTTTCCACAAGCTCCTTTATCCCCTGGTTCCTGGAAGCGACCATCGGAACGACTGGTATCCCAAGGGCTGTCTGCAAGATTTTCACATCTATTTTGTAGCCATGTTGCTCTGCTACATCCATCATGTTGAGCCCAAGGACCACGGGGGACGGAAGTAGGAGAAGTTCAGCTAAGAGGTAAAGGTTTCGTTCCAGGATCGCGGCATCCACCAAGAGTACCACAACGTCTGGCTTCTCTTTTATGATGTAATCCCTGGCGATCCTTTCTTCCAGGGAATTTGCGGTTAGGCTATAAGTACCCGGCAGGTCTACAATGTGGAGCAAGTAATTTCCGTAGCGACAGTAACCGCTCTTTTTTTCCACGGTCTTGCCAGGCCAATTTCCTACGTGCTGGGAAAGACCGGTGAGGATGTTGAAAACGGTGGATTTGCCCACGTTGGGTTGACCAGCGAGGGCGACTTTTAGGACTTTTTCTCCTACTTTAGGACCTATCGTGACCTCAGGATGGGCGTGGCACTCCTGCATTGTTTTCCTCCTGGACCAGCACTTTCGTTGCTTCCATACGCCCTAGGGCCAGAAAGGAGTCCTTCACCCTAATGATGAGAGGGCCGTGACCAGGATTCCTTACGACCTCCAACTCGGTGCCGGGAACCACGCCCATGGCAGCCATTCTGGCCACAATGCCCTTCCCGCCGTTTATCTTTCTCACTACAGCCTTCTTTCCAGCCCTGATTTCACTCAAGGGTTTGGAGAAATCAAGAGAGGCCATGGCAGCCTCCATTTGATAATGGTTTGCATTATCATTATAGCACTGCTGAGATTGAAAGGCAACCAAAGTTGGACTCAAATTTTCCCGAAGCGCAGACTCCCATATTATGACTGTGGGTAGGCGTTTTTGGTCTGCTCTGCTTACCCTTGCGAAGTTAGGGTTGGCTTCAGCAAAAAGTCTCACTCGTTAGCGGGATAAAGGCCCTCTATTTGACCTTCGGCGCTGGAAATTAGCCAAACTTGCAAATAAAGGCCCAGATTTTTCTCGGTCCGAAGGCCGATTGGAACAATCGGAGAAACTCTACAGAGTAGCAAACGTAGATCGAATTACCCCCAAAAGTCCCCCCATTATCACAATCCACGGGGGAGCCAATCTAAGGAATAATTGGGCCACGACCCCCAGAACCAGAATGACTCCTTCCCACCAGTCGCCGACAGCTTCAGGAAAGAGTTGAATAGCCACCTTGAGAATAAGGGCTACCACTGCCGCGTTGATCCCCTGGAGGAAAGCTTTGATAGTTTCTGAGCCGCTCATGCGTTTCACCCATGGCACAACCAGAGCTACCATCACGAATGAGGGCAGGAAGACCCCGATGGCGGAAATCAGTGCCCCTGGGATTCCCCCTATCAGGTAGCCTATGAAAGTGGCTGAAGAGAAGACAGGCCCAGGGATCAACTGAGCTAAGGCTATTGCATCCAGAAATTGTTTCTGAGTTAGCCACCCGTAGTGCACCACAATCTCTTTATGGATGAAAGCGTAAAGCAGCATCCCACCGCCGAAAAGGAGAAAACCGGCCTTGAGGAAAAAAAGTCCAAGCATCGAAAGTTTTCCCCCCGAAAATTGAGGCAAAGATAAGAGCAGTGGAAGGAAAATTGTGGAAAACACGATGTTGGCCCTGTGGATAGAGGGCGGAGAGAAGAGAAGAATTCCCGCCAGACCTGAAGCGAAGATGGTTAGAACTTCATCAAGTCCAAGCACGGAGAAAACCAGGCAAGCGAGAGCCAGCACGACCGTTTTCCAATCCTTTAAGATCATCCGGCCTAGTCTGTAGGTGGCAACCAGGATTATTGCTATTATAGCTGGATTTACCCCATATAGCAGAGCCACTGCCTGGGGTAAGTTTCCGAAGCGTCCGTAGATCCAGGCGAGGCCAAGGCTCAGAAAATTGGCCGGGAGGATGAAACAGATCCCCCCGGCCAGTAGGCCTTTCCATCCGGCACGGACAAACCCGATTTGGCAGGCCATCTTCACGGCCACAGGACCCGGGAGCAAGCTGGTCACCGCCAGCAGGTTGAGAAAGTGCTCGGGGGTAAGCCACTTCCGCCTCGTGACCGTTTCTCGTTCCATTAAGGCAATGTTGGCCGCCGGTCCTCCGAAGCCGATCGAGCCCAGCTTCAGAAAGAGACCTGCAACCTGGAGCACCCGGTCCCGATCTTCCTTATTGGCCATTATCCCCCTTGTATTTGGGGCCAACCAGTTTCATTATTGGTAAGGTAGGAGTGTATATCAGCGGCGGCCCGCTTTGCAGCCCCCATAGCACTTATCACTGTCGCTGCCCCTGTGACTATATCCCCCCCTGCCCACACCCTGGGCATGGTGGTCTTACCAGTCTCAGGATCCGCCACGACAGTGCCGTGCCTGGTCCTCTTGAGCTTATCAGCATCAGTAAAGACAATGGGATTGGGTCTGGTTCCCAGAGCCATTATCACCATGTCAACTTCTATTTCAAATTCGGAACCAGGAATGGGGATTGGGCGGGGACGGCCGGACTCGTCAGGTTCACCGAGTTCCATGCGTATGCAACGCATTCCCCTCACCCAACCGTTCCCGTCAGCCAAGATTTCAACGGGGTTGGTGAGGAGCATGAATTCAATCCCTTCGGCTTCGGCGTTTTCCACCTCCTCAGCCCTTGCGGGCATTTCCTCCCTGGAGCGCCTGTAGACTATGATAACCTCCTCGGCTCCGAGGCGCAGGGCCGAGCGTGAAGCATCCATGGCCACGTTCCCTGCTCCCACTACGGCTACTCTCTTCCCTACCATTATAGGGGTATCGTACTCTGGGAACTGGTATGCTTTCATCAGGTTGACCCTTGTCAGGAATTCGTTGGCAGAGAAAACGCCGTTGTAGTTTTCTCCGGGGATGCCCATGAAGAGGGGGAGGCCTGCCCCCGTGCCCAGGAAAATGGCGTCGTATCCTTCACTAAATATCTCATCCAGCGTGATGGTTTTGCCCACTACGCAGTTCAACTCAATTTCCACTCCCAGGGCTTTGACGTATTCCACTTCCACGTTGACGATTTCCTTGGGCAGGCGGAACTGGGGTATACCATACATCAGAACTCCCCCGGGAGCATGGAGGGATTCAAAGATAGTGACTTTGTGCCCAAGCCTGGCCAGGTCCGCGGCACAGGTAAGGCCTGCTGGGCCTGAGCCCACTACTGCTATGCGTTTCCCTGTAGGTTTGGGAATCTCAGGGACGCGGAAGCCCCGCTTTATATCCCAATCGGCCACGAAACGTTCCAACCGGCCGATGGCAACCGGTTCATATTTTTTGCTCAGGACGCAAGCCTTTTCGCACTGAGTTTCCTGAGGGCATACTCTTCCACAGATGGCAGGAAGATTGTTTTTGTCCTTGAGAACCCGGATGGATTCCTCCAAATTCCCCTCTCTGAGGTAGTAAATAAAGCCGGGGATATTAATATTAACAGGGCAGCCTTCCACGCACTTTGGTTTCTTGCACTGTAGACATCGGGAAGCCTCTCTGAGGGCCATCTCATAATCGTAGCCCAAAGCTACTTCATCAAAGTTCCGCCTTCGAACCTTGGGATCCTGCCTAGGCATTTCAACCCTAGGGATTATTTCCTTCTCCGGCATCTTTACCCTCCTATCGCAGTTCTTCCAGCAATTTCCTGGCTTCTTCCACAGCTCTGGGGTCCTGTGGTGTGCCAGCTTTTAAGAAATTTTCAAAGGCTTCTATAGCCTCCTCTTTTTCTCCTTTAAGCTTGTATATTACACCAAGGCCAAAATACGGCTCTGGGAAAGAGGGCTTAAGCCTGAGGGCCTCTTCCATCTCCCTGAGGGCTTCATCTAACAGGCCCTTTTGGATATAAGCCGCCCCCAGTAGGTAGTGGAGTTCAGCGTCTTCAGGCTTTATCTCGAGGCCTTTTAGGTAAAATGTGATAGCCTCATCTAGCTCGCCCTTTGCATAATGAGCTGTACCGAGGTTGCTCAAAATGCCAATATGTTGGGGATCAAATGTTAGAGCCTTGTTGTAGGCTTCAATAGCTGCATCAATATCCCCAAGCTGGAAACGAGCGTTTCCCAAGAGGAAGTAAACCTCAGCTCCGGAGGCCCCCGCTTTTATGGCTTCTTCAAAAGCCTTGGCAGCCCCCTGGAAGTCGCCTATCTGCATTTTCGCTTTCCCTTCCTCCTGGAGTTTCCCGGGGTCGGAAAGCGATTGCCCGCATCCTGCCAGCATTGCCAGAGTTAAGACCACAAGTATGAGCTTTTTCATAGCTGTTCCCTTCTTTCCAGAAGGTAAAACTGGGTTTCCGAAGGCAAATTTTGCCCTGTAACCTTAAGGGTTTCAATCGGCTTGGGTACGGAAAGGCCTAGTTCTTTGAAGAACTTCTCCACTGAATTTAACCTGAAGGCTAGTCCCTTCACTTGATAATGCATAGGGATGACTATGGACGGCTCCAGGAGCCGCACGATTTCCACTGCCTGAGCGGGTCCTATGGTGGACACCCCTCCCACCGGCACCAGCAGGATGTCCACGTGGTTTAGAGCTTCCAGCTGATCTTTATCGGGGATGTGCCCTATATCCCCGAGGTGGCAAACGTTTATGTTCTCAAATTCAAAAAGGAAGGCCACATTCTTCCCTCGCTCTTTGCCCTGCCGAAGATCGTGGTAGGTCCGGATGCCCGTGATGAAGACCCCTTTTATTTCGTATTCTCCCGGACTATCCAGGATTTTGGGTTCCCCTTTGACTTTTTTCCAGTTCCCATGGCCTGGATGGGGGTGGCTGACCGTGACAATGTCGGCCTTAAGAGGGGGCAGCGCCAGCCCAATGGCCTCATCGTAGGGATCGGTGATTATGACTACGCCTTTCTCCTTTATCCGAAAGCAGGAATGACCGAGCCAAGTTATTTCCATCAGGCTTTCTCCTTTACACCTCTTAAAAGTTGGCGGAGGAATCGCTTGAAGCCGGTTTGGACCATGTCTGAGAGAAAATGAATGGTATCGGCTAAGGAGAGGCCCAGCAGGCCGAACCAGAAATACCGGTTGCGTAGGATGTCGAAGGTGGGGTTCCCTGAAGGAAAGGAAAATCCGAGGATGAAAAGCGGGAGCATTATATATAGCACCCGGCCGAGGGTCCCTACTACCGGCAAGTGGGAGAACCAATGGCGGTGGGGGACAAGCAAACCGTAAGGTTTAATCAAATATTTGAGAGGGCCAAGTTCAGCCAAGACCCCTCTAGCTTCGGCATAGTCCCAGTCTGGATGGATGAAAATTCCCATCCCCATTCCAGCCGAAACGGCCAAAAGAGGCATATTCCACAACGCAACCCCGACCGAGGCTATTATTCCTGCTCCAGCCAGACAGCTTGCATCGTGAACCTTCTGGGATGGCATATCAGGTTAACCTGTAGGCTGCTCTCCCTTCTTCGTAAGCGTCTCCTCCGTATATATCATTCACTACGATCACAGGGAAATCTTCCACGTATATGCGCAGGACTGCCTCGGCTCCTAAGTCCTCGTAAGCTATTACTTGGGCCTCCTTTATGCGACTGGCGATGAGAGCGGCCGCTCCTCCCAGGGCGGCAAAATAAACGGCCTTATGTTTCTTTATCGCTTCTTTAACCTGAGGGGAGCGTTCTCCCTTGCCAATCATGCCCTTTATGCCTGCTTCAAGGAGGGGAATGGTGTAAGGATCCATTCGGCCAGAGGTGGTAGGCCCTGCGGAGCCTATTGGCTTTCCTGGCGGAGCCGGCGATGGCCCCATGTAGTAAATCACCTGACCTCTAGGGTCAAAGGGCAGGGGTTCCCCCTTGGCAAGGGTTTCCACAAGGCGCTTATGAGCTGTGTCCCTTGCTACATATATTACTCCGGTTATTTCCACTTTGTCCCCAGCCCGGAGTTTTTCCACAATCTCATCGGTGAGAGGGGTTTGGATTTTCACGGCTCCTCCTCAAATCACAGCTTCCTTGTGACGCGCGCTGTGGCACTGGATGTTGACGGCCACAGGCAGGCTAGCTATATGGCAGGGGGCAACCTCAGCGTGTACAGCCAGAGCTGTCACCCTCCCGCCGAAGCCCTGGGGGCCAATCCCTAATTTGTTGACCCTTTCCAGAATTTCCCTTTCCAGCTCGGCCACTTCCGGTTCAGGATGAGGCTGTCCCAGAGGGCGCAGCAGGGCTTTTTTAGCTAAGTAAGGGGCATATTCAAAGTTACCGCCTATTCCAACCCCAATAATTATAGGAGGACATGGATTAGCCCCAGCTTTGTCCACAGTGTCCACTACGAAATTTATTATCCCCTCACGCCCGGCGGCGGGAGTGAGCATGGCTATGGCACTCATGTTTTCGCTTCCCCCGCCCTTAGGACAGACGGTAATCTTGATTTTATCCCCCGGAACGATTTCGGTGTGAATTATGGCGGGAGTGTTATCGCCGGTATTCTTCCGGGCAGAGAAGGGTTTATCCACAACCCCTTTGCGCAGGTATCCTTCCCGGTAACCCTTTCTCACTCCTTCGTTAATGGCATCGTAAAGATTACCTCCTACGATGTGGACGTCTTGACCTAATTCCAGGAAGATTACGGCTAGCCCTGTATCTTGACAAAGGGGGAGCTTTTCTTGGGCAGCAACTTTGGAGTTTTCCAGGATTTGAGAGAGGATTTCTCTGCCGAGGGGGGATTCCTCTTTAGCAAGGGCGTCTTCTAAAGCTTTAATTACATCTTCTCCAAGGAAGAAGTTGGCTTCCTGGCAAAGGCGCGCTACGGTGTCGGTTATAACGCTGCAGTGGATTTCCCGCATGACTCTCCTCCATGTCTGACAAACTTCCAAAAGATTATACATTACCGGGATTGTTTTGTCCAGGTCCGGTTGGTTTTAAACTAAGCGTAAGCAAGGGTTTGCGTTGAAACCAAAGATGGGTTTCCCATCTTGCCATACATCTTTCCCCAATCTGCTGACCACGGGTTAGCTGGGCCCCCTTAAGTCTGGACCGTTTGAGAAAAAGCCGGAGGTGTGGTATAGTAAGCTTCGGGTAAATCTTTCGAGATTGGAGGGCTATGAGCCGAGTAGAACTCTCTCTACGCACTCTTGTTGATATGGCGGAAGCCTTTTGCTCCCAGCGTCCAAGAAGAAAGGGGAGAGGTCGACCCCCCAATTACAGCGAGGGATTGGTTCTGGCCCTCTGGACTTTCAAACAGTTAAACAACCTCTCTTTTCGCGAACTGGAGGCTATTGCCCGCAAAACGCTCGAGAACGTGCCTGACTTTTCTACCCTCCACTATCGGGTGCGAAACATTCCTCACGAAAGATGGGAGGAGTTCAATCACTGGTTAGTACAACACGTTCTGTAAAAAAGTCTTCCCTTTCGGGCCTGCTGGGTGGAACCGGGAGTTTAGGGGCTTGTAATCCCCCTTAGGATACGAGTTTTTTCTCTAAAATCATCCTTACAATAGAAGCAAAGGTTTCAGGATCACGACCCCTACGAGTTGCACCGAGGCCATCTACACTGGGTAGAGAGAGGATTGCAGAGGCAAATTCGGGGGAGACGCTTCCGCCGTAAATTATCCGAACGTGCTCGGCTGCCTCCCCGAAGGTCTTCCGCAACTTTTCCCTGATGAAAGTGCATCCTTTATTTATCCTTTCCGGTAAAGCGGGCCTTTCAACCCCTATCGCTCCTTCGGGTTCGTAGACAAAAACCATCCTCTCAATTTCTTCAGCCAAACAATCCTGGGTTAAAGTATCCAATTGCTTTTCAAGGAAAAGCTCGGGCTCCTCAAAGTAATCTGCTGGCTCTCCCACCAGCAATATAGGGCGGAGGCCTGAATCAAGGGCAGCCCGGACCTTGCGGTTCACGAGCTGGTCGTTCTCGCCGAAATGGCGGCGGCGCTCCCAGTGTCCCAGCATAACCCATTTGCATCCCACATCCACAAGCAGTTGCGCCGATATTTCCCCAGTCCAGGCTAATCCTGGGCCAGGATGAAGGTTCTGTGCCCCAAGTTGAACACCGCTCCCCTTGAGCTCCTGCCTAGCTACGTAGAGGGCCGTATAGGGTGGACAAATCACGATATCTGCTTTCTCTGTCAGACCTTCAACCAGGGGGAGAAACCTGCGGATAAAAGCGATCGTCTCTGAGATGGTCATGGACATTTTCCAGTTGGCTAAAGCGAAAGGCTTCCTCATGCCTCAAGAAGGTCCCGATAGGTTTCCTTGAGACCTCTGATTATCCTTTCCCACCGGTATTTTTCGTCTACCAGTTTGAAAGCTTCTTCCCCAAGCCTCGCCCTTTCCACGTCATCATCCAGGAGCCGGCAGACTGCTTCGGCAAAAGAATCAGGTTCATCGGCTAAAAGGAGGTGGCGGCCATGCTGAAATGGATATCCTTCAGCTCCAAGGGTAGTAGAAACTACAGCTTTCTTCATGGCCATCGCCTCCAGAACTTTAAGCCTGGTGCCTCCTCCTATCCTTATGGGCACTACGAATACTGAAGCGAAGGCGAGGAAGGGGCGTATGTCTTCCACATATCCTGTGATTACCACGTCATTCCGACCTATGAGAGCTTTTAGGCGAGGATGGGGGTTCTTACCTACCACATAGAAGCGCGCGTCAGGATAACGCTCTTTAACCTTCGGCAAGATTTCCTGAGCAAACCAGAGAGCCGCATCCACGTTAGGGCGGAAGTCCATTTTTCCGGTAAAGACCAGAGCGTGAGGGCTCCAGTCGGCCAGAGGTGGGTTCTGGGGAACAAATTGGGTGTAAAAGCCTATATCCACCCCATTGGGAACAACCTGGATCTCGAGCCCCGGCACTAATTTCCTGAGAGCTTCCCTGTCCGCCTCCGAAACGGCTACAACCTTGTCAAAGGCACGGCAAACTTTCGCCTCGTAATAGGCCAGCTTGCCCCATTGAAGGAGAGAATAAAAAGCCGCACCCCAGTAACGTGGTTGCCGGATATCGGTCTCAAAGGCCCTTTTCTGCAAAAGGTATTCCGCATTCTGGTCTCCAAAGACAAGACGTGGTCCTTTTCCTTTCCTTCGGTTCGCAATCCAGAGCCCGTACTGGGCTACTTCTATCCCTTCCACGTGGACAATATCGTAGTGGTGCTCTGCAATGAGCCTTTTGAGCCGCTCCAGCAATTTAGGAGAAGCTTTGCGGTAGACCACATCTGGCAAAGGGGAGAAGAAGAGGCGGACAAGGCGCTTGGGAATTGAGTGAGCAGGGTTCTTCACTGTTTCCACTACTTGGCAAATTTCCTTCAAAGGATCGGGGATCAAGGGATCCGAGCCTTCATGAAAGGTGAGGAGGTGGATCGTGTATTCGTCGCTCAGGTAGCGGAGGAGGTTATAGTTGCGGATGTTGGTGCCTTGGTGAGGTGGGTAAGGAATTATCGGCATTATGGTTAAGAGCTTCCTCATTTTTCCTTCAATACCTTCCGATAGACTTGCAGAGTTTGCTCCGCTGTTTTCTTCCAGGAGAAGAGGGAAGCTCTCTTCAGACCCTTTTCCCTGAGTTCCCGGGCAACCTCTGGTTCTTTGAGTATGCGCCTTATAGCTGCAGCCAGAGCCTCTTCGTCTTCTGGATCCACCAGCAGTGCTGCGCTTCCGGTGACTTCGGGAATGGAGGCCACTCCAGAAGCCACAACCGGTAAACCGCAAGCCATTGCCTCGAGGATGGGAAGGCCGAAGCCCTCGTAAAGGGATGGGAGAACCAGCAAAGAAGCCGTATTGTATAGATACAAAAGCTTTTCAGATGGGAGAAACCCCAGGAAAAGGACATCTCTGTGGAGGTTGAGTTCGTCCACCATCTGGAATACCCTCTCCGAAAGCCACCCCTTTTTCCCCACTAGAACGAGTTTTACATCCTCCCGGCACCTTTCGCGTATAATCTTGAAGGCTTTGAGAAGGGTTGGCACGTTCTTGCGGGGCTCTATGGTGCTCACGAAAAGGATGAAGCGCTCGTCGAGGCCAAAGAGTTCTCGAACTTTGTTCTTCGCTTCTTGAGGGTCGATCGGATGATAGATTTCTTCAGCCGCCTCGTAGATCACCGTTATTTTAGCTTCCGGGACACCCAACTGTTCTATCAAGTCTTTCTTGGTCCACTTAGATACAGCAATAATGTGATCCGCTCTTTCCACAGCCTCTTCGATTTGACCGTAATAACGTATGCTGTCCTTGGTCAGAATCTGGGGGTAAATTAGGAAAGCGAGGTCGTGGACAGTGATGACCGAAAGGCCAGAGAAGTGAAAGGGAGGGATGAAATCAGGACTGTGAAGCAGGGTGAGCCTATGAGGCCAGAGCTCGAGGGGCAGGGTTATCTGCTCCAGGCGGTGGTGGGATGGGGTCCAGAGGTAAGAGGTTCTGAAAGGGGGAGCGGCTAGAGGGGTTCTATCTTTGCGGCTCTGAAAAACTACGAACTCTTCTGGAGGATTCAGTTCCCTCAGAGCTTTCACCAAGTTAATTACATAACGGCCTATTCCGGCCTTGCTGTAATAAGCCATCCGGGCATCAATTCCGATCCTCATAACCTGATGGCCCCTTCAAGTGCCAGGAGTTTTCCTTTGAGCTCAATCCCCCCGCTGAATCCCACCAGGTTTCCCGAGGAGCCGATCACTCTGTGGCAGGGGATGATTATGGGCATGGGGTTACGGGCCAGAGCTTGTCCTACTGCTCTAGAAGCGCCCGGCCTTCCAACTCTCTCCGCTATTTCCCTGTATGTGCTGGTTTGTCCCCATGGAACTTTTCTGACTTCCTCCCATACCTTTTTCTGAAAGTCCGTGCCAGTCCGCAGGTCGAGGGGGAAATTGAAATCTACCTTTTCACCGTTAAAATATCGGACCAAAAGCTCTTTCAGTTCCTTAAGGGCATCTTCCTGTGGGTAGGCGTACGGCCAGAGGGTGAGAACCTTGCCGAGCGCTTCTTCTTTGGTGGAGCAAGGCAGTGTGGTTCCCACGAGGCCTAGGTTTGAAAAGGCTAAGGCCATCCAGCCCCAGGTTGTGTCAACCCAAGTAAATCCTATTGCTTCTCCCATGAAAACTTCCTCCGGCAAGAAGGCATTTTCTTAAGGGCCTCTATCAGGAGGGTACGGTCTCCGGCGAAGCTATCAAACCAAGCCCTATCGTCCAGCTTAGCAGAAAGGAGCCAAGGGCAAAAGGCGAAAAGGAAATCGGGGAGAGGGCGGCCATCGGATAATTTTCCGGTGCAGAACCAATTGTAAACTTCAATGTGGTAATCCCTGTGCATTATCTCGTCTATCGGGGGATAGCGCTTATCCTCGTCGGACCCAATTTTCCATCCCCCTTCTCCAATTATCACTGGCGGTATGAAGCCGATTTCTTCCCGGAAAACTTCCACGAAGCTCATGAACCCCAGGACTCCGTTCTCATCCTCAATATAATCAGGTGGGTGGTTAAGGCCATAGGAATGAGCGACGAAGAACATTCTATAGAAAATTTTATCGCCTTTTCGGGCTTTCATGGCTCTCAGGGCATCTCTGAGCCAATCTTTATTTACGAACTGCAGGCCCACGAAACCACCGCTGTTGTAGACATCCCTTGCTGCTTGCAGGAAGTTTTCCAGGAAAAGTTCCTTGTCTATGGGCCTATTGTCCCATTCAGCCGGGAGGCTTGGCTCATTATAAATCTGCATGTAAGGGGGCATGCCCATATCAAGCAGGATTTTTATATCGCGCCCCCAATCGTAATACTGCTGATAGGGGCGAAGCATTTTCCGCCAGACCACCGTTATGCCGGCTTCTTTGAAGCGGCGAGCTGCTCTTTCCAGTTGTATTTCATCGCCGTAGTGGACCACGCACCATTTGAGGCCAAGCTCTTTGACCCGTGCTACGTTTAGATCAAGCTCTTCGTCGGTGAAATACGGCTGGGCCAGGAAATGAACTCCTCTGCCGTTATCGTCCTGAGGGCGCGGCCAATCTCTCAGTTCCATAGCAGGCCATTCAGCCAGCTCCAGAGGGGGAGGCTCACGGAGGGTTTCCTGGGTTAAAGTGGGAGTGGGGGGAGGGGATATAGTGGTAAGCGTAGGGGTTGTGGTGAAAGTCGGGTGCGGGGAAGGCGGTTGTGTCGGCGGGAAAACGGTAATAGCGGGGGAACAGGCCGTAAGCACCAGCCCCAGGGTGAGCAAATTGATTAAAGTTCGTATCATTTTCAACGCCCCACAAAAATTTGAAGGACGGAAAGCGAACCCGTTTCCGTCCCTCTCCCTTGAGATTTACAACATGATACCACTTTTCCCACAAGCTGTCAAAGGACGCAGGTAATTGAGTGAGTGCATGATTCGCCGATGAGCTATTGGGCAAACTGAACGAGTCTTTTTCCGAGCGCGAAGGGGCTCAGAGCTCTTTGAAGTGTTTCACAACTCAGCGTATGGCGAAATGGGCGGGCGTCGTAACCGCTCCTCCACACTCTCGGTGAACGGATTCGTGGATGGTGCAGGCTCAGGAAAAAAGTTTTTACACCGATTTCACGAACCCAGAGGCGTTAGGGAAACCCTTAAGTTGGAAAGGCATAAGGCAAGGTGTGAACAAAGGATGGAGCGCACTGAATTTTAATATAGAAAGTCCTCCCACGGGCGCTCGACCCGTGGGAGGACAAGGTTGGGCCTGGGTCTAATATTCTTCTACTCTGGCTTTTCCGCGGAAAACGTAGTATACGTAAATAGTGTAGGCCAGCACTAAAGGCATACCGATCAAAGCGATGATGAGCATTACAAGAAGCGTGAGTCTGGAAGAAGAAGCATTGTAAATGGTCAGGCTATACTCAGGAGCATTGCTGGCTGGCAGCATATAGGGGTAGTTGGCTGCGCCCCAGATGCCCATTAGCCCGATGATGACCAGCGAGGAGAAGAGAAAGGCGCGTCCAGCCTTGCCTTGGGACAAGCTCCAGCGGGTCAGGCCCATGAATACGGCCGTCAGTACGGGGATGAGCCAAATAAGGGGCAGTCGGAGAGCATTCACGAATCGCTGCGGTACTTCTACAGCTGCAAATATGGTAGTCAGAATTGCCAGGACGACCAATGCAGTCCACGCGCCGTTGGCCCAACGGCGTGCCCGCTCAGCAATTGGGCCGTTTGTCTTCATAACCGTGTAAATGGCTCCATGAGTGACGAACATCGCCAACCCCGTCAGTCCTACCAGGAGGGCGAAAGGGTTCAAAAGGGTGAAGAAATTGCCCGTAAACTCCTTCTGTGCGTTCAAGGGCACTCCCCTTATCACATTGCCGACGGCCACTCCGAACAGCAGGGCGGGCACTAAGCTTCCTACGAAGAAGATATAGTCCCACAATTTACGCCACGCTGGGCTTTCCACCCGACTGCGGAATTCGAAGGAGACGGCCCGCAAGATTAGAGCCAGGAGGACTAAAGTCAATGCCAAGTAGAATCCGCTGAAGACGGTGGCATAGACTTGGGGGAAAGCGGCGAAAAGCGCCCCACCACCGGTCAGGAGCCATACTTCGTTGCCATCCCAAAAGGGGCCAGTAGCGTTGAGGAGCAAGCGACGTTCTTTATCCTTCTTTGCGATGAAAGGATAAAGCACGCCCACGCCCAGGTCGAAGCCATCCAGGATTGCGTAACCGGTGAGCAGGACACCGATGAGCAAATACCAAATGTTTTGCAGAAATTCGTGGCTCATATTTTACCCTCCCTTTGTCCCGGATTTTCTGCCGACGCAACGACGGGTGCTGTTGCTGGCCTTATCAGAAACTCGCGTCGGACCAGGTAAATGAGCAGAGCTATGATAAAGATGTAAATGGTTGATAGCGCTATGATGGAAAAGAGAATTTGCCAGGCCGGTACTACTACCGAAACAGCGTCCTTCGTCTTAAGGAGGCCATAAACAGCCCATGGCTGCCGACCAAACTCGGCGGCCATCCAGCCCAACTGCGAGGAGATCCAAGGCAAGAATATGGAGTAAAGGAGCACTTTGAGGTAGGTGCGGTTTTCAAACCGACGCTTCCCCATTAGGAGGCCCCACCAGCTTACCAGCACAAACCACACTCCAAGAAGGACCATAATACGAAAAGGATAGAAGGCCAGAAGAACCGGCGGCCACTCTTCCACCGGGAACCGTTCCAGGCCCGGTATAACGCTGTTGGGATTGAAATCTATCAAAAAGCTCAGGAGTTTGGGTATCCGAATATCTAAATAAACCTTACGGTTGGCCACATCTGGAAAGCCCCAGATAGCAAGGCCGGCTCCAGCGGTGTCTCGGAAGAGCGCTTCATAGGCCGCCAGTTTGGCTGGCTGTGTTTTAGCAACTTGGACACCATGGAAGTGGCCCGTCACTGGTATGAGCAGGGAAAAGATCGCTGCAACCACCAGGCCGATCTGGAGGCAACGGCGGCCAATTTCCTGATGCTCTCGGCGCAGTAAATACCACGCACCGATGCAAGCCATGAAGAAACCACCCATGAAGATGGAAGTAATTACCACATGGAAATAGCGTGGGAGAGTAGAAGGGTTAAAAACCGCTGCCAAGAAGTTGGTCAACTCTGCTCGTCGATTTACTCCTTCCCCAACAAGGCGGTAGGCCACAGGTGTTTGCATCCAAGAGTTAGCGACGATGATCCAGAAAGCGGAAAGCGTGGTGGCTATAGCGACCATTAGGGCGGAAAACCAGTAAAATTTCTTAGACACTCGCCTCAGCCCGAAGATCAGTACGCCCAGGAAGGTAGATTCGAGGAAAAAGGAGAAGACTCCTTCAGCAGCCAGGGGCGAACCGAATATGTCCCCCACATAACGGGAATAGGTAGACCAGTCAGTGCCAAACTGGAATTCCAAAGTGATTCCGGTGGCGACACCAGCGGCGAAAATGAGGGCGAGAACGCGGGTCCAAAGCTGGGTCAGGCTCTCCCAGATCGGTTCGGCTGTCTTCCATCGCTTGTAAGTGATGTAAACAATAATCCATGCCAACCCGATGGAGACAGGTGGGAAGAGATAATGTGCTGCAGCAGAGAGGCCAAATTTAATTCGTGCCAAAAGGATGGGGTCCATAATTTACCTCCTTAATTTAAGGTATTCAACGCTTATTCGCTCTGGGAAATCTCTTAAGGTTTCCAAACTTCCCAGACTTTACCCACCAGATCAGGGCCAGGTTTAAGAGTTGGCTTGCCAGGGAACCAGCAGGCCGGGGTAACCTCAGCCCCCTGCGTTGCCCGAACGTGTTGAAGGGCCTGGAGTTCCCGCAGGATTTCGCCTGTATCCCGTCCAACTGGAGCTGGGAGCACGCTGTAGGCCTGGATGATGCCATCTGGATCGATTATGAAAAGACCCCGTAGATTTACTTTGGCACTCTCATCGTATACGCCATAGTCCCTTCCGATCTGCCCATCTGGGTCGGAAAGCATCGGGAAGGGGATGCCGCCTGGAACCATCTTGGAGAGTTCGTTGTCATTCCATGCCTTGTGGGTAAAAACTTTGTCGGTGCTGATAGCGAGGACAACGGTGTTCAGCTCGCGGAACTTCTCGTACTCGGCAGCAACTGCTGCCATTTCAGTAGCTCAAACGAAAGTGAAATCGGCTGGATAAAACATCAAAATGACCCACTGGCCCTTGTAATCAGAAAGGCGCACTGTTTTAAAGGTTCCGTCGGCAAAAGCCTGGGCTTCAAACTCAGGGGCCAATTGACCGATCTTTACGCTCATGGCTACCTCCTTAAGCTTTTCGCTGGCTACTACTCCCTTGGTCTCCGAACGAAGGCCAGGACGCAGCTATAATGTTACTCTTTTTGTATCATTATAACATGTCAATACAATCTTGTCAAGTTTTCTTCTTCAGGAATTGCACCCGGGATTGCTGCGGGTGATCATGGCTGGCTTTCAGCCGCTCTTTTCTTTCTCGATTTTGCCCACCTCCTGAGCTTTAGGTCCGCCATTGGCGAAAGCTCAAGATGGCCGTCGGCTCTTGAAGGGGTTGCAATACTTTTGGGTTTGTGCTAAATCTTCTTTAGAAGAGAAGCCATGGGGAAAAAGATCTGCCTTTTTGTCAGCTCCAGTCGCGAGCTAGAGGTAGAAAGGGAGATAATTGGACAGGTAGTGGCGGAATTGCCCATATCCAGGGGGTGGGAAATCCGCCACACCGCCCACGGAGGAGAAACCCTCGCTTCCCTGAGGGAAGCCATTGAGAGGGCTGATCTTTACCTCATTATTTTGGGCCAGGACGCATCGGCTCCCATCGGGTTGGAATGGGAGTTCGCCCAGAGGTTGAAAAAGCCCACGTTGGCTTACCGGAAAGAGGTAAGTTATAGCCCTTCGGCCCAATATTTCCTGAGGATAAGTAAATTTGAGTGGAAGGTCTTTAAGGAAGCTGAAGAGTTGCGGAAAATTCTGGCAAAGGCCCTCGCTCAAGAATTACTGGACCTAAAAAACCGCTATGGCCTTTTTCCTGAAGATGTGGAAAAGCTCGTCCGGTTCCTGGAAGATATGGAAAAGGAGGAGGAGAAAGAGGGGTTTCCCTTTAAAGGTCGCGGGGCGGGAGAAAGTGGGATCATCCTTGGACGCTAAGGTTCTGCAGGGCTTCAAGGACTGCTCCAGCTACATCGGTTATAGCTTGGCAGTGAGAAAAAAACGAGGCTGCTGGTCCAACAGCTAAAAGAGGGACGGGGTTTACAGTGTGAATTTTGACAGAATCATCTTCAATGTTGCCGTGGTCGCTGGTGAGTATGAGGGTAAAGGAATGAGTTTTTGATTCCAGCGCTCCTGAAAGGAAGCGGTCAAAAAGATTTAAGGTCTCCTCTACACTCCACGGTAGCTTCCGGTGCCCGGCCAAGTCTAGAAGGAAAGTTTCAAAGAGCACCAGGTCATATTCCTCCGCAAGGCGAGCGAGGTTGCGTCCGGCTTCCTCAGGCTCTATTTTTTCTATACCCGGGATCTTGAGGTAATTCACTATGTATTCGTGGATTATATCCCAGTAAACGGCTCTGCCGGCCTTAAGATCTTCCAGGGTCCGAAAGGGTATCCCAGCGGAGATGGTCAGCCAGCTCGTGGCGGAGTGGGGCCTTTTGCCGCTTTCCACGAGTTCAAAGTAAACGGGGGTATAAGCGTTGGCGAAGGTGACTCTAAACCCCAGTTCTTTGGCTTTTTTCAGGAAATTATGCTCCTGTAGGAGCTCCACCAATGAGCCAGTAGGCCAGGCATGCAAGTGGGCGTTGACCAGGGCCGGAGCGTTTATTCCGGTGAATAAAGCCGTCTGGCCTGTGGCTGATTGGGGAATCCCTTCGACCCCAAGTTGTGCATCGAGAGCCTTAAGCACTAAATTATCCCTTTGTTGCACCCTCTCCAGGGTCAGTGGTCCACCAAGCAGGCTCCTAAGGAAAGGGGTGGAAGCTCTGGAAAACGGATTGTGTTCACCGGCGGGACCGAGGCCGAGGCCATCTGCGAATATAAATAGGATTTTGCCCATCAGAACTTGTAGCCTATACGGCGCAGGAAAGCTTTGCGTTCTTCTATGTCCTTTTCGGTCTCAATGCCTTTGCTCTTCATGCCGTCTATGACTCCGAGAATGCCTCGCCCCTGTTCTGTTTCAGCGATGATGACCTCCACATCGTTGGCTGTAGCGCAGAAAATGCGGCAGACTTCGGGCACGTTCTTTATGGCGTTGAGGACGTTTATCGGGTAAAAACCGGGAGCAAGGCACACAATGAAACTGTGGCCGGCGCCTAAGGCGAAGGCGTTTTTCTTGGCAAGTTCTATCATCTCTTCATCGGTACCAGCATAGCGGACGAGAGCAGGGCCTGAAGACTCACAGAAGGCTACGCCGAATTTTATCCCAGGGACGGTATTGACCATAGCTTCGTAGATATCTTCAACCGTTTTTATGAAGTGGCTCATTCCGAGGATTATGTTGACGTTGGCGGGCTTTTCAATCTTGACCACTTTGAGCTCCATAAGCACCTCCTCAAAGGCGATCGGTTTCCTCGGAGCCCCATATCAGGGCCTTGGTTTCAGCCCGGAAAGCTTCCTGGAAAGAGGCATAGAATTCCGGGGTCCCGTAATCCCTGACCCTTATTGGGACGGGGATGGGAACAGCATGCCCCAGGATCAAGGCTTGCTGGCGGGTCTCAAGCCTGGCGAGCACCTCCCTGAGCGCGTTGGCTCCTGGGATCCCACTTAAGACGGCCTTTATGTCGGCCTCGTTGTCCAGAAGGCAGGTTATGCGGGTAGCGATCTGGCTCATCACTTCCTCGTCTATAACGCTCGGGCGCTGATCTACTATCAGAAGAGTTACGTTGTATTTGCGCATTTCTCGAGCAATGATTCCAAATATGGTATGACGGGCTACTGCAGGGTCAAGAAATTTGTGAGCTTCCTCTATAACGATGACAAGTTGCGGGGGTTCAGGCCCAAAACCTCCCAGAGCGCTCTCCTTCATCCGGACGAATTCCTCATGAATGCGTCTTGTTATGTAATTGGCTACCAGGATGTAAGCTCTGAGGTCGCGCCCGAACCTCCCAAACTCCAGCACCACACTCCTGCCGCTTAGGATGTAATCCAACATGACCTTGACCGAGTCTTCTTCGGTTTCGGTACAGAAGAAGGGTAGATCCTGAAGGCGGGATAGTTTGCGGTGCAAAGCATATATGGCTTGGGCGCTCTGGTGATATCTCGTTACCAATTCGTTTATCTCTTCTTCCGTAAGATTTAAAAGATGTTCCAGCCACTCTTCACCCCAGCGTCTACGCATGGTGTAAGTGGCCACAATTCCGGCCTCGGTTAAATCCAATATGCTCTGAAGGGTGATCAGATCCTCTGGCTCAATGGAGCGCCATGGGATGCGCACTACGGCATCAGGCGTTATCCCTCGCCTTCGGGTAGATTCGGGGTCCAAGGTGAAAATGGCAACTTTATCGCCGAAAAGCTGGCGGAGTCCCTTGACCCTCAGGCCCTCTCCTTCGGCCTCCCAGCCGTATTCGCTGTGCATGTCGAAGACTAAACAGGTAGCTACTTTTTCCCTAAGGATCCCTGCAAGAAGGAGGCGGGTGAGAAAGGTTTTACCCGTCCCGGACTTACCAAAAATCCCACTGGAGCGCTCAACCAGTTTCCCCATGTCCACTACCAGTCTTATCCCTTCCATGTCGATGGGCTCACCGACGTAGAAGAAATGCTTACCAGGTATTCCCTCTTTCCCGAAGACTCTTTCCACATCTTCCTGGAGAGCATAGTAGACAGGGGAGAAATGTGCGGGTATCGTCCTGGCGGGCTTGGGTTCCCTAACACCTTCCTCCAAGACAAGGTGGACCGAGACATTGAGTTTGCCGAAAACCCCCGTCCCGGAAATCACTTCAGAAATGAAGGGATCGGAGATGTCCGGGGGGCTTTTCTCCAGGAAAGGGTTAGTGGTGTCAAGGGAGACATCAGTTATAATGCCGAAGAAGCGCCTCTTCTGGCCTTTGATTATAACATACCTTCCAACCGCCACCCCCTCTATCACAGCAGTGGGGTCCAGTTTGACAATCAGACCGCCGGACAGGGAACCGCCAACTACTATCCCGAGTTTTCTGGATTCCATCAAGAGCTCTTCTTTTTCCATGTCTCCCTTCCCCACCGTTCAAAAGTATAACACAGGGGATTGGACGGGGCAACTTCTCAGGCCATCATTTCCCCGAGTTCCCGGAGGGCCTTAAGAGCTTCTTTAGGCAAGATTGCGGGTTTCCTACCTACTGCATAGCAACTCCATATCAGTTGGGCCGTTCTTTCCACGGTTTCCAGGATATTGCAAGCTCGCCGCAGGCTGGTGGCGACTACCACGACTCCATGATTCTGGAGTAGGCACACAGGGTTCTTTTCCCCCAAGGCCTTCACCACTGCCTCAGCCAGCTCTCTGGTCCCGGGCATTATGAAGGGCACCACTGGCACCTCTTTTATGAAGGACGCTTCGGCGGTGATAGGGAGGAAGGGAAGGCGTGCCAAGGCCAGGATAGTGGCGTAAGGGGCATGAGCGTGGACGACTGCTTGCACCCCCGGACGGGCCTGGTAGATAGCAGTGTGCATGGGCCACTCTGACGATGGGGCAAAGGCTCTTCCATCCAGCACATTGCCCTGAAAGTCTATCCGGACCATCATTTCGGGTCTGAGGCTCCCTTTATAAACTTGGCTCGGAGTGATCCAACATTCTTCCCGACCCTCTATCCTCACGCTGAGGTTGCCACCGGTGGCTGTTATGAGGCCTAGTTGGTATAGCTCGTTTATAGCCTGCACCATTTCTTCACGAGGGTCCACCAACGAAACCGGTGCAGGGATAGGAGCCGCTGTTAGAGGTCTCTGAACTACGGGAAAATCTATGCCGCCAGTTTCTTCTTTGGCCTGGGTGTAAAGCCGGATGATGTCCTTCTGAATCCGTTGAAGGCTCATGGCCAACCGGACGTCCCCGCTGAAGGAAAGCTTCCCGCTCATGGCTGCTTTGGTCCCGCTTATGCGCCCAGAAAGGATCCCATCCAAGGTTTCAGCATCTGCTTTCATTCGGACTTCAGCGGGCTCTGGGGGTGTTCCGAGACCGGCTAAGACCTTCCCGTCCCGGAAACCGAGGTAGAACTCCAGCCCTATGTCGCTAAACGTGTAGTGAGTCGTGACCCTCTTACCGGAAGCAAACTGGGTAAGGGCTTTGTCAGCAGCGGCCATCTCGCAGAAGCGGTAAAGGATGCGTTCCATCTGGGCCTGCACGCCCACGCTTTCTGGTTTCCTTTCCATGCGCTCCTCCCTCTGCACAGCTCTGAATCTCTGTTCTTGTTGCAGGTCACTGACAGCCGGAGCTGGCCTAGCTGCGATAGCTTCCAGCTTTTCCACTTGCCGGCGCGGGCTTGTCCAGGAGAAACCTTCCAGGACTTCAGGGTTTAGGATGTTATGAGGGCGTTCCCCCGCAAGCAGGCGCCGCAGATCTTCCACCACGATGCGGCTCTGATGGATGGCCACTTCTTCTGTGTTTCCCCCGATATGAGGGGTAGCAATTACATTGGGGAGCATAAGCAAAGGATGGTTGGAAGGGGGAGGTTCCACAGAGAAGACATCCACAGCAGCCCCCGCCAGATGGCCGTTGCGGAGGGCCTCGGCCAGTGCCTCTTCATCCACCAGCGCGGCTCGTGCGGTGTTGATGAGGAAGGCTCCTTTTTTCATTCGGTAAATAGCTTCGCGGTTGATCATCCCCCGAGTCTCGTCTGTAACTGGGGCGTGGAGGCTAACGATGTCGCTTTCTGCCAAGAGTTTCTCCAAAGGTACGAGCTCCGCATCGTGGAGAGCTGCTTCTTCGGGAAAGATATAGGGGTCATAGGCCAGCAGGCGCACACCGAAAGGCACGAGGCGTTGGGCCACTTTGCGCCCTATCGCCCCCAGACCTATGAGGCCGACGGTTTTACCCCAGAGTTCACGGCCCAAAAAGGCTTCAAAGGCCTGGCCCATCCGGGCCATATCGCCAGCCTCGCCACCAGGTTCTCGGAGGAAACGATCAGCAGGTATAAGCTTGCGCAGCAGAGCAATCATGAAGGCTACCGTTAAGTCTGCCACCGCATCGGCATTGCGGCCAGGAGCGTAAAGCACGGGAATCCCCATGGCCGTGCAAGCTTCCACATCCACGTTTACTGCCCGACCGCGGCACGAGACCACCACTCGAAGCTCAGGCAATTGCTTGAGGGCTTCCAAATCCACTATATCCACTTCGGTTATAAAAATTTGCACGCCTCTGAGGGCTTCCACTAGATCGTCTCCCGTGAGCACCTGCAGGGTCTCCCGGTAACAAGCATATCTAACGTCTCCCAGCTGGCCCAGCTCAGCGAGACTTCTCTCATCCATCTGCGCCGTCACAAGGATTCTGGGGCGGAATGAGGCCGGGGTAAAGGCTCTAACTTTGACGGGTTCAGCGATGTTCTGGAGGATCAGATCTGCAGCCAGGCTGTGGGCCCTTACCAGATCTGCGAGGTATTTGCACCACTCCGAATAGAGACTTCCGTAGGTTTCACAAATGCCCTCCTCCGGGTGGACGATCGCAGTGTGAGAAAGCCTTTCCACTCCTTCCTTGAGATCTTTGAAAACACCGGCTCCAACGCCGGCACAAATGGCTGCCCCGAGGGCTGTGGCATCGGGAATTTCGGATATTTCTACTGGCCGGCCCAGGACATTGGCAACTAGCCGGTTCCAGAAGGGGCTCCGGGTCATCCCTCCGGTCATCGCTATACGGGAAGGTTCCCCTATTAGGGAAGCAATCTGCTCAACATTGGCCTTGATGGCGAAAGCCATTCCTTCCAGGATCGCCCTACACAGGGCAGGCCTGGGGGCTTCTCCCAGGAAGTGGGAAAGGGTTATGGTTCCGACGGGGAAGGCCATGGCCCGTGCATTGAAAATTTGACCGCCGAAGGAAGAGATAACACCACCTGCTCCGGGACGAGCTTGACTGGCTTCGGCCATGAAGCGGGCAGGAGGACACGGCGAATGGGGGAAGATGGTCTGGGCGAACCAGGCCATGGATTCACCCATAGGCCCGGCCCCGCTTTCGACAACCCAGCAATCGGGAAGGATGTGCAGCCCTGTCCATAGCCGCCCTTCTGAGTCCAAAAATGGTCTTTCGGCCACGCCTTGGATCGGAACTGTGGTTCCGGCTACGATAGCCAACTGGTTCTGCCGGATGACTCTCAGCGCGAGCAGCGCGCACTGAGTATCGCCCCCTCCGACGGCTACTGGGATTCCGGAAGGGAGTCCTAAATCGGCTGCGGCGGAAGGAGTTAGCCATCCCAGTGTTGTCCCAGATGGAAGCACAGGGGGGAGCATGGACTCAGGCAAGCCCAGTTCCATCAGCCATTCTTTCACCCATTCGCGTTTGTGGATGTCAAAAAGCATGCTTTCGCCAGCATGAGAGAAATCGGTGGCTATCTCTCCGCATAGCCGCCAGGTGATCCAGTCGCCGATGGTAAGGACAATGGACCCTCGGAGGAGTTCCGGGTGATTGCGGAGGAGCCATTGAAGCCTCGGGAGCATGAATATCGGGGCTGGCCAATGACCCGTGCGCTGGTAAAGAGCTGGTCCTCTTTCCGAGGCCAGTTCGGTGCTCTCGGTGGCAGCGCGTGCGTCCCGGTTGGGGACAGCGAAAAGGGTTTGTCCGTCCCTTACCAACATAAGGGAGTGGCGCATTGAGGCGACTGCGATGCCCAGGATTTCCCTGGAGGAGGCTTTAGCTTTTTCCAGAGTTTCCCGAACGGTTTCAACCAGTAGAGTCCAATTCCTTTCAGCATTGAAATCGTACGCCCAGACCCCCTCTGGCGAAGGAGTATGCTTCCATTCGCGGCATGCGGTTATCGTAGAACCAGTTTCTACATCTACCAAGAGGGCACGCACGGAACCAGTCCCTGCGTCAATGCCCAACAAGTATCCTCCCATCTTCCCCTCCTTACCTATCAGGAGAAAAAGTCTTCCAGTCCGAGCTCAGCCACCGTTTTCGGCAGGGGCAGACCCGTTTCGGGGTCAAGGCCAAGGCTTTGAAAGTAACTGGAAGCCATCGTTTCGATGTCAAGGGTGATCCCAGCCACAGGACCTTCTTCCTGAGGGGGAATGCCTAGCTCCCGGGCCGGCAATGGGAAACGCGGTGGGAGGCCTTCACGAGCATTGAAAGCATGGCGCAGGACTTGAATCCGCCAGCCGATCCGGAAGAATTCGGCTTCATCCACGCTCCATCCTGTGGCAGCGTTGAGCCATTTCAAGAAAGGAGGCTCCCCCATTTGGAGGGCGAAGTGGCAGAGTCCGAGGGAATCGTAAGCCCGCAGGATGGGGATCACTACTCCAAAGGTCCAGCCTCTGGCAGCATAATTGTAGCGGCCTGCGGGTTTGACCCCTCTGAGGGTAAAATAGGGGGCATAAGCTTTGATTTCGGTCATCCCGGACATGGTGGCAGTATGCCGGCCTGGTGCCGGGTCCACATGATAGCCTAAGGCGACCCCCGGCTCGTATATGCCGCGGTGCATGGGGAGTTCCTGTCCCCCGGCATGCATGGCCGCTTCCCGAGTTTCCTTACCCAGGAGCTCAGCAGCACGCTGGACTCCGTCGGCAAGCCAATTTCCCAGGCCTGGCCTTCTTTCTGCGATCCTGCGGACGAGCTCCACGATTGCTTCACCGTTTCCCCAACTCAGCGGAAGTTCCTCAGCCAATTCGGGCGGGAGCCAGCCCCTTTCGCGGGCCTCTATGGCGAAAGCTATCGCTACGCCGGTGGAGATGGTATCCAGGCCGGCCCGATTGCAGATTTCGTTGCACAGCATTACCGAAGCCAGGTCATCGTTGAGGAGGAGAGGGCCGAAAGCCGCCAGAGTTTCGTACTCCGGTTTGTGGCCAGAACTGCCATCGGGCAGGCGAGCGATGGCACCGCACGCTACTGGACAGGAGTGGCAGGCGAAGGAACGGATATTGTGGCGGATTACGGCCTCATCGCTCAGCCGACTGGAGCGCTCCAGTGGGAAGTCCTTGAAACCGATGCCAAGCCAATTCTTCACTGGAGTATCGCCGAGTTCCACAAGGGGAGCCGTGCCTGCAGCTGTTCCATACCGCCGAAAAGTCTCAATGACAAATTGAACGGGCCCACTGCCCGTACGTATGCGGAGCCGGCGCATAATCGGCAAGATGCGGATCAGGAAAGTGGGAATGAGGGGGGTCCAGCGGGAGGGCTTGTGGCGGAATAGGCTTAGGTAGGAAGAGCGAGCGGCCTGGAAGGCTTTGGGGTCAGCGATGGGGAGGCGGCCTTTTCCACGGACTGCCACGGCTTTGAGGCGTTTGGCCCCCATAACTGCCCCCAGGCCGCAACGGGCTGCTATGCGTCCTCCGGCATTCACGATGCCGGAAATAAGGGAAAGACGCTCACCTGCAGGCCCGATGCAGGCCACTCTGGCATCTTGGGCAAAATCCCGATGGATGGCTTCTTCAGTCTGCACTGTATCAAGTCCCCAAAGATAGGAAGCATCCCGTATTTCAACCCGATCGCCATCTATGGCCAGGTAAACGGGTTCGGATGCCACGCCAGTGATGAAAAGGCCATCGTAGCCGGCACTCCGGAGGGCCGGGCCGAAGTTGCCGCCGCAGTTGGCATCGCCCCATCCCCCAGTTAGAGGGGAGCGGGCTGCGACCATAAAGCGGCCGCTGAATGGGGCATTGCTTCCAGTGAGGAGACCGGGCAGAAAGGCTAAGACATTTTCCGGACTTAGAGGGTTAGCCCCGGGGGGCATTCTCTTGTAGAGGATAGCGGCACCCAGTCCGTAGCCTCCTAAAAAACGCCGGTAAAAAGATTCGGGGATTTCTTCCACCCAGAACTTCTTAGTGCTCAAATCTACCCAAAGTATTCTTCCCCAAAAACCATAGCCCATAATTTTTCCCCTCACTTGAAAGTTTCCAGTTCCTTGCGATTACAGCGCACTACTGCCTTAAAGCAGTCTCCTCTGTGGATGGTCCGAATGAAAGCTATGGGGATGTCTTCGGCGGAAAAGACGATGCGAGTATTGAGGACTATCGGTTTACCTTCCCGGATCCCGAGTTCGGCTGCTTCATATGGGCCTGCGGTGGAAAGCTCAACCGAGTCTATGGCATAAGCCAAGAAAACGGTGAAATTTTCCTCTAGCGCCTGAAACAGGCTTTTGTCGTTCAAATCCAATTCCATCAAGTTGGGGAAGAAGCGATAAGGGAGCAGGGCTGTTTCCAAAGCCATGACCTGGTCATCGGCGATGCGCAGGCGGACTATGCGGACGACAAGGTCTTCCTCTTCCAGGCGCAGAGCCTCCCTTACTTCGGGTGGTGGTTTGGCTATTTCTTGACGGATAACTCTGACTTTGGCTGCGAGGCCGAGGCTTTTCATGAGATCGGTGTAGCGGAAGAAAAAGAAGGGTTCTTCCCGTAGAGTGGCTTTCGGTGGAGCCACAAAAGTCCCTTTGCCTTTTTTGCGGACCACTAGGCCTTCATTCACAAGCTGGGACAGGGCCATGCGGGCGGTCATGCGGGAGACACCACACTCGTTGCATATTTGTGTTTCTGAGGGCAGAGGGTCTCCAGGCTTCAGGCGGCCGCTGAGGATCTCCTCGCGAAGCTGTTCGTAAATTTGATAGTAAAGGGGAATGTGACTTTCGTGATTCACACGCATAGTTCTCTTCGTTAACTTGTATAGACATTATATCAGGCTCAATAGAGCGGTGCAAGTTTGATAGATTACGCGGCCTACCTGGGGCACCATCCAAGTAAATGCCTCAGGAATGTTATATCTTTTTGCCCACCCCCGTGGGGCTTAGGGTTTGCCTGGTTTAGAGCCCCGCTCGTGGGCTGTGGTGTTTCCGAGGGTAAACACAAGGGGAAGCCTGAGTTACAAAAGAATAAGCCTCTCAGCCTATTAGCGGATGTATAAGCCGAATAAAAACCTGCTTTGCGTTTGAACTTGCTTGCACTTACCGGCTAATGTCTAGCCTGCGGGACAGGCACTCCAGCCTGTGATCAGATTTAGGAGCCGGAAGCCCGTTTTACTTTAGGTAAGGTATCGTCTGGGGGCCTTCAGGGATAACACACACCTTGGCTCCGGGGCCGTATCGGGCTAAAAGTTCCTGTAGTGTTTCTTCTATGGACTCACAGGGCTTCAAGAGGGCTTCCCTTATCTGGCTCTCTGTAAGGTATGTGCTTTTGACGTAGACATCGGCTTTGAGCTGAATAAGGGCTTGGATCTGGGCCTCCCATTGGTCCTGAACCAGAAAGCCCGGTCGGCGGACTATCTCCAAAAGCTCGGCAGGGGAGGAAGCCATCTTGAGGATATTTTTGTATTCCCCGTGGTCCGGGATGCCATCGCGACACTCGGCGGCGATTATTATGCTCCCCCCTTCTTTAACCACCCTTGCCGCTACTGACATCCCCTTGACCGCCTGGTAGAGGTTTATGTCCAGCGGATAGCCAGAATTGGTAGTAATAACAATATCAAAGGGCTCTTCAACTTCCACCATGGCGGAGGACGCAGCGAATTTAACTCCTCTGGCGTGAGCCTCCCATACATCGCCGGCAAAAACTCCGGTTATACGTTTCTCCCGGTTCAGGGTCACGTTAACCACGAAATTGGGTTTGGTTCGGGCAGCCACTTCCCTTATCTCTTCCCAAATGGGGTTGCCCTCCGTTACACCCCAGGTAGCCCGGGGGTCGTCTATCATCTCGGCCCCGTGGTTCATGAGGATTGTCTCCAAGCCCGCTATCCCCGGAAGCACTGCTTTTGGCCCCCCGGAGAAGCCGGCGAAGAAGTGCGGCTCTATGAAGCCAGTGAGGATTTTGAATGAAGTCTCCAGGTAGACCTTGTTTACCCAGGCCGGATGTCCGAAGCTCGTCTCCCCCAGGTACTGAAGATTGGACTTATCGTTGCAATCGTGCTGGAGGATGGTGTAATTTGCGACCACCTCCGGACCCAGCATTTCCTCCAGCTCTTGGCGAGTTTGCGGACGGTGGGTCCCAAGGGCGTTTATGAGGATGATGTTACCTCTTGGGACATGAGAGAGTTCCTCCAGTATGAGTGGGATAACCTTGCGGTTGGGCATTGGGCGGGTTATGTCGCTGAAGACTATGGCGACCGTATCCGAAGGACGGACAAGCTCTCTGAGAGGAGGAGAAGCTATGGGCTCCCTGAGGGCCTTTCGGATGGCCCCTTCCTCATCTGGAAGGCCAGGGACGAAATTGGGCTCTATGATTTTCACATCCAGATCATCAGGCAATTCTACCCAGAGCCCTTCTTTTCCGTAAGCCAGCCGGACCTTCATGATTTCCTACTTCCCATTTTAGTTATGGCAGCTTTTATAGCATCCACTATCTGGTAATACCCAGTGCAGCGGCATAGATTGCCAGCAATGGCTTCTTTGATATCATCCTCTGAAGGATTGGGGTTTCTGTCCAGCAGGGCTTTAGTAGACATTATGAAGCCCGGGGTGCAGTAACCGCACTGGACAGCGAAGTGTTCTATAAAAGCTTCTTGGATAGGGTGTAGCTTGTCACCTTTGGGTAGCCCTTCAATGGTCTCCACCTTAGCTCCGTCCACCTTCATGGCCGGGTAAATGCACGAAGTAATGGCTTTGCCATCCACGATCACCGTGCAGGCTCCACATTCTCCCTCTTCGCATCCTATTTTCGTTCCTATGAGGCCAAGCCTTTCCCGCAGTACATAGGCCAGTGTCTCAAAAGGCTGGATTTCTACTGTTCGTTCCCTTCCGTTGAGAGTAAAAGTAATCTTGGGCATAACCTGGACCTCCTTATCAAAATTTTTCGACGGTCTCAGTTTATAGAGGCGTAGCACCAGAATTCCACAAAGGTGGCAACCTCCTTCGAACTAGCTTTCTATGGGACACCTTCCGAAACGCTAGTTTTGCCTATCCCCGTGGATTTAAGGGATAAACAGGGTTGCACCCATGCAAAGGGCTACCTTTGTCCCTATTTTGGTTTTAGAGTCAAAATGGTTTCGGCGTAACTCTCTACTTTCTCTTTGCTCCAGAGCATTGGATGGTATTCGCCCTTTGCCCACTTCATTATAAAGTCGCCGTAGTGAGGGTGATATGGGTGGCCAGACTGGCCGGTAGTGTGAATGGAAAGGGAGTTGTCCCATGCTCCTACATCTATGATCTGCCGGTACGAAGGGAGGACCAGTACCTCAAAGGGTTTTTCGGGGTTGTAAATGGTATTATTCACCGTTTCAGAGCTCCCACTCACGGGCACAGGGCCACGGTTGAAAAGGTTCTCAATGAGTTTTACCCCTGACCTCCCCAGGGTTTCGTTCCGGAAGATGGCCACATGGACCCTTCCCCATTGCCACTTGCTCATATCCTTGCCTAAGCGCTTCGTGATTTCGTCAATGGCTTCTTTGAGAGCTTTGAGGAGGATCTCATCCCTGGTTTCGGTGCCGGGGGTGTAGATGTTGTCGTACCAAAGGGATTGGGGGTTGGCCAAGATGGAAGCTAAGACTTGCATAGTTAGGGACCCAGTTTCCAAGAAGGCACTGAAAGCTTTATTCCCGAACTCATCCGCCAAGATGTTTCGAAGCAGACTGAGTCTCAAGGCCTCAAAGATCGTGGCTCCGACCGATTCCGGAACGGCCTGTCGGTCCCACTGCCTGAGGATTTCTAATGCTTCCTTAAGGCGTGGATCATTCGGAGAAAGGGCAATGAGGTAGGGGATAACTTCATCGGCATGGAGGACGTAGGAATCCATATGCATGGCTTTGAAGTCCTCAATGCTGAGCTTGTCTTTGGAATTGATTAAATTAACTATTCGCTGCGCCCGGTAGCCTCGGTTCCAGTCACGGGCGATGAAATAGGGGAAATCCGGCCCCACCACAGCGTTGTTGGCTGTCACCACATAACCTTCGGGTGGGTTGAAAGCGCGAGGGAGTTCATCGAAAGGAATGTATCCTATCCATTCGTATTCGCTGTTCCATCCAGGTGCAGGCATTGAACCATCGCCCTTCTTGCGGATAGGGACTTTGCCCGGCATCTGGTAGCCTATGTTTCCGTTTACGTCAGCGTAAATGAAGTTCTGGCTCGGCACATCCCAATAACGGAGGGCTTCCCTGAACTCATCCCAGTTGCGGGCTTTGTTGAGGAGGAGCACAGATTTCATAATTGTGCCAGGTTCGAGAGCTGTCCAGCGGAAAGCCAGGGGTTGCCATCCATATGCCCAGGTCTCCTCGGTCCCACCGGCCACATCGTTTATTATAGGGCCGTGACGGGTTATACGAACTCGCACCCTTACTGGTTCCTCTTTCCCCCGCACTTTTATCTCTTCCCAGATTATCTGCATGTCTTCCCACTTTCCATCAACTTCATACTGGTTGGGGTTTTCGGGATTGATTCGCTCCACGTAGAGGTCTTGCACATCAGGGTTGACATTAGTGACCCCCCACGCAATATAGTCATTGTGACCGATTACGACTCCGGGGCATCCAGCGAAAGAAGCACCGACAACATTAAAGGGACACTCCTCGCTTACCGGTTCACAGTGGAGGCCAATTTCATACCAGATGGACGGCATCTGGATCCCCAGGTGTGGATCATTAGCTAGCAGAGGGCGGCCAGTAGTTGTGCGCTTCCCGGAGACTACCCAGTTATTGCTTCCGAGGCCTGGTCCCATACTGAGGATTTCCACCGCTTCCCACGGTATGCTCTCGAAAGTGGCTTCAGAGATGAGGACAGGTTCTTCAGGTGCCAGAGAAAAGGGCCCAGTCTCGGGATATGGTACTATAATTGGCCGGTCAGGAGGGTAGGGTAGGTCAATGTCCTTCAAGCGGGCGAGGCCGATTCTGCTTGAGAGCATGGCTCTGAAGATCTCGTAATCCCAGTTACCGCCCAAGTTCCAGGCCATAACCTTAGCCCAGGTAAGCGTGTTGTAGGCAGTCCACGGTTCGGGCTCGAACTTGGCCCCAATGAGGCCGAGGATGGTGAACTCCAGGCCCAGCCTCCCCTTGTGCTCCCTAAGGTAAGCGTTGACTCCTTCGGCATATGCTTCCAAAATGGTTTTAACCTCGGGATCAAGCATTTCGAGTTCTCTGGAGACGGTCCTGTGCCAGCCGAGGGTGCGGATGAACCGGTCTACATTCAAAGTCGTTTCTCCGAAGATTTCCGAGAGGCGCCCGCTGCCGATCCTACGCCAGTATTCCATCTGCCAGAAGCGGTCTTGGGCGTGGACGTAACCCTGAGCAAAGAAGAGGTCGTGGATGTTAGAAGCGTAGATGTGAGGCACTCCCCACTTATCCCTTACGATGGTCACCGGGGCTCTTAGCCCTTCTAAGGTTATAATGCCGCTGGTTCTGGGCCATGGTCTGCGGATAGTGTAGTATAAGAAGCCGGAGAGGGCCAACCCCAGCACAATTATTAATACCACAATGACGGTTAAGATTTTCAAGGCCTTGCTCATGGGACCCTCCTTCGGGTTTCTCTGGTTTGGATTAGCTCTTTGGGCCTCGTCGTTGATCGGCCCACACCGCTTTTCATCTCTTTATCGAGCGCCGGTCAGCCGGATCTCGCACTAGCAACCAGTCCAGGCATTCCAGCCATCGAAAAGGGTTTAATCTTTGCCTTTTGTCTGTAAATAGCTCCGCCTCTATCCTCAGCAAACTTTTAGCCACTAAGTGCTCATATCTCCGTCTCACTATTTGCCTTTCACCATTAAATTTTTATCCTCCGCAGCAGACCCTCAAGCCTTGTCGTGTCCTTGTACAGGAGTTTGGTGAGCTCGCGGCCAGCATCCACCAGGAAGTAGTGTCCCTCCTTGCCCAGACAACTGGCCATCCTCCTCACCGCTACCGCTATTACGTCATCAGAAGGGACGCCAGGAATGTTCAGAATGGTGCGCAGGAAATCAAGCCCGGAACGGGCGAACTCCTTCACTTCCTCATCGGAACACCTCTCCACTAGACTGAAAGGCATAGGAGGCTGAGGAGGTAATTCCTGACGGATGTGGTTGCCTCGCTTGTATCCCACCACCACTACCGAAAACTCTGCAGGAAGCAAGCGGTTCTCTATCTGGTCCTTTATGTATTCCTCCGGGAGGTCTCTTTCCGCTATGAGCTGGCGCACGGAAGGGTCGCCTTGGATTGAAACATTGTAAATGAAACCGTATACTATGCTGCCATCCTGCGTTAAAACCCTGACGAAATCGCCGAAGGAAGGGATGTCTTGAAGTAGACTCCGGCAGCCGGCGGTGAACTGAGTAGTATTCGCCTGGATAACTCTTCCTATCTCTTGACCCATATTATATCAACCTCTTCCACCTCTCCTTGGGAGAGACCCTGAGGATGAGCCCTCTCCTTATCATGGCTCGCTCGATCATTTCCTCAAGGTTTTTTCTCTCCTGAGCCTTTATAACGGCTAGCTCATGGGCCCTCTCCAGAACATAGGGATAACCCCCGGTCTTCTCACTTTGCTTCAGTATCGCCCCTTGAATCAGAGCCACGAGTTCCTTGTCTCTGGCCACCCAGTTAGGCACTTCAACTCGGGCTACCTCATCGCCAACTTTCGTATAAAAGAAGAAAATGCGGTGCTCACCGTAGTAATCGTTTAGGGAAGAGGGGCTTTCAAAGAGGGCGGAGCGCCACCCCAGCGGAAGGAAAGAAAAGAGCGCGGCATCGGTCAAGCGGCCCCATGGACGCCTGTGAACAGGCTCCTTGAAGAGTTCTTCCCCGTAATGGGCAAGCCTCAGGAGGTCCACCACTTCACTGTAGCGCGGGCGGCTTATGAAGCCTGCCAGGAGAGCTCCGGCTCTGCGGATTTTTTCCATCTCTTCTACGTAAGCCCTGATTTTATCCAAGTGGAGGCTCTTTTCCTCCTCCAAAACCCAGAGGAGCAGGGTGCCATCGGCCAGAGCTACGATGGGGATGTTCTCCTCCCGGGCTTTCTCCGCTACTTCTTCCACCCTTTCCGCAAGCTCTTTCAGTTCCGCCAGTTCCCTCCTCACGTCCAAAAGGTTGCCCTGGACCAGTCGGTTGCCTTCATAGAGTTCCTCGTCTTTATAGTAGAGGAAGGGCATACTTCTTGGAATGGGGGTTTCCCCACTGTTTTCCTTGACGACTATGCTCCCAACGTTTATAAGGTAGTAAAGGGCAATGCCGTGACGGTCGGGCTGGACCTGGGAACCATCAGCCGCGATAGCGAAAAAAGAAGGGGGTGCAAGTTTCGGAGGTTCCTGGTGGTCAATGAGCTCATCGGTAGGGATTGCTGCCCCTACTTCTTTGGCCTTAGCCTTGAGTTCGAGGGCCGAAAGGGAATATCTCTTGAGAAGCTCACGGGCTTTATCCACCACCCTCTGGCGGCGGTTCAGTTCCTCAGCGATTTCTTCGGCCATCATTTCCACTTGAGGTGCTAAGCGAAATAGAGAGAGACCCATAAGTTGCCTCCTCATTTAATTTTAGCATAAAAATGCCAGGTGTAAAAGAGTTGCCCAGAAAACCCTCGAGCAGGCGTTGGAAAGTTTTGCTTTACCGAGAAGGCAAGTTTATAATTAACCCAGCTTCATCGCACCAGACCCCCGCTTGCAGGAGGGGTCAGGAAGAAAGGGGCTTCCCTGCACCCTCTCAAACCCAGGTTAGCAGAAACTAAAGGAGGTGGAGGCATGAAAAAATTAACGGCTCTTTCCATTTTAGCCCTGCTTCTCACCTCTTGTTCTTTCCTCAGTCCTTCTCCCACCCCAACCCCCACCAAGACCCCAAGACCTGCTTCCATAGGTACGCCCGCCCCCATCCCGACACTTGCCACCAAAGCGAACCCTTTGGCCCTGGAAACTCCGACCCCGACCCCCACCCCTATTGCTCACATCTGCCCTTTGACCGGCGAGCCTGTGGATAGTTTCGATAAAATAAACCGCAGGCCTCTGGCTGTGAAAGTGGCCAACTCGCCAGAAGTAAGACCTCAATCGGGACTCTCCTTCGCCGATATCGTCTTTGAACATTTGGCCGAAGGGGGCATAACCCGCTTCACTGCTATCTTCCTCTGCAAAGATGCTGAGCGCATAGGTTCTGTAAGGAGTGCCAGGCTCATTGACTTAGAGATACCCCTCTTTTACCATGCCATTTTCGCTTACTCCGGCGCTTCAGGCGAGATAACCAGGATGCTGGACAAATGCGATTTTGCCCAGTATACCCTCTCAGAGTGGCGTGGAGACCCTGGTTTCTACCGCATCAAGGAGCCAGGGAAAGCTTTTGAGCACACCCTTTTCACTGATACCGCCACTCTTTGGAAGGTGGCGACCCAGAGAGGTATAAACCAAAAAGTGGAGATAGATCACATGGTTTTTGCTCAGGAGCCCCCACCCGATGGCCTGCCGGCCAACGAGATACTTATCCCCTACCACCGTAAATATTCTGACGTCCTCTACCGTTACGATCCGCAAAAGGGGGCTTACCTACGCTTCCTCGTAGGAGAACCACATCGAGATGCCATTACCGGTGAGCAAATTACCGTTAAAAACGTGGTCATAGTGTACGTGCATCACGTGGAAACCCTCATTGTGGAGGATGTGTTGGGAGCTAAATCGGTTCAGATACAGCTCTGGGGCCAAGGGAAGGCCCAGGTTTGCCGGGATGGCCGAGTCTACGACGCAGTCTGGAGCAGACCCTCCCGCCCCGACCCCCTTAAAATCTTGGACTACGGGGGGAATATATTCCCCTTCAAACCCGGGAACACCTGGTTTGAACTCGTCCCGCTGGACATGGAGGTGAAAATCAAATGAACCTAAGAGAGGGCTTGATAGAAGTCTACACGGGCGATGGCAAGGGCAAGACTACGGCTGCACTGGGCCTGGCCCTGAGGGCAGCGGGCCATGGCCTGAAAGTCTGCATAATCCAGTTCATGAAGGGATGGCCCCACTATGGGGAACTCAAGGCGGTGAACTTCGTCCCGGGGATAACTCTAAAGCAGTTCGGAGGGCCGCACTTTGTGGACCGCAACAATCCTCTGCCTCAGGACATAGAAATGGCTCGTGAAGCCTTGGAAGAGGCCCGCCGGGCAATGCACTCAGGCCTCTACGACATTATCATCCTTGATGAAATCAATGTGGCTTTAGACTTTGGCCTCATCTCCCTGGAAGAGGTTATATCGCTTCTGGAGGAGAAACCAGAAAAGGTTGAACTGGTCCTCACCGGCCGGAATGCTCACCCCGAAATCATCCGGCGGGCCCACCTTGTCACCGAGATGAAAGAGTTAAAGCACCCATATCGGCATGGAATCGTCTCTCGAAAGGGAATTGACTACTAACCCCTTGCCAATCTGGCTGAAATGCTATAATCTAAATTTTCGGGAAATTTTATAAGGAAAGGCCATTACGCCCGCTTGGGCGGTTTGAAAAGGCCGTTTTGTGAGGTCTAATATGTAAATCTTGACAATGGGAGGAGGGGTTATGGCGGAATTGAGCCGGGAGGAAGCGAGGAAAAGGATTGAGGAGCTGCGAAGGCTCATCAACTACCACGATTACCTTTATTACGTTTTGGACTCACCCGAAATAAGCGATGCCGAATACGACGCTCTCAAGCGAGAACTCAAGAGGCTTGAGGAGCTTTATCCCGAATTCATCACGCCCGACTCTCCGACCCAGAGGGTGGGAGGCCAGCCGGCAGAAGGCTTCGCTGAGGTCCGGCACCCCAAGCCAATGCTCAGCCTCCAGGACGCCTTCAACGATGAGGAAATGTGGGCATGGTTCAGAAGGATCTCCAAACTCTTGCCCGAGGGAGTGAAACCCGAAGACCTGGAATTTACAGTTGAACCCAAGATTGATGGCCTTACTGTAGTGCTGACTTACGAAAACGGCGTCTACGTTAAGGGGGCCACCCGCGGTGATGGTTTCGTGGGGGAGGATGTGACGGCTAATCTAAAAACAATAAAAACTGTACCCTTGCGCATCCCTGTTATGCCCGATGGGGAGCCCCCGAAGCGCCTCGTAGTGAGGGGCGAAGCTTACATGCCCATAAGCGCTTTTGAAGAGTTCAACCGCCGTCAGGCAGAACTGGGCCAGAGGACCTTCGCTAACCCCCGCAATGCCGCTGCCGGCTCCATCCGTCAGCTTGACCCATCTGTAACGGCTCAGAGGCCCCTCAAAATCTTCACCTATGCTATAGTAGACATTGAAGGGGGCAAGCCCATAAGGACCCAGTGGGAAGCTTTAGAATACCTCAAATCCCTGGGCTTCCCTGTTAACCCCGAAAACAGGCTGGCCAGGAGCTTTGAGGAGGTCCTCGCTTTATCCAAAGAACTAATGAAGAAGCGGGATTCCCTGGATTACGAAGTGGACGGGGTTGTAGTCAAGATAAACGACTTGGCCATCCAAGAAGCCCTCGGTATTGTGGGGAATGCCCCGAGAGGGGCTGTGGCCTATAAGTTCCCTGGCCGCGAAGCCACCACGAAACTTCTGGACATTATCGTAAACGTTGGTCGTACGGGCTCCCTTAATCCCGTCGCCATCCTGGAGCCGGTCTACGTGGGCGGCGTTATCGTGAAACAGGCCGCCCTCCACAATGAAGAGGACATACACCGAAAAGATATCCGCATCGGGGACACTGTAATCGTGAGGCGGGCGGGGGAAGTTATCCCTCAAGTTGTGGGGCCAGTGAAAGAGCTCCGCACGGGTCAGGAGAGGATTTTCTACATGCCTAAGAACTGCCCCGTCTGCGGAGAGCCTGTCGTCAAACCTGAAAACGAAGTGGATTACTATTGTGTGAACGCCGCCTGCCCGGCTCAGCTGGTGCGCAGGGTTGAATACTGGGCCTCAAAAGGGGCTATGGACATCGAGGGGCTGGGAGAAAAGATTGCCGAGCTTCTGGTCAAAGAAGGCCTCGTGAGGGACGTAGCCGACCTTTACTACCTTAGGCCAGAACAGCTCCTTAGGTTGGAGGGCTTTGCCGAGAAGAAAGTGAGCAATCTCCTCGAAGCCATAGAAGTCTCCAAGCAAAGGCCTTTCTGGCGGGTCTTGACGGCCCTGGGCATAAGATATGTGGGGGAGGTAGTAGCCCAGACCCTTGCCAAGCATTATCCTTCCATTGATAAACTTATGGCTGCCTCTGAAGAAGAACTCATGCAGATTGAAGGGATCGGACCAAGGATCGCTCGGAGTGTGGTGGACTTCTTCTCCAGACCGCGCCACCGGGAAATCATCGAAAAGCTCCGCAAGGCTGGCGTGCGGCTGGCGGAGGAGGAAGTAAAGGTAGTGGAGGAAGGGCCCAGACCTCTGGCTGGCCTGACCTTCGTGATAACAGGGACCCTCTCAGTGCCCAGGGAGGAGTTTGCTGCCCTAATTGAACGCTACGGCGGCAAAGTGGCCGATGCTGTTACTCGCAAGACTAATTACTTAATTGTAGGCGAAGCTCCTGGCGCCACAAAGTATAACCGCGCCCGTGAACTTGGTATACCGATGATTACGGAGGAGGATGTGCGAAGAATGATTGAGGAGGGGATAAAAAGTTGAGCGGAGGAGAACACTTTGACGTAGTGATCGTAGGGGCAGGACCGACCGGAATTTTCACCGCTCTCAAGCTCAGCCAGGAAGACCCATCCCTGCGCATATTGATTCTGGACAAAGGCCATGAGCTGGATAAGAGGCATTGCCCTGCCCAGCGCCCAGGCGGAAGGTGCATCCATTGTAACCCTTGCAACGTCCTTTCAGGCTGGGGTGGGGCAGGCGCCTTCAGCGATGGCAAACTCACCCTCTCCCCCGAGGTGGGGGGAAACCTGGGGGAATACTTGAACGGGGAAAGGCTCCGGGCCGTAATAAACGAAGTAGATCAGCTTTATGCTCGCTTCGGTGCCATTAGCCCCATTTTTGGAGCTGACCTTGATGAAGTGGAGCGTCTCCAGAAGAAGGCAGCCAAAGCTGGCCTCAAGCTTCTGGCCATGCCCGTCCGTCATATTGGCACCGAGAACTGCCGGGGAGTTCTCCGCAACATGCAAAAGGAGCTTCTCTCCAGGGGTGTAGAGATAAGGATGAAAACGGCGGTAGCCCGCATACTCACAGAGAACTCCACCGTCAAGGGAGTGGAAACGGAAAAAGGCGAGACGATTCAAGCCGATTTCGTGGTTATAGCCCCCGGGCGGGAAGGGGCTTCTTGGCTTACGGCCATCGCCAAAGACCTCAATCTCTCCCTAGATCGAAACCCAGTGGATATAGGAGTTAGGGTAGAAGTCCCGGCCGTGGTCATGGAACCCCTAACCAATGTCCTCTACGAGAGCAAACTCTTCTATACTTCCAGGGCCTTCGACGATAGGGTCCGGACTTTCTGCATGAACCCATACGGTGAGGTGGTCCTGGAATATGTGGGAGATGTGATAACTGTGAACGGCCACAGCTACGCTAACCGCAAGACCTCCAACACTAACTTCGCCATCTTGGTAAGCAAGCGTTTTACTGAACCGTTCAAGGACCCTATAACCTACGGAAAATCCATAGCCCGGTTGGCCAATCTCCTCGGGGGAGGAGTTATCGTCCAGCGGCTTGGGGACCTGGAACAAGGCCGCCGCTCAACACCGGAAAGGCTCTCTAGGAGCATCGTAACCCCCACTTTGAAAGATGCCACCCCGGGCGACTTGGGCCTCGTTCTACCTTACCGTTACCTTGTGGATATCCTGGAAATGCTCAAGGCCATGGACGAGCTTGTCCCCGGGGTTTACTCACCCCACACCCTCCTCTATGGAGTAGAAGTCAAGTTCTATTCCTCTCGCCTCAAACTCACCCCTTCCCTTGAGACAGAGGTCAGGAACCTGTTTGCGGCTGGAGATGGAGCCGGGGTCACCAGGGGATTGGTGCAAGCCTCAGCCTCCGGGTTAGTAGTGGCCGAAGAGATACTCCGGAGGGTTAGATAATCGTGAAAGAGAAAGAAAATTTAACCCCAATGCTCAGGCAATACCGTCAGCTTAAAGCTCTCTACCCCGATGCCATCCTCCTCTTCCGCCTGGGCGATTTCTACGAGATGTTTGATGAGGATGCGAAGATTGCATCCCGGGAACTAGAACTCGTCCTCACTTCCCGGCGCTTCTCCAAAGCAGTAAAACTCCCCATGTGCGGCATTCCCTACCACCAGCTCACCACGTACATCGGCAAGCTCATAGAAAGGGGCTACAAAATCGCTATAGCCGAACAAATGGAGGAGCCAGGCAAGGGCAAACGCCTGGTGAGGAGGGAAATCATCCGGGTTATAACCCCGGGGACAGTGGTGGAAGAAGGGCTTCTGCCCGACAAGGAGGAGAATTTCCTGGCAGCCATCTTCCGAGAGGGTGGAAACTACGGCCTGGCCGTTATGGAACTATCCACCGGCGACTTCTCAGCCACCCAAGTGGAGGGAACGAACTCCCTTGATTCCCTTCTGGAGGAACTAGAGCGCCTTCGCCCGAGCGAATACGTCCTTCCCGTTTCCCTCGCTGCCGATGAAGCCTTTACATCGCGCCTCCTGAGCATAAGAAAGGCACGTCTTTCCCCACAGGAAGAGGAGGCCTTTTCCTTCAATTCAGCTCAGGAAAGCCTCCTCTCCCACCTTACCTCAATTCCCGAGGAACTGAGGGTTTCACCCTTAGCTATGAGAGCAGCGGGTGCTCTTCTTCGCTATCTTAAGGACAATCAGCTTTCGGACCTGGAACACGTGAGGGCTCTACGGTTTTACAGTCTTTCGGCTTACATGAATCTGGATCATATCACCTGCCGCAACTTGGAGCTACTGAGGACCCTGCGCGAGGGTGAAACCCAGGGCTCCCTCTTCTGGGTCCTGGACCACACTTGCACAGCCATGGGGGCAAGGCTCCTCAAACGGTGGATAACCAGACCTCTCCTGGATCCCGAAGCTATAAAGGCAAGACTTGATGCCGTGGAGAACTTGGCTCAGGACCACCTCCTTCGGTCCGACCTCCGCACCCTCTTGGACGGCCTCTACGACGTGGAAAGGCTCGTGGGCAGGATAGGCTTCGGCAGTGCCAATGCCAGGGATTTAGTGGGATTGAGGCGCTCCTTGGAGAGGATCCCACCGATAAAGGAGGTGCTGAACCGGGCCCAGGCTTCCCTCCTTCAGGAACTGAACAAGGCCCTTGACCCGCTGCAGGACGTGGCTGCCCTGATCCGCAATGCCTTGGTGGATAATCCCCCCATCCTAGTGAGAGAAGGGGGCCTTATCCGTCCGGGATATAGTAGGGAATTGGACTCCCTTCGCCGAGAGATTGCCTCGGGCAAAGCTTGGCTGGCAGAATACGAAGCCAAGGAAAGGGAAAAGACGGGTATTAAAAATCTCCGCATCCGCTACAATGAGGTTTTCGGTTTCTTCATTGAAGTAACCAGGAGCTACCTACACCTTGTTCCGCCCCATTATGAGCGCAAAGCTACTATTTCGGGAGCCGAGCGTTTCATCACCCCTGAGCTTAAAGTCAAGGAAAACGAAATCTTGGCCGCCCAGGATAAAGCCAGAGAGCTGGAGTATGAACTCTTCGTCAAGCTCAGGAGAGAAGTGGCTTCCCGGATGGATCGCCTCCAGCAGGCCGGCCGGATTTTAGCCCAGTTGGATGTCCTCTGTTCCCTGGCCGAAGCCGCAGTCCGCTATGGTTACACCAAACCCATTGTGGACGAGAGTGTGGTCATAAGCGTAAGGGAAGGGCGCCATCCAGTAGTGGAAAGGATGATGCCCGAGGGAGAGCCCTTTGTCCCCAATGATACATTCCTGGGAGGCGACGGAGATAGACTTCTCATAATAACCGGGCCCAACATGAGCGGCAAAAGCGTTTACGTGCGCCAGGTGGCCCTTATCGCCCTTATGGCCCAGATGGGGAGCTTTGTCCCAGCCAAGGAGGCCCGCATAGGCCTCATAGATAAAATCTTCACCCGCATCGGAGCAACGGACGAAATCGCCAGAGGACGCTCCACCTTCTTGGTGGAAATGGAAGAGACGGCCCACATCCTCCACAATGCCACCCCCAGGAGCCTTATAATATTGGATGAAGTTGGACGGGGAACCAGCACTTACGATGGGATGAGCATAGCGTGGGCCGTGGCCGAATACATTCATAACCGCATAAAGGCCCGCACCCTGTTTGCTACCCACTACCATGAGCTCACGGAGCTGGAAGAGCACCTCGAAGGAGCCAAAAATTACAGCCTAGCCGTGGCAGAGGAGGGAGGGAAAATAATCTTCCTCAGGCGGGTGGTCAGGGGTGGGGCTGGTAAGAGCTATGGAATACAGGTAGCAAAGCTGGCTGGTCTGCCCGAAGAAGTAACGGAAAGAGCCAAAGAAATCCTGGAAAGAGCGGAGAAAGGTTACGCACCCCAACCCCTCACTTTCCGGGAAATCGCCCCTAAACCCGATAGCTTCGTTCTTCCCACCGATGATGAGGCTGTCTGGGAAGTGGTAAGGGAGATTTTCCGGGTGGATATTGCCAACTTAACCCCAATTCAGGCCCTCGTCCTCCTCAACGAACTCCAGAAAAGGCTCAGAGGGGACTTCGTACGGTAACTTTGTTGCCCTCCCATGCAACACCAAAGACTGGTCCGCTAATTCCCACCAATATCTGGAGGATTTTCCTGAACTTATCCGGTTCCCCCGAGGTGAAAAAGGCGTATTGGCCCTCCCCGCCCTCTTCCCGCAAAAGCCCATGGATTTCCAGCACTCTCTTTACTTGGCGGGCCACTGCTTCGGAAGGGTCAACAATAGTTACTCCAGGGCCGACTACTTTCTCTATGATTTCCCGTAGAAATGGGTAGTGAGTGCATCCCAGAACCAGAACATCTATCCCCTCTCTGAGAAGGGGTTCAAGTTGCATTCTTACTTTCGCTTCAGCCTCTCGGCCATTGAGGAGGCCTTCCTCCACTATCTCCACCAGGCCCGGACAAGCCTTAGTGAAGATTTCAACCCCCTGTCCGAACCTTTCCACAAGCCTCCGGAAGAGTAAGCCCTGGAAAGTAGCTCTGGTAGCGATGACCCCGATCTTCCCCGTTTTCGTTAGGTTCACCGCTGGCTTGACGGCGGGCTCCATCCCTACTATGGGGACGGAGAAGCGTTCTCTAAGGTGATAGAGAGCGGCAGCCGAGGCCGTGTTGCAGGCCACCACCACGACCTTGGCCCTCCTTTCAATCAGGAACTCTGTGATGCCCTCGGAGAAAGCCCTGACCTCTTCCAGGGAACGCTCGCCGTAGGGTAGATGGGCGGAATCGGCGAAGTAGAGGACATCTTCAGAAGGCAGGAGGCGAACCACCTCCCGCCAAACCGAAAGCCCTCCTACTCCAGAATCAAAAATGCCGATGGGGTCTTGCTTTGAAGGCAACCGTCACCTCCTCAGTTTCCGGGCTAAAGTTTCCGGCGTATTGCCCTGTAATGTATGGCTTCGCCGTAGAAAGCAGCTTTCGCCGCCTCCATTACGGCTTCAGAGAGGGAAGGGTGAGGGTGCACTGTGCAGGCTACTTCCTGAACTTTCAGCTGCAGACGCACCGCCAGGGCCAGCTCGCCGATTAACTCCCCAGCCCATGGCCCCATAATGTGGGCCCCGATGAGCTTTCTGGAACCTTTTTCGTATATGAGTTTAACAATCCCTTCAGCTGAATCCATGGCCCAGGCCCTGGCATTGGCCGTAAAGGGGAAGGTGGCTACTTCATAATCGATCCCCTCCTCCTTGGCAGCCTCTTCTGTAAGGCCAACGCCTGCGAGTTCTGGAAAAGTGTAGATGCAGTAAGGGATGGCACGGTAGTCGGGAGTACGTCTGTGGCCAAGGGCATTTTCAACGGCTATTTCCCCCTCGTATGAAGCTTTGTGGGCCATCAGCGCTCCGCCCACGCAATCCCCGGCGGCGTAGATGTGTGGTGTTGAGGTCCGCAGGAACCCATCAACCTTCACAAATCCTTTCTCCATTTCAACCCCGATGCCCTCCAAGTTGAGGCCACGCGTATGCGGCCGCCTGCCCACAGCCAGGATTACTTTATCGGCGAGGAACTGGAAGGGCCCCTCGCCGCTGCAGATAACCCTCAGCTTATCCTCTTCCTGTTCTATCGCCTCCACCTTCACCGAAGTAACCACTTCAACCCCTCGCTTCCTGATCAGGGCTAGGAACCTAGAAGCAATGGCGCCATCGGCCGGGGGGAGGATGCGGGGGAGAAGCTCCAGAACCGTTACCTTGCTCCCCAGGACGCTGTAAAGAGTGGCAAGCTCCATACCTATAACCCCTGCACCGACTATCACCAGGGACTGAGGTATGCTTTCCAGCCTGGTTATCTCATCAGAATCCACAACTCCCGGGAGATCAGCTCCGGAGATCGGGGGGATTACGGGCTCCGATCCGGTAGCTATAAGGAAATTGCGAGCCCTTACGTGCTGTTCTCCATCGCCTGTGGCGATTTTCAGAGTCACCGGGTCAAGGAAAGAAGCCTCCCCACGGAAGACTTGTATGCGGTAGCTTCTGAGGAGGGTTTCAACCCCTTTCACCATCCTCTCCACAGTCCTATCCCTGAACTCCCTGAGCTTCTCCAGCTCAAATCCTTCAAAGCGCACTTTCACCCCCCAGCTGGGAGCTTTCAGGGCCAATTCGGCTGCCTCGGCAGCGTGGAGGAGGGCTTTTGAAGGGATGCAGCCCCGGTTCAGGCATGTCCCCCCTATGCGGTCCCTTTCCACAAGAGCCACTCTGGCTCCAAGCTGAGCTGCCCTTATAGCTCCCACATATCCCGCTGGCCCAGCTCCAACTATTGCCAGGTCAAACTCTTGCCTTTCCACCTTGACCTCCAGAATAAATTAAAAAGGGGGTGCCCGAAGGCACCCCCTTTTTGGCATTTTTTACCGCGGTATCTTGCCTATAATATTGTCCACGAACCAGTCAATGGTCCAGAGTTCGTAGTAAGAAGCACGGCGCCCGGGCTCTATCCTGAGCTTACCGTCCTGGTCGTAGATGGGACCGGTGAAGGGGTCAAAGAGGACGGTGGGCTCACTCATCTGCTCCAGGCGCTTGAAGACCAGGTCATACACGCTTATCTCACCGAGGAGAGGATCCTTAACTTTCTTGGCCTTGAGTTCGCTCTCAAACTTGGGAGTGATGGGAACTCCGAAATCGGCGCCGAGCTCTACAGCCTTCTCGCGAAGCATCCACCAGTAGTCCACGTTCTCCAGGTTCTCGGGGGTATAGACGCCGAGGTAGACTTTCATGAGGATGTCCTCATAGATCTTCTCCCAGTGGACCAGCTGGCCGCTTACGGCGGAATTAGGCCCATAGCTGAGCATTGGGCTGTAGTGGGAGAAAGTGTAAATAGGCTTGCCCTTCTGAGTAGTGTACTCTTCACCGAGCTGGACCACAGCAGGGGAGTCCTCGGTGAAGGCCAGGACGTCAGCTCCTTCAGCGATCATGGCTTCGGCAGCTTCGCGGGCCTTGGCCGGGTCATACCAAGAGAAGAGCCAGCGGACGTCTACCTTGGCATCGGGGTTAACCTCTTTCACTCCCAGGGCGAAAGCGTTGATGTGGCGGACTACCTCGGGGATGGGGTGAGCGGCTACATAGCCAACTCTCCCAGTTTTGGTCAGAGCTCCAGCCATCAGACCGTTGAGGTAGTAGAGCTGGTAGAATTCAGCAAAGTACGTGCCCACGTTCTTGGCCCGCTTGTAGCCGGAGCAGTGGAAGAAGATTTTGTCTGGGTACTTTTTGCCTGCTTCTATAGTGGCATCCATGTAGCCGAAGGAGGTAGTGAAGGCCACGTCGGCTTTCTCCTCCACCATGAAGCGGTCCAGATAGCGGGCGACATCCGCTTCGGGGACTGATTCGGCGTAAACGGTCTCAAGCCAATCCTTGAATTTTTCCTGCACATACTTGCGGCCCATGTCGTGGGCGTGAGTCCAACCGTAGTCCCCGATGGGGCCTACATAGATAAAAGCAGCCTTTATTTTCTTGATCACGGGCTTTTCAATAACTACAGGGGTAGGGGTGGCACAGGCTGCCAGCAATGAAAGGACGGTGAGAGCAACAACCACTAAGAGGAGCCTATTTCGATACATACACTCTCCTCCTTAAGAGAGTTCGCCCCTTTAATAAGGGGCAATTTCAGTATAGCATGAAAGAAATTTTTTGCCAAGTTACCTGCCAGCGACATAGTGAGAGTCTTGGGCGAGGCACTCGCTTAGTCGGTCCTGGGGGCTCACTTTTCCCAATCTTCTCCGATTACCCGGAAGTAGCGGTTTTCTCCCCAGAGTCCTCCTTCGCCCTCGGTAGGGGGAAGGTAGATAGGAGGCTGAGGATAGTGCACCCCGCCAGGATTCACCACTATCACCGGCGGACTGGCCTGGGAATGGTTTTGAGCCCTCTCCTCCTTAGCCATGGCCCTCTTCACAAGA
>JBHOQL010000119.1:0-4100 GCA_042408195.1 Anaerolineae bacterium
GGGCAGAAGTGGGTTGTGGCAGAAGGGCGCAAGGATTAAAGAGCCGGGAGAGCTCAATTCCCTCGCATAATGGGATGCCACACCTGCCGGAAAGGGGGGCCAGAAGGGGTCACCAGGTATGAACTCTTCCGGCTTACCCGCCAGAAAACGGTCACCCAGGGTCATCTTCTACCTTTAAGGTATTCCGGGACAGTCAGGACGAAAACGGTAGAAATGGCTGGGTCCACCATTCGAAATCGGATACGAGAATCAATCTCTTCAAGATCTCTTGAGGTGGTTATAACCGTGGGAAGGCGAGCCACATAGCGGTGGTTAAAGAGCTGGTAAAGCTTCTCTTTAGCCCAAGGGGTAGCACTCTCAGTCCCCAGATCGTCCAGGACCAAGAACGGGGCATTGCGGACCTCCTCAAAGACCCGATCGTAAGAGATGGGGCTTGAGGGGCTGAAGGTTGCCCTGAGGTAGTCTAGAAGGTCTGGAACAACCACAAAGATGACCTGATAGCCCTGGCTGGTCAAATAGTTGGCTATAGCAGCGGCCAGGTGAGTTTTGCCGCATCCGGGGGTCTTGCCCATGATCACAAGCCACCCCTCGGGTTTCTGGGCGTATTCCTTCGCTATTCGGAGAGCTTCCCTCAAGTTGCGACGCTCTTCGGGCCCCAATTCTACTTCATCAGTCCTGAGGTCAAAGTTCTCGAAGGTCATGTGGCGGTACAAACCGAGAGCGGAGAGAGAAGAGGGGCCCTGAGAAACAGCCTGACGGTAATCAGGAGCTTTTATAGTGATGATTTCGGTGAAATCGGGGTCAGCCAGGCGAGAGCGGAGGCGAGGGTCAATCTCTTCCAGTTCCAGGTCGGTGGTGATGACGGTGGGGAGGCGAGCCAGATACCGGTGATTGAGGAGCTGGAAGAGCTTTTCTCTCGCCCAGGAGGTGGTGGAGTGAGTTCCAAGGTCGTCCAAGATGAGGAGGGGGGCGTTACGGATTTCGTCAAAGCGCTCGTCGTAATTCGCTAAGGAACCAGGAGAGAAAGTCGTCCGTAGGTAATCGAGGAGGTCGGGGACCACGATGAAGATGGCGGGTTCTCCCCTCTGGAGGCGGTAATTAGCTATGGCTGCTGCTAGGTGGGTCTTTCCAGAACCGTATCCTCCTTTTATGAGGAGCCAGCCTCTTGGGTTCTGAGCGAAACGGAGGGCCGTCTCATAGGCGAGCCTGAGGTTGAGGCGTAGCTCTTCAGAAAGCCCAACTCCTTCCGGTTTGAAGGTCTCAAAAGTCATATGCTGAAGGTAGGAGAGACTCGTCCAGCGTCCCAGGTGGGCCATCCTCTTCTTTTCCATCTCCTTTACCTTGCATTGGCAAGGAATAAGTTTTCCGAAGTCGGGATGGCCTACTGGGACATCTTTTACGAAAAACCCCTTGCCCTTGCAGTAGGGACAGACTTCGGTGCTCTCAGTATTTGATAAATCGGGAGTATTTGCTCCGGAGGAAGCTATAGCGGTCCTCTTCAGGAGATCGCTTAGCCCTTGCATCGTCCTTCCCTTCTGCAGCCCACCTTTCCAGTATCCGCTTTATGTACCTCCAATTCCTGATGTTTCTCTCCACGGCGATCTTGAAAGCTTCTTCAATCCACCCCCTGGGGTAAGTGGCCTCAGCCTCCATGAGTTCCTCGGCTATCAGGGGGGAAACGAGGCCTATGTTCTGCTCGTAGAGGGTGAAGATTGTAGGCCTTGCCTCCACCAGAGTAACCTTCTTTCCAGAGAGGCCTTCCAGAGACAGTTCTCCGCGGGAAGCCTTTTCGGCAGCCTGGCGGCCTCGCTCGCTGTTGAGGAAGTAGAATTCTTGCTCTTGGCCGTCTGCGCTGGCCTTCAAGAGGAGGAGGGTGCCCCGCGCCACCGCTCTCTCGAGCCCTTTCCTTAGGTTCTCTTTGGGGGAGGCTCCTCCAAAATCCAGAGCTCTGAGGAGGGCCGGGTCCGAGGCAAGTTCCTCAAAGCTGACGTAGGGGGCTCGGTTTTCCCGGTGTTCTATCAGCCAGAAAATGTAAAGGGTGACTTTCAGCTCGGGGAGATTATCTATAGCGGGGAAAAGCTCACTGAAGAAAAGCTCAGGTATGCGGATTACGGGGAGTTTCCCCGGAGGGAAGCCACCAAAACCCTTCTCACAGCTCTTCATACCCCTCACCTATCACAAAGTCCAACCCTTCCTTCAGCAGTTCCACTTCCACAAATTGCGCCACATCTTTGCGGAAGTAAAGGGGGACCACACCCGTCGGGCCGTTGCGGTGCTTGGCCACGATGATTTCGGCTATGTTCTGCTTCTCTGTATCAGGATTGTACATCTCTTCCCGATAGACGAACATCACCACATCCGAATCCTGCTCTATGCTTCCCGATTCCCTCAAATCCGAAAGGATAGGCCTTTTATCCTGCCTCTGCTCCACCGCTCTAGAGAGCTGGGAGAGAGCCACCACTGGTATGTTGAGCTCCCGTGCTAAAGACTTGAGGGAGCGGGAAATGTAAGAAATCTCCTGCACCCGGTTTTCAGACCGAGAGTCTCCCTGCATAAGCTGGAGGTAATCCACGATGATGAGATCAAGGCCGTGCTCAGCGTGGAGACGGCGAGCTTTCGCCCTCAGTTCCATCGCCGAGATAGCCGGGGTGTCATCCAGGAAGATGAGGGTTTCTGAAAGGATGCCAATGGCCTTTATAACCCGTGGCCATTCTTCATCCCTTATTAGACCAAGGCGCAACCGCTGGGAGTCCACTCCGGTCTCGGCCGCCAGGAGACGCTGGACCACCTGCTCGGCAGACATTTCCAAGCTGAAGATAGCCACTCTCTGGCCGTAACGTTTGGCAGCATTGTGAGCTATGGAGAGGGCAAAGCTGGACTTACCCATCCCAGGCCTTCCGGCGATTACGATGAAATCGGATTTCTGCAGTCCGCCCAGGAGCTTATCCAGCTGAGAGAATCCAGTGGGCACACCCATGAAACCACCGCGGTGGCGGTGGAGATATTCTATACGTTCAAAGTATTCATCCAGGACCTGCTTTATGTGGAGGACATCCTTACGGAGGCGGCGCTGGGAAACGCCGAAGATAATCTGCTCAGCCTTATCCACCACCTCTTCCACATCGCCCGAGGCTTCGTAGGCCATAGAGGCAATTTCCCCGGCCGCTGAGATGAGCCTTCTCAGGGTTGCCGTCCTTTCCACGATCCGGGCATAATGTTCAAGGTGGATGGGAGTGGGAACTGCGTTCAGTAGAGATGTTATGTAGGCTTCGCCTCCCAATTCATCTAAAATTCCCTTCCTACCCAACTCTTCGCACAAAGTCACGAAATCTATAGGCTCCCGGCGCTCGTAAAGATCAAGGATCGCCTGATAGATGAGGGCGTGGGCCTTATTGTAGAAATCCTCAGGACGAAGCCACGAAGCCACCTTAACTACGGCTTCACCATCTAAAAGGAGGCTTCCAAGGACCGACTGTTCAGCTTCTATGTTGTGAGGTGGAAGTCTTTCTACCATGGCTAATCCATTTTATCTAATCCCTCAAGGTCTTCTATGTCCAGATTCTCCAAGAACTCCTTGAAGGGCTTGAGTTCTTCGTCCTTTACCTCTTCCTTCTCTCCGACCAGTATTTCCTCCTCAGGGGTGACAGCTGCCTGGTTCATGACTTCATCAGCCACATATATGGGGACATTGGCCCTTACAGCCAAAGCTATGGCATCGCTTGGACGGGAGTCTACTTCGATACTTCTGCCATTCATTTCCAGGATTATACGAGCGTAGAAAGTATCGTTACGCAGATCATCAACGACTACGTAAGCTACCCTGGCTCCAAGGCTGTGGATAACTGATTTGAGAAGGTCATGAGTCAGGGGGCGGGCGACCTGAACCCCTTCCAGGTGTATGGCGATTGCGTCGGCTTCGAAGGGGCCTATCCAGATAGGGAGATAGCGGTTTGCTCCAACTTCCTTGAGCACAACCACCCTGTGCTGCGACAGCAGGCTTACTCGTATACTGTCTACCATAACTTCAACCATTTTCCTCCTCCTGAGGTGCAAAATTCCAACACTAATTATACCACTTGGGGGAGGCTTTGGCAATAAAA
>JBHOQL010000079.1:0-1057 GCA_042408195.1 Anaerolineae bacterium
CTTTTTGACACGACGCTTCCGGCGCTTCCGGAAGAGTTTTTTTCCACCAGGGCATCCTTTCGTGGGAATCAGAGTAATAGTAGTAGTAATAATAATAGTATCCCCTTGCTGGAGGCCTAACCTTGTTCAAGACAGCCCCTAAGACTTTGAGGCCCCCCTGACGAGCCCTTTCCACCGCTTCCGCAAAGGCGGAGCGGTCTGTTCGACCCCATTCAGCAACTATGAGAATACCATCAACCCACTTTCCTAAGAAAACAGTATCAGCACAAGCCAGGATGGGGGGGCTATCTATTATCACTATATCAGCTTTATCCCTCAGTTCCATGAAGAGCTCCCCCATCCGTTGAGAGGCCAGAAGGTCCGCGGGGTTGGGAGGTAATCGGCCTGAGGTCAGGATTAAGAGGTTATTCTCCCATGGCTTGAGGTACTTTTCTACGGGTGCTTTCGCTATCAAGGCTTCGCTCAACCCTGGGCTCTGACTCAGCTCTAAGATCTGGTGAATATTCGGGCGGCGTAGATCAGCATCAACCAGAACTACTTTCTTTCCACCCTGGGCCATGGCTATTGCCAGGTTCAACGCCACAGACGTTTTTCCCTCCTCAGGGCCTGGGCTCGTCACGCAAAGAACTTCAACAGGTTTATCCACGCCGAGGAATTCCAGGTTGGCCCTCAGGACCCTGAAGGATTCGGCAGCGTGAGAGCGAGGATGTTCCATGGTAAGGTAAGTTTCTTTTTCGTTATTGGGATTGGGTTCAAATTCGAAGATGCTTCCCAAAACAGGGAGATTGGTCAGAGCCTCTATCTGTTCGGGATTTTTGATGCTTGTGTCCAGGTACTCTACCAAGAAAGCTGCTACAATCGCTATCATTCCCCCAAGGATTCCGGCCAGTAGGCTGTTCAGAAGTTTACGGGGTTTAACTGGCCTCTCGGGCACTTCAGCCCTTTCCACAATAGTTATGAGATCAGTGTACCGGGCTTCGGAAAGCTGAATATCGTAGAGGCTCGCCAGGAGGCGAGTACGCATGTCCCGGAGGCTTATTAATTGCTGATCCAGACT
>JBHOQL010000001.1:0-68943 GCA_042408195.1 Anaerolineae bacterium
CGATGGAGTTGGCCTCGGGTGGCATAGATTTGATAACGGTGGTGCTGCCACCTACGGCTGGTACGATGACACTTGGTTCCCAGTAGTCTGGGATGGTCACCACTCTCAGCTGATTGAGATAAACACTTACTGCCGAGCTGCCTCCGACCCCGACCGCTACGCCGGAATATATCAAGTGGTGAGCGGCCTGACGCCCGGAGCCACCTATGAGTTCAGCCTGTCTGCCCTCCTCCGTGCTGCCGAAGGAGACCCGGCCATAGTCGGCGCCGAAGACCCCTACAGCTACGTTGTCCAATGGGGCTATGACCCGGCGGGAGGAACCGATTGGAGAGCTGTCACCAACTGGACCTATGTTCCCATCCCCAAAGTTTATTCCAGGCTTGTCCCCGGCAAGTTCACTCGCTACACCGTCAGCTTCAAAGCTCCTTCCTCCCGCATCACTATCTTCATCCGGCTGTGGAAGAAGTGGGGCACCGCCCAGCGCGAAGTGGACCTGAACCTTGATGGGATAAGCCTCAAGGGATATAAACCTTGACGGGGAGGCGAGTTTTACTCCTCTTGATTCTCTTCCTTTTCGCGGTTCTGGAGTGGGGGCTGCTAATCTACTTAATTTCAAAAGGCACAGAAAAGGCAAAGCTTGATATTCAGCCGCTCCTACAATTGTCTTCTTCTTCCGCGCGATTCCTTTCCCCAGAAGGGGGGGCAATCCTCTTCCATGGCCAGACAGTCACAGTGGAGGTGGAATCGCCCCCTCTGGACCTGACAGGAGCAGAGCTATGGATAAACGGGCGCAAGGCTTTGCCCCTGCCGAGATCCATGGTCCGCTACCCAAACCGCTGGATCGTGACTTTCCTTTGGGAAGCTCCTTCCCCCGCTTCTTACACCCTCGAAGCCGTCCTCACCAGTTCCCGAGGCGAGATCACCAAAACTACCCCTTTGTCCGTTGAAGTCATCCCTCCTCTTTACTTTTGCTTTGCTACTGATCTGAACGGGAACTACGACATTTATAGGATGCGGGCCGATGGCACCAGTCTTGAACCCCTATTGAACTCCCCTGCCGATGAACGGGAACCATCCATAGCTCCTAATGGGACCATGGCCTTCGTGAAAGGGGAAGGGATCTGGCTTAAAGGCCACAATGGGCTGAAATTCATCGCCCAAGGGAGGGAGCCCACCTTTGACCCAAGCGGGCGCTACCTAGTTTTCAGAGCAAGTAGCGGTGGGACTCAGGAGCTCTTCCTCTATAGCCTGCAGGACGGATCAGTCCGCCAGCTTACTTCCGGTAATGCCTTCGCTGGACAGCCTTCCTGGTCTCCCGATGGTGAGAAAATAGCCTTCACTTCCCTCAAGGAGGGGAACTGGGATATCTACCTCATTCGAAGGGACGGCAGCGGCCTTATCCGCCTCACGGATAACCCTGCTCAGGACTGGCACCCAGCTTGGTCACCGGACGGCGATAAAATCGCCTTCGTTTCGTCCCGGGATGGTTCACATCAGTTATATTTCCTGGCCACAGACAGCGGCAATCTGGAGAAAATCACCGATATCCCCGGAGGAGTTGAGAAACCCATTTTCTCACCTGACGGGAGGCTTCTGGCTTTCACAGCTTACACAGGGGAAGGGGTGGGCTTTTCGGCCCGGGAGATCCACCTTCTATCCTTGCGCACCCGCTGGCTCCGGAGGATAACTTACGATAGCTTTGACCAGACAGACCTTATATGGTGCCCACATCAATAGTCTCGGGACAATAGATGGATGTTGCCGATGCGCACATTGGTCAGGCCAGCAGAAAGGGCTGCCTCCTCACATTCCTTCGCATGCCTGTAAGAGGTGCAAGGGAGGTCCCACATGTAGAATTGAGGGTAGAAGGCCAGGAGAGCGTAGGGGATTGAGGGATTTAGGGAAGCAATGTAGCGGGCAATTTTCCCCACTTCTTCAGCATCCACATAACCAGGCACCAACAGGGTGCTCACCACCACCAAAGGAGGGTCTGGCCTTTCAGGGATACGGCTGGCAGCCCTAGCCAAGTTCTCTAAAGTGCGTCTGTTGCTTACGCCAGTAAGGGCTATGTGGAGGTTCTCATCCCAAGCCTTCACATCAAACTTTATGCACCCACCAGACCTGAGGGAAAGTTCCACCGCTTGGTCCAGCAACGCAGGATGCATGGAGCCGTTCGTCTCCCAACATATCCTGACCCCCCTTTCCACCAGCCTCCTGGAAGCAGCCAGAGCGTGAGGCATCTGCGAGGCCGGATCCCCACCAAAATAGCAAACGCAGAAGGTAAGAGGGTTAGCTAAAGACGCCAGCTCCTCAGCAGAAATACCCCCCTCTCTAGCCGGGGACATGTTCCGGAAGTGCCAGTTCTGGCAGAACAAGCAATTGTAGGTACAGCTACCGTAGAAAACAGCCAGATTATGGTAGCCGTATTTAGTGTGCCCCGGACAGACCCAGTCCGCCACACAGTTGGTGGGGAGAGGATCACGGTACCAGTGGAGTATGCCCCTCGAAGGTGTTCCCGCCAGGGAAATGAGCTTTCCCCCTCTGTTCTCCCTCAGCCCACAGAAGCCCCTCTCGCCCAGGGGTATCACGCACTCGTTAGCGCACAAGGCACACCTGAGGCCAGAGGGGCTTTTAGGAGGAGCAGGGGGAAGGTTAAACTGGGGTCTGGTTTCGGCATGAGCTTGGAGGATGACCGGCAGAGTCTCATCGGGATGATTGCGGATGCAATCAACACAGAAACCGATGGCCGAAGCTATGAGCAGCGAGCGACGCGCGCATCGGAGGCATTCTTTAAGGCCTCTCCTTCTCATTCCAGCACCTTTTGGATGCCCTTATCAGGTTAGCTTTGAGGGAAGGGATTTCCTTCTCCAGGGAACAGATAAGCTCGTTCATCCGGGCCCTCCAGGTTTCGGAGGCCCGGGGACAGCGGTTCTGCTCAACCATAAGACCAGCCTGCCGGGCAAAACCCACTATCTCCTTCTCTTCCAGATAAAAAAGTGGACGGATTATCGTTATCACTCCGCCGAACATGGAAACTTTTGGCTTAAGGCCCTCAGGCTGGCTGCGGAAAAAAAGATTCAAAAGGAAAGTGGCCGCAGCATCATCGGCATGGTGGGCGAAAGCTACCTTTGGGTAACCTAACCGGTAAGCTGTCAGGAAGATGGCCTTCCGACGGTTCCAGGAACACCAGAAGCAGTTGAGAGGGTCCTCCCCAGGCTTTGTCCCCTCCTTTAGGCTTACATACTCAAAGACATAAGGTATGCCCTCACGTTGAAAAATTCTTTCCAGCACTTCCTTCGGCACACCAAAACCGTAATCGTTCTGAATGTTAATGGCAACGATTTCGTAACGCTGGGGTGAGAAGAACCTCCTCCAGTGGAGGAGATGCAAAAGGGTGAGGCTATCTTTCCCCCCCGAAACTGCCACTGCAATCCTGTCTCCATCCTTTATAAGGCTGTACTCGCGGACGGCTTTGTTGACCTTCTTGAGGAGGAAATAAGCTCTTTTGCGAATGTCCTGCTTATTTAGAAGACTTCCCTCCGGTAACTTCATAACCCAAATAGAGGTAAGGGCCCACCCTGTATAGGGTGGGCCCCTCTTTCACAATGAAGGGGTTAACTCATGAATTTGGCCATGTAATTGGCCAGGTCTGCAACCCGGAGGCTGTAGGTCCATTCGTTATCGTACCAAGCCAGGACCTTAACCAGGTTGCCTCCTATAACCATGGTGTTCTCGGCGTCAATGATAGAGGAGTACTCATCACCCTTGAAGTCCAGGGAAACGAGGGGGTCCTCCTCCACCCTCAGGACTTTTAAGCCCTGCTCTTCCCAAATCTTCTGCCACCGCTTGTAAGCCTCGTTCACCTCCTCAGCAGTGGTTTCTTTTTCCGTAAGCACTACCAGGTCAACCACGGAAACGGTGGAAGTGGGGACACGGAGGGCAATGCCGTGCATCTTGCCCTTGAGTTCGGGTATGACCAGGTGAAGGGCCTTGGCTGCGCCAGTGGAGGTGGGGATTATGTTTAGAGCAGCAGCCCTCGCCCTCCTCAGGTCTCTGTGGGCCAAGTCTAGGATGCGCTGGTCGTTGGTGTAAGCATGGATCGTGGTCATAAGCCCTTTCACAATCCCGAACTCCTTGAAGAGCACGTAAGCAGCCGGAGCCAGGCCGTTGGTGGTGCAAGAAGCATTGGAAACAATGTGGTGTTTCTCGGGGTCATATTTATCGTGGTTCACACCCATAACGATGGTGATATCCTCCCCTTTGGCGGGAGCGGTTATGATGACCTTCTTGGCTCCAGCGGGGTTAATGTGAGCCTTTGCCTTATCGGCATCGGTGAAGACACCAGTGGACTCAATTACAATATCGACTCCGAGGTTACCCCAGGGGAGGTTCGCAGGGTTAGCCTCCGCAAAAACCTTAATGGCATGACCGTCCACCACAATCTTGTCGCCCTCGGCCTTTATATTGGCCCTGAAGCGCCCGTAGTTGGAATCATATTTGAGGAGATGAGCGTTGACTTTGGCGTCGGTCAGGTCGTTAACGGCAACCACTTCAAAGGTGTTGGGATAGTTTTCCCACATAGCTTTGAAAACTTGTCGCCCTATCCTCCCGAATCCGTTTATGGCCACTTTTATCATCTCTACCCTCCTTTTGGTATATCGACATTACAACCCTAGCGAGCCTGTCAGGATCGTGCCGCCAGGGGTGTTCTCTGTCCACAAGATCAGCCATCACAACCTTGTAACTAGCATCGTTAAGAACTGGCTGCACTGGCTCAGCTTGAGCAAGTTCGATGTCCAGATTGCTATTGGCTATTATTATGTCAAAAATCCCCTTCCCCACATTTTTCTCCAAGGTCTTCACATGGTCCTCCAGGGTGAAACCGTCTGTCTCGCCCCTCTCGGTCGCTATATTACAGATGTAGATTTTCACTGCCTTTGAAGTCCTTATAGCTTTGGCTATCTCCTCCACCATCAGGTTCGGCATTATGCTGGTGAAAAGACTGCCTGGCCCGATAGTGATTATGTCGGCGTTCAAGATAGCTTTTATAGTTTCAGGGAAGGCCCTTGCTCCCTCAGGCTTTATGAAAACCCTCTCAATTCTTCCCTGCTTTTTCGGGATGGCCGATTCCCCCTCCACCAGGACAATTTCGGAGGTCTCGGGGCAGCGGACCTCGGCGCAGAGCGTTATCCTTTCGGTAGTGGAAGGGAGGATGCGCCCCCGAATGGCCAGGACCCGAGCGGATTCCAGAAGGGCCTTCTCAAAGCTTCCGGTCAGCTCGGCCAGGGCAGTTATTAACAGATTGCCCAAGCTATGGCCATCAAGCCCTGCCCCCCTCCCGAAACGGAACTGGAAGAGCTTGGCCATCAGGTCCTCGTCGTCCGCAAGGGCCACTAGGCAGTTCCGGAAATCCCCTGGCGGTAAGGTGTTGAAATCCCTGCGGATTTTGCCCGATGACCCCCCATCATCAGCCACGGTAATCACTGCGGTTATGTTCGGGGTGTGTTTTTTGAGTCCCCTAAGGAGGGTATGGAGGCCGTGCCCTCCTCCTATGGCCACCACTCTGGGGCCCGAATGCACACGTTCGTAACGCAGCCTTCGCAGGAAAATAATTATAGGCAAAAAACCGCCAATGGCAAACGCAGGGGTAGTATTTATGAACTGAAGGGACATCAGTTCCCTCCCGCTTCGCTGAGGGAACACAGCCAAAGCGAGCTGTGTTCTTATACATCCCTGAGGAGAAACCAGACAAGTCTCGGCCGGCGCTTGTCCAGACGGTTGAGGCCGGCCTTGCGAGCCATTTCTATGGCTTCTTCGTATTCTTCAAAAGTTATTCGGCGGGAAAGTTCCGGGATCTGGTAGGCCTTGTAACAAGGCCGATACTGGTCCATTATGTTGAGATAAGTATTGGTGGAAATCTCCTGCGCCAGGAACCGGACTATCTCTTCGGTCCCTGCCAAGCGGTTGGGAAGGACTAAATGTCTGACCAATAGTCCCCTTAAAGCAATCCCACGCTCGTCCAGGACGAGGTCTCCAACCTGGCGGTGCATTTCTTTGACCGCGGCCCTGTTCACAGCCGGATAATCCTTCACTTTTGAATAGCGCCACGCTATTTCGGGATCGGAATACTTCATATCGGGCATGTAAATGTCAACGATACCATCCAGAAGCTTAAGGGTTTTCAGGGAATCGTACCCCCCAGTGTTGTAGACCAACGGGAGACGCAGGCCCCTTTCCACTGCAATGAGGAGGGCCTCCAGGATCTGGGGGACCACGTGGGTTGGGGAGACCAGGTTTATGTTGTGGCAGCCCAGATCCTGAAGGTAGAGCATCATTGAAGCCATCTCAGCGGGCTCCACCTCCCGACCCTGGCCCAGCTGGCTTATCTCGTAATTCTGGCAGTATTGGCAGTGGAGGTTGCACCAGGAGAAGAAGATGGTGCCAGAACCGTGGATGCCAACAAGGGGATCTTCTTCCCCGAAGTGGGGGTGAAAGCTTGAGACAACGGCTTTCCTTCCGGTGCGGCAACCTGCCCCTTTGCTCCCTTCCAGGCGATTGGCTCCGCATTCCCTGGGGCATATATCGCATTTAGCCAGGCGGGCTACAGCTTCCTCCACCCTCCTTTTCAGTTCACCTGATTCATATAGAGCGAGGTAGGCAGGCGTAAAATTGGCCAAAGGGGACCCCCCATTCGCTTTTCTACGGTTAATATAAAGCACCAAGATGGGTTTGTCAAGACAAAATTGGACCAGTTACCGGAAAGAGGCAATTACTTGACACCTTCCTCCTTCCCAAACCTATATCCCGCATTTGGCACACCTTTTATGACAAATCGTGCACGCACTTTTCCCTCATCTTTGGTCTGGGGCTTGACACGAAAGTTTGCCTTTAGGCTGGAAAGTATGGTAAAATATTAATGCAATTTGAGCCCCTGTAGCTCAACAGGACAGAGCAGCGGCCTTCTAAGCCGTTGGTTGCAGGTTCGAGTCCTGCCAGGGGCGTTATATTTTGTCTATGAGGCTTTATATGCCTGGTTTTTATATTGCGATTGAGGGTCCTATAGGCGTAGGTAAGACCACTTTGGCAAGACTCCTCCAGCCTTATTTTAATGCTCAGCTTCTCTTAGAAGCTTTTGAGGAAAACCCGTTTCTGGAGAAATTCTACCAAGACCGCGAGCGCTACGCTTTCCAGACCCAGCTCTTTTTCCTTTTGAGCCGTTACCATCAGCAACAGGAAGTAGTCCCTAATGCTTTAGCCAGCGGCAACCTCATAAGTGATTATACCTTCGCCAAGGATAGGCTTTTTGCCCACCTCAACCTCAAAGGAGACGAATTAAAACTCTACGAGGAGTTATACTGCATCCTCTCCCAGAAAATCATCACCCCAAATCTGATCTGCCTTTTACAGGCCAGCACCGACGTCCTTATGGAGAGGATCGCCTTAAGGGACCGTCCCTACGAGCGGAACATGGACCGGGATTACATCCACCGCCTTCGGCTCGCCTACGAAGAGTTTTTCTCCCACTACAATGAAGCTCCTGTCCTGCGCATAGATGCCGAAGAATTGAACTTTGTCCGCCGCAGGGAAGACCTGGAGTTGGTGGTGGGAATGGTACGATCAGCGCTGGAACACGGGGTAGCTAAAAAACCTACCCTCTTTTCCTTGTTGGAGTAAAGCTGATGAAAAGATTCATAGCTATAGCTGGGAACATAGGGGTCGGAAAATCATCTTTGACCAAACTCTTGAGCGAAAGGCTCGGCTGGGAGCCTTTCTACGAGGCAGCCGACGAGAACCCTTATCTTTCCGGAGTCTACGAAGACATGGCTCGTTGGTGCTTCCATTCGGAAATCTTCTTTCTGGCTCGGAAGCTTTATTACTATAATTTGCTCCTCAAGAGCCCTCGCTCCGTAATCCAGGACCGAACAATTTACGAGGATGCCGAAGTCTTTGCCGAGAACTTTTACCGAGAAGGATTGATGGACGAGAGGGATTACCGAACTTACCGCCAGCTCTACGAAGCCGTCATCTCTGTGCTTCCCTCCCCCGATCTTGTCATCTACCTGCAGGCCTCAGTTCCGACCCTAGAGAGGCGCATCGCCATGCGGGGCAGGGATTACGAAAAGAAAATCACCAGGGATTACCTGGAAAAACTCAACGCCCTTTACGAGGAATGGATAGAGCGCTACACCCTGAGCCCTGTTCTGAAAGTCCCTGCCGATCGCCTTGATTTCGTCCACTCTACCAAGCACCTTGACCTGATCGTGGAGAAGGTTTTGGAGAAACTCCAAGGCAAAGAAGTGGTAACTTTTGATGTTGCGGAGGAGTAGTGGTGGGAAGGCTGGAAGCTTTCCTCCGGGAATTGATGGAGACCGTTCTCCTGAGCCTGGTCCTCTTCTTCCTGGTGAGAACAGGAGTCGAGAACTATAAAGTTTACGGTTCAAGTATGGAGCCTAACTTCTATGAGGGTGAATACATAATAGTCAATCGCCTCTCCTACTACTTCCATCCACCTCAGCGAGGGGATGTGGTAGTTTTCCGCTATCCTAAGGATTTCCAGCGCACCTTCATAAAGAGGATTATTGCACTCCCCGGGGAAACTGTAGAAATAAGGGGTGGAAAAGTGTACATAAACGGTCAGCCTATTTACGAGCCCTATCCTGTGGCAGAGGCAACCTATTCCTGGGGACCCGCTACCGTGGGTCCAGAAGAGGTTTTCGTCTTAGGGGACAACAGGAATTTTTCTTCCGATTCCCACAACTGGGGGATGCTGCCCATCCGCCACATAGTGGGCAAGGCTTGGTTCTGCTACTGGCCCCCCAGCCGTTGGCGGATAATCCCATCGTACAGAGATAGCCTTTTCCTGAGCCCAATATTGCTCCCGGAGGTAAAGAAATGAACCTTAAACTTAGTCCCTCCGAGCTTGCTCGCTTTATTGACCACACCCTCCTTAAGCCCGAAGCGACCCGAGCGCAGGTTGAAGCCCTTTGTATGGAAGCCATCCGCTACGGGTTTTTCTCCGTGTGCGTTAACCCAAGTTATGTGCCCCTAGCGGCTTCTATCCTTAAAGGGACAGAAATCAAAGTATGTAGTGTCGTTGGATTTCCTCTCGGAGCAACAATGCCCGAAGTGAAAGTCTTTGAAGCCGAAAAAGTTATAAGCCATGGAGCACAGGAAATTGATATGGTCATGAACGTAGGAGCTATGAAAAGCGGGGATTACGACCTGGTCCGGGAGGACATAGCAAGGGTTGTGGAACTCGCCCATGGGGCAGGTGCTCTGGTCAAAGTCATTTTGGAGACGGCCCTCCTCAGCCAGGATGAAAAGGTGATGGCCTGCAAACTGGCTATGGAGGCCGGCGCCGATTTCGTAAAGACATCTACAGGTTTCGGGCCAGGAGGAGCCACAGTAGAAGATGTGCGCTTGATGCGGGAAACCGTGGGAGAGAAGATAGGAGTTAAGGCTGCCGGTGGTATATCCTCCCTGGAACAAGCCATAGCAATGATAAAAGCCGGAGCCAACCGCATAGGTGCAAGTCGCAGCGTCAGGATAATCCAAGAGGCGGAAGAAGCCTTGAAATCGAATGAACAGAACCTTTAAACTCAAGATATATTTTTCACAGGGGGGCCCTTTTAAATACGTTTCACACCTGGACTTAGTGAAGCTCTGGGAGAGGCTGTTAAGGCGAGCGGGGATACCTCTGGCTTACTCCCATGGCTTCACACCTCACCCTAAGATAATCGTAGCTTCCCCGCTCCCGGTAGGATTTGAGGGGTTGGAGGAAGTCATGGAAGTTGTTCTTACCTCCCCACTCTCTCCAGAAGAGTTTTTGGTAAAGGTTCAGCCTAACCTGCCCCCTGGATTGAGAATAATTCGGGTTGAAGTTGCCGATAGGAACTCCCTCTCTTTACCTCAGAAAGTAAGGGCTTCCGAATACCTTGTGCTTTTGCCTGACTGCACGGATAAAGAGGGACTCGCCCGCGCAGTAGAGGAATTGTTGGGCCAGGAATCCATACCCTTCCGGCGCGAAAAAGGGGGGAAAATAAGAGAATTTGACCTCCGGCCCCTGATAAAAGGGTTGAAAGTGATGGAAAGCAACGAACCAGGTTGTGCCCTTTGGATGTTATTGGAGACAAGCCCATCGGCTACAGCAAGGCCAGAGGATGTGCTGAAGGTGTTGGGATTTGAGGGTTTTATTAAAGTGAAGCGCCTTAAAATCCACTTTGCGGAGGGGGAGCATGGCTCTCAAACCTCTGGGGAAAATAGGCATTGATGTCAATGAGCCAACCATGCAGAGCGGTTTGCCAGCCCCGCAGCTGGAAAATCCCGATATAATAGCCCACACTCAAGTCTACTTTGTCCGTTTAAACTTCATCCTCAGGCCTTGGAGCGACCCCGATGATCCCAACTTCATCGCCACCTATGACCGAATAATTGACAAGCTACTGGAAAGAGGGATCGCCATATATGCCCTTGTGGGCTCCCAAGCCACCCCCATCCCCGACATGGGTGATATCCTGAGGGAACCCCATCCCTCCTCGGCGGCGGAGGAATGGATAAACCTCTACACAAGGTGTTTCAAGACCATCGTGGAACGGTTCCACGACCGAATCTGGGTCTTTGAAAGCTTCAACGAGCCCAACGACTGGCACGGCGGGAACAAAGCCTGGGTCCATCCTTATTGGATGGCCAAAATCTTAAGGGACATTTACCTCGCTGTAAAACCTCGCTTTGACGTAACCATTGTCTCTGGTCCTCTACTGGCCCACGACCTCCCCACCGGTCCCGATGATGGCTCCCGCTACCTTGATGCTCTCTATAGGAACGGGATAGATATGCAGAGATGGGAAGAGGTCCGGAAAGATTTAGGGACATACCCCCTTGACGGTATCGGCTATCACCTCTATGTTTGCACTTCCCCTCAGTCTACCCCTAATTGCGTGCGTGCCACTTTCAAAAAATACATCGACGCCATCTGGAAGGTAGTGACTAAATACGAAGGGGCAAACACGACCAAGGGAATATATATCTCGGAGTTCGGATGGCCTTCCGACAACGGTGAGGAATTCCAAGCCAGCATGATAAGGGCGGCCCTTGAATATTTAGCGGGCGATCACCGGGTGAAAGCAGCAGTGCTCTTTTGCCTACAGGATTTCGCTGACAAAACTTATGGGCTGTACAGATCCAAAGGCTTCACGGTAGCTTACCGGAAGACCAAGCCCTACTGGGTGTTCCGCTCGATGCTGACCAAATTGCCCACAGACGTACTCCCGGTAGGAGTTGGGAGGGATAAAGACGGCACCCTTTACTGGCCCATTGTAGAATGCTATCTAAGGCACGGTGGAGAGGCAGCTCTCGGTGTGCCCTTTGATAACGGAGGCGGTGTACCGGTTCACCGCTGGGGCGACGGATGGGTTCAGGACTTCCGCACCCCTTCGGGGAGGCGAGAGTCCATCATAATGCTGAAACGGGGGGAAAAGAGGGCTTACCTCCTTTATGGCCCGATTCGTGAAGAATATATATACCGGCAAGGAGGACCCTTGGGCCCCCTAGGTTACCCAGTGACAGACGTCTACCTGGATGAGTGGGGACTTCCTGCCTGCAAGTTTGAAGGTGGGGAAATAGTCTGCAAGCCTACGGTGATAATCCGAGGAGGAGAAAAATAGATGAACAGGAGACTTCTCCTTCTTGTTTTTATCCTCTTAGTTGTGCTTGCAGGGCTCGGAATTGCGGCATGGCAAATGTTTGCACCCGAGGGTGTAGGCCCAAGAGAGGGGGAATTCTTCGGCACCATAGAAGCGGAAGAAGTTAGCATTTCTTCAGAAACAGGAGGGAGGATTAAAGCCCTTTATGTAAAACGCGGAGACCGCGTTGAAGCTGGGCAGCTTTTGGTAGAAATGGATACTGAACTTCTGGATCTGCAGATCCGTCAAGCGGAAGCTGCCCTGCGCATGGCTCAGGCCAAACTTGCTCTCCTAAAAGCCGGCCCCCGCACTGAAGACATCCGCAAGGCTGAGGCAGAACTCGCTCAAGCCGAAGCAGCCAGGGACGCAGCCCGCAAAGTTTTAGAGGTGACCAGAGCTTTGCTGGCCAACCCCCAGGATCTAGACATCCAGATCCATTCCTTGGAAGGCCAAGTAAGAGTCTTGGAGGAGTCCCTACAGGCAGCTTACTATCGCATCCAGGCCACCGAAGCTGAGTACTCAATGTACAAAGAAACCGTCCCTCCCCTGGAAAAAGGGATCGTGGTGGAAATACCCATCCCCGGAGGTGGGGTCATAACCAAAACCATAGAAACACCACGCCACCAGCTCGACGAGCTGTTATACCAGTGGAACCTTGCCTCGCAAAGGCTTAGCCTCGCCTGGGAGGAATACAATGCCCTAAGCGCATCCCTCCTGCAAACCCAGAGGGCTCTGGAAACCCTTAGGGAAACGAAAGAGAATCCACTCTCGCTGAAGGAACAGGTCCACAGGGCCGAAGCCAACCTCAAGCTTTCGGAGGCCATGGTGGGACTGGCGAAGGCTAAACTTGAGGCCCTCAAGAAGGGAGCCAGAGCTGAAGATATTGAAGCAGCAGAGGCAGAGGTAGAACGAGCGAAAGCAGCTCTGGAAGCTTTGAAGAGCAAGCGTGAGAAATTTTTCCTCTACGCTCCTATAAGCGGCTGGGTCACCACTCAAGCCTTTGAGGTGGGAGAACTCGTCCCACCTAATGCCTCGATTCTCAAAATTGCTGACCTTACAGAGCTAATCCTTACCCTTTATGTTCCGGAGCCGGAGCTGGGGAAAATCCGCCTGGGGCAGAAGGTCAAGGTGACCGTAGATCCTTTCCCTGGCGAGGTATTTGAAGGAGAGGTAATTTACATCTCCCCGCGGGCTGAGTTTACCCCTAAAAGCGTTCAAACAAAGGAGGAGAGAGTCAACCTGGTCTTCCGGGTCAAAGTTCGCCTCCCCAATCCTGAAGGCAAGCTGAAGGCCGGAATGCCTGCTGAAGCTTCCCTCCCTTAAAGTGGTGTAAAATGCGCAAGCTACTCATCGCTACTAACAACAGGGGCAAATTGGCCGAATATCTTGAGCTCCTCAGAGAACTTCCCTTTGAGCTTACTTGGCCGGAGAAGGAAGGCCTCAAACTTGAGGTGGAAGAAGAGGCTGGTTCTTATTACAACAATGCTGTCCGTAAGGCTCTTACATGGGCCAGAGCCACCGGCCTTATCACTGTGGCAGACGATTCCGGCCTCGAAGTAGATGCTTTAGAGGGCGCTCCTGGCCCCTTATCGGCCCGCTACGGGGGGCTGAAATCGGACCAGGAAAAGTACGAACTGCTCCTAAGAAAGATGGCGAGCGTCCCCTGGGAGAAAAGGACAGCTCGCTTCCGGTGTGTCATCGCCTTGGCCTTCCCCGATGGGCGGATTTACACCTTTGAGGGGTTTAAAGAGGGATTGATAGCTTTGGAACCAAAGGGGGAGTACGGGTTTGGCTACGATCCCATCTTTTTCATTCCGGAACTGGGCAAAACCATGGCTCAGCTCACCCTCCAGGAGAAAAACCGGATAAGCCACAGAGCTCAGGCAGCCCAGAAGCTGCGGGAATTCCTTTCCACTTGCGGAGATTGAGCCTCTAGACTATCGTCCTACCCGGCTGCTCACTGGCTCCTCGGAAAGCTCCAGAATTCTCTTTGCCATCGCAGAGGTTCACTGCATGCGGCAAATCGCGGGCGTCCACTGGTGCAGTAGATAGGGTAAGCTGCTGCCGCTTTCCAGCCTTAGGCTAAAGCCTGCAATGCCGCGCTCACTCAGCTTTTACGCCAGGTATTATGTATTGGATTTGTTTGTAAGGCTTGACTTGCTCCTTTACCTGGTCCTTAATTATGTCACCTGAGACGTGCATGAGGGTATCGTTGTAGGCAGGGTCTTTTTCCATACTGGCTAGACAGGGGTAATGATGGTGGAGCAGGCCAGCTTTCTCATCGGCATCGTCGGCGGAGACGCCCAGGAGGTTCTGGGCTACGTATCTGGCACAACCGCAGACGGCGTCCCTTATCACTTCAACCGATTTCACAGTCCTGGTCCGGGGATCAACTTCAACTCGGAGTTCAGGCTTCCCAAAATAACGGGTAAACTCTGCTAGCAATGGGTCGTTGTATTCAATTTTCTGGCGACGGCCCACCAGGTAATGATCGGGAACAAGCGTGCAGAGAGGCTTGGGGGTTACGCACGTCACTCCCATCTCCCCAAGCCATTCCCGAAGCTGACGGGCGAGACCCGGGGGAAGCCAGCTCTCGTTGTCAACCGCTACCAGAACGGCTTTGGCCCCTGTCATCCTAACCATCTCCGGCAGGAGTTCAGCTACACCCGGGTGTTCGGCAAAGGAGAGGATTAAATCGGTAGGTGGAAGAGAGGGGGGTAGAAATTCCCGGGGGTCATCTACAACCGGAGGCAGAAAGGGAGGGGCTTTCCAGACTTCAATGTGCCAATCTTTTGGGCCATGGGTACGGATGTTTTCCACATGCCTCCGGCCGTATTCGGCCGATATGATGGCGAGGATTCTCATCAGCATCTCACAGTTATTCCGTAAACTCCACTATGACTTCTTTCACATCCCAGAGAGGTTCGATTTTCTCTATGATCTCTTCCCTTATGTTGTTGGCGAACTGGTGGTGGGAAGGCAAGTCTACTACTACCCGGACCGTTCCGTCTTTGACTTCTATTTCTTTGATAATATTGGTCCGGACCACATCCAACCCGGTGAGGGGATTCATAACTTTTTTGAGGCGCTTCCGGACCACTTCCACGGTAGTAGGTTCCCTCTCCTTGACCAGTCCGTGGCGCTCTTCATAGTTTTGGATAGCAGCCCGCAGGCCTTCCACAGCTAAGACGGAACAGTGAGCTTTGATAGGAGGTAGCCCTCCCAGAGCCTCCGCAGCCTGCTTCCAGGTGATCTTCTTGGCTTCTTCTATGGTCTTGCCTTTGGCTAACTCAGTTATTATGGAACCTGTGGCAATGTTAGAGGCGCACCCGTAGGATTCAAATTTTATGTCAGTTATAACCTTGGTTTCAGGGTCAACTTTTATGTAAACAGCCACCATATCGCCGCAAGCCGGGCTCCCCTCAACGGCTTTGCCGTCGGCATCCTCTATCCGTCCTACGTTCCTCGGATTTCGGAAATGTTCAAGAACCTTATCGCTATACGGGAACTTCATACTTAACCCCCTCTATTACTTTTTCGGTATCATTTTAGAGCTGTGAAGCCTATGCTGCAGTGACAAAAGTCTCTGCTCTTGTGCCCAGACGGGGGTAAGAGTAAAATTCTGCGGGAGGCAGCATGGAGATAAGGAGTCTGAGCCGGGAGGAATTCCGAAAGCTCCGGGAAGAGCTGGTGAAACTATACTTAGAAAGTTACCAAGGCCTTGAGAAGTATTCCTACAGGGTGCCCTGGATGGTAAGGCGTTACCTGAATTGGCTCTACAAGGGGGATCCGTCGGGTTTCTTCGTGGTGGAGGAGGACGGAAAAGTTGTGGGCTTTGCTTCTGTCCATAGCCGCTGGTTCTGGGGAGGGGAAATCGTTGGGGAAATCCACGAACTGGTGATTGCCCCGGCTTACCGCAGAAGGGGTTTCGGGACGGCTTTGCTGCGTCATGCTATCGATTTTCTGCGTGCAAAGAAGAGAAAGCGCATAGGTCTTTGGGTCGGGAGAGAAAACGAGCAAGCCAAGAAGCTCTATCAGAAGTTGGGTTTTCGCCCTACCGACTTTTACGATGTATGGGAAAGATGGGTGCTAGACGAGGCTAAGCCTGAGAAGCCAAACAAATGAGCCGATCCAGCACTAAAGCCAGTTTCTTCAGCTCTTCTATCCCAACCCTTTCGCTTTCCGTATGAGCTTCAAATAATTCCCCCGCACCAAAGATGACTGTTTCAATCCCCTTGTGGTAGAGAGGCTCTGCGTCGGTCCAGCTGGGCATACCCACAAATTTGGCTTCCCTGCCGAGGGCCAAGCGGATGGCTTCCCTGAGCAGATTAACAATCTGGGAGCAAGGCGAGACCTCAAAGGGCGGGTCCAGGTCCAGAACTGTTAGGTAGCCATATTCAGCCGCTACTTTCCCAATTTCGACCAGAACTTCTTCCGGTGAAAGGGGTGGGACTAGCTTAACGTCAAAGCGAACTACAGCCTCATCGGGCACAAGGTAAAGCTCGGGGTCGCCTCCCCTGAACCAGTAGGGCATTACGTGGGGCCTGCCGAGAAGGGAGTGCTCTACCTGCATGAATTTGAGGCGGTGGATTTTCGCAATCGCTTCAAAAGCTCTGAGAATAGCATTTTCACCGGCACTTGGGTAGGCACCGTGAGCCTTCTTACCTTTGACAGTCAACTCCAGGTCCAGCGAGCCTGATTGCGCTACAGCTATCTCAAGCCCTGTAGGTTCCAAAACCACAGCCATTCTGACCCACGAGGGGAGGCGGAGGTTCCGGCTTCCCTCTCCTCTGTTTTCTTCGTCCACGGTAAAGGCAATGGTTACCGGAAACGGGTTCACCTCCAGAACGCTGAGGAGGGCAGCTATTTGACCCTTCGCATCAGCAACGCCCGGGCCGTAGAAGAAGCCACCTTCCTCTTTCAGAGCGTATTCCAAAGCCGGCAGTGTATCAGAATGGGTAGCAATGAGAAGCGAACTTTCACCACGCCAAGCTAAAAGGTTGGGCCTGGAAGGTGCTACTTCCTGAAGCTCGATCTCAAACCCAAGCCTGCGGAGGTTTTCCTTAAGGTAAAGTTGTAAAGCCTCCTCATGACCTGTAGGGCTTGGGGTTTCCATCAAGACCTTAAGCCACTTCCTTATCCTCTCCTCCATAGCGAACCCAGGCCAAAGCGAGCATAAACTCAAGGGCCAGATCGGGCAGGAAGAAGGATTGGTCCACAAGGCCGTGGGCGAGGATCTCTACCATGGTTCCCATGAACCCCAGAAGGAATGCCTTTTCTTCACCCTCCGGTATCTGTCCGTAACGCTTGAACCCCCTTCTGAAGAATTCCCATAGGAGCCATCCAAGGACCAACAACCCTCCCACGCCCAGCCTTGTCCACCAGTCCAGGAGGAAATTGTGGGGGTGCGAGAGGTTAAGTTCCTGCCAAGCTTCCGGCAGGACGTAGCGTGTCCGGTATTGGTAGAGGAAGTTATCAAGGCCAACCCCCAAGATGGGACTGTCTCTAAGCATGTTGAAAGCCGCCTGCCAGAGCTTGAGGCGGAAAAAGCCCGTGCCCCTTTCCAGATCTAAGAGGGAGAAAAAGCGCTCGGTCCAGAGCCATGGGATGAGGGCGAGAACCAAGAGAGCAAAAGCGATGGCTGCGAGCGGGAGTGCTTTCCTACCCCTTAAGGCAAAGGTGAAAAACAGAGCAGCAGGAATCCCAAGGAAGAGAGCTCCGCGGGAGAAGGTTAGGTAAAGGGCTATGAGGATGAAAATTCCTGCCGCGAAATAAAGCCACCTCCTCACCGTTCTTCCCCAAAGACTCACAGCCAGTAAGACAGGCACCGCTCTCCCCAAGAAGAGAGCGAGGTTATTAGGAGAACCGTAAAAAGCCTTTACCCGCCTCACTCCTTCCGCTGAAACGACCTCTCCCTGGAAAAACTGGAGGATCCCGACTAAGGACACCAGTAAGGCCCCAGCCACTAAGGCGTCGGCCAGGAGGGGCATGGCTTGGGGTTTTTCCTTCTTGACCAGTAGGATGAGTCCGTAGAATAGGGCTGATTCGGCCACAACTCTGCGGAATTCATAGGCGGCGACCCCAAAGTTTTCAGCCCAGAGGAGAGAAAGGGCTCCCAGCACAACGAGAGAAGCTACAGCCAGATCCAGTCCGGTCAACTGCAGTCTGAGGTCTTTCCTAAACCGAACTAAGACTGCTGCCGCCGTCAAAGCCAGGGCAAGTTCCTGTGGAGAGAAGCTCTTGACGACGAGGTCTTTGGGCAGGAGAAAGAAGGGGGTGGCGAAAACAGTGATGGCAAGGCCGATTTCGGGCCATAGATAGAAAGCGACAAGCCACAGAGGCAGGGAAAGAAGCGAGGCCAGAGGTGGAAGGAAATACCATAATATAGCCGTAGCCAGGAAAGCCGGAAGTAAAGCTTCTGGCAACCTGAGGGTTGGAATGGAATCGAGGAATTTCAGGAGGAAGGGAGCAAAGAGAGCAAGGAGGTATAAAACTGCGAGCATAAGGATGGGCAAGAGGGATTTACCTTCCTCTCCCCTAACCTTGAAACCGATGATGGCCCATTGCCCCCAGCCTCCATCAGGGATAATCTCCACCCGGTGTGTGCCGAAGGGCAGGTTCCGGGCTATGGAAATGGTAGCTGGACGATAGAGGGGATCGTAGAGGACCAGGTAACTTCTGCCTGCCGAGTCCCTGGGGAGGACGTTGGAGGGGCCACCATCTACTGTTATATAGAGAAAAGCCTTATAGCTACCCCTCCGGACTAAGATGTCAAGACCTGTCCCGCTGAAGGTGAACTCAAGGGAAGCATTGCCTTGGGCCCTGTGAGGTATGTCGGCACCGTATGGGGAAATACGCCAGGCCCCATGATAGAGGATGGCTGGGTGGTCGGGGCGATGGAAGCCAGGGGCGAGCAAAAGAGGCGCTTCAAAGTTGGCCACGGTCCAGTAGACGGGTCGTTCGGTCCAGTCCTGCCAGATGAAAGAGAAACCCCAGCGGGGATCGTCATGAGGGGCTTCTGGCCTGAAATGAGTGAAGAAAAGGGGCCAGCCCCACCTCTCCCTGGCCCACACAAGGGCCTCCGCGGTCCACCGGGCTTGCTCTTCCTCTGTTACGGAACCCCATATGGATTCTTTGCCCATCCAGCTGGGAGGGAGAGCATTCCACCCTGCTTCCACTATCCAAACAGGCTTTCCCTGGGCCAAGCCAGCGAAAAGTTCAGGGCGGCGGAAGTTCAGTTTTTCCGGGGAGGGGGGATCGGATGGGGGATAATCGAAGCCGAACGCTTTAAGAGCCAGCACGTCAAAGAATTCTCCTGCCCCGGAGGCCAGCATTTCTTGGAGGAATTCCCCCTCGTTCAGGTTTATGGGCCCTCTTTCAGTGGTGGGAGCGAGCCCTGCTGCCAGGACAATGGCCTCGGGATCGGCAGTTTTTAATCGGATGAATCCTTCCCTGAGCAGAGCGACATAACCTTCGGGGTCAACCCAGCTTTCCCCCCAATGAGGATAGATGTTAGGTTCGTCCCAGATCTGGTAGGCCTCAATATACGGGCCATAACGACGGGCGAAAGCTTCGGCGAAATCACCGAAGAAATGGATTTCAGCTGGGGGAGTAGTGGGGATACGGCACGTGGCACTACCACAGGGACGACGAGCCCACTCTGGGGAGGTGTCAAGAACCGCCAGGATGTGGAACCCGCGGTCCTTCAGGGCCTTCACGAGCCTATCCCACTTCTCCCAGGCAAATTCACCCCTTTTCGGTTCTATCTCTTCCCACGGAAAACGTTGCCGGACCCACCGGAAACCCGCTCGGCTGAGGAGGTCCAGAGCTTTCTGCCGTTCATCATCACTCAGCTTATCAAGTTCCACATTTATGCCAGGCGAGAGGATGTAAACAGGAGGAAAGTGAAAAGGTTCAGAGGAAGTAAACCGGGGTCTGAAGGCGAAAGCCAAAGCCAGTATGAAGGCAAAAGTCAGGATTGAAAAATACAGGGCTAAAGCTTTTCCCTTCAACTCGGCCTCAGCCTGCATTATCTAACGGGTATAGTCAGAGCCGGTTGTGCGCTTTCTAAAGCGTTCAAGAGACTTCTCAAGCTCCTTCTCGGGTAGAGGAACGTAGCCCACCTCTTGCACCAATTTCCCAGCATGTTTAGGGTCTAAGTAGAACTCTACAAAGGCCTGCACTTCAGGACGCTCTGCTGCAGATCTCTTCACGTAGATGAAGAGGGGGCGGGAAAGGGGTTTATAGGTCCCATTGATGATAGTCTCATAAGAAGGCAGGACAGGCCCCTCTCCAGCATCTATTGGAACGAGCTTGAGCTTGTCAGAGTTCGCCTCGTAGTAGGCGAACCCGAAGTAGCCAAGGGCCAGCGGGTCTGAGGCCACTCCTTGAACCAGAACGTTATCGTCTTCGCTTGAGAGGAAGTCGCCCCGACTGCTTCCACTCTTTCCCACGATAACTTCAGTAAAATAATCGTAAGTGCCGGAATCAACTCCTGGGCCATAGAGGTGGAGCTCCACGTTGGGCCAGTTAGGGCGGATGTGGTTCCATCGGGTTACTTTTTCTTGGGCTTCGGGTTCCCAGATGGCTTTTAGTTCATCCACAGTAAGGTAATCAACCCAATCGTTCTGAGGGTTAACCACTACGGCGAGCCCATCAAAGGCGACTTTAAGCTCTATGAATTCAATCCCATTATTACGGCAGGCTTCCAGTTCCGAGGGTTTTATGGGCCTTGAGGCATCCACGATATCTATCTCTCCCGCGCAGAATTTCCTAAATCCGCCCCCTGTGCCCGATATTCCCACCATTATACGGACATCGGGTTTTAACTTTTGAAATTCCTCAGCCATAGCTTCGGTGATGAGGTAAACAGTGCTGGAGCCATCAATGAGGATAGTACCTGAAATAACGGGAGTACCCTTGCAGGCCGCCAAGGCAATGGTAAAAACAAGGGAAAACAGAAACCATCTCTTCATCTTTTCACCCCCTGGAGAAGGGTGCAAGTGTGGTAAATATACCCCTTTCAGGGGGGAGTTTACCTTATGTTTCCTCTCTTGTCAAACGAAGTTTCGGTCCCCATGGGGTTGGGTTTAGGCTAAGCCAGAGCTTACCTTATGCTGAACTCATGAACTGACAGACATCCCTGTAGAAAACGAACCAGGAGCTGGAAGTAGTCCCCCGCAACTCGTCAGCGAGGAGACTTCTCAGCTTTGCGGCATCATTAAAGTTATTCTGGTTTAGTAGGGAGAAATAGGCCTGCCACCCTACCTCGCTCCCGCCATCGGCAAGAGTGCCCCTTCCATAGATTGCTGGCCACTCTGATCCTAGTGGCTGCTCACGGGGAGCAATCCTTCGAGGATGTAGAAGTGAAGGGGAAAGGGCGTCCACCTTTGAGTTTCCACCCTCTGGACCTTCTAGCACCTGCTCAGCCTACTTCCGGTCGAAGAAGAGGATAGCAAGTCACCGCGTGCGCCGGGCGATTGCCCAAGAGAAACTGGCGACTGCGTTGCGCCTTTTGAAGGCAGAGAGTGCCAATGCCAGACTCCTGGAAACCTTCTTTCGCCCAGAAAGGGAGAATCAGCCAAAAGGCGTGAGCGAATAAAAAGGGAGGCTAGGGATTATTCTTTGTGAACCGGGCACGGAGGCTTATCTGGAAGAACTGGGATAGCCTGAAGTTAAGCGGTGTGGGTGGATAGAGCGGAAACGAAAGGTTCTTTCTTCGGGCCAAGGACATTTGGGTGGCCGGGGCTGGATTTCAGTGGAGGCTTAAGCCCCGCTCCCTCAACTTTGGGAGATAGGAAACGGGGTCTTTTAGGTGCGGGATGTGAGTATGGACGAGGACCGGCTTCAGGTCATGTTGAAACTTCTGCGGGCTGTAGATGCCCCCTTCACTCCTGATGCCTGTTGCCTTCTATCTGCTCGCCCAGATATGGCCCCCTTCCCCTGTGTTTAAAAGCCCTGCTGTCAGCATTAACTCTTGCTAAAATTCGCTGATTGTGATAAAATTTCCAATGGCTTGAAAGGTTCATACCCCCTGCACCGGGAAGGGGTTTGCTATTCCTTGCAGGGGGTTTTAATTTTGCCGGAGGAACCGAAGATGAAGGACTTTGAGCCCAAGATAATCGCTTTTGTCTGCAACTGGTGCACCTATGCAGGAGCAGACTTGGCTGGAACATCTCGGATCCAATACCCTCCTAATATCCGGATAGTTCGCCTGATGTGCTCAGGAGGGGTTGACCCTATCTACATCCTCAAGGCTTTCCTACAAGGGGCCGATGGTGTCTTAATTGGAGGATGCCACCCAGGTGATTGCCACTACCAAAACGGAAATTACAAAGCCCGCCGTAGAGTAGCCATCCTCAAGAAAACTCTGGAACGCCTCGGCCTCGACCCCGATAGGATCTGGCTAAGATGGATAAGTGCCAGCGAAGGCCAGCTCTTCGCCGATACTGTTACAGAGTTCGTCCATTTCCTAAAAGAGAAAGGCCCCAATCCTTTTAAAACCTTGCAAGCCATGTAAGGAGGCACGTCATGATCCACACCTGGCTTAAAGTTGATGGGAACCCAAATCAAGCAGTGCGAGATTTCCTCCGCTCCCTCATGGAGAAAAAGGTGGTGGAAGCTATAATGGCACCAGCCCCTTCAGCTGGCGGGGAAAGTGTAACTCCTACGCTCTTCTTCAATCTAGATGAATTCTCCAAGGCCGAACCTTTTGCTCCCCTGATGCCCGTAAGCGAAGCCACAATGATATCAATGCTCACCCGCACCGGCAACCCCTTGAAGCTGGGAGCGGTCATGCGGAATTGCCAGATAAGGGCCCTTGTTGAGCTCGTCAAATTCAAGCAAGCCCAGTTTGATAATCTCATTGTGATCGGCATTGATTGCCCCGGAACCTACGAGCTCAGGGATTACAGCCAGATGGTCAAGGATGGGATTGACCCAACCGCTCGGCTTCTGGAAGGAATAGCCAGGGGAGAAATAGGACCGGTCTCCGGTTACTCTTACAGGAAAGCCTGCAATATGTGCATCTACCCTATCCCCGATCCCTCCATTGCCGCGATAACCATCGGGCTTATGGGGTTTGATGGGGAAAAATTGCCCTTAATAGTGAAGGACGACTTGGCGGAGAAGCTCGGCTTTTCAGAAAATTACCCATCCGCCCGCAGGGAAGAAGCCATCAATTCCCTCCTTGAATCCAGAAAGGCGGAAAGGGAAAAGCAGATAAACCGGTTTGCAAAGGAAGGAACGGGAATTGAGGGACTCCTACGGTGGTTCTCCAAGTGCATCCGCTGCTACAACTGCATGGGGATATGCCCCATTTGCTACTGCCGTGAGTGTGTCTTCCGCACTCCCGTCTTCGAGCATGATTCTGCTCGGTACTTCGATTGGGCTCAGAAAAAGGGAGCCCTCCAGTTGCCTCCGGAACACCTTCTCTTTCACCTAACCAGGTTAAACCACATGGTAACTTCCTGCGTCGGGTGCGGACTCTGCTCCAGCGCTTGCCCCGCCGATATTGATGTTGCCCTGGCCTTCCAAAGCGTCGGTGAAGAGGTTCAAGCTCTGTTCAACTATGTCCCTGGAAGGAGCCTGGAGGAACCTGCTCCTGTCCAGACTTTCCAGGAGAGAGAATTTGTGGAATTAGGCGAAACCTTGAAGTAAAGGGGGAGATATGAAGGAAAAGCCTGCTGCCCTTGTGATTGGAGCAGGGATAGCGGGAATTCAGGCAGCCTTGGACATAGCCAATGCCGGTTTCCCAGTCTATCTGGTGGAGAAGGAGCCCAGCATCGGCGGGCATATGGCCCAGCTGGATAAGACTTTTCCCACCTTGGATTGCTCGGCGTGCATCCTAACCCCCCGGATGGTGGAGGTGGCCAGAAACCCAAACATCAAGCTTATAACCTTGGCCGAAGTTACCTCTGTGGAAGGAGAAGCTGGGAATTTCAAGGTCAAGGTACGCCGAAAACCCCGTTACGTGGATGAAAGTAAGTGCACAGCCTGCGGAGATTGTGCCAAAGAATGTCCGGTCCTGGTCCCCAATGAATTTGACATGGAGAGGGGGATGCGCCACGCCACCTATATCCCTTTCCCCCAAGCTGTCCCTAACAAATACGTCATTGATAAGCGAGGGATAGCTCCCTGCAAGGACGCCTGCCCCGCCCACATCGACGTCCAAGGTTACGTGACTCTCATCGCCCGAGGTAAAATTAAGGAAGCTCTTGCCTTAATCTACAAGACTGTCCCCTTCCCAGGGGTTCTGGGCCGGGTTTGCCCTCACCCTTGCGAGCAGGCCTGCAACCGCAGCCAGGTGGACCAGCCTATTTCCATTTGCCTGCTCAAGCGCTTCGCTGCTGATTATGTCCGGGAAAATGGCCTATGGGAGGAAGTTCTGGAGATAATCCGTAAGACCCACATCCCTCCCAAGGATGGAGTTCCCGAAAGGCGTTCGGTGGGGATAGTAGGGGCCGGGCCAGCGGGCCTTTCCGCTGCCTATTTCCTGGCTCTGTGGGGTTACAGTGTCACCGTTTACGAAGCCCTCCCAGTAGCCGGCGGAATGATGTTCGTTGGCATACCCGAGTACCGCCTGCCCCGGAACATCCTCAACGAAGAAATTGAGCGCATAAGGAGCTTGGGGGTGGAGATTAAACTCAACACCAGGGTTGGGCCTGCTGGAGTAACCTTAGATGAACTCCGTCAAAAACACGATGCTATCCTCCTGGCAGTGGGAGCCCATAGGGGGCTCAAACTCAACATCCCCGGAGAAGAGCTGGAGGGAGTCTTACCGGGAGTGGAATTCATCCGCAAAGTGAACTTGGGTGAGCAAGTCAAGATCGGAAAGAAGGTAGTGGTCATAGGCGGCGGAAACGTGGCCATAGATGCTTCCAGGATCGCTAAGCGTCTAGGGGCAGAGAAGGTTACCATTCTCTACCGCCGCTCCAGAGCCGAGATGCCAGCCAGCCCCTGGGAAGTGGCCGATGCCGAGGAAGAAGGGGTTGAAATTCAATTCCTTGTAGCCCCCACCCGCATCTTAGGAGAGAACGGTCGGGTTGTGGCAGTGGAATGTATAAGGATGCAGCTTGGCGAACCCGATGCTTCCGGTCGCCGTCGCCCTATCCCCATTGAAGGAAGTGAGTTCCTGGTAGAGGCTGATTCCGTAATCCCCGCCATTGGGCAGATAGTGGAGGGTGAAGGGCTTGGGGTTGAAATCACAAGAGGAGGCACTATCCAGTACAATCCGGCCACTATGGAGACGAACCTCCAAGGAGTTTTCGCCGCTGGCGATGCCGCTACTGGTCCTGCCACGGTTATAGAAGCCATCGCCCAAGGGAAGAAAGCTGCCATGGCCATAGATTACTATCTCAGGGGCGAGACGATAGGGATCTTCGAACCCTCTTGGCACGTGGTATCTTTGGAGGAAGTAAAAACTCAGTTCCGAGCCTTCCCCCTGGACAAACGTGCTTCCACAAAGCCCAGGCACAAAGTCCAGAAGCTTCATCCTGAAGAAAGGTTGGGTGGATTTAGCGAGGTGGAACTGGGGTTCAGGGAAGAGGAAGCCGTGGCCGAGGCTGAACGCTGCCTCAACTGCGCCGTTTGCTCCTTGTGCATGGAGTGCGTAAGAGCTTGCCAGGCCAAAGCGGTGGACCACTCCATGCAGGAGCAGATTTTGGAGTTAAATGTGGGGGCCATCATTGTGGCTACTGGTTACGACCAGTTTGATGCTCGCCGCAAACCCGAACTCGGCTACGGTCGCTACCCCAACGTCCTTAGCGGGCTGGAATTTGAGAGGCTTGCGTCTGCCTCTGGCCCCACCAGGGGCAAGATAAAGGTGAATGGTAAAGAGCCCAAAGAGGTTGTCTTCATAAAGTGTGTTGGCTCAAGAGATAAGACCGTAGGCCACCCTTATTGTTCACGGGTCTGCTGCATGTATACTGCCAAGCAGGCGCACTTGATCCGGGAGAAGATACCCGATGCCAGGGTTACGATCTTCTACATGGACGTACGAGCTTTCGGCAAAGGGTTTGAGGAGTTCTACGATAGAGTTAGGGAAGAAGGCGTGATTTACCGCAGGGGCATGGTTTCGGAGATTTATAAACGCGGGGATAAGCTTGTGGTGCGGGCGGAAGACACCCTCTTGGGCCGTCCTGTGGAAGTGGAGGCCGATATGGTAGTTCTGGCAACGGGCCTTGAACCCAGGAGCGATTCCGACAGATTGGCCGAAATCTTAGGGATTGCCAGGAGCGAGGAAGGGTTCTTTGCTGAAGTTCAAAGGGAGCTCTATCCGGTTGAGAGCACTCGTCCGGGCATATTCCTGGCAGGCTGCGCCCAAGGCCCCAAAGACATTCCCGATGCAGTAGCCCATGCCAAAGCAGCAGCGGCTGCAGCCCTCGTTTTACTTGCAAAGCAAATGGAGAGCGGGAGGTAAACCTATGAGTCCAGTCCAGACCAGTGAATATATCCATGAGTTGACCCTGAGGGAGTGCATCCAGTGCGGCAAATGCACCGGGGGATGCCCGGTGTCCCTCAAGACATCCCTCAACATTCGTCGCCTGATCTACGAATCCCTCATATCCGATACCATAAGCCCCGAGAGCCACGAAGAGCTATGGGATTGCACCACCTGTAAGACGTGCACCATCCGCTGTCCCAAAGGAGTGGACCCGTGCGGGCTGATAATAACCCTGAGGAGAGCCCTTGTAGAGAGCGGCCGCATCCCCTCCACCGTCAGAGATGCTCTTAAGAGCATTACGATCAGGGGGAATCCTCTAAACATGCCTCCTCAGGATAGGGCTCTCTGGACCGAGGGGATTGAGGTCAAATACATCCTGGAAGAAGGGGCCGAATTCCTCTTCTTCCCCTGCTGCATGGGTGCCTATGACCCCCGAATCCAGAAAGTGGCCAGGTCTCTGGTCAAAGCATTCCAGGAGGCAGGAGTGGATTTCGGAATCCTGGGAGAAGATGAAGTTTGTTGTGCCCACGAAGCCCGCCGCATGGGGGAGAAGGAGCTCTTTGAGGGAATTGTAGAGCAGTACCAGGAGATTTTCTCCGAGGTCAAGGCCGATAAACTGGTGACTCTGTCACCTCACTGCTTCAATGCCTTCAAGAACGAATATGGCGAACTTCCCTTCCAAGTTCTTCATTACACTCAACTTCTGGCCGAACTCATAAAGGAGGGCAAGCTCAAGCTTACAGGCGAAATCCGTCGGAAGGTCACCTACCACGACCCTTGCTACCTTGGCAAGCAGAACGGCATCTTTGAGGAGCCACGTTTCGTCCTGCAGAACATCCCCGGACTTGAACTAGTGGAAATGGAGCGGTGCAGGGAATGGAGCTTATGCTGCGAGGGTGGTGGAGGCAGGATGTGGGCCGAAGGTACTAACATAGAAGTCCGCCTCTCACACGAGAGAGTGCGAGAGGCCCTCGATACCGGGGCCGAGATCTTAGCTGTCGCTTGCCCCTTCTGCATGGCTATGCTGGAGGACGCCGTAAAGACCCTGGGGCTTGATGAGAGGCTCAAAGTTTTGGATATAGCCGAGCTGGTGGCTATGAGCCTAGGAGGATAAAAACATGCCAGTGCGAATCGGAGTATATATCTGCCATTGCGGTATAAATATAGCCGCTACTGTTGATGTAGAAGAGGTAATGCGTTTTGCTCAAACCCTGCCCAATGTAGTAGTAGCCCGCCATTACACTTATATGTGCTCGGACCCGGGTCAGGCTCTCATCAAACAAGATATTGAAGAATACAAACTGAACCGGGTGATAGTAGCATCCTGCTCTCCCAGGATGCACGAACCAACCTTCAGGAGCGTGGTGGCGGAAAAGGGCGTAAACCCTTACCAGTTTGAAATGGCCAACATTCGCGAGCAGACCTCTTGGGTCCACTCCGATATCCGAGCCGCTACTCAGAAGGCGAAAGAGTTGGTAGCCGCCGCCGTGGCTAAAGCCGCTCTTCTGGAGCCTCTGGAGGAAAGGGAGGTAGAAATTACTCCTGCTGCCCTGGTTATCGGTGGAGGGATAGCCGGACTGACCGCGGCTCTCAATATCGCCGAGGCTGGGTACAAAGTTTACCTCGTGGAGAAAGAACCCACCGTCGGGGGAAGAATGGCCCAGCTCTCCCGGACCTTCCCTGCCATGGAGGATGCCCGCCAGCTCCTGGCCGATAGGATAAAGCAAGTCAGTTCTCACCCTAACATTGAAGTCTTTACAACTTCCACCTTGAAACAAATCGAAGGCTACATAGGCAACTTCAAAGCCACTATCCTCAGGAAACCCCGCTATGTCCGGGCCGACCGGTGCACAGCCTGTGGGAAATGCGCTGAGGCCTGCGTCCTAGCCGGCAAGATACCCGATGACTTCAACGCTGGCCTTTCCCGCCGCTCCGCCATTTACCTCCCCTTTGCTGAGGCTTACCCACCAGTCTACACTGTTGATCCTCGGAATTGCCTTTACTTGAAAGAAGGCAAATGCGGAGATAGCGACACTCCGCCCTGTGTAGCTGCTTGCCCCGAGGATGCTATCGACTTCTCCCAGAAAGAAGAAGAATTGGAACGAGAGTTCGGGGTCATAATAGTAGCCACGGGGTTTGACGTCTTTGATGCTAACCTGAAGCCTGAACTCGGCTACGGACGTTACCCCAATGTCATTACCTCCCTGGAGTTCGAGCGTCTGGCCTCCCCCGATGGCCCTACTGGAGGGGAAATCGCGATAAATGGGAAGAAACCCGAAAGCGTGGTCTTCATCCACTGTGTAGGCTCCAGGGACAAGACCATCGGCAACCCCTACTGTTCTCGCATTTGCTGCATGTTCACGGCCAAACAGGCCTTGCTGGCAAAGGAGAAGCTCCCCAATGCCAAAGTCACCGTTTTCTACATGGACGTCCGCAGCTTTACCAAGGGTGGAGAGGAATTCTACGACCGAGTCCGCGGGGAGGGAGTGCTCTACCGCCGCGGCAGCGTTTCCGAAATCTACCGCAAAGGTGACAAACTCATAGTCCGGGCCGATGACACCCTCCTGGGTCGCCCAGTAGAAGTGGAAGCCGACCTGGTGGTGCTGGCCACTGGGCTCGTCCCGAGGAAGGAGACAGAAGAGATAGCCCTGCTCTTGAAGCTCGCCCGTAGCGCTGATGGCTTCTTAGCCGAGGCTCACCCCAAACTCCGGCCTATAGATACCGCTTGTGACGGTGTTTTCCTGGCTGGGGCCTGCCAAGGACCCAAGGATATCGCCGATAGCGTGGCCCAGGCCAGGGCTGCAGCCTCTTCGGCTCTGATGTATCTCATGCAAGGCAAAGCCAAGGTGGAGGCTGTCACGAGCAAGGTCGATCCGGAAATCTGCTCCGGTTGCGGACTTTGCGAGGCCGCTTGTGCCTTCGGAGCCCTAAAGATGGACCTTAAACGTCGTGTGATGACGGTAAATGCTGTTCTTTGCAAAGGGTGCGGGGCCTGCGCCGTAGCCTGTCCGTCCAAAGCTATCCAGCTGAGCCACTTCACCCCGGCCCAAACCATGGCTATGGTTGAGGCTTTAGTTTAAATCCCAGGGAAGGAGGTAAGCTATGAACATAGTAGTATGCGTGAAGCAGGTGCCCGATACCGAAATCCGCATTCAGGTCCAGAACGGAAGGGTGGTGGAAGAAGAGATAAAGCAGTTCGTGGTCAACCCTTACGATGAGTTCGCCATAGAAGAGGCGCTTAGGATAAAGGAGCGCTTCGGAGAGGGCAAAGTTATCCTTATTACCATCGGACCGGAAAGAGCCAGGGAAGCCCTCCTCACCGGCCTGGCCATGGGCGCTGATGAGGCCATCCACATAAATGACCCCGCCTTGGACGGGAGCGATGCCTTCGTGACGGCAAGGGTCCTGGCTGAAGCTATCAAGAAACTGCCCTACGATCTCATCCTCTGTGGGAAGCAAGCTGTGGACCAGGATAACGCCCAGGTGGGCATCGCCATAGCAGAACTATTGGACCTCCCCCACGTTTCGGTGGTCACCAAGCTGGAAATCGCCGAAGACCGGAAAAGCGCAAGAGCTGAGAGGGAAGTGGAGGGGGGCAAGGAAGTAGTAGAGATCACCCTCCCAGCCGTCATCACTGCCCAGAAAGGCCTGAACGAACCCCGCTACCCCTCCTTCAAAGGCATAAGAATGGCCCGCCAGAAGCCCTACACCGTCTGGACCTTGGCCGACTTGGGCCTCAAGCCAGAGGATGTAGTGCCCCAGAGGGAAGTGGTGATTGTGAACCCGCCTCCGGAACGCAAGGCCGGCAAGATAATTCAGGGCGATCCCCAAACCGCAGTCAAAGAGCTGGTCCGACTCCTGAGGGAAGAGGCCAAACTCATATGAGGCAGGAGGTGAGAGATGGCGAAGCATTTCCTGGTAGTGGCAGAGCAATTTGATGGGACCCTCCGGAAAATTTCCTTTGAAATGTTAGGAGAAGCTCGAAGACTCGTCTCCTCTGATGGGAAGGTAGAGGCAGTACTTCTTGGTTCGGGAGTGGAGCCCCTTGTTGAACAGCTCGCCTGGCACGGTGCCGACAAGGTCTACCTTGCCGATGACCCAGCCCTTAAGCTCTATACCGCAGAAGCTTACACCACCGTTCTGGCCGACCTGGTGAAGAAAGTCCAGCCCGATGTGGTCTTCATCGGCGCTACCACCAACGGTAAGGACCTGGCCCCTCGCCTTGCCACTCGCCTTGGGGTAGGACTGGCCTCGGACTGCACGGGTTTCAGCGTGGATGGGGACGGCAAGCTCCTCATAACCAGACCCATCTACGCTGGCAGGGCCATTGAGACAATAAAGCTTAAAAGCATCCCCCAGATGGCAACCCTCAGGCCCAACGTCTTCCCACCTCTTGAACCCGACACCTCCCGCAGGGCTGAGGTGGAGAAAGTTTCGGTCAACGTAGGCGAGGTCAGGGCTAAAGTAGTGGGCTTTGTGAAGAAGGAAGGGGAAGAAATCGAGCTGACTGAAGCTGATATCATCGTCTCCGGAGGGAGAGGCCTCGGAGGGCCGGAAGGCTTTAACGTCCTTAGAGAGCTAGCTAAGGTTATAGGGGCGGCGATCGGCGCCTCCAGAGCCGCTGTGGATGCAGGTTGGATTGACCATTCCCACCAAGTAGGCCAGACGGGCAAAACCGTCAACCCCAAACTCTACATTGCCTGTGGAATCTCCGGAGCAGCCCAACACCTGGCAGGCATGCGCACTTCCAAAGTAATTGTAGCCATCAACAAGGACCCTGAAGCTCCCATCTTCAAGGTGGCCGATTACGGCATAGTGGGGGACCTCTATCAGATAGTGCCTCTCCTGACCCAAGAGCTGAAGGAAGCCCTTAAGGGATAGAGTTTGGGATTTACGGGTCCCCAGCCCTGCTAAGCCGTGGGCCTCTCAGCCCACGGCTCTTTTATTGATGAAGGAGGGGGCAAGAGCCAAACCCTTGCCTTTGCCCACGAGTGGGGCCCTAAACTGTGGCGAACCTAAAGCCCACAGAGGCAGGCAAAACTGGGGGTGGGGGGCTTCGCCTCCTCTCGGGGGGTTTGGGGGGTGTCCCCCCAGAGAGACAAAAAGAGGGGCGAGCTACGAACTCATGCCAATTGCCCACGTGTGGGACCCTTAGCTAAGGCGAACCCAAGCCACACGGGGGTGGGCCAAAATCAGGAGCGCATGGGCTTGCCACCTGCCAGGGGTTTGGGGGATGTGCCCCAGAAAACAAAATTGGGAGCAAAGGCCAAACCCCTGCCTCTGCCCACGAGTGAGACCCTAAGCCAACGCAAACCGAAGCCCACAGGGGCGGGCAAAACCGGGGGTTAAAATAGGGAGGTGTCCCAATAGGTGTGAATTTAGCTCTTGAACTCTTTTAGCCAACACCAGCCTTTACCACCTCCCCTTCCCTGGCCCTTCACCGAACAGAGCAAACCTGAAGCTCATTCATTGCCAATTCGTGAAAGTGCGAAACAACGGAAACCTCTGCCCCAAGCTTTTCCTTAAGATCCTCCAGCGTCAGATCGTCCAAAGTTAACAAACCCTTTGCATCCAGCATTACCCTGGGTATCACTACCAAGCCACCGTCCGTTCGCCCCCGCAGGGTTTCCACTACATCTCTCCCGCTCATCAGTCCTGAAACGGTAACAGTGGGGCCGAAGAGGCTATTTTCCACTGCCACCACTTCAATCTCTGAATGAGTTAGCTCGTTGAATTCTACCGCCACCTGCTTCACCAAAGGGAAGGGCATAACCCCACACGCTGCTATCCCCTTTAAGCCCAAGAGGGGCAGCAAACGCTTGTTCTTTTCCCATTCATCCAGAAAAACCCTGGAAAGACCAACCCCATTTTCCAGCTGGGGGAAGCCGTCGTATTCCTTGGCCGGCGGGAAAGACATACCGGTCATGAAATACCACTCATCCGAAAGGTAGACCAGACCCTTCTTCAGAAGGCGGCGGAAGCGCCTCTGGTAGCTCAGCACCACGGCCACAATTTCCTCTGCCTCTGCTCGTGTATAGGGCCTGAGCCCCGGAGGGCAAAATTTCGTCACCCCTACCGGCACCACAGCAATGGACTGGACAACGGGATGTAAAGCAGAAAGCTCCTCGATAGTGCGCTTGAGGTGGGGGCCATCGTTCCTACCCGGAATTAAGACTATCTGAGCATGTACCACTATCCCAAGCTCACCAAGACGCTTTATCTGTTGTATTACATCCGGAATACGTGGGTTGCCCAAAAGCTCACCCCTTAAGACCGGATCCGTCGCATGGACAGAGACATATAGAGGGCTGAGGCGCTGCTCGGCCAAACGCTCCCAATCCTCCTCCGTTAGGTTCGTGAGAGTTATGAAGTTTCCGAAGAGAAAAGAGTAGCGGTAATCATCGTCTTTTATGTAAAGGCTTGGTCTGAGACCACGGGGGAGCTGGTTTACAAAACAGAAATCGCACTGATTCGCACAGCGCTTTATCCCGTCGAAGACTGGTTCCTCAAATTCCAAACCCCATTCCTCGCCGTAACCCCTTATCGCTCGTATAACGAAAGGCCTGCCTTCCCTTTCGCCGAGTATCTCTAGCTCCTCCTCAGCGGTGTAAAAATTGAAATCAATCACATCTCTCAATGGGCGACCGTTCACCGCCAGAAGAACATCCCCGGCCCTGAGGCCGAGCCTGTGGGCCAATCCTCCTGGCTCCACTGCCTTCACCATCCCACCCTTCGCTTTCACATCTCCTCCAGAATCTGGATTAGGGCTCTGGCGCAATTTTCCCAGGAAAATTCTGCAGCCCTCTTCATCCCCTTGGTAATGATCTCCTGTGGTACACCTTCTCTCCAAACTCTTTCCATAACCTGCGCCATCTCCTCCACATTCAGAGGATCCACCATAAAACCAATGCCTTCCGCCAGCTCGGGGAGAGAAGAAGTTCTGGAGCACATAACCGGGGTGCCACAAGCCATGGCTTCCACCACCGGAAAGCCAAACCCTTCGTAAAGGGACGGGAAAACGAAAAGCTTAGCCCCGCTCATCAGAGCCAGGAGATCATCCCGAGGAACATATCCGGTTAGGATGATATCTTCTCGGGGAGGGGGGAGTGCCTCTCGGTAGAGCCAGCCGGGCTTTCCCGCCAGCACCAGTTTCACTGGCGCCGAAGTTTCCCGGCGGAAGAGGACAAAAGCTTCCGCCAGGCGCCTGAGGTTCTTACGGGGCTGGATAGTCCCCACGAAGAAAAAGTAATCCCCCTCAATTCCGTAGCGCCTCTTAACTTTCTCTATCCGTCCTTTGTCTTTAACCGGCTTAACAGCAGGGTCAAGCCCTGGATAAACCACCCTTATCTTGGCTGGAGATATTCGGTAAAAGGTTACCAGATCCCTGCTTGTAGCCTTGGAATCAGCGATGACCACCAGAGCCACCTGTGCATTGTAGCGGGTTGAAAGGTCAAGGTAGAGCCTTTGGAAAAGGGGGTGGGCTTTAGGGAAATACTTGAACCCAAGATCGTGGATAGTCACAATGGTCTTACGAGGGTGGATCAGGGGTACGACGTGAGCCGGGACAAATAGGATATCGGGCGGGTCGAGAGCCATTTCCAGGGAGAGGCGAAAGTGGGTCCAAAGGCGAGGGAACGGAATTACCCTGAACTCAAGGCTTGAAAATCCCAAAAGTTCAGCACAGAACTCCTGAGAGGGTGGGGTGTTAAAGTAAAGCCGTAGGGTGTGGCGGCGGAGCCTTGCCAGGTGCTTTATCAGAAAGTAAGAATAATTTTCAGTACCGGTAGGAGCGGGGGAGACAGCCCTGCTGGCATCCACCCCTATAAGCACTGGCCCTCCTCTAAAGCCTTTATCTTAGAAATGCGCCGAAGGTGCCTTTCAGCCTCAGAGAACTCTGTTTCAAGGAAAGTCTTGACGATTTCCAAGGCGAGGCCTCTACCCACCACCCAAGCCCCTAGACAGAGGACGTTAGCATCGTTGTGCTCCCGAGCAATTTGCGCAGTGAAAACATCGTAACAGGCGGCCGCCCTTATCCCTTTTATCTTATTGGCTGCTATGCTCATACCCACGCCAGTGCCGCAAATTAAAATCCCCATATCAGCCTCACCTCTGGTCACCATCTGGCCCACGGCAGCGGCGAAATCGGGATAATCAGAAGCTTCAGCAGTGAAAGTACCTACATCATGGACTTGATGCCCAAGCTTCTTAAGGAAATCAATCACATCGAGCTTAAGATTAAAGCCAGCGTGATCTGAGCCTATAGCGATGCGCATTTCTCCTCCTTTGCCAACTTCCGAGCTTTGAGCACCCTCTTGCCTATAGGAGGGTGAGAGTAGAAGAGGATCTCAGCCCAGCGAGGAGGAAAAGCTTCGGCCAAGTTTTGGCTTGCCAGTTTCACCATTACTGAGGCGAAAGCTTCGGGTTTCTGGGTTATTTTGATAGCGTATTCATCGGCCAGGGATTCCCTCCAGCGGGAGTAGGCAGCAGTAAAGGGCGTGAAAAGGAGAAGCAGAAAGCCCATGATCCCCGCTAAAAGGGGGAAAGCCGCTATATCATCTATACCTCTATAGCCCATGAACCGGGTGAAGAAAGGGAACACTTGGCCTGTGGCCCAGAAGATGAAGAAATTCAGGAGAGATTGGAGGCCAATCCCCAACCATATGTCACGGTGGACATGATGGGCAAGCTCATGAGCCAGCACCGTTTCAATTTCATCGTGGGAGTAATCCTTCAGGAGAGTATCGCCCAGTAGGATGCGGCGCGTGTTACCCCACCCCACCAAAGCGGCATTTCCTGCAGTGGTTTTTGCAGAGAGTTGGAGGGTGAAAATGTCCTTGACCTTGGTACCTGCTTTCTCCGTCAAACTTATTAGCCTGGACCTAAGTTCCTCATCCTCCAGAGGACGGAAAGGGATGAAAAGGGGCAGGATGAGGACGGGGAAAAGGTTGGCTAAGATTACCGCAAAAAAGGTGAAAGCAACCCAAGCCCACAACCACCAAAGGGCAGGGGATTCAGCTAGAAGAAAATAGAGGAGCTCGGCCGCAAGGAGTCCTAAGATTATTGCTAGTACCAGAGCCTTGAGTTGATCCAGGAGCCAACTCTTGAAAGGTTGGGTGGAAAGCCCATAACGGTGTTGGAGAACGAAACCCCCGTACCAGGCAAGGGGAAAACCAGTTATCCAATAGGCGGCGTAGAAGACCAGGAAATACAGCGCCACCACTGCTTCCCTTGTAGAAACAAATCCCTCTATGGCTTCTCTGAGCTTTACAGATAGGCCCGCAAACAGGAAGATGCCGAGAATCAACACCCCTTGAGCTAAGTCCAGCGCAAATAGCATGTAGCGTTTCCTTGCGTACTCTTTGGCTTTCCGCTGGCGTTCAAGGTCAAACTCTGGACCCATTGACTTACTCCTCAACTAATGGCACTGGTGTAGTTCTCGTTCGCTATTTAATCGCAAACACTACTCTCTAGAAGAACCTTCAGTTTCACCCACGCTCCTCCACTTCAATGCCTTCCCTCCGCAAGAGGGCTGCTGTCACCCCCATACCCTCCTTTAAAGCCCCGGTGAAAGTGCCGTCATAGATGAAATTAACTCCACAGGAAGGGCTACGAGCTTTAAGGAGAGCCTTTTTTGCCCCGAGTTTCTGCGCCAAAGCCAAGGTTTTAAAAGCCCCTTTCACAAAAGCTTCCGTCACGTCAACCCCATCCCGACGCAGCACTTTTGCTTTTCCCTCTAATACATCCCAGCCATCGCCACCGAAAATTTCGGCAGGGAGTCTAGGTATAAGAAGCCCTCCTGCCACTTCAGGACATATGGGAACGGCAATCCCCTCTGCCACCAGTTTCTGGACTTCAGGGTCCGGTGAGCTTCCCCCATCGTATCGGCACGGTATACCTGCAAGGCACGCGCTGACCACAATCATCTCAATTCTAGAAGGGCCACGGTCAACCCCATTAAAAGCCAGAAAAGGCTTACAGAGTGGGGAAAGTCCAGGTTGAAGAAGTAATGGTCAAATATGCCCCCAACGAGAGCCCCGCCAATCGCCCCCACAAGCCCCATTAAAACAGGATCCATCTCCGGGTCCGAAATTACAGCCCTCCATCTCTCCAAGAAGAGGGACACAAACCTGCCTACGATGGAAAGGAAGACGGCTACCCCCGGTATGCCCATGTATTCGGCCAAGAGAAGGTAGAGGCTGGAAACGCCGATGTAGATGTCAATATCAGGCGTCCCCGCAAACCCCACTCCGAACCAGGGATAGCGCGATATCAAGATAAGTGCATCCTTGTATTCTCCGAAGCGCATCCTGGTAGCCAAGTCCTTCCCGGCAAGACCAGCCTGTAGCCTCTCTAGGTAAGGCTGGGTTTGAGGCAAAAGGAGGAGGAAAAATGCTGCTACAGCCAACAGAGCAAATACAGTTCTGTATCGGATAAAGCCCATGATCGAAAGGGCAGCTATAAGGCCTATGAGGGCACTTCTAGAATAAGTAAGGTAAAGACAGAACCAGAGAATACCTAGGGCAGGTAAGGTTATAAAGCGGGGGATAAAAGGCTTACGAGCGAAAAGCTGAGGTGTAAAGATAGCGATGGCTATTATCATCGAGCCGCCAAGGACGTTGGGGTCAATAGAGGTCCCCACAGCTCTGAGAGGCAAGTCTGGATTGTTCTCTACGTAGCGCAACACCCCCCACCCTGTGGGATACCCAACCCTCCCCAAGGCTGAGAGGATCCGGACGGCAGTGTAACTGGGCAAGAAGTAAATAACAATGGCGATTATGGCCTCGGCTAAGGCAAAGGCTCCTATGGCTGCCACCACTTGTTTCAGTTTCACCTTGTCTTTCAAGGTGTTCACCACCGCAAAGAAGAGGGCTATGGCCAGGATTATTTCCACGAAACGTCTGAGAACTGTGGCAGTGAGCTCGGCATGGGCGAGGCCGGCTACAAAAGACGCGCAGGCCAGGAGGATGAAGACTACAACAAAGGGACCGAGCGGTGAACCTTCCACAGAGCCTTTCCGCAGGGCTGTCCCCGTAATCCAGGCTGTAAAAATCAAGAGGAGAGCAGCATCCAGGAAAGTGGGATAGAACCCCAACCTCAGGGGCAGAACGCCGAAAGGCAAAAGGTAAATTATCGCCACCAAACCTAAAAATCCCCAACGTATGTCCTTCAGGGTGAGGATTGTGCCAATGATGGCTATAACCAGACCCCAAGCAATCATCGGAGAGAGGAAAGCGATATAGGCACCACCACAGAGAGCAACAAGGAAAAGTAAACCTGCCAGAGCCCACCCGGCCTTCGGGTTTTGAGAAGGCAATAGAATCCTCTGCAACCTTTCCATAGCCCACTCTCTTCTGAGAGTATACCACGGAAAGCAGCGAGGACAAAAATGCACTGCTTGGATAAGTCTCAACCTTAAAATTTTGCAAACTTCCCCTCCTGAGACTGGCGTTTCTAGGCAGTTTGTAGTAAAATAGTGGTAATTAGTGGATGTTTGTGGTAGAGGTCTCTTGAACAAATGTTTTCAGGTGAATTCAGGCACGCCATTGACGAAAAGGGCCGAATCATCATCCCAGCCAGATTCCGCCCTTTCCTCCAACAGGGCATGTTCCTGACCAGGGGGTTGGATGGGTGCCTTTTCTTGTTCCCCTTGAACACCTGGAACGAGCTCGCCCAGAAGATCAGGGATCTACCCCTCACTAACCCCGTAGCTAGGGCCTTCAGCCGCCTAGTCCTTTCGGGAGAAGAGTGCCAGATGGACAAACTGGGTCGCATCTTGATCCCCTCTCACCTGAGAGAATTTGCTGGGCTGGACGAAAACGTTGTCCTCATAGGCCAGGGAAACCGAATTGAAATCTGGAGCGAAAGGCGCTGGAACGAGCTTATAGAGCGCTTTCGGGAAGAGGAAAGCCTTTTCGCCGAACAGTTCCGGGAACTGGGAATATAGATGCCGCATATCCCGGTGCTACTGGAGGAAGTTGTAAAAGGGTTGGCTGTAAAGCCAGGAGGCCTCTACATAGATGCTACTGTGGGGGAAGGAGGCCACGCTGAAGCCATCCTGGAGGCCTCCTCGCCAGACGGTTGCCTCCTGGGAATTGATGTAGATGATGAAGCCTTGAAGAGGGCTTCGGAAAGGCTTGCTCGCTTCAAGGGGAGGGTAGCTTTAGTCAGAGCCAGTTACAGAGATTTAGCCAGTGTAGCCAGAAAAGAGGGATTTTTCCAGGTGGACGGGATCCTCTTTGACCTGGGATTCGCCTACTTTCAGGTGGAAGACCCTGCAAGGGGATTCTCTTTCTATCTGGACGGCCCTTTAGATATGCGTTACGATCGCACCAGCAAGCTCTCAGCCCACCATATCGTCAACCAAATACCGGAGGAAGAGTTGGCAAACATCATCCGGAATTATGGTGAAGAGCCAAGGGCCCGTCGTATAGCTAAAGCCATAGTACAAGCTCGCCCCATCCGTTCAACCCTGGAGTTGGCCAGAGTGGTGGAACAAGTGGTGGGCTCGAGGGGCAAAATCCATCCGGCCACGCGGGTATTTCAGGCCATCCGCATAGCCGTCAATCGAGAACTGGATAATCTCAAGGAAGCATTGCCTCAGGCTGTAGAACTCCTGAAGCCTGGAGGGCGGATTGCGGTGATTTCCTTCCACTCCTTAGAGGACCGCATCGCTAAAGAGTTTTTCCGGCAAGAATCGAGGGATTGTATATGCCCTCCAGAGATGCCTGTGTGCGTGTGCAAACACAGAGCAACCCTTAGGGTTGTGACATCGAAGCCTATAACACCCTCCCCGAAAGAGGTTGAAGCCAACCCCAGAAGCAGGAGTGCTAAACTCCGAATCGCCGAAAGGAGGCCTTAGATGAGGAATGAGGTTTTCCCCCTTCCCGAAGTGAAAATCCAGGTTGTAGGAATTGATAGAATTGCGGAGAAATTGGGCATGTTTTTGCTTCTCCTTACTTCCTTAATTATAATAGTTGCGTGGCTAGGTTTTGCAGCCCGCGCTGAAAAAACTGCCTTGGAGGTTGAAGCCCAGACTTTGAAAGCTCAGACTCTGCGCTTGAGAGATGCAAATATCGCACTTCTGGAACGAGTTTACAAAGCGCGCCTTCTGGCGGAAGCTCCAGGTTTCTTCCATTCCAGGAATTGGGAAGTGCTCGCCCGTGGGCCATGAGGAATTGAAATGTCCAGAAGATCCCTTTTTCCAAGCTTCAAGGCCGAGCAGAGGATAAAGCTTGGTGGCTTTATTATAGCTATTACAGCTGTGGTTTTCCTTTCCAGAACAGCTCAGCTCATGCTCAATCCTACGCCTCAGCTTCGGGAGGAGGTGGAAAACCTGGCCTACGCTTCGGAAGCTTATCAGCCCCCACCTCCTACCAGAGGTCTCATCTTCGACCGCAAAGGCTACCCTTTGGTCCTCAATAGCCTGCACTACCGGCTTGCTGCCTATGTGGACCGCATAAGGGCTGAGGGAGTTGAGCGCTATATAATCGCCAGGAAGCTGGCTCACATTCTCAACCGAAGTGAAGAAGAACTAAAAAGCTGCCTTGAAAAATACAAAGTAAGGCAGGATGGCTCTGTTACCCTCAATTATTACTGCTTGCTGGCTCAAGAAATGGATGAAGAACAAAGGAAAAACTTGGAATCGGTCCTGATGAACGCTTTCGGAGAAGACGGGAAGCTTCCGGGCTGGTTGGGTTTTGAGGCTTTCTCCACCCGTTTCCACCCTGAGGGAAGGCTCGCCTCCCATGTGTTGGGCTCCTATTTGCCCCAAGGAGATATAAAACTCGGGTTGGAATACTCTTACGATGCCTACCTTTCGGGTAGGGAAAAGCCCTCCCCGAGCTTATTGGTGAGAGAAGTCGATTTGCCCTTAGCTCAAACTGGCAGCGGCTGCAGCCTAGTCCTTACCCTTGATCGGGATGTCCAGAGGGCGGCAGAGGAAATCCTTAAGGAAACGATATTTACTTCCGGTGCTCAGAGTGGAACAATCGTAGTTATGGACACCACCACAGGGGAAGTTCTGGCCATGGCCGGCTACCCCGATTTCGATCCCGACGCGCCAGCCGAATCGCCTCAGGAGTTCCTGAAAAATCCAGCCATAAGCTCAGTATATGAGCCCGGCTCGGTCTTTAAGTTGATTACTTATGCAGCAGCCCTTGACTCAGGCCTCATAAATCCGAACTCACCCTTTTACGACGAGGGTTTCATAAACGTGGGCGGGCACATCATCAGGAATTTCGGAGGAGCCTCCTATGGAAATGTGGATGCGACAAAAGCCCTGGCCCTTTCTATAAATGTGGTAGCCGTCAAAATAAATCTGGCCCTCGGTCCCCAGGTTTACTACACTTACCTCAGGCGCTTCGGCTTTGATACCCGCACGGGGATAGACCTCCCAGGAGAAAGCTACCCGATAGTCAGGTTCCCTGGAGAAACAGGCTGGGCATACGTAGATCTGGGAACCAACTCCTTCGGACAGGGGGTGTCTGTCACTCCCATTCAAATGACAGCGGCCATAGCGGCCATCGCCAACGAAGGCTTGCTCATGAAGCCAAGGGTAGTTTCGGGGATGGTCTGCGATGGAAAATTCTACCAGTTACCCCCAGAAAAATATGTGGTACGTAGAGCCATATCTCCTGAAAGCGCCAGATTGCTCACCCAGATGATGGTAGGGGTAGTGGAATATTGGAAGAAATATGCCGACGTTCCGGGGTATTCCGCAGCAGGAAAGAGTGGGACAGCCGAGATTCCAACTTTTTATGGCTACGAAAAAAACCAACCTACTATAGTCTCATTTGGGGGGTTCGTCCCAGCTCGGGACCCTAAAGTAGCCATATTGGTTAAAATTGACAAGCCAACAGTTAAAACAACCGGCATAGAGGTAGCAGCCCCAGCCTTTGCCAAACTTGCCCACCGAACTATGAGGATTCTGGGGGTGCCACCCGATGAGCCGGAAGAACTTAAAAGCAGGTGATGGGAGATGATCGGCCTGAGAGAGCTTGTAGAAGCTCTGGCCGGAGAAAAGCCTCCAGAGGAAATTGTACCTCCCATTCGCTTTTCCGAAGCAGTGATTGATTCACGGCAGGCTAGGGAGAGCTCCCTCTTCATAGCCCTCAAAGGGGAAAACACCGATGGACACCTGTTCGTTAGGGAGTCCTTTAGCCGAGGCGCCATCGCTGCTCTGGTGGAAAGAGAACCCGAATTCCAGTGCCAGATCCTTGACCTAAGGGTGAAGCCAGTGCAATGGCCCGAAAAGAGGGTGGAGCTTCCCCTCTGCCTCCTAGTTCCCGAAACCCTGAAGGCCCTTCAAAAGGCAGCCGCCTTTTGGCGGCGCCAGAATATGGTTCGGGTTGTGGGTGTGACAGGAAGCATCGGTAAGACCACTACCAAAGAATTAATAGCTTCGGTCCTATCCAGGCGTTTCAGGACCCTTAAGAGTTACGGCAATTACAACAACGAGATCGGCCTTCCCCTCACCTTGCTCCACCTTGGCCCCGAACACGAAAGGGTAGTACTGGAAATGGGCATGTATGCTCTGGGGGAGATAGCATTACTGGCGGAAATCGCCCTCCCAGCTGTGGGAGTCGTGACTTGTGTGGAGCCCGTGCACCTTGAACGGTTAGGTACGATAGAGAGGATAGCCCAGGCCAAAGCCGAGCTGGTAGAAGCCCTACCTCCGGACGGCGTGGCTGTTCTCAATTACGATGACGAAAGGGTGCGGGCGATGAAGGTAAAAACCCGAGCCCGGGTTTTCTACTACGGCCTTGACTCTCGGGCTGACCTCTGGGCTGATGAAATCCAAAGCGAAGGGTTGGCAGGGGTCCGCTTCCGTTTCCACTACGGGAAAGAAGTCATCCATGCTCGAATACCGCTGCTGGGGAGGCACAGTGTCCACACTGCTCTGGCAGCAGCATCGGTGGGGCTCTTGGAGGGGCTCTCGTGGGGGGAGATAATGGCTGGCCTGAGGGACACTTCAGCACAGGTAAGGTTGATGGCTGTAAAGGGAGTGAAAAATACCACAATTCTGGACGACACATACAACGCTAGTCCTCCTTCAACCCTTGCAGCTTTGAGTGTCTTGGGGGAGCTTCCCGGAAGACGCATTGCAGTCTTGGGGGATATGCTGGAACTGGGATCTTACGAGGAGGAGGGACATCGGAAAGTAGGGAGGAAAGCAGTAGAAGTGGCTTCAATACTGATCACTGTCGGGCCCAGGGCCAGGATAATAGCCCAGGAAGCACTGGCCTGCGGCATGCCACCCGAAAGGGTCCGCAGCTTTGAATCCAACGAGGAAGCTATTAAACTGCTCTTGGAAATCTTAGAACCGGGAGATTTGGTGCTGGTCAAAGGTTCGAGGGCCATGAAAATGGAAGAAATCGTCAAATCAATTATGGCGAGGGATTGAGATGTCTTACGCCCTTGCGCTCGGGACTGTTTCCTTCCTCCTGGCTTTCATTTGGGGTAGACCTCTAATTGAATTCCTTAGGAGCCGAGGGATCGGAAAACAGATAAAGGTAAACGGCCCCAGCTCGCACATGAGCAAAATGGGAACCCCCACCATGGGCGGAATCATGATAATAATCCCGGTCCTTTTAATAACTTTAGTGCTCAACATCTTCAGCCTGCTGGGGATGACTCTCCTCGGCCGGTCCATCTTGGTGCCCCTCGGGGTAATGGTAAGCTACGGCATACTGGGCGCAATTGATGATTGGGAAGGTTTAAAAGGACAGAGGAGAGGAGAAGGTCTGAGAGCGAGAGTAAAATTCTTGGGCCAGGTGCTTCTGGCTTTCATTACCGCTTTGATGATTTACTACGGTCTCGGCCTAAGGGTAGTAGCTATCCCGACAGTGCCCCGAATGATAGACCTTGGCCTTTGGTATATACCTATAGCCATGTTCATAATAGTAGGCACATCCAATGCCGTCAACCTCACCGATGGGCTGGACGGATTAGCCGGGAATGTGGCAGCCATCGCTTTTGCCGCCTATGGAGTTATTGCTTACCTTCAGGGACAAATCTACCTGGCAAGGTTCTGCTTTACGGTGGTGGGAGCCTTGTTGGCCTTTCTTTGGTACAACTCTTACCCGGCCGAACTCTTCATGGGCGATACTGGCTCGCTATCAATCGGGGCCACTCTCGGAGTGGTAGCTCTAATGACCGGCCAATGGCTTCTGCTACCCGTTATAGGCTTCATATTCGTAGCCGAGGTCCTATCGGTAATAATCCAAGTAGCTTACTTCAAGTACACGAAATCACGCTACGGCCAGGGCAAAAGGGTCTTTAAAATGGCCCCCCTCCATCACCACTTTGAACTCATGGGATGGTCCGAAACCCACATAACCCAACGCTTCTGGCTTATAGCTGTCCTTATGGCCATGCTGGGGATCGCCCTGGCCTTGATTTAAGGGGGAGAGGCTTATGGAGTTTGAAGGGTTGAGAGCAACGATAATAGGTCTAGCAAGAGAAGGCACAGCTTTGGCCCGCTTCCTGGCCGAAAGAGGTGCCGAGGTGACCGTTAGCGATATAAAAGGGGAGGAAGAGCTTGAGGAGAGGATGGTTTCCCTTGCCCGCTTACCTGTCCGATTCGTCTTAGGAAAACACCCTCTAAGCTTGCTAAACGAGACCGATGTTCTGTTCATCAGCCCAGGGGTGCCTTTTGAAATCCCCATAGTCCAAGAGGCTCGAAAGCGCGGCATACCCGTAAGTGGAGAATCCAGGCTCTTCTGCGAACTGTGCCCAGCTCCCGTAATCGGTATAACAGGCTCCAGCGGCAAAACCACCACTACTACCATAACGGGTGAAATGCTTAAGGAGACGGGGCTCTCTACCTGGGTTGGAGGGAACATCGGACGTCCCCTCATAGAACATCTGGAAGAAATCCAGCCCCAGGACAGGGTAGTGATGGAGCTTTCAAGCTTTCAACTCAAACTTTTCGGCCCGGATTTCGGCTTCAAGCCCCTAAGCCCTCCCGTCGCTGCTGTGCTCAATATCACGCCCAATCACCTGGACCGCCACCCTTCCATGGAAGATTACGTACAGTCTAAGAAGAACATCTTCCTTCACCAAAAAGAGGACGGAGTAGCTGTATTCGGCTATGACAATGCCATCACCCGAAGCCTGGCCTCCGAGGCCAAAGGTCGTGTATGGTTCTTCGGCCTCAGCGAACTTGCCGAAGGGGCATTCCTGCGAGATGAGGTGCTCGTCCTAAAGGTGGGTGGAATTGAGTTGGAAATCTGCAAAACCGGGGAAATCAAGATGCTGGGAAAGCACAACGTGGCCAACCTTTTGGCTGCTTCTCTTCTGGCTTTCATCGGCGGAGCAGATATTGAAGCTATAAGGAGTGTAGCCACTAGTTTCAAGGGGGTCGAGCACCGTCTGGAATTTGTGCGCGAAGTTCGGGGAGTCCGCTACTACAACGATTCCATCGCTACCTCCCCCGAAAGGGTAGTGGCTGCTCTTAATTCCTTTGATGGCTCCATAATTCTCTTGGCCGGGGGTAAAGATAAGAACTTGCCTTGGGATGAAATGGCCGAGCTTGCCGCGAAGAAGGTCCGGCACCTTGTACTCTTCGGAGAGGCGGTGCCAAAGATAGAGCGAGCGATAAGGGAGGCCTGCCTGCGTCTTGGGTCAGAAGGTCCTGGCATTTCTATCTGCTCAACCCTTGAGGAGGCGGTTGAGGAAGCGGCTAGGATAGCAAGGCCCGGAGAAATTGTCCTCCTCTCGCCTGGAGGAACGAGCTTTGATGCTTTCAGAGATTACGCCCACAGGGGCGAGCGCTTCAAAGAGCTCGTGTCCAGACTGTAGGAGCACACCGGAATGCGTCAGAGGTCCAATCTGGATTACATCCTGCTAACAGCGGTAGCGTTGCTGGTGATCATCAGCTTAATGATGATGCACAGCGCAAGCGTGCATCTCTTCGCTTTCAGGGGGTATGGAAGCCCTGAACGCTTCTTTACTCAGCAGCTCGTGGGGGTCATAGCAGGTCTGGGAGCTATGGGGATTGCCTTGTTGATAGATTACCGGCTGCTCAAGCGCTTTTCGGTGTTTATAATGATGGCCATCCTTTTCCTCCTCATCCTTGTGAACCTTAGAGGGACAGGGCGCTGGCTTTTCCAGACCAAGGCGGGGTTCTCCCTGCAGCCCAGCGAGTTTGCCAGGCTTGGCACCATCATTTACGCAGCTCACTGGCTTTCATCCCGCAGGGAAAGCCTTTCTTCTCTAACCAGAGGCCTCATCCCATTTGCTATAATAGTGGGAACCGTTACTGGCCTCGTCGTTCTCCAGCCCGATCTTTCAATGGCAGCTCTTATAGCCCTGACCGGAGTGATCATGTTCTTTATTGCTGGAGCCAACTTTTTCCAGTGGGCAGGCAGCCTCCTCATGGGAAGTGCCGCAGCAGTAACCGTAATCCAGATGGGGATCTTCCGCTACGCCCAGAAGAGAATCCTCCTTTGGGAACAAGTGCAGCGCTTTCTGAAAGGAGAACCCATATCCCCTGAATACATGAGCGAGCAACCTTTCCAGGCTCTCGGCGCTTTCGTAAGGGGTGGACTATGGGGAAAAGGGCTTGGACAAGCTTCCATAGCACCCATTATGCGGGATACTCTACCTTCCGACGGCATTATGTGCCTTGTAGCTGAAGAGCTCGGCTTCGTAGGATGCCTGGTGATTTTAATCCTGCTGGGTGTGATTGTCTTCAGAGGCCTTGCCATTGCCTCAAAGACTGAGGATCTCTTCGGTAAACTCATAGCTTCGGGGTTCTGCTGGAGCCTCGCCCTCCAGGCCTTCATCCACATGGCGAGCCTAATCGGTCTGATACCTATGACGGGAATGGTCTTCCCCTTCCTGAGCCTGGGAGGCTCCGCTATGGTGACTTCCATGACCGGAATCGGCCTTCTCATGAACATATCAGCCGGGGAAAGAAGGAGAAGTAAAAGTGCGGTTTATCATTACGGGTGGTGGAACAGGGGGTCACGTTTATCCCGCGCTTGCCGTAGCCGAAAGGCTAAAAGATAGCCGAATTCTATATGTGGGAACTCCCTCAGGTCTTGAGCGGGAAATTGCCTCCCGCTGGGGGTTGTCTTTTCGGGAGGTTTCATCAGCTCCTTTCCGGGGAATGAACCCCCTCCGTCAGGCGTTGAACCTCCTGCAGGTCCTAAAGGGAATTTGGGAGGCTTGGAAGATTGTGGGGGAATTTTCACCTCATGCTATCTTTGCCACCGGAGGTTATGTTTCTGTCCCGGTGGTCCTGGCGGGAAAGCTCCAGGGCGTTCCCTCGCTGGTTTACCTTCCAGATCTGGAACCGGGCCTAGCGGTGCGGGTCCTTTCCTATTTGGCCACCAAGGTGGCTGTGACTTTCCCAGAAGTATTGAGGTTTTTCCCCCCCGAAAAGGCAGTGGTGACTGGGTATCCGGTTCGGAGGGAACTGCTGGAAGCCACCCCCGAGGAGGGAAGGAGGTTCTTTGATCTGGAAGATGGGCTGAAGACGGTGCTGGTTTTCGGTGGAAGCAGGGGCGCCAGGAGCATAAATAAGGCCTTGGCTAATTCCCTTGAGGCCCTTCTGGGTCGGTGCCAAGTAATCCACATATCGGGCCAGCTTGATTACGAAGAGATGAAAGCTGTGGAGAGCTCGCTACCAGAAGAAAAGAGGAAACGCTATAGGGTTTATCCTTACCTGCACCGTGAGATGGGGTTAGCCTTCGCCGCAGCCGATTTAGTGGTTTCAAGGGCTGGAGCCGCTACCCTTGGCGAGTTCCCCATTCTGGGCAAGCCAGCCGTGCTTATCCCTTATCCTTACGCCGGAGGACATCAGGAACGGAATGCCAAGTTTCTAGCAGAAAGGGGAGCTGCCCTGGTAATCCGGGACTCCGAACTCAACAGGGCTTTCCTTCCCACCATCTTGAGTCTCCTTGATGACGAAGAGCGGCTCAGAATCATGAAAGAAAGGGCACAGGCTCTTGCATCCCCAGGAGCTGCTGAAAGGCTGGGGGAAATTCTGGTATCCTTAGCAATTAACAGAGGAGCTTAACCGAATGATTGCCATAGAAGCAATCTTTGTGGCGATGATCTTGTTGTTTGGAATAGTCGGAATGGTCCGGGGCTGGGTGAGGGAACTTATCGCTACCGCCAGCATAATAGTGGCCCTATTTATCCTCAACTCCCTGGTTATAACCCCTCCGGGTGTTTCCCCCGAAACCAAGGTGTTTATCCTGCTACCTTTCATTTCCCAGCTCACCAGACGCCCTGTCACTGACCCCGTTACCCGACTGGTAGTGTACTTGTCCGTTTTCGGAATTGTCACTTTTTTCGGCTACTATGGCCCCACCGCAGTAAGAGGAGTAGCACCGATGCGGGGAATCTTTCAAAGGGCCAGGGTGGGTTGTCAAGAAGCTCTGCTGGGTTTTCTGGTGGGGCTTATAAACGGCTACTTCATAGCCGGCACTATCTGGTATTACTTGCACGAAACCGGCTACCCTTTACCTCCCGGCATATGGAGCGGAACCCTGAGCAAGACAGCGGAGCAGATGATAAAATATCTTCCAGAAAACTTCCTTACGGGGTTAACCCTTTACGGAATAATGGCCATCTTGCTCATTTTTATCTTCGTGGCAGTCACCTGAAACGGGAGTGAAAGGATGAGAATACACTTGGTAGGAATCGGAGGAGCAGGGCTTTCGGCTATAGCCAGGATTTTGAAGGAGAGAGGACACGAAGTATCGGGCTCCGATAAGTTCTCCTCTTCCCTCACGGAAGAGCTGGTGAGGGAAGGGATGACGATTTTCATAGGCCATAGAGGGGAAAACGTCCGCGGAGCCGAAATGGTCCTGATCTCCTCCGCCGTTCCAGAGGATAACCCGGAGGTCCAAGAGGCCATCAGGCTTGGGATTCCCATACTTAAGCGGCGGGAATTCCTCGGCTGGCTAACTCAGGGCTACAAGGTGGTGGCTGTGGCCGGGACCCACGGCAAGAGCACCACTACCGCCATGATCGCTCACATCTTGGAGAGGGCAGGCTTTTCCCCCTCCTTTGTAGTGGGAGGTATCTTAGCTGATTCTGGCATAAATGCTCGGCACGGCCAGGGTCAATACTTTGTCATTGAAGCTGACGAATACGACCGAACCTTTCTCGGGCTAAATCCATTCTTGGCCTTGGTCACAGCTGTGGAAATGGATCACCCCGATTGTTACCCAACTTTAGAAGACATGAAGGAGGCCTATAGAGAATTCCTGAGCCAAGTGGAACCCGAAGGCTATATTCTCGGATGCGGTGATGAGGAGAACGTAGTTGAAATCTTGGCAAAAGTAGGGAGGACTTCTTACACCTACGGCTTTAAAGCTGACAATCTCTGGAAAGCCGAACCTTTGGACGTGAGCCAGGAGGGAGGACGCAATTACTTGGTTAAGACGGCCAGTAAGACCTGGGGGCCTTTTACCCTGGCAATACCGGGCCTCCAGAACGTCAAAAACGCTTTGGGAGCCATAGCTGCTTGCTATTACTTGGGGGTGCACCCAGAACTCTCAGGCCAGGCTCTGAGTTCATTCCGAGGCTTGAAGAGGCGATTTGAAATTAAAGGTGAGGCAAAGGGGATCGTCGTGGTGGACGATTACGCCCACCATCCCACCGAAATTCGGGCCACTCTGACAGCAGCGAGGGAGCGGTTCCCTGGAAAAGAGATATGGGTAGTTTTCCAGCCTCACACCTATTCCAGAACGAAAGCCCTGTTGGAGGAGTTTGCTGCCAGTTTCTCCCAGGCTGACCACGTGGTCCTGTGCGATATCTACGCTGCCCGAGAGCGCGATAACCTGGGGATTTCTTCCCTGGACCTTTTGGCCTTGATGGAGCACCCCGATGTCAAATATGTTGGCTCGCTGGAAGCAGCCGCCCTTTACCTTAGGGAACACCTCAAACCGGGTTCGGTCCTCATAACTCTCGGGGCCGGCGATGTATACCTGGTGGGGGAAAAGGTCCTGGAGTGGCTCCGGACTACGCGGGACGAACCTTCCGAACAATAATAGTCAATCCTCCGGTTAGATATAAAATGGGAATTGAAAACCTTGCCCGGCTTCTAAAAAAAGCCAAAAAATATGAACCCTTGGCCCGTTACACCTCCTTCAAAATTGGAGGGCCGGCTGGCCTGCTTTTCAAGGCTGAAAGTGCCGATGAACTTGAAAGAGCAGTGCTCTTGGCCCAGGAAGAAGGGATCCCGTGGGTTGTCCTCGGCGGGGGAACCAACGTCCTCGTGGCCGATGAAGGTTTCCCTGGGCTGGTGGTGATCAACAAGTGTGGAAGCATTGAACGGGAAGAAAAAGGAGACGAAGTAACTTTGAGGGTCGGTTCTGGAGTTAAACTGGCTTACCTTGCTTGCCTGACCGCAAGGGAAGGCTGGGAAGGACTTGAGTGGGCTGAAGGCATTCCGGGAACGGTAGGAGGGGCCATTGTGGGCAACGCAGGGGCCTTCGGGGGTTGCATGGCGGATGTCTTGAAAGGGGTGGAAATCCTGGGGGATAATGGAAGGAAAGCCTGCCTTAGGCCAGAAGAGCTTGATTTCGGCTACCGCGATAGTGCCTTTAAGGACAGGCTTAGGGGGTGCGTGATCCTAAGAGCGGAGTTGAAACTCGCAAGGGGAGAGCCAGGGGAACTCAGGAGGAGAATGCTCCATTACCGCCGGCAGAGGAGAGCAAGGCAACCAATGGAACCCAGCGCCGGCTCTGTCTTCAAGAATCCACCGGGGCACTATGCAGGCAGACTGATTGAGGCGGTGGGCCTTAAAGGTTTCAGGATAGGAGACGCCTGCTTTTCGCCGGTGCACGCAAATTTCATTGTAAACCTCGGCCGGGCCAAAGCTTCCGACGTTCTAAACCTAATGGAGCTGGCCGTGGAGAAGGTCCTGAGAGAATTTGGCGTAAAACTTGAGCCGGAGTTAGGATTTATTGGACTGAATCCCCCCTGGAGCTAAAAGGAGGTAAAAACCATGACCCGAAAACTCAGGGTAGGGGTGATTTTCGGAGGAAGGAGCGGGGAGCACGAAGTCTCCCTAGCCTCAGCCCAGTCGGTCATTGCGGCCCTGGATAAGACCAAATACGAAGTCATTCCCATAGGGATAACCAAAGAAGGCAAATGGATAGCCTTCGGTGACCCGATCCAAGCCCTTAAATCCGGGGTCTTTGAGGGTAATGTCCATGTAGCCCTCCTGGGAGATCCAACTCAGAAGGCCTTAGTGAACTTAGAGGCCTTCGAGCAGAGCTTGAGTGTGAAGCCCATAAAGCTTCAAGAACTGGACGTGGTATTCCCAGTTCTCCATGGCCCCTACGGAGAAGACGGGACCCTTCAAGGGCTTCTGGAGCTGGCCGGAATCCCCTACGTGGGAGCAGGAGTCTTGGCCTCGGCCGTAGGAATGGATAAACCCACCATGAAAGCTGTCTTTATGGCCCATGGTCTGCCGGTGGTAAAGCACATAGTGATAAAACGCAAGCACTGGGAGAGGGACCCTTACCCTATCGTGGAGCAAATAGAGAGTGAGATTGGCTATCCTTGCTTCGTAAAACCCGCCAACCTGGGCTCCAGTGTAGGTGTTTCCAAGGCCAAGAACAGAGCGGAACTGGAAAAGGCCCTCAACCTCGCTGCTCGTTACGACCGCAAAATGCTAGTGGAAGTGGCAGTAGACGCCCGGGAAATTGAATGCAGTGTCCTTGGCAACGATGACCCTATAGCATCAGTGCTGGGGGAAGTCGTCCCTCATCGGGAGTTCTACGATTACAAAGCCAAGTACATCCCCGGGGAAAGCGACCTTATCATCCCTGCCCCCGTACCTCCGGACCTCGCCCATTACATCCGAGAATTGGCAATAAAAGCTTTCTTGGCGATAGATTGTGCTGGAATGGCCAGGGTTGACTTCTTCCTGGACCGGAATACCGGTCAAGTCTATGTGAACGAAATAAACACTATACCGGGGTTCACAATTACCAGCATGTACCCTAAGATGTGGGAGGCCAGCGGAATCCCCTATCCTGAACTCCTGGACAGGCTCATTGAATTGGCTTTAGAAAGATTTGCAGACAAGAGCCGTTGCAAAACCTCTTACACCCCGGAGGAAGAGTGAGGAAAACCCGCTCTTCGGTGAGGGGGCGTCGACGGAGACACCTCCTCTATCGCAGCGTAATACGTCCTATAACCCTTGCTCCTGCAAGGCTCAGAGCCTTTTCCACCGACCGCTGGGCAGCAATGGGTATTATCCTGCTCATCCTGGGCTTTTTCTTTTACTCCGGCCTTGCTTGGGAATTCTACGATTACCCGATTATCGTCAAAGGTGGCAAACTCGTGAACCCGGATGTGGTCAGGGCCCTCTGCGGGCTTGAGTATTACCACATTTTCTTCGTGAATTCGGGCTATTGCCAGAAGAAGCTGGAGGGGATCACCGAGGTCAAAAAGGCCAGTGTAGCGGTTTATTTTCCCCCCAGGGTAGTGGTAACAGTGAAAGAAAGGGAACCAGTGATGGAACTCATAAGTGGGGGTAAATCTTTCTTAGTGGACCAGGAAGGGGTCATAATGGAGAACAGGATTGGGCCAACCGGCCTCTTCCGACTTGTGGATGATTCTGGAGGACCTGTTCGCCCAGGCGATAGACTTTCCAAGGTTGTCCTTAAAGCAGCCCTCCGGCTTAAAGAGCTCGGGGTGGAGAAGGATGGAGAACTACACTACCACCCTGATGAAGGCTTCATCCTTATGGCCAGAGCAGGCTATCCTGTCTACCTAGGTTTGGATTCATCCATGATGAAACTGCGCCTTGAAGCTTTTCGCTACACATGGGGGCACCTTGAAGCTGAAGGCATAAGGCCAGCTTACATAGACGTCAGGGCACCCGATGCACCTGTTTATTCAACAATAAGGTGAGGTAGGTAAAATGGCCAGGATAGCCGCAGCCATCGACGTGGGAACAACAAAAGTCTGCACTCTGATAGCGGAGATAGAAGAAAGTGAAGAGGAATCCATAGTCCAAGTCATCGGGTTTGGTAATGCCCCTTCCAGAGGGATTAAGAAGGGAAATGTTGTCAACATTTCCCAACTGGCTCAATCGGTTATGGAGTCGGTGGAGCAAGCCGAGAAACTGGCAGGGATTACGATCTCCCGGGCCTATGTTAGCGTAACTGGCTCTCATTTATTTTCTATGAGCAGCAGGGGCATGATCGCTTTGCATCGGCGAGCTGGAGGGATAACAGCGGAAGATGTAACCAGGGTAATGGAGGCTGCCAGTGCAATTTCTATTCCCTACAGCCAGGAAATACTCCACGTTATCCCACGCTACTTCATCGTGGATGGTCAACCTGGGATCCAGGACCCAATAGGAATGGAAGGTTCGAGGCTTGAAGCTGAAGTGCTGATAGTGACGGCCTCAAGTCCTGCCCTTAACAACTTGAGGAAGTGTCTGAAAGAGGTGGGGATAGAGCCCGAAAGGTTCATCTTGGCAGCTCTGGCTTCAGGAGAAGCAGTCCTTACCCAGGCCGAGAAAGAGATGGGGGTAATCCTGGCCGATATAGGCGGTGGGACAACTGATATTGCCATCTATATGGACGGGAGCATCCTTTACACCAGTTCTCTGGAAATTGGCGGGAATATGATCACCAGCGATATCGCCTTTGGCCTGCGAATGCCTTTCTCTTCAGCGGAGGAAATCAAAAAGAAATACGGCTATGCTCTGGCGGAGAAAGTCAGTGAAGAGGAAGGGGTGGAAGCGATGGTTTTCGGGAGCGACAGGAAAGAATTAGTGTCCCGCCGCTTCATGGCTGAAATAATCCAGGCCAGGGTGGAGGAGATGTTCGACTTCCTGTACCGAGAAGCTCAGAAGGCAGGTTATGCTGGTCTCTTGCCAGCGGGGCTCGTCCTGTGCGGGGGCACAGCGGAGATGAGAGGGATTGAAGAATTGGGAAGGCAATACCTGGAAATGCCCGTAAGGGTTGGTAAGCCCTCAGGGGTGCAAGGCCTTGTGGAAATGCTGGGAAGTCCAACTTATGCTACGGCGGTGGGCCTTTTGCTCTGGCCTCTTCGCCAGAAGATCCTGAAAACAAGGGGAGCCTCAAAGTCGTGGAAGGAAAAGGTCGTTGAATGGCTCAGAACTCTTCTGCCCTACTGAACAGTGTGCGAGGAATGGCGAATGGCAAGACTCGTTCGCCATCCACCATTTGCAAGTTAGCTCGTTCAAAATTTACCGAGGAGTGGGGCCATGGAAAGGATTGCAGAAAGCGGAGAAAACTTTGCCCGAATAAAGGTCATAGGTGTCGGTGGAGGCGGCTGCAACGCCGTAAACCGGATGATAGAGGTTGGCATCACAGGCGTTGAATTCATAGCCGTCAACACTGATAGCCAGGTCCTCCTTCTATCCAAAGCTCCCAGCCGAATCCAGATTGGGGAAAAGCTCACCAAGGGCCTTGGAGCAGGAGGCGACCCTGAAATAGGGCGCAAGGCGGCAGAGGAGTCCATAGAAGAACTTTCCCAGGTTATAGAGGGAGCAGACATGGTTTTCATTACCGCCGGAATGGGGGGTGGAACTGGAACAGGCGCAGCCCCCATCATCGGCCAATTGGCTAAAGAGGCAAAAGCGCTGGTGGTGGGAGTTGTGACTAAGCCCTTCTCCTTTGAAGGCAAAAAGAGGGCCCTTGTAGCCCAGCAAGGGATCGAAGAACTTGGAAAGGCTGTGGATACCCTCATAGTGATCCCCAACGATCGCCTGTTAGAGGTGGCCGATAAGAAAGTCTCCTTTCATGAAGCCTTCGCCCTTGCGGATGAAGTCCTGCGCCAGGCTGTCCAGGGGATTTCGGAGCTCATCACCAAGCCTGGCCTAATAAACCTGGATTTCGCCGATGTGCGGGCGGTCATGAAAGAAGGAGGCAATGCCCTCATGGCCATGGGCCGAGCCTCCGGGGAAAACGCCCCTGTCAAAGCCGTTCAGGCGGCTATAGATAACAAGCTTTTAGATATAAGTATAGACGGGGCGAGAAAAGCCCTCCTCAACTTCACCGGAGGCCTCGACCTCTCCATACACGAGGTTTATGAGGCAGCAGCCTTGGTCAAGAGCAAGGCCCACCCCGATGCCGAGATTTTCTTCGGTGTTGTGGTGGAAAATGAGATGAAAGACGAGGTAAAGGTAACCATAATTGCCACCGGCTTCGATCGCGAGGCTAAGGTTGCGGTGCCTCAGGAAAAGCCCAAAGTTATAAAGTTCCCCGTGCCTGAGCGCCCCCTGCCCGAGGACAACTTGGAAATCCCAGCCTTTCTAAGGAAAGCAAGGCGCTCCCTATAGCCAGCCATGCTCTTTCCACCACCTAAGGGTCTCCCTGAGCCCCTCTTCCACATCGGTACGGGGGATGAAGCCAAGCTCCCTCTGAGCCTTAGAACAATCCCACGCATTGTTGTTGGTGAGAATCCTTATCCGGAAAAAACTTATAAGGGGAGGGCCTTTGAGAGGGAGAAGCCTATACACCACCTCAAAGGGAAAAGCGAAAGCCCACCCTACAGGGATGGGCACCCATATAATGGAAGTGCCCATGAGGCGAGCCAGAGTCCCCCAGAATTCTCTGGCCGTCCTCAAGGGCCCGCCGAGGATGTAAATCTGGCCGATGGCCTCTTTCCGGGTTGCGGCCAGCATTATCCCTTCCACCAGGTCCTTGACGTAGATTCGGTGATGGTAATTCTGGCCACTGCCAGGAAGGAGGCGAAAGCCTACCTTCAAAAGCCTAGCTACTGTGTAGACTCCCACATTCCTTTCCCTAGGTCCGTAGACATAGACCGGCCGAAGTATAACCAATGGAAGTCCCTTAGCGATGAAATCACGCGCAATCCTTTCGGCTTCGGCTTTGGAACGACAATACGGATGGGAGCTTAGAGTGAGAGGGAAACTCTCATCTTTAAAGCCAGGATAGTCTTCAAGCCCTGTGGCAGCGATGGAGGAGGTGTAAACTACCCTCTCAACCCCCTCCTCCAGAGCTGCCCTGAAAACGTTGGCAGTTCCCAACACATTGACCTCGTAAAACAGCTTCCATGGTCCCCAGTCGCTCATTATGGCTCCGAGGTGAAATACTATCTCTACACCTCTGATCGCCTCTCTGACCGCTTCGTAATTTCTAAGATCTCCCACGAAGGGTTCAACCCCAATTTTCCTGAGCTCTTGAGCCTTCGTGGGACTCGTGGTCAGCCCCCTCACCTCATAGCCTTCTGTCACAAGCCTTTCCACCAGGTGGCTTCCTATGAATCCTGAAGCTCCTGTCACCAAAGCCTTCACTTCAATCCTCCTTGTCGCTTATCCGGTCCAAAGTCAGCAGGCGTCGGTAAACGGCATACTGCTCGTAAATTGCTTTTATATATCTTTCCGTCTCCTCTATCGGAATAACCTCCACGAAGAGGTCGGGGTCACGACCGGAGCGTTCCCACCATTTTGCTGCTCGCAAGGGGCCAGCGTTGTAGGCAGCTAAAGCTGCAAACCAATGGCCGAACCTCTCCTTTTGCCGGACAAGATACCACGTCCCAAACTTAAGGTTGACCCAAGGCTTCTCTAGAGTTTTCTCCGAAAATTCGGGCCAGCCCAGGGCCGAAGCTATCGATTCCCCAGTAGAAGGAACTATCTGCATCAATCCTATAGCCCCCGCTGGCGAGCTCACCCAAGGATCAAAGAGACTCTCCTGACGGATCACGGCTGCCAGCAAGAGCGGGTCAATTCCCCAGTGAGATGCCTCCTCCTCCAGCAGCCTGGCAAAGAAGAGAGGGTAAGCTAAACTCAAAAGCTCAGGAGGAGGCGATGCTCCAGCCTTGCGAGCAAGCCAAAGGAGAGCCGTGGCGGAGCGGATAGATAAAGAGTAAAACCCTTTCCGGCGAAAATAGAAGGTCAGACTGGCGAGGGCATAGGGGTCCTCTGAATAACTGCTGCAAAGGCTCCTGTAAAGGGCCAGAGCCTCGTCTCTGTAACCGGCCAACATGAGGACTTCAGCCCTGAGGAAACGCGGATCTTTTTCGGGATTAGGGAGATTTGACTGGGGAGCCCACGTTTTCACCCACTCTATCAGGGTTTCCAGAGAAAAGCCATCTCTCCGCTTCCAGTGTTTAGAGCCAGAGGCGAAATCAAACCTGCGGAGACTGGCCAAAGCCCGAAGCCCATAATAGCTTTCGGGGGCAAGGTTATAGGCTCTCTCCCAGTAACCCCTGGCTTCGGCCCACTTCCCCCGCTTCATCAAAGCTTTCCCTACCCAAAAGTAAGCCCTCGCATCCCCCTGGATTTTCCAGAGATCCACCGCTGAATCCAACTTTCCCCCTCTGTAGAGGGCCAGACCAGCCTTGAAATAAGCCTCCTTCTTCTCCTCGGAAGAACGAGCTCTCTCGGCCGCTCTGAGGTAAAGATCAGAGGCCAACAGGAAATCGCCTCTTTCCTCCGCAATGAAAGCAGCCCTTATAAGAGCCCTGAAAGCAAAAGGGCTTTCGGGATAAAGGCCGGCAAGCTTCCGGTAAAGGGCCAGAGCCTCCTCACTCCGGTTGGCCTGCTCAAGAGTCTGGCCCTTCTCCCACCACCCCTCGGGAACAAGAGGACTATCAGGGTGGGTCTCAATAAGCCAGTCCCATTCCCTTAGAGAAGCTTGGTAATCCCCGAGCTTCCGATATATGATGCCCGCGTAATAGTGGACTTCAGCTTTGTGATCCTTCGGATGAGCGGCTAAATATCGCCCGAAAGCCAGCAATGCAGCACCACAAGCCTGAGGGTAAGAAAAACAAGCATAATAGTCCACAAGGCCCCTCAGATAATCATCTACAGGTTTTCCAGCCTCCACTAACTCGATCAGTGAAAAATAAGCGTAGGGCGAATCAGGGGAAAGCTCAATAGCTCGGCGGAAAAGTCTGAAAGCCTTCTCCAGGTTACCTATTTCCCGGTGGACTTTGCCGCAGAGAAAATTTATACGGGTTCGGGTGTAATCCGAAAGGGGAGCCCTTTCCAGATCATTGCATTCGGCCTGAGCTCGTTTGTAATCCCCGGCCTCGGTCAGGGTTTCAATGATCTTTTCACGCAAAGTGATGGAACCTTTGAGCTTAAAGGCTTCCTGATAAGCCTTGATGGCCTCCTGATAGAACCCCGTCTGCCTATAAAGGTCCCCGGCCTCCTCCCAGGAAATATCAGAAAGTGGCCCTCCGCTTTGAGCGTAGCGCAAGAAAACCTGTAGAGCTGCCTGGGGATTATTCGTTTCCTTATAAAGGCGACCAATCCGCAGCAATAGTGCCGAGGTTCTGGGATCGTGAGGGTAAAGGGAGGAGAAATACTGCCAGACTTTTAAAGCTCCCTGGTAATCGGTTTCCTCTTCCAGGCATTCTCCCAGAGCAAAAAGAGCCTCTGGGTCAGGTGACAAGCCTTCAAGGAGCTTTATAGCTTCGGAGCACCGCCCCTCTTCCTTGAGCAAAAGGGCTTCCTTCAGACCGGGAGGCCCTTGAGCCAAAGCTTTAGAGGTCAGAAGCAACAGAGCCAGGGCTAAGAAAAACCTCTTCATCGTAGAAGGCTATCGAGGATTATGCCGAGGAAGAGAATGCCGAGGTAGGGACTCGTGACCTTGAAAGCTATCCAAGCGTTACGTGCTGTTGGCTTAACCCAGAGGTAAGCATTGACTCCCAGAAAAGCAATCCCTGGGACATAGGCCATGAGAGCATAAATGATCCCGAATTTCCCCACGAACTGAATTAAGACCGAAGAGATGAACATAAGGATCGCTGTAGAGACAATGCACCTTAGAACTTTTTTCTCGCTGGCAACCACTGGAAGCATGGGAACTCTAGCGCGAGCGTAATCATCGCGGTAACGGAGGGCAAGACTCCAGATATGGCTCGGGGTCCAGAGCACCACCAAGGCTGCCATTAACACTGGTAAAACAGTCACGTCTCCCCGCATGGCAGCCCAGCCGAAAGCCGTCGGAGCACCACCGCTGAAAGAGCCCAGTACTATGTTCCAGGGGGTGCGGCGTTTGGAAAGCAGGCTGTAAACCACGATGTTATCAAAGAGCCCGAAGAGCATCCAGAACAAAGCCCACCCGTTCAAATAGGCCGAAAGCACTATGGCGATAACGCTCAGGGCAAGCCCCCAGGCAAGAGCTTCCTCAGATGATAGAATCCCTTGGGGCAGAGGGCGACGGCGGGTCCGTTCCATGAGCGCATCTATATCCCTGTCAATGTAACAAGTGATCGCATTAGCCCCTGCACATCCAGCGGTTATGGCCCCAAGAGCCAATAGAAACTTTCCCCACGGAACTGTTGGCCCTGTGGCAGCTATCATTCCCCCAATAGCTGTAAACACGAGGAGCAATACGCTTGGGGGTTTGGTTACCAGGATGTACCCCTTTAACTTTGAAGCCAGGCTTAGCTTTTTAGCTTCAACCAGTTCTCTTTCCATAACCTAACCTCCGAATTGTCCTCCACTTTGGCCAGAAGCTCGGCCACGGTAAGCCCCAGCAGAGGGTGAACCAGATGGGGGGCGATTTCGGCCAGGGGGATCAACACAAAACGCCTCTTGTGCAGGCGAGGGTGGGGAATTGTGAGCCTTTCGTCGGAAAGAATTAAGTTATTGTAGAAGAGGATATCAATGTCAACGGGCCTCGGCCCCCAGCGTACCCCTTCAATACGCCCCAGCTCTCTTTCAATGGATTTGAGGAAATCCAGAAGAGAGTGAGGGGTAAGTTCCGTTTCCCCTGCACAGACAGCATTCAGGAACCAGGGTTGCTCCAGATAGCCCACTGGCTCTGTCTCATAGAGGGAGGAAAGCTGGGATATCCGGACTCCTTCTTCAAGCTGTTCAATTGCCCTAAGGATATTGCCCTCCCGATCCCCCAGATTGGAGCCAAGGCCCAGGTAAACCTCAGCCACTACTTCCTGACCCCGATCTTGCGCAAATTCTCCATAATAAAATCTTCGGGCAGAGGCCCTCCAAGAGTAACGTCTACAATTTTCCCTGAAGAGTCAATCCAAAAAGTAGTAGGTAGACCCTTAACCCCATACATGTTAGCGACATCCCCCTTCGCATCCAAAAGGATGGGGAAGGTCACACCGAGCTCTTCGACAAATTCCCTGACGACTTTAGGGGATTCGCCCACGTTTATCCCTAAAACAACCAAACCCAAAGGATTGAGCTCTTGGTAAAACTTCTGAAAAACGGGCATTTCCTCACGGCAAGGAGGGCACCAAGTAGCCCAGAAATGAAGCAGAATGGGCTTGCCCTTGAATTCTTCAAGGCTCCTATCCTGGCCTTCCAATGACGGCAAAGTAAAAGGAGGGGCCAGCCCCAGGCTCTTTTCCAATGTATCCCTCCCACTGCACCCGGCCACGAGCAAAACCACAAGTAGAGTAAAGAAAGCAAACTTGAAAGGCTTCATGTCCCCACTCCGGATTGGGTGAAATTATAACCCCACCTTCTGGAGAAGTCAAAGACCTGCTGTTACCTTCATTTCCTCAGCCCTTAGGCGGAGCTGCTCCCTAAGCGCCCTTATATCCTTCGGTGCAAACCAGGCAGCGAACGAAAAGAAGAAAGCGCACACAAGCCAGGCCGAAACACATATAACCAGTATCGCTGTCTTGAGGTCGGCCCTGACAGCTATAATTCCCGCCATGAGGGGCGAAAGGGCAGCTCCGGCTGATTCAATAAAGTACTGGACCGCAAGAGCGGTGCTCCGCACCTCAGGCAAGGTCACATCGTAAACGGTAGAAATGACATTGGGGGCAGCAAACGGGATAAAGAGAGCGGTAAGGCAGAGCATCAACAGGAAAAGCCCCTTGGCTTCCAAAGGTATGTTCATAGTTATGAGTAACAGGACTGCACCCATTATTACCCCAAAGATGGAGACGAAAATCCTGCCCCCGACGATGCGTCGGAAGAAGAAATCCCCCAGCGCTCCGCCCACAAAGTAACCCAAAGCCAGCACCAGGACAGCTGCCACCATCGTCACCATAACCTCGCCTGAAGAATAACCTCTTTCGGTTTCAAGGTAGCGGAAGAACCAATAAGTTATGACGTTCCAGGGGAATACTCCGAAAAAGCCTTGGGTGTAGAGAAAAAGAAGGGTGGGCTTGCGGAATAGCCCTCTGGCTACCTTCCAGTCAAACTTGTAAACCTTTATTTGCTCCAGTTCTGCCAACTCCGGCTCGCTCTTGCCGCGGGGGACATCTTTTACTCCGAAGAAAATTATAGCCGCTAAAATAATACCCATCGAACCAGTCAAATAAAATACTCCTCTCCACCCCAGGACATCCCGCAAGGAGAGAGCCAGGATCATCCCCAAGAGATAGCCAATAGGCATGGCAATTTCCAATAAGCCGTAAATTTTACCTCGGGTGTGGGGCTCGAAATAATCGGCTGTAAGGCTGTAGAGACCAGGATAACTAGAGTCATCGATCCCTGTGGATGCTCTCGTTGCCAGGAACGCTGGGTAAGAAGGAGCGAGGGCGCTGAGCCAGGTGGTTGATCCCCATATGAAGGACGCTAACGCCAGCAACTTAGGCCTCGTAAAGCGGTCATAAAGGTAACCCCAGAGGGGGTAAAAGATTGCCCCCACAACGAGGGCACCGGTGAAAACAGCCCCCATTTGGGCCTCGTTGATCTTGAAAGTCTCCATAATCGGCGTAGTGAGAGGACCGATGAGGAGCTTGTCGGCCTGGTGCAGGAGAATAAAAGCAAAGAAAACTGCCACTATAAACCACCGGTGTTTTCCAACGATACTCATGGCTTAAACCTCTCCGTGAATTTAAGGGGGACAAAAACCCCCATCCCAGCAAAGGGCAATGGCAAAACTAAAAGGCCATTTAGGAAAAGCTGCCACAAGCCCAAAAGTTCAGTGGCGTATAGACTCAGGGGAGGGAAGAAGTAGGCAGGGACAGCTCCGATCGCAAGGAAACTGAAAGCTACGGGGAGAGAGGTGAAGTATAAAACCCAGAGTCCATAACCGGCCAAGGCTTCTCCTATCTCTATAAGATCCCTCTCTCCTTCCAGAAAGAGCCAAAGCAGAGGTAACAGGGTTGGCACGTAAAGGGAGAGCAGGGTCCGTTTCAGGGTTGCAAAGGACGGGTCCATGTAAGCCACAGCTTCCCAAGATAAATAGGGCCATTCCCTCCGAAAAAGCCAGGCATTCATGGTGAACGAAAGCAATCCAGAAATGATGAGCACAGGGATGTAAGGCTTGCGCCTGAAAGCCAACAGTAAGGGAGGCATCAGTACCCATAGGAGTAAAAGGGGCATCCTCCTCCATCGCCCGCTGGCTATGGCCCTTGCCCTGGCCTCGTCCATGGCCTCTTCTGTCTCCATCAAAGTCAGCTTAGCAAGCTCCAAGGCCCCATAAACATTGCCAAGTTCTAAAGAATTCAAAGCCAGAGCTGAATCGCTCCTTAAACCCTCATCGAGCCCCACGCCGATAATTTCCCTGAGGTAAGAATCGGCCAGGGTTGTACGTTGCCTGACCACTGAAACGAGCTTAGCGGCCTTGAGTTCGTCTGCAATGGAAAAAACCTGCAGAATTGGCCTTCCTCTTGTGGCGGCCGGGACTGATGAGCCTGTTATGGCGGCAAAAGTGGGGGCAATATCTAAAATGGAGATTTCGCCATATCGCCCCGGTATTATTCCTTTACCCCACAAGGCAAAAGACGAAGGCGTAAGAAGGGCCAAGATATCCTGGGAAACATTGAAGCGTAGAGCACCGATAAGCTCCTCAAGGAGAACCCTCTCCTCAGGGATGTGCATGAATACGAAATTCACCTGGAACAAGGAACTTAAGCGCACCCCTTCGGGAATTATCCTTGAGTAATGGGCGGGATAAGCAAAAAAGCTTGCGTACAAATCGGCGGCGGAAGCGCCCAGCAGCTCTTTCCACCAGCGAGGCCCGGAGAAGGCAACCCGCACTCCGGAATCACCCATTGCCCCAATCAGATTTTCTACCCCGATCGGGCCAGGAGTAAAATGAACTCCTACAAGCTCTAGGGGAGCACCGGTTATAAGCATGGCATAGCGGGTGTAATGCCCAGGAACTTCGGGCCATGTTGCCCGGAAATAAGCTCCCTCATTCCTCATTTCCTCGGGCAGCTGGACCTCCCCCTCAGCGAAGATGAAGAAAACCTGCCTGGCCAAGGGCCTACTGAATCCGTTATCCCCCGTCCTCCATTCGCCACCATGAGTTGAGGGCAATTTTTGGGAAAAAGTTGGGGAAAAATTTCCTGGGAAGCCTTCTAACAATGAAAGCCATAGATGGGCAAAGTAAGAGACCAGAACGAAAAGAAACGCACTGAAAGCCAAAAATAAGCCCTTCCGCATTTTCGCCTCAGCAGAGGAAATTCACTGCATGAGGATGAATCTCGAACCTGACTGGAGCTACTCCAACAATCTCCCCCTCAGCCTCTATGAAAAGAGTGACATCAGAACTGACCTCCACACTTTGAGCTTCGTAAACCCTGACTTTAGGATGATAGATGTGGGTGCCCTTGTAGACTTTGGGCACAAGAGAGAGAAACTCAAGTCGGCTCATATCTTCCCCTATCGCCACAAAGAATTTACCATCGCTTAATTCGGCATTGGGGGCTATGAACATCCCCCCGCCAAAGTATTTCCCTATAGCCACTACCATAAGGTAAGCTTTAAGCTCAAAGGCTAAAGAGTCAATTTTTATCCTGAAAGGCAGGCTCCTGTAAGTCATGAGGGTAATTAATAGGTTGTAGATATAAGGAATGGTCCCACCCATGAACTTGGGAGTTCGGTTGGTCCTCTCGGCCACCACCGCGTCAAAGCCCAGCCCCGCCACATTGATGAAATAGCGCTTTTCTGGTTTCCCCCCTTTAAAGCAATTTATTTCCCCAAGATCCACTTGGACGGTTTTCCCGGAGAGTATCCTTTCAAGAGCCTTTATGGGATCCCGCGGAAGCCCAAGGGAACGGGTGAAATCCGAACCAGTACCGCCCGGGATAGCCCCGAGGGTGATTTCGGAATCAATCCCATGGCGGAAAACTCCGTTAACAACCTCGTTTAAAGTGCCATCCCCTCCGAAAACCACTATGGTCCTGAACCCCTTTTCCACAGCTTCGGAAGCCAAGGCGATGGCGTGGGCTGGATATTGAGTTAGAGCAAAGGAAAAAGAAACGCCTTTGTTATTTAGAAATTCCTTAACTGCGGGCCATTTCCTCCCAACTTTGCCGTTGGCTGCTATAGGGTTAACTATTATCATCATCTCCATTACCTGCACCTCCTTGCGTTTTTTACAAAAACTAACCCTTCCGCAGGCCCGCAGTAACGTTCAAAGCGGAAAACCTCCGCAGAGCTTCCTCCGCTCCTCCCTCCACCCATCCCTCCACTATATTGATGGCCCTTTCGAAGGCCAGAGCAATAGCTGCTTTCTCTTCTTCCGAAAATTCTCCAAGAACGTAATCCACGGGGTCACCCCTTGATGGGCGGCCAATGCCAAAACGAAGCCTTGGAAAATCCTGATGGCCCAGTGCTTCGATGATAGATTGCACGCCGTGGTGACCTCCGGACCCCCCTCTCAGCCTAAACCTTACGGTTCCGAGGGGAAGATCCATATCATCATAAACCAATAAGAAGTTCGAGGGATGAACGCCCATAGATTTAATCAGAGGCTTAACCGCCTGACCGCTCAGGTTCATAAAGGTAAGGGGCTTGGCCAACACCACTTCCTGCCCCTTGATCGATCCGAAAGCCAGTTGCGCATTGAATTGGAAGCTGGAAAAAGTAATTCCATACTTCTCAGCCAAGTAATCTACAAATTGAAAGCCCACATTGTGGCGAGTCTCAGCATACAGAGGCCCTGGATTGCCGAGGCCCACTATAAGCTTGCCGGCCATAAGCCTCTAAAACCTCCGGATCAGACGTATTAGGGTGCGCAGGAGGAAAAGGAAGCCAAAGAACATGAAAAATGCTCCAGCTATACCCATCCCGTAGCAAAAAGAAGAAAGCAATCTGCCAGGATTAAAGGCAAAGCCTTCAGTTCGAACTGGGACAGGAGTTGGCGGAAAAGTTGGGGTTGGGAAAGGAGTAGGAGTTGGCGGAAATTCAATTATCACTGTGGGGGTCGGAGGTATGGGTGTCGGAGTGGGTTCATGGGCTAAAGGAGTAGGGATTGGAGTTGGAACTGGAGCCAGGTTTGCCACCACAAGGTTCCTGACAAAAACCTCCACGTAGTTGCCATCACGTCTGGCAACCCTCAACCTGATAGCATAAGAACCGTCCGGCACTTTGGTAGTATCCCACACACCGAGAAGTCCATCCACCACCGGGGTTTCCACCACTCCTCCGATCGGGGCCCAGTTATTCCCTGTGACCGGTTCGCGGGAGTAATGAAGTTCGTACTTCCAGAAATCCGATACGTTAGCCGTACCGCGGATAGCAACCTGTCCCCGGAGGGTTTCTCCATCCTGGGGATAAGATATGGATGCTCCAGGCAACTGAGGCCTGAAAACCAACAATGGAATGCTCAAAGCCAAGAACAGTAAATTGAGAAACTTTCCCACCCAAATGTTCATTCACCGAACCCTCGGATAAGCTCCCACGCTGTTATTGGATAATAAGGTACAAGGCTATTTCTGTCAAACTGAACAAGAAGATAGAGGTCAGCTCCTTAAACCTTGCCTGAGAGCCAGAGCTGTCAAGAGCAAAGCTAAAAGCGTAAGGTGATGGCGCCTTCCGCTGTCAATCCCTACGAGGCCAAGGGTTAAGCAAGCCAAGCCTCCAGCCATCAGGAATCGTCCTTCAAACCAAAAGACCAGGAAGAGCAACCCCAAAGGCCCGAAAACAGGCCAATTTCTCCAGCGTGCTCTCTGATTCTCCAAACCCCACGCTATCACTCCGAAAGCAATGGCACTTGCAAACGGTAAAAATTCCAAGCTGCGGCCAGCAGCATAACCTATAAGCCATGGCACAGTGATTTCGTAAAGAGATTTCCAGAAGGCAGGATCCCTCCCCTGCCTTAAAAGCACTGCTCCAGTGCAACCGAAAGCCGCCGCCAGCACAAGGATAGGCCCCACTTCGGGCTCGTGAGAAAGAGCCAGAGAAAAGGCTAGCAAGGTAAAAAATAGGAAAGAGACAAAGGTTTTTCCCCCCTTGGGCCAGAAGGCCTCTTTCCACCATACAAGCAATCGTCCTAGGGTCTCCGCTATTTTCCATGCAATGGAGTCAGGAACAGCATAAGGCAGGACAAAGCTCTTCCCTGTGGAAGGGAGGGGAGGTGAATTCGTCCCGGCCAAAGCCATGAGGGAATGCCACCACCCCGGCATGATACCTTCCACTAGGAAAAGAAATAGAAGAAAATAGGGGAGGGGGAGCGAACCACTCGAAGCCAAAAAACCTGCTACTAAAGCCCAGAGAGGCCTCAACTTGAAAAGATGGCCTCTAAAACTTAAAGTGATATTCATTTCTGAGTCGGCTGTTTCTTGAAGATTTCAAAACTAACCGCAAAGCGAGTGAAGAAGGTGCCTTCGTCTCCGAATTCTACGTCTTTAATAGTGAGCTGCGCCTCCAGATTTTCAGTCTCGAGTTTCAGTTTTCCGCCTTTCTCAGCGCTTACCACCTCACCGGACATTGAAATAGCCTTGAGGTTGGCCCGCATAGCTTCATCGGCCCTGGGTATTGTAATAACCTTAGAAACAGTGCGGTTCATGTCTTTATCGAAAAGCCACGCCTCAAAGGCTCCCACCTTCGGAGGATCCCCCGAACTCACAAGCTCTGAGGTTTCAATCCCGCATTCGCCCAAATACTCTCCACTTGGGCCCTCAATAGGGAATGACTCAGCGAAACGAACATCACCATAGGTGTAAGCAGCTGAATATTGGGCAATAGGTAAAACTTGTTTGTATTCCCCTTCAATTATTCCAGGCTTAGATTCAGGTTTAGTGGGGCGTCCGGCAGGTTTAGCGGAAACTTTAAGGAGCTTGTCTTTGACCAGCTTGAAGGAGAAGTACACCAAGACTAAGGTGAGAAAAACAGCGAAAAAGAGCAAGATAATGAAGGGCCTACTCTGGAAGGCTGAGGGTTTAGGAGCAACTCCAGGCTCTGGCAGATTCAAAGCTCTTTTAAGTTCGTCGAGACGGGATACTACCCTCATATCAGTGGAATATTCCTGCTTGAGTTGACTTACAATAGCGACGAGTTCCTCCTGTGACCACCCCCTGAAGCGTTTCCTCAACAACTCGATATCGCCGTTAAGGGTATAGGAATCAGCAGCCATAAGAATGTAGTGCTTTTTGAACTCCAGTTTAAGGTCCCATGGGTCTGTATTGATCCACCGGACTGGCCAAAGCCACCACCCTACCACCAGCCAGCCTAACAGAAACCCCAGCAAAAATGGTGGTACAAACTTAAGGTAGTTTTTTAGCATTTTCCCCTCCGCTAACCCATCTTCCTTCTCCACTCTTGCTTTATCTCCAGCTTGTCCAGCTCAACCCCCAGAGCTAAGAATTCTTTGAGGAGGCGGTTGAACTTTGAGGATTCCTCCAGCATTGGAAAGTGGCGGGCCCCCGGTATAACGATGAAGCGCAGAGGAGCTTTGAAATCCTTGAAAGCTACCAGATTCTCGGAGTTGATTATTCCATCTTTATCGCCGTAAATGACCAAGGTGGGAATCCTTAAATTAAGGAGTTCCAGGCGCAGATCCAACTCCCTCACAGACCAGACACTTTTTTCTATGGCTATTGAGGTGGCCTTTTGGGCCTCTTTCTGAAGTTCTGGATACCCAGGGGGAATAAGCCTGGCAACGCGATTTCCCTGGAATAAAACTGGGTTGATGGAGCTTCCAGTAATTGGTAAACTCACCGCTACAAGTTTTTCCACTTTTTCCGGATGGCTCACTGCAAACCGCACCGCCACTATGGCTCCCAGAGAATGCCCCACCAAGCTGAGTCTAACAATACCCATACTTTCCACAAAGGCTTCCAGGAGCTCCAAGTAGTCCTTTACCGTGAAACGCTCATAAGCCTTGTCTGAATCCCCAAAACCCCAGAAATCTATGGCATAAGTTTTGAAATAGGGAGCTAGCTCCTCCATGCTCCCGAGCCAGTAACGCCAAGAGCCAAGCCAACCGTGCAGGAAAATCAGGGGCTTGCCCCGTCCTATAGCTTCATAGTGGACTATGCTTCCATCAATTATAACTGCGCTCATTTTCTGTGCCTGCTCAAGATCTCTCGCACCCTGCGTGGCAAATCCTCAGGAGCGAAGGGCTTGATAATGTAATCGTTTCCTCCCGCCTCAAAGCCTGCTTTGACCTCGTATTCCTGTCCCCTGGCTGTAAGGAAAACGATAGGGATGTCCATAGTTTGGGGGATTTCCTTGAGTTTTTTACACACTTCATAACCGGAAAGCTTAGGAATCTTTATATCAAGCAGGATAAGGTCAGGTTTTTCAGCCACAGCCTTCTCTATGGCTTCGAGCCCATCTACAGCCTTTGTTACTTCAAAGCCACCAAGCTGAAGGGAGATCTCAATTAATTCCAGTATGTCCTTCTCGTCCTCAACCACGAGTATCTTTGCCATTTTAGCCTCCATTTTCCTCCCAGATAGGGAGTGTAAAGGTGAAGGTGGTGCCTTCACCTGGAGCGCTCTTGAACCAGATTTCCCCTCCCTGCATTTCAACGAGTTTCTTGGTTATGTGAAGTCCAAGGCCAGTACCCTGCCGCTCACGAACCATACTGTGCGATCCTCTGAAGAAGCGTTTGAATATCTTTGGCTGCTCCTCCGGAGGAATGCCTATCCCCGTATCCTCCACCTCCACCTTAACAAATCTGCCTTCCCCTGAAGCCCTGATTGTTATCTTACCTCCTTGTGGGGTATAAGCGCAAGCGTTATCAATAAGGTTAGAGAGTATCTGAACCAATCTTAAACGGTCAGTTTTAACAAGAGGGAGATCTTCGTCAACTTCCACTCGGATGGTCAAGCCTTTCTCTCCAGCCTTTTCTAAATACGAACCCACTACTTCTTCCACAACCTTTTTTAGCTCGATTGGGGAAATGTTCAGAGGGATAATGCCTGCTTCTATTTTGGAAAGTTCACTCATGTCACTCAGCAATTTTTCCATTCGTTCGGCATTGGAACGGATTTTCCTGAGAAACTCTGCCTGTCGTTCGCTTATTGGGCCGGCGTGACCCTTAAGAATCATGTCAGTGTAACCTTTAATGGAAGTAAGAGGGTTGCGTATTTCATGAGCAATATCCCCGATGAAAGCGCTCTTTGCTTCGGAAGCCTCTCGCACTTCTTCAAAAAGCCTAGCCTGGTTAATAGCGATGGCTGCCCTATCGGCCAGACTGCGGACGAAGGTCATGTCCTCTGCAGTGAAAGTATCAGGGTGAGAGCTCTCAAGGGTTATCGCCCCCAGAACTCTACCTTCCAGGATAATGGGCACTATCAATTGAGAAACCGTTGACTCCCTCAACGGGTCGTAGTCAGGATCTTTATTCACATCTGAGCAGAGAACAGCTTGGCCCGTTCTCACAACTCTGCCTATTATGCCCTTATCCAGGGGGTAAAGGGTATCGGAATACCGCTCAATTGCCGGAGGATAACCTATGGCTCTTTTAAAGTAGAGGCCCCTCTTCTCATTCCTTTCCCCCACCAGCGCCAGTAAACCCGCGTCGGCTCCGGTATAAGCCACAGCCCTTTCCACAATGAGCTTCAGGAGGCGATCTAAATCTGAAGAAGCTATAGCCATTTCTCGGTCCAGTTCGGAAAGGATGGTGAGCTCTTTCACCCTCTGAGCAAGGGCTTTATCGGTTCGCTCCAGAAGGCGAGCGTTTTCCAAAGCTATAGCTGTCTGGAAAGCTATATTTTGGAGGATTTCCA
>JBHOQL010000003.1:0-25212 GCA_042408195.1 Anaerolineae bacterium
GACAGGTCCGTGCAGCAAAAAGCCATTTCTAAGCCGCCTCTCCGAAGAAGCCAGACTTCGTTTGCGGGACAGATCAAATTGCCCTGGCGGTTCATCCGCCGGGGCTGGTTGGTATTTACTCCGGCTTCCAGACCGTCCACACCTTACCAACCAGGTTCGGTCCAGGCTTCAGGGTTGGCTCGCCCGGCTGCCACCCAGATGGAGTGACCTCACCGGTGGCACGGACGTGCTGGAATGCTTCAATCTGACGCAGAAGTTCTTCAAGATTCCGTCCAACTTCGGGCGTCAGCGCCTCCATTGCCCGGATGACTAAGTCCAGGTCAATGATGAACCGCCCCCGGATGCCCACACCGCGGCCTCGTCGTAGACGCCGTGCACGGAGCCGATTTTCCCGCCCGGATCGGAGAGCATCGGGAATGGCACACCGCCGGGAACCATCTTGGAGAGTTCCTCTTCCTGCCAAATTTTGTGGACGAAGCGGCTGTCGGTGCTGGTGGCCAGAAATCTACGCCCAGGGCTTTGAATTCCTTGTAGCGGGCGACGACCGCTGCCAGTTCGGTGGGTCAAACAGAGGTGAAGTCTCCGGGGTAGAAGCAGAGGACGATCCACTTCCCTTTGTAATCGGAGAGCCGGACCGGCCGGAAGCCGATTCCCTCAATGTAAGCGTGGGCCTCAAAGTCTATGGCCTCTTTACTGACACGGACAAGCATCTTAACCTCCTTTTCTCGGGCTGCTGGGGTGACTTCTGGGGATTCCATCGCAGGAATTATAGGGCCACGAGCAGGTTGGACACATTTGTCCTGCAGTTCCGCCATATCTACCTCCTTGTGTGAGATGAGGGTGGCCACTCCGCCACCGGTAGAACAATGCACCAGATGATCGCCTCAGTGGATTCCACTTCCCTCAGGGAAAAGGGCAGCAGTGAAACCGTTGAGGAGGAATGGGGAAATCTCGCAGAGGCCCCAGCCCGATTAGCGTCCGAACCTGGGGGTGCCTGTCGGTTGCCGGTTATCCAATTCCGGAGTAAAATCTGCGCACAGGCACAAGGGATGAACGGGGTAGGGCACAATGCAGCGAGAAGGGACCACTGCCTCCGGAAGACAACCGACCGGTCGAGGGGAAGCCAGAGCAGGGCCAACGCGCTACACTTTCACCTTCCGGACGGAACAACCCCACGAGCGCAGTTTCTCCAGGGGCGACGCGGCTGTCCTCCTGATGGTCGCTATCACCATCTATGGGGGCGTGCAGCTGGCCCTGCGTGCCCCGGCGACGGTGGAGGGGCCAGTTATCTCCCTCTCCCCCAGCGCACTGCCCTACTACGCGCTCCGTTCCATTGGCCGCATGGCCGCTGCGTATGCGCTCTCCCTGGCTTTCACCTTAGTCTACGGCCACCTGGCAGCCTATAACCGGCGCGCCGAACAGGTGCTGATGCCCCTGCTGGATGTCTTCCAGAGCGTCCCCATCCTTTCCTTCCTGCCAGTGGTCCTGCTGAGCCTGAGCGCCATCCTACCGGAGCGGATCGCGGCCGAACTGGCCTCCATCGTGCTCATTTTCACCAGCCAGGTCTGGAACATGACTTTCGCCTGGTACCAATCGCTGACGACCATACCCCAAGAACTCCGGGAGGCCAGCGCGATCTTCCGCTTCAACGGTTGGCTCCGCTTCAAAGTGCTGGAACTCCCCTTTGCGGCCATCAGCCTGATCTGGAACAGCATGATGAGTTGGGCCGGGGGCTGGTTTTTCCTGATGGCCGCGGAAATTTTCACCGTCGGGGAGCGGGACTTCCGCCTCCCCGGCCTGGGAGCTTACCTCCACGAGGCGGCCAACCAGGGCGACACCCGCGCCCTCCTCTGGGGCATCGGTGCACTGGTCCTGGTCATCGTTGCACTGGACCAATTGGTCTGGCGGCCCCTGCTGGCCTGGGCAGACCGGTTCAAACTGGAGACGGTGGAAGGAGGGAACCTGCCCACTTCCTGGTTTTACGACCTATTGCGGAGTTCCCGGCTGCTGAAAGGACTTTCGGAAAGGGTGTGGCGACCGCTGAGCGAGCGCGTAGACGTGTGGTTCATCCAGCGCGCGGCAACATCGGAGGCGGCAGAGGGAAAAGCGGGCCGAGCCTACTTTCTCTACGCGGTCGGCTTGGTGTTTGGTCTGGGGCTGGTCTACGGCCTTGTCCGCGCTGCCATGATGCTCCTCACCGTGCCCGCAGGCCAGTGGGGGGAAATTGGATTGGGCGTCCTGGCGACCCTACTGCGGGTCTCTGCATCTCTGGCCATCGCCTTGGCCTGGACGATCCCTGTAGGGGTGGCCATCGGAACTAACCCACGGGTAGCTTCCTTCCTGCAGCCCATCGTCCAGGTAGTGGCCTCTGTCCCGGCAACGGCTCTTTTTCCGGTCTTCCTGCTCCTCATCGTGGGCCTGCCGGGCGGGCTGAACCTCGCCGCAGTCATGCTGATGCTGATGGGCACCCAGTGGTACCTGCTCTTCAACATCATCGCGGGCGCGTCGGCCATCCCGCAGGACCTGAAGTACACCTCCGCCCTCATCGGCCTGAGCCGGTGGGAGCGTTGGCGGACTATGGTCCTGCCCAGCCTGTTCCCGTACATCGTCACTGGGGCCATCACCGCCAGCGGCGGAGCGTGGAACGCCAGCATCGTCGCGGAGCACGTGGAGTTCGGCGGACGGACGCTCCACACCATCGGCATCGGCGCGCTGATCGCCCGCGCCACTGCCACCGGCGACTATCCCCTCCTGCTGGCCTCCACGTTGACAATGGTCCTGGTCGTCGTCCTCATCAACCGCACCCTTTGGCGGCGGCTCTACCGTCTGGCAGAGGAAAGGTATCGGATGGAGTAGCAGGACAAACGCGAACGGCTGTCTGCAGGAGGTGAGCCATGCTGACCGATGCATATATTCTGGAAGTCCGTCACATTAGCCAGATATACCGCAGCGGCTCCAGGGAGTTCGTAGCCCTGCAGGACGTGAACCTGGCCGTCCGTGAAGGGGAGTTTCTCTGCCTACTGGGGCCATCGGGGTGTGGGAAGAGTACCCTTTTGCGCATCATCACTGGCCTCCAGCGACCGACCGAAGGGGTTGTGCTCTACCGCGGCGAACCGCTCCGGGGCGTCAACCCCCACGCCACCATCGTCTTCCAGACCTTCGCCCTCTTCCCCTGGCTCACGGTTCTGGAGAACGTGGAGGTCGCCCTGAAGGCACGCGGTGTCCCTCCAAAATTGCGCACTGCCCGGGCTCTGGATCTTCTGGACCGAGTTGGACTGGACGGATTCGAGAATGCCTATCCACGCGAACTCTCTGGCGGGATGCGCCAGAAGGTGGGATTTGCCCGGGCAATGGCCGTGGAGCCAGAACTTTTGTGCCTGGACGAACCCTTCTCCGCGTTGGATGTGCTGAGCGCAGAGGCGCTGCGGGGAGAACTGCTGGAACTCTGGACGGAAGGGAAAATCCCCACCCGCGCCATCCTGATGGTGACCCACAACATTGAAGAGGCGGTCTTCATGGCCGATCGCATCGTGGTGATGGATAAGAACCCGGGGCGGGTGGTGGCAGAGATGACAGTAGGTTTGCCACATCCGAGGCAGCGCCGCTCTCCAGAGTTCCTGGGAAGGGTGGACGAGCTCTACGGCCTCCTGGCGGGACAGACCCAACCGGAGCACATGGAACTGGGCGCGGCGCCGGGCGAGCCAGGCCGCATTCGGGCTTTGCCCCACATCACCATTAGCGATCTATCCGGACTTCTGGAGCATGTGGCTGAGATGCCCGAACACCGGCACGACCTCTACCGGCTGGCTAAGGAGCTACACGTGAACTCTGACCACTTGTTGCAGGTGACGGAAGCAGCGGAGTTGCTGGGCTTTGCCACCATCGGGAGTGGTGATATTGCCTTGACTCCGTTGGGGGAGACTTTTGCGGAGGCTAGCATCCTGGCCCGCAAAGAGATTTTCGCCACCCGCGTCCGGCGTTTGCCCATTTTCCGCTGGCTGCTCTCCATGCTGAGTGCTGCGGAAGGCCGCCGGTTGAAATGGAACGTTGTTCTGCGAGCGCTGGAACTGGAATTCCCGCCCGAGGAAGCCGAGAGGCAACTGGAGACCATCGTCAACTGGGGCCGCTACGCTGAAATCATCGCCTACGACGATGCGACAGAGACCATCTTCCTGGAGTAAATGGGGTTCAGCCTCAGAGCCTGAGAAAATTCAAAGCAAGCCTGTAGAGAGTGTACCACGCGGGAGAATAGACGTAATCCCAAGCCCCCACGTAGCGCACCACGTTTCCTCCGAAGCCCCGCTTGAACCTAAAGACACCCCACAGGCCATCGGATCGCTCCGGAGGTTCCTCCCAGTAGCGCTCCGGGGATTGCCCCACTTCATCAGGTATCCCCCAGAGATCGTAGGTAAGGCAGCCTTCACTTTTGGCCCAGAGGATGGCTTCCCACTGGAGAAGGTGGTTGGGCATGAGGTTGCGGTGAAGGTTGGAGGAGGCTCCATAGAAGTAAAAGGCCTTCTCGCCCCACTTAAAAGCCATAAGCCCTGCCAGAGTTTCTCCCTCGTATTCCGCCAGAAGGAGCACAGCATCGCCATGAGGGGCAAAGAGTTCCAAAGCTCTTTGGTAATAGCCGTAGGTGTGGATGCCGAAACGGTCGCGCTTTGAGGTTATCTCCAACAATTCATAGAAAACAGGCAGATCCCCAACATCTCCCTTCCGCACCCTTACCCCTTTGCGGGAAGCAAGCCTTATGTTGTAGCGGGTCTTGTGCTTCATCCCGGCCAGGATTTTCTCTTCTGGTGCGGTTACGTCCAGGACTATGGTGGTGCGAGGCTGAATGGTTCGAGCGGGTATGAAACCCCATCCTTGCAAAAGCGGGGCGTACTGGCCTCTGAGGATGATCCCTTCCCCTTCCGCCCAGGAAGATTCAATCCAATCAGGTTCGATCTTGAGGAAAATAGCTCCCTCCTTTCTGGCCCGGGCGTGGATAGCCTCTAGGAGCATTCGGGCTATTTCCCCACTCTCGGGAGGGAGGATTGGCCCTTTCGGGATGTAAGCCACGACGGGCCTCCGCAGGCCCGGAAGGAGGGGTTTGAAGAGGATCTGGGCTCCGGCCAGGGGCCGATTGCCTTCCAGTACCAGGACGCGGCTTGCCCTCCAGCCGAAGCCCTCTTTCAATTTACCCCAGAGGGAACTCTGGAGGAGATGCCCATAGGGGGCATGGCGGGTGAATTCGTCCCACTCCCCGGGGTCTATTTCGGAATCAAAGAGCAACCTGAATTCACTCACCGGCGGTAAGGAAGGAATTCTGGGCCAAGGATCTCCCGGGCGATGATCAGGCGCATTATGTTCTGAGTTCCTTCCGCGCCGATGGAATAAGACCGAATCCCCCTTATGGCCATCTCGATGGGAGCCTCCTTGGTGTAGGCGAGAGCGCCGAACCAATCGGCCACTTCGTTCATGGCAGCGAAGCCGTCAATAGGCGCCCTCAACTTGACCATGGCGGCGATAAGGGCGGTCTCGTGGTGGGTGAAAGCTTTCTCCTGATAGAGTTTGTCCAGCATCCACGCCGCCTTGTAGACCAATAGGCGGTTGCGCTCCAAATTGGCGTAATGTTCAGCCAAGGGGAACTGGATACCCTCATAAGAGGCAATAGGGCGGCCAAAGGCGTGCCGCTGCTTTATGTGTTGGATCCCCATCTCGAGGATCGCCTCCGTAGCACCGATGCAAGTGGCTCCGATGAGGACGCGCGCAGCAGTGAAGCCCTCCATGGCGTGGTAGAAACCCCGGTTCAGTTCTCCAACCATGTAATGTTCGGGAAGGCGGACGTTATCCATGTGGAAACCACCGGTGGATATGCCCATCCGGCCCATATCTACAAAGCGAGTCGTGGTTATGCCAGGGGTGTCCTTGAGAGGGACGGCGAAGAAGGTAAAGGCCCTGTGCTCTGCTTCGGGGCGAGGGTCAGTGCGGGCTAGAGTGAGGTGTATTCCTCCCCAGCGCAGGGATTCCAGCACGCCACTTATGTAAACCTTTTCCCCGTTCAGGATCCAGTAATTTCCCTCCTTGACTGCTTTCGTCCGACAAGCTCCTAAGATATCAGAGCCTCCTTCAGGTTCAGTGGTGGCGATCCCCAGGAAGGCTTCGCCTCTGGTTACTTTCGGGAGATACTCTTCTTTCGCCTGGGGTGTGCCGTAGCGGTCAAAGATGAAGCCCCAGGCTGCTTCTACAAGGTAAAGCACCGGCACTGCCAGGCTGACGTCGGCCCGGCCAAGCTCTTCAGCAGCAATGGCTGCCATGGTCCAGGAAGCCCCCATCCCCCCATACTCTTCGGAAACAGTTAGGGCCAGAAGCCCCAACTCGGCCATCCCTTTGATGATCTCTTCGGGGATGCGCTCCTCGGTGTCTATCTCCCTTGACCTGGGGGCTATAACCTTCTGGGCGAAATCCCTAACAGTATTGCGCCAAAGTTTCTCCTCTTCGCTCCAGCTGAAATCCATGGCTTGGCCTCCTCTTCATGGATTTGATGCAAGATTCAGCGAACGCGGCGAAGGGCCATCGTAAAGGATATCTTCCTCCGGTATTGTCCGGAAGGGCCGCTCCCTCACCGTTTCCTCGTAAACGTGTGCCACAAGGCCCAGAGTCCTGGAAATGAGGAAGAACGCCGAGGCTATGCGGGGGTCAAACCCCATCTCTAGGACCAGCGCAGCTATTAACCCGTCCACATTCATTTTGATGGGCTTGCCCAACTCCTCCTTGAGGATCCTCTCCACCTCGAAGGCCAACTCAACATAATTGCCAACAAATCCCAGTTCCTGCGCTTTCTTCAAGAGGGCCTCGATACGGGGGTCAGCAGTGTGAAGTGGGTGGCCATAACCGGGGATGCGTTCTCCCCTGGATAGTTTCTCACGGATCAGCTTTCGGGCTTCCTCCATAGGGGAATCGGCTTCTGAAAGGCTCTTGAGGAGGAGGGCACAGTCTTCAATAGCCCCACCGTGGTATTTTCCGATGGCCAGCAGCCCCGCTGCCACCGCCTGGGGCAGAGGGACACCACTGGAGGCAGCGAACCTGGCAGCGTTGACGGATGGGGCAAGGAAACCGTGATCGCAACACGAGACCAGGATGGCTTCTACTAGCTTTCCCTCATTGCGCCGTGGGACATCTCCCTTGACGAGGAGGTAAAAAACATCGCCGAAGGAAAGCTTGTCTATGATTTCCTCAATAGCATAACCGCGCACGCGGATGACGTTAGGTTCAAAGTAAGTTATGGAAGTCCGCCAGAGAGGACGGTGAGAAGCCATCAGCCTTACTCCTCTGCGAAGGTTTACAAAGCGAGGAAGATTATACCATAACCCAAGGCGGAAGCAAAACTCCTTTAGCCGATGGGGAATGCAAGGCCTTGAAGAGCATCCCCGTAGCACCGAACGGGGACGACTTGTTGCCCTCCCCTCCCTGAGCGTAGTTAAAAGGCTATACCAGCTTAAACCTGGGGTGCGGGGAAGGGTTTCTGGCCTGCTACCAAACTGGCGGGTGGGCTATGCAGCGACTTATCCATTCCGCTGGCTTTAGGTTTACCCGTAGGATGGACTTTAACCTCTCTCTTCGACTTGGCAAACAGAAATTTCCCCGCGCGTTAGGAAGATTGAGGGGACAAAAAGCTTGCTTTGCTCCATTCGATTTTCCCTACCTCTTTTGGACACGGATTAGAACTCGCGGCTCAAATCGTTTTGGCCAAATGAGTCCCACCGGATATAATATCTGGCAAGGGTAAGATTGTCCTGGGGTATAAGGCCATGGTTAAAACCTTCAAATTCATACTGCTCCTTTTCGCCGTCTCAGTATTCACAGCAGGCTGTGCCAGATCTACGGCAAAGGATTTCATAGAAGTTTCGGGGACCATCGAGGCTACAGAGATAACAGTAGCTTCAGAGATAGGGGGAAAAGTTCTGGAAGTGGCGGTGAAAGAAGGGGAAGAAGTCCAGATGGGCATACTATTAATCCAGCTGGACGACTCCGAAGCGAAGCAAAAAGTGACAGAAGCCGAAGCAGCCCTTCAACAGGCCAGAACCCAGCTTAGGAAAGCGCAAAAGGGGGCAACCCAGGAAGAATTAAACCTGGCCGAGGCTGCGCTCAACCAGGCCATTGCCCGAAGAGACGCTGCTGAAAGGGCATGGAAGGATGCCCTCGCAGCCCTCGAATCCCTCCAAGAATTGGAAATCGAGATAGAAAAAGCGAAAGCAGAGCTCATCGCTGCCGAAGGGGAAATACGGAAAGCTGAAGTCCAACTCCGCATAGCCCAAATAATGCGCGACCGCTACCAAGGTGATGGTTCGGCTCAGGGAAAAACCCTTTACACCTCCTACTCCCACCAGGTGGAAGCAGCGAGAGCAGCACTGAGGGCGGCAGAGGCCAGGAAAGAGGCTGCTGAAAATTACCTCCGAGACCTGGAGGGCAAAAAATCTAATCCCTATTCTTACCTCCTCAAAGTTTATCAAGCCGAAGGGGAGTACCGGCAAGCAGAAGCTTTCCTCGAGTTAGCTAGAGCAGAGCTGGATAAGGTCAAGGCAGGGGCAAGGCCTGAGGAAATTGAACTTGCCCGTGCTGCCGTGGAGCAAGCCGAAGCAACCCTTGAAATAGCCCGCTATTTTCTCGCCAAGCACTCGATATATGCTCCGGTTTCCGGCTTTGTCTCCCAGTGTTCCGTAAAGCCCGGAGAGAACATACAACCAGGTAGACCTCTCATTACCATCTCCTCCCTCGATGAAGTAGAGCTCACCCTCTACATTCCCCTTGCCGAATTAGGTTTCGTGCAGCTGGGGCAGGAGGTAGAAGTTCGGGTGGACTCTTTCCCCAACGAGACCTTTATGGGCAGAATAGTTTACATCTCCCCCGAGGCTGAATTCATCCCCCGCTCAGTCCAAACCAAAGAAGAGAAACTGACCCAAGTCTTTGCCGTCCGGGTCAAACTCCCCAACCCCGACCACAAACTCAAACCAGGCATGTATGCCGACGCAATTATAAGGAGATAAAATGCATTTGCTCTGCGGCTCCAGAAGTGTTATAATAAGCCCTGGAGGGAGACAAGCATGGAGTATTCACGAAAGGAAGTGCTTTCCAGAGTTCTCTTCAGCCTAAAACAGCAGGGCAAGCAATCCATAGCCGAATTAGTCTTTTCCACCCGCCTGCCCTACGGGATCATTCAGGAGGCTGTGAGAGTTCTCGAAGAAAGGGGTATCGTCAAAATAGAAAGGGTGAGGGCTAATCCCACATCAGATGAAGATAGAGATTTTGCGGAAACATTGGAGCTCATTGAATTGAATGAGTAGAAACGATGCCAGATGCCGAGACTATTTTCTACGGCCTGCTAGCTATTGTCATCGCCGTTGTAGCAAGCTCAATGGAACTACTAAGCAAATATCAGGCCCGTAGCCTCCGAGAAATCTTTTTCTCACCCTATTATCTTCTTTTCGCCCTCCTCAATGCTTTATTTTGTGCCTTAGTTTACTGGGCATTACCCTACGTTGGGGGCCTTGTAGTGCGGAGTGAGTTTCTGTCGGCCGTAGAGAACCCTTTGGTCAGAGCCCTTGTGGCTGGCCTAGGCTACCTGGTGATAGCCAGAACCAGCCTGTTGGACATAACTGTGAGAGGACAAACCATAGGCATTGGATTTGATGCAATTTACAGCACTACGGCTCAATACCTGCTGCGACATCACGATATGCGCCTCCGTAGGAAGATGCGAGAAGATTTCATGAGGACTTTTTCTCTATACAGAACCAGGCCCCACGTTTTTCTGGGAGCTGTTAAGCTTCTCCTGCACCAGCTGGACATTGAAAACAGAGAAGAGGCCGAGGCCATCCTAGCTAGACTCAAAGAAGGTAAAGCTGACCTTTTGAATTTTTGCTTTGGTTTATACCTACTCCTCAGGGAGTACACCGGTGGAGCTGACAGTGCCGCATCTCTCCTCTCTCAAGTGGATGAAACTGTCAAGTCAGACCCTTCGTATGAAAAAGTCTTGAAGGACGAAATCCAGTGGCTAATTGTTCCGGCCGCGTGAGTTCCTCTACCGAGGAGCATGTTTTACAAGACTTGTTAGCTCCGGAACGATGCGGGCAATTGGGCCCTGTAAAAGCCCGTTAGTCGGTTGCCAATCATTGAATCGTAAACGGACAAGCGGTTTACCGCAGTGCAATCGCTTTTGAAACTCCAGTCCTCTTTGACCCCGGCTCCGGGAGATTCTAGGTCTACCCTTTTTGCTGGAAGGGGGCTGAGCTGGTTTTCGGCTGACTTGTGGTCAGAGGCCAGGATAAGACCGAAACAGCCATATTTCTCGCGGAGTTGGTAACTCGTAGGGGAAATCAACTCAACTTTGAGGGAGCCACAGAGTTTTGGCCTTCAGGCGAAGAAAGCTCAGGCAGGACAGTGCTGAGGCCATGATTCCGTGAGCCCCTTCACATCCCGAGCACCTTATTAGAAGCGGTTAGAATCGGGAAGACCACGATTTGCCAAATTTGGTCATGTGTGGTAATAATGTCCCGCAAAGCAAGCCAGGGATGGCTTCAATGAGGACTGGGGTAGCGAAAGCAAAGTTGTATTATTGCGCAGTCGGGCAATTGATATTAGATTTGACAAATTTGGTCATGTGTGGTATATTGCTTATAAAACAAGCCAAGGAAGGCCTCAATGAAGGCTGAGGTAGCGAAGGCAAAGCTGTATTGTTACGCAGTCGGGCAATTGATATTAGAAAGACTACTTTCACCCCTTGCGAATAATTTTGCCGCACAAAAACTAACTGACGCATGTTTTTCCCCAATCCTTTTTGCGAAGGAAGAAAAAGCTTGTTCTGAACATAGTTTTCCATTATTAATTGCAGCGCTACTCCGACCGGCATGCTGGGAAACACACCTCCGCTTTGCTTGTCTTTCCTCAGAATTAATTAAAACGTCGGAGCTTTCCTGGCACCGGTTTGGCTATTTTAAGGAAAGTTCGAGGGCTGAAGTCCCTCGTTACCTTTAAAGTAGCATTAGCTTTTCCCATAGAAAGATAGCGTACTTTGAATTTATTCCGGCGAATCGCTTAATCTGGCAAAAAGGAGGGCTCTATGGGTTCCAAAGTCAGCATTGCCGATGAACTGGCCGCTCGCGGTATCACCCGCCGGGAATTTCTGAAGTTTTGCACAGTTATGGCGGGGATATTAGCGTTGCCGGCGGACCAGGCAGACAGAATAGCCCAAGCTCTCGAGAGCGCCCGCCGTCCTTCGGTAATATGGTTTGAGTTTCAGGATTGCGCGGGCTGCACTGAATCCCTCCTCCGGGCTAACCGCCCCTCTGTCGCCGAACTGGTACTGGACATCATCTCGCTGAACTACCATGAGACTATTATGGCTCCTTCCGGTCACGCAGCTGAAAAGTCCCTCCACGACACTATCAAAGAGGGTGGATATATCACGGTCGTAGAAGGCTCCATCCCAGTCAAGGACGATGGTGTATACTGCTGCATTGCCGGACGTTCAGCCTTGGATATCTTGAAGGAGGCGGCAGCGAATACGGCGGCCATAATCACTGTGGGAGCCTGCGCTTTCTACGGCGGCTGGCCAGCTACACCTCCTAATCCCACCGGCGCCAAGGGTGTAAAAGACATTATTTCAGGTGTGCCCATCGTCAACTTGCCTGGTTGTCCAATGAACGTGGACAACCTGACCGCTACAATAGTCCATTACCTGACATTTAAAGAGCTCCCTGCACTAGATAACTTGGGCAGGCCACTCTTTGCCTACGGTCGCCGCATCCACGATAACTGCGAGCGGCGAGGCCACTTTGATGCTGGGGAGTTTGTGGAGGCCTGGGGCGATGAGGGTCACCGCAAAGGCTGGTGCCTCTACAAAATGGGATGCAAAGGCCCTGTTGCTTTCCAAAACTGCCCATCCATCCGCTGGAACGAAGGGACCAACTGGCCAGTGGGGGCAGGCCACGGTTGCATCGCCTGCGCTGCTCCCAATTTCTGGGAAATGCCAGCCTATGAACCTGTTCCTATCCACGTCCTGACGCCGCCAACAACCTATCCCGAAGTGAAACCTATTGTAGGCATCTCCCCCACTGCTGCGGGCGCTATTGGCGCAGCAGCGGGATTGGCAGCTGGTGCGGCTGGAGCCGCGGCTATCTATAAGCTGACTAAGAAGAAGGAAGAGGAGGGATCCCATGGCTCAGAGGATAGTGATTGATCCAGTCACCCGCATTGAGGGCCACTTGCGAATCGAGGCCCGCGTTGAGGACGGCTACGTTACTGAAGCATGGGCGTCCTCCACGATGTTCCGGGGCATAGAAATCATCCTGAAAGGACGCGACCCCCGGGAAGCTTGGCTAATGGCCCAACGGATATGAGGGGTCTGAACAACGGTTCATGCCGTCGCCTCCGTGCGAGGCGTAGAGGACGCTTTAGGAATCTGGATTCCTGATAACGCTCGGATTATTCGCAATCTTATTGCAGGAATTCAATATGTTCAGGACCATGTCATCCACTTTTACCACCTCCATGCGTTGGACTGGGTGGATATCACCAGTGCACTGAAGGCGGACCCCGATAAGACCGCCCAGTTGGCGCAATCCATTTCTGATTGGCCCAAATCAAGCTCCGATTATTTCCGCACAGTCAAGGAGAAATTAGAAGCCTTCGTGCGAAGCGGCCAGTTGGGCATTTTCGCCAATGGCTATTGGGGTCATCCAGCCTACCGCCTCCCACCTGAGGCCAACTTGATGGCTGTGGCCCACTATCTGGAAGCATTGGATTGGCAGCGAGATATTATTCGGGCCCATGCCATCTTGGGTGGCAAGAACCCTCACCTCCAGACCTATCTGGTAGGCGGTGTGTCCATCCCTGTGGACCCAGATAGTGAGACAGCTCTCAATGCAGACAAGCTTGCCTTCCTCAAGAAGCTCTTCACCAAGGCCCTTACTTTCGTCCAACAAGTCTACATCCCCGACCTACTGGCTATAGCCTCGTTCTACAAGGACGAGTGGACAAAGTTGGGCGAGGGGCTGGGCAACTTCCTGGTCTATGGCGAATTCCCCGACCGAGCTGGAAATTACTTCCTGCCTTCCGGCATCATCCTCAACCGAGATCTGAGCACTGTCTACCCCGTAGATCACAAGAAGATCGCCGAGTATGTGGCTCACTCCTGGTATCAGTACACCGAAGGGGATCACGTCGCTAAGCATCCGTGGGAAGGGGAAACTATACCCCACTACACCGGTCCCAAACCGCCCTACGAGTACCTCAACACCGACGGCAAATACTCCTGGATGAAGGCTCCCCGTTACGACGGAAAAGCGATGGAAGTAGGACCGCTGGCCCGGATGCTGGTAGCCTATGCTTCTGGCCACAAGCGCGTTAAGGAATTGGTAGATTATGTCCTGAAGCAATTGGGTCTCGGGCCTGAAGCCCTCTTCTCAACCCTGGGCCGAACAGCGGCACGCGGCATTGAGACCCTGGTCATCGCTGAGCAATTGAACAACTGGGTGGACGAACTGGCTGATAACATAAGCCGTGGTGACCTGCAGATCCACAACGGGGAGAAGTGGGATCCCGCTACCTGGCCTAAAGAAGCGCAGGGTTGGGGAAGGCATGAAGCACCGCGCGGAGCCCTGGGCCACTGGGTGCGCATCGTCGACGGCAAGATCGCCAACTACCAGGCAGTAGTTCCCTCCACTTGGAACTGTTCGCCGCGTGACCCCTCAGGACAGCCTGGAGCCTATGAAGCTGCCCTGGTCGGTACGCCCGTTGCCGACCCGGAGCGCCCCATAGAGATCCTGCGCACCATTCACTCCTTTGACCCATGCATGGCCTGTGGAGTCCATGTGTTGGATGCCCAGGGCCGGGAGGTGACCCGCATTCGCCTGAACGATTGGTCTTGTCCATGAAAACCCTGGTTTTGGGAGTGGGTAACCTCCTCTTGAGCGATGACGGCTTCGGGGTCCACCTTGTCCGCCTCCTGCGGGAACGGTATAAGTTCCCGCAGGAGGTGGAAATTCTGGACGGCGGGACGCTGGGGCTGGACCTCCTACCTTTTGTGGAAAGCGCGGACCGACTGATCATTGTGGACGCCGTTCAGATAGGAGCCCCGCCAGGCACGGTGGTCCGTTTGGAAGGAGAAGAAGTTCCAGCGGTTATAAATTTGAAATACTCCTCTCATCAGATGGGATTGAGCGATCTCTTGGCGGTGGCCCGCTTGCTGGGCCGTTATCCTTCTGAAGTGGTCCTCTGGGGAGTCCAGCCAGCTTCCCTAGAAATGGGAGTAGAACTCACCCCAACCGTTGCCGCTCAGATGGAAACGGTCATCCGGAACATTTTGCTTGAGCTGAAGCGCTGGGGAATTCAACCCGCTGAGGGAGGTGAATTATGAACGAAAAGTCCCTTCTTAAGTCAACCATGAGCCGCCGCGAATTCCTGAGCCTTTCGGCCCTGGGTCTGGGTTCTCTGTTGATGAGCTCTCCCCCTGATGTGCCCTCGGCGGCCGCTTCCGAACAGTTAGCGATCCTCTACGATCCATTAAAGTGTGTCGGTTGTAGGGCTTGCCAAATGGCTTGCAAACGCTGGAACAAACTCCCACCTGAAAGCACAGATCCGCTGAGGATCTACGAATCCCCACTGGGTCTTTCCGCCATTACTTGGAACATCATAAAGCTCCGGCGCACGGAGAAAGGATGGCATTTCTTCAATTACCAGTGCATGCACTGCACCAATGCCGCGTGCGTGGCAGTTTGCCCAACGGCTGCGCTTACCCACGATCCCTTGGGCTTTGTCTCCCTGGACCAGGACAAATGCAACGGCTGCGGTTACTGCACCCAGTTCTGTCCCTACGGAGTCCCGCACCTTCGGGTTGCCAATACGTTCACCGGGAGGGCAAAATCGGCCAAATGCACCTTCTGTCAGGACCGCATATGGAAGGGTATAGGAGGGCCATCTTGTGCAGAAATCTGCCCAGTAGGTGCACTGACCTGGGGTAAGCGAGGGGAACTACTGGAGAAAGCGCGAGCGCGGGTGGCTGAACTGCAATCTCAGGGGATAAATGCCCGCATTTACGGCGAGAAGGAAGCAGGAGGGCTGCACCGGCTGAGCATCCTGTTGGATGAACCGGAACAATATGGGCTGCCCTCTAACCCGCGCATTCCGAATTATGCCTCCATCTGGCAGAGAGTAATTCAACCGCTTGGGGGAGCAGCCTTAGGAGCAACTATTTTAGGAATAACGGTGGTGTTCTTCATAGTCCGCCGCCACGTGCGTATGGAGGAGGTGAAATGAGTGTCCAGATTAAGGGCAGACCTGAAATAATTACTATTCAGTGGATTCCCAAATACACCCTAATGGAGCGTGTAGTCCACTGGGTTCACACTGCCACTTTCGTACCCCTTCTTCTCACCGGTATGATCCTTTACTTTCCATTCCTTCAACCACTGGCTCAAGGGGAAGCAGGCCTCTTCATAAGGATGGTCCATCGCGTTGCCGCTGTATTCTTTGGCCTCGTGCCCATCCTTTACGCCATAATTCAACCTCGCCGTGCCATTGCGCTAATCCGGGATTTCCTTCCTGAAAAAGAAGACATAGGTTGGCTCAAAGGCGCTATACCCTACTACCTCTTCGGTAGGCACGAGGCCATGCCGCCCCAAGGCCGATTCAATGCCGGGGAAAAGCTCTTCGGCCTGGTGACGATCATCACTTGGGCAATCTTCGGGATCACGGGGTTAACCATGTGGTTTGGGAAGGGAGTGGTTTCCCCGGCTCTCTTCCAATGGGCTGTGCTCTTCCACGACCTGGCTATGCTCCTTTCGGCCTCTATGCTTATGGTTCATCTTTACCTCGCGGTGGCTCATCCGCTCATGTGGGGAGCCCTGGTGAGCATGCGGTTTGGCGTGACTTCAGCTGATTATGCCGCTGAGCACCATGCCAAGTGGTTTTACGGCCCCAAGAAGGCCATGGAAATTTGGGAAGCCAAGAAGAAAGAAGCTGCTCACCGGCATGGGCACTAACACTCAAGGAGGGGTATATGCCGAAAATACTGGTGGTAGACGATGATCCGGACTTCATCAAGCTTACGCAAAAAATTCTGCGCCCTAAGGGCTATGAAATTATAACGGCCACCAGCGGGAGACAAGCCTTGGCGGTCATGCGAAGGGAGAAGCCCGACCTGGTGCTTCTGGACATCATGATGGATTACATTCTCGATGGCTTTGACGTAAGCAAAGAGATGGCGCAAGATCCAGAGCTCAAGGATATACCCGTCATTATGGTTACCTCGCTTACGGGGGCGCGGGCCCAGGGCGTGTTTCCTTCTACTGGTGAATATGTTCCAGTTGATGAATGGATCCACAAACCTATTGACCCAGACACTCTGTTAGCCCGAATAGAGGAGGCTCTGTCCAAAAAGAAGTAACCAGAAGTTTTCAGAGGACAAGGGCGAGCAATGGAGCACTGGGGCAGTCTCTATTGCTCGCCTTTTAGGTTTAAGGTGGGCAACCGGAAGGAGAACCGGCTACCTTGCCCAAGGGCTGATTCTACTTTTATACTCCCCCCGAGGCTTTCCACAATGTGCTTAACCAACGGAAGGCCAAGGCCTGTTCCTCGCGGCGCAATCTTTTTGGCCTGAGGAGTGCGATAAAATTCTTCAAAAATGCGTTCTATATCCTGATCAGCTATGCCAATACCCGTATCTTCCACTGTTCCAATAGCCCATCCATCTCGCTCTTCTAGAACAACCCGCACACGGCCACCAGGGAGGGTATACTTTACCGCGTTGGAGATCAGGTTGCTCCAGACCTGGGCTATATGGTCGGGGTCGGCCTGGACCACCGGCCGCTGATATATTTCAACTTCAAAGCTGAGCCCTTTGGCCTCAGCTTCTGAGCGGAAAAGGGGATAAACTTTCTCTAGGATGTCCGCTATGGAGACGGGCTCCCTTTTTTCCAATCCTTTCTCGCTTTTCGCCGCCGCCAGCTTGAGCAAGTCATCGATTAGATCCAGAAGCTCTTGTGTCCTTTGAACGGCTCTCTCTAGCACTTCCTTCTGTTCTTCGGGGGGAATGTATCCCTTAAGGATGGCCAGAAGGAAACTCTGCAGCGCATTCAGTGGGGCTCGAAGCTCGTGGGCCACCGTCAGCATGAACGTAGTCTTGAAGCGGTCCAGCCTTTCCATCTCTTCCTTAGCTCGTGCCAGCTCGCGAGCTTCCTCCTCGATTTTCTTCAGGCGTTTGGCCTCCAAAGAAAGCCGACGCCTCTCCAGAGCCTGAGCAACGGTCAAGCGCAAGACATCAGCAGTGAAGGGCTTGGAGAGAAAGTCGTAAGCTCCAGCTTTTATGGCCTGAACCGCTAGCTCCACAGTAGCATATCCAGTGATGATCACACAGACTACATCGGGGTCTTTCTCAAGCATAGGCTTTAGGAGGTCAATGCCGCGCATGTCGGGTAAGACTACATCTAAGATGACAAGGTCAAAACCGTCCTCCATGAAGCGGCGAAGCCCTTCCTGTCCGGTAGCAGCGGTCTCCACAATGTATCCTTCTGGCTCTAAAACCCTACGGCAACCAGCCCGGATACCTTCCTCGTCATCAATGACTAAGATGCGTAAAGGTTTATCCTCCATAGCCAGATCTTATCCTATAATGCTTTCCAATGAGGCAAGAGGCCTTTCCATTGGGCCAGCCCACCGCTTTGGCAGCGTAATTGTAAAGGTCGTCCCTACCCCCACCTCGCTCTGAACAGAGATTCGTCCCCGGTGCATCTTAATGATGCCATAAACTATGGAAAGGCCAAGCCCAGTTCCCTTCCCAGGCGGCTTAGTGGTAAAGAAAGGTGTAAAGAGCTTATCCATGTGTTCTTGGGGGATACCGCAGCCTGTATCGGTGATGGAAATTTCTACTTCACCGTTGAGCGAGCGAGTGGTGATGGTTATAGTGCCTGGTCCATTGATGGCTTCTGCCGCGTTGTTGAGCAAGTTGATGAAAACCTGCTGCAATTGAGCAGGATCAGCCTGTATGATCCGGACCTTGGGGTCGTACTGGCGCTCTATTTTAATTTCTGCGAAGAGAGGTTGGTGAGAAAGGTTTTCCAGTACCTGGTCCAAGAGAGCATGCAGGTCAATATCCTGAGCTAAAACTTCCTGCTGGCGGGCAAAGTTCAGAAGACCAGAGACAATTTTCTTGGCCCGGTTTGCTTCTTGAAGGATCATTTTTAAATCTTCCTGATGAGGATCATCAGGTGGGAGCTCGCGTTGGATTGCATCGGCAAAGAGCATTATAGTGCCCAGGGGATTGTTCAGTTCGTGAGCCACTCCTGCTGCCAGCTGGCCCATGGAGGCGAGCTTCTCTTTGTGGAGTAATTCCTGCTGGGTGCGGTAGAGGGTTTCGGCCATTGCATTGAATGAACGGCCCAGTATCGCCAGTTCCCCATTGCCGTAAACCTGCACCCTGACAGTCCTATCACCTGCAGCCAAGCGGTGGTGGGCATCCACCAGTTCGGCAATGGGCAGGGATATGAAGTGCCCAATCGGAAAGGCCAAAACACTAGCCAGCAGAATGCAAACGATGGCAATCAAGGCCACCCGCTGGTTGAAAGTATTAACAAGATCAAGAAAAGTGGATTCCTTTGCTCCCACATAAAGGCTACCGACTACGTTGCCCTTGTGGTCTCTGAGGGGTTCATAGCGGGTAATGTACCATTCATTAACGACGAAAGCTCGGCCAACGTATTCTCGCCCTTCCTCCATCACGACCTTGCGGACAGGTTGGGAGATGCGGGTTCCAATGGCACGCCGTCCGGTTTCATCAGTGACGTTGGTGGAGACTCTCAAGTCACCCAAGAATATGGTGACGGTGTCTATTCCGGCTACCTCTTTTATCTGGTCCACCAGTGTATAATCGTTGTTGAACATGTAAGCTGAAAGAACAGCACCGACCAAACGGCCTGCGTTATCCTTAAGAGGGGAAACACCAACAAGGGCCAGCCCCGCCGTTCCTTCGCGGGGGTCGAAGGGTTCGGGCGCAGCCATAGGAGTCTCCAACAGGGGAATAAAGGCTTGTTGGTCCAGCCCCACTTGAACCAGAAATTCCCGGGGGATTATTTCAGTGGCTGCTTGAGGCTTGCCACTCTCTAACACAGTCCGAACGATGGACAAATCGCCGAATTGCCCTTGCGTTAGTGGAGGCGAGAGCTTCCCATCCGGCCAGAGGACTTTACCAACAACCAGGTTGCCATTGGCATCAAGGACGGTAATGAAATGAGTGCCACCAAGAGCTAGAATAGCGATTTCGTTGGTAATCTGCCGCTCAATTATCTGAATGGCCTGGGGATCACCCTGCGCAGCAGCGGCGAAGTTCTCAACCACCCACTGGTCCAGCGTCAGCCGCTGGCTTATAGCAGCGACTTCCTGAAGCTTAAGTTGATAGAAAGTCTCAGCCAGTTTCATATCCCGCGCCACCCGTTCAGCTTCGGCAGAAGCCAAATAATCATTGATGACATGGGACACCACCAGCGCGTTCAACCCAACTGTAAGTATAGCTACAAACACGAAGGAAGTAAAAAGTGTAGTCCGTAATCTACCGCCCAGAAACTTCAACAGAATCCTCTCCATTTCCCTCCTTTCTCGCCGAAACACTACTCTGGTACGCCGATTTTGTCCCGTTCGCCGCTTGTTTCTGCCAGAGGAAGCTTGAACCGGAAGGTGCTTCCCTTGCCTACTTCTGATTCCACTTCAATGGTTCCTCCATATATCTCCACTATTTGCCGGACGATCGGCAAACCCAGACCGGTGCCTGTTTGCTGCATGCGCCTTCCTTCTTGGGTCCGGTAAAATTCTTCAAAGATGCGAGGAATTTCTTCAGCCGGTATCCCGATTCCAGTGTCGGAAACTTCACCAATAGCCAAACCACTTTCCCGATCAGCCCAGGCCAGAACTTTCACTTGGCCGCCAGAGGGAGTGTAGCGGATAGCATTATCCACAAGGTGTCTCCAGAGAGCCATAATATGATGCGGATTGGCTTGCACATAGATACAGTCCTGCACATTCACCTCCAGGGCTATCCCCTGGCGCTCAGCATTGGGCTTCAAGGTTTTAAAAACTTCGTTCAATATTTCCCCCAGGGAAACAAGTTCCACTTGGCTGAGCCCAATCCTTTCTTTAAGCTGAGCGAGGAGTAGGAGGTCATCCAGCGTGGTCAGCAGCTCTCCAGCTCTTAACTCGATTCGCTCCAAGGCTTCTGGCTGTTCCTCAGGGGGAATGTAGCCCTTGCGGATCAGTTGAACAGTATTCTTTATGACAGCTACAGGGGCGCGCAGTATGTGGACAAGTGTTAGCATGAATCGGCCTTCCACCGCTTCTAATTTTTGGAGTTCTGCCTTGGCGCGAGCTAACTCGCGAGCCTCTTCCTCCAGTGCCTTCAGCCGCTCGGCTTCCTTCTGCAGCGCCCGCCGCTCCAATTCTCGATTTATGACACGGATAAGCAGGTCGGCCGAAAAGGGTTTAGCGATGAAATCGTGCGCACCTTCGCGGATAGCTTGGACAGCCAATTCCACAGTGGCATAGCCAGTAATCACAATGCAAATAAGGTCGGGATTTATCTGGCGGGCCTGGCGAAGGACTTCCAACCCGTTCATACCGGGCAGGACTATATCCAGAAGGAGGACATCGTAGGTGCGTTCCCGGAGTTTACGCAAACCGATAGGGCCATTTTCGGCTACGTCTACGCTAAACCCATGAGGCACCAGTACCCGGCGACATCCCTCTCGTATGCCAATCTCATCGTCCACGACTAAAACACGGGCAATTGCGCTCATCCAGCCCCCTGCTTTTATTTTAGCGTAAACAAGAGCAAATTAAAATTTTGGAAATCGCCAAGCCTTCTTCGGTTAACCCAGCACCTACCTCCATCTTCAGAGATCTTTAACGAACAGCACGTGGTCTACGCGATTTAAAACCTCTTCAAACTTGCTGCGCGAGTAACTCTACTACATCCATTATCCGGATGCGGACTTTCTCTTGCCGGGCTGCGGCGGTGAGAGTTCGTTTGCATTGCTGACAGGCGGAAAGGAGAATTTTCGCTTTCGTTGCCTGAGCCTCGGCTAAACGACGCCGGGCCACGGCCGCCACCAGTTCTTTATCTGCCATTTCCACATCTCCTCCCCCACCACAGCACAGGGAGTACTCGTGATGGTGCTCCATCTCCACCATCGTGATCCCTGGGATCGCTCGGATTATTTCGCGAGGTGCTTCGTACACCCCGCTGGTCCTTCCGAGGTCGCATGGGTCATGGTAAGTGACCACTTCCTCCAGCGGGCGAGGCAGGAGGTTACCATCCCGGATAAACTCTGCCAGAAGTTCCGTAATGTGCAGGACTTCAAAGCCCAGCGGTTCTCCCAGAAGGCGGGGGTAATCGTGTTTCCAAGTATGATAACAAGATGGGCAGGAGGCAACCAATCGGCGCGCTCCAGTTTGCCGGACAGTTTCTACGTTATGGCGCACCGCTTCCAGAGCCTCATCGCCCATTCCAGCTATTATCAATGGGAAGCCACAGCACCACTCCTCCCCTCCGAGAGTGGTATAACTTGCACTTACTTTCTCCAGAAGCTGCACTATGCTCTGAGGGATAGAATAGCACTGTGGATAAAAAGAAGCGACACAACCCACAAAATAAGCTACTTCGGCACCTTTCCTCCCCCGGACTCCTTCCGGAATTTCGGGCAGGTTCTGGCTCCAGATCAGCCGGTTAGCATTGTCATCGCCTGAGATATTGTGTTTTGTCAGGAAAATTTCGCGGAGCTGGTCGAAGATGGCTGGATAGACACCTTGCCGGACCAGATCCTGGCGCATAGCGATCCATAACTCGCGGGTCTGAATACGGGCTGGGCAAACTACTCTGCAGCGTCCGCAGAGCGTGCAATCGTAAGTTCCGTCCGAATGGCTCTTGAGTTCTTCTGGTCTGGGCTGATAGGGCCCGAAAAAGCGAGCTCGAAGGCCGTACTGCCCCCGGACGAACCGCCGAACCGTTTCAATCTTACGCAAGGGAACGATAGAATCCAGTTCAGGCTTCTCGGCAAAAGTGGGACACCAACTGACGCACTCCCCACAGCGAGTACAGGCATCCAAAGCCACTAACTGCTTAAAGGTGAAGGCAGAAGAGTCAACCGGAGCGGGGGCTTTCACTTCTTCTAACTCCGCCATTCTCTGCTGGACCCCATCCCAGGTAGCGGTGAGGGCTGTGGCGACGGCATGAAAGAATTTGGAATAAGGGATTGTGACTATGACCACAGAGGTAAGCAATCCGTGCACCAGGAATAGCCAGTCCGAAAGGTTCTTCCAGGGAAGGTTCCAGCCGAAAACGAGGCGGGAAAGCGGATAGCCAATGAAAGCCATGTACGGGGCAGGTCCATCGTATCCAGCATTCAGCCGAACAATTTCAGCAATCCACCCCGTAAGGAGTATAAGCCCGAGCGCAGCGACCATCCAAGTGTCCATGGCTCCCGTTCGGAGCTGAGAAGGGCGGATCACGTAGCGGCGGAAGATGTAAAATAGCAGGCCCGCCGTCATCATTAGTCCGCCAACTTCATTCAAGAAAGCAATGAGCGGATGGTCTGCGGTATACCACATTGCAATCCATGGGATATGTCCAAGGTAGAATAAGTGATGGAGCACTTTGTCCGAAAGGGCAGCCAAACCGGAGAGAACCATGAGCAGGAGAAATCCGTTCAAGAGGAGGAAATGGCTCAGCCAACGCCAGCGGCTGGTCTGCCAAAGACGGCGGTTGAACCAGGCTTCGACGATGAAGGCTTTCAAAATGAGGAGGAGTTGACGGCTGAAAATTGCCCTGAGCATTTGCCCCAGGAGGATGAGAAACTTCCGCCCGGCCGAAGCGGCCCTCGCACCCTCTACCCCGCCCCGGAGCCAAATGCTTATAACATCGCCCAATCCGATCAAAAAGAGGACCATAAGAGGGATGTGTATGACCCAGAACAAGGTTTCTGTACTCATAAAACACCTCCTTGTTCAAATGTCCTCAAACTCCGAAGGGCGCTCCTGCGCTCGGTCAATTTGTGCATTTTTTCACAGAAATTATACACGCAGGCTGAAAGTATTATCAAATTAGAGGGCCAATTTCCTAACCATAGTGGTCAGGGAGAGCCTCGATGGCCTCTGAAATACAGAGGTCACATTTTCGCAATGGTTGTAGGACCAGCGCTGCGAAAATGTGACCTCGCCCAATTTATCGAGAAATAACATCCTTCAGGTTCCCCTCAGCATCGTAGATGCGTACTTCCAGCGGCATCTGGCCCGGTAGAGCATGGGTGGCGCAGCCGAAGCAGGGGTCGTAGGCACGGAGGGCCATCTCAATCCGATTGAGCAACCCTTCGGTAATGACCTGCCCTTTGCGGATCAACCCCTTCGCCGCCTGCCGGACAGTCATAGTGATAGGCGTGTAGTTGTTGGTCGTGCCGACGATGAGGTTACACTTGACCACCAGCACGCGCTCATCAGTGATGTAGTGGTGGATCAGGATGCCGCGCGGGGCCTCCACAAGCCCACTCCCTCATCCGGCGTCGCCGTGGGGATGTTGCGGACGTGAGGACTGGTGATCTCCGGGTCGGTGCTCAGTTCCAGCAGCCGCTCCGCCGCGTAGAGCAGTTCTATCAGCCGGGCCCAGTGGGTCGCCAGCGTGTGGTGGACCGGCTTCCCGCCCAGGGTCGCGTAGAACTCCTCGTACGCCTCCTGGGCCCGGGGAGTGGCCATCCCATCGGCGGCGTTGAGGCGGGAGAGGGGTGTAGCCTGATAGACGCCGCTATCTTTGCCCGCCACCAGCCCTTTCCAGCCTATCTTTTTAAGGAAGGGGAACTTGAGGTAGGTCCAGGGCTCCACGTGCTCGGCGATGACCTGGGTGTATTCGTGCGGCGCGTACTTGACGAACTCCTTGCCCTCGGGATCCACCACCTGGACCATACCATCGTAGAAGTTCACCCGATTTTTCTCGTCCACCAGGCCCATGTAGTACGTGGGCAGGACGAAAATGTCCGAGAGAATCATATCCCGATACGCCGAATTGTCAAGTACAATCTGGCGGAAGAGTTGCAGGGTGAACAGGGCGAACTCCACTTCCTCCCGCGCGATGGCCTCAATCTGGGCCCGTTCCTCTTCAGTGATGGCTTTCCCCACGCCGCCGGGGACGCCGAAGAGGGGATGGATTTTGCGCCCGCCCAGCATGCCGATGATGTCCATGGCCATGCCCCGGGCGCGGATGACCTTCCCGCCAACCTCTAGGCCGACTTTGTGGATGAGCCCCAGGATGTTCCGCTCCGCAGGAGGCGCGTCCGGTCCCAAGACGAAATTGGGGCTGTCCAGAGTGTATAAGTAGGTCATATGGTCGGCAACGTAGAAGGCGGAAAGGAATCGTCCATTATTTTTGGATAAAGGTGACGCCAGGTATAGTGGCAGGAAGAGCAAGTCGCCACAAGTATCTTTGGGCCGACGGACTGCACTTTTTACACATTGTGCCGAGCCAGTTTCACTATATTGTCCTTAAAACCAGCGCCATAGAGGAGATAGCCGCGGCACCATTCCTTGCTGCCCAGCATAGTGCAGGAGATACCAGCCTGTTCCATAATTTGCACCAGCGACTGGAGGATGCTGTAAGCCATCGGGTAGAGGGCGGAAACTTCCCTAACCGCCCCATTCCCCGAGGAGACCGTTTCTTATGGGCAGCCGCTAAGATTAGAAGGGCCAGCAGTCCGTGGAAGGGGTATTCTAGCCGATGGCAGTAGCGAGGTAAGACAGCAGGTTCATTTCTTCCCCCTAAAGCTGGACCAGAGGCCAACCTTGGTCAAAGCGAACCGATAGCCACCTAAAGGGGGAATGCGAAATCCTTTGTGTTGGGCAGTGAGCTCCTTTACGCTTCCGAACCTTGTCATCGATGGTGCTGGTATTTTCGTTCAGGGGCAGGAATCTGACACCGGTCTTTAGAATTTACAAGAGGGAGGGCTTTAAAGCAGCAACCCCTTTCAAGCTCAGCGAGCGTCTCGCTGGTGATAAGAACTAAAGGCCAATAAGGAAAGAGCGGGCGAGGCTTTCAGTTGGACTGAGAGCACGAAAGGGCTTCTCTAAGCCAGCGGTTCAATTCATCAATCCCCACCTCCCTCTGAGTGCCGTCGCTCATGCTCCGCACGGTGACATTCCCACGGGCGA
>JBHOQL010000007.1:0-9531 GCA_042408195.1 Anaerolineae bacterium
AATGGTCTTTGGCCTACTCTTCGCCCTGCTTTTAATGAGCATTCTGCTCTTTTTCTTGGACTATGCCTTGGAGGTCAATTGGTTTAAGTTAGATCATTACCGCAGAGCCATCTTTGAAACAAGGCTTACCTCTTTTGCAGCCCCCGTGGTGGAGGAATCTGGGAAGGCCTTAATGATAATACTGAAGGTCTTCTTCCCCAAGAGTTTGCCCAAACTGTTCAATCCTTGAGTTTCAATGTTGACCACCGTTTGGATAATTATTCGGAGGCCTGTAGTTCATTCCCATTCGATAGTGGCTGGAGGCTTAGGAGTTATGTCGTAAACCACTCTCCCTACCCCAGGCACCTCATTAACTATACGACTGGAGATTTTCGCCAGGAGCTCAAAAGGCAAGCGAGCCCAATCGGCTGTCATGCCATCGGTTGAAAGCACTGCTCTGATGGCGACCACATAATCGTAAGCCCTGGCATCACCCCTGACACCAACGGAGCGCAGAGGCGTAAGGACCGCGAAATATTGCCAGAGTTCCTCGCCCAGTCCTGCCTTCTCTATCTCCTCGCACAGTATGGCATCAGCGGCCCTTAAGGTTCTTATGCGCTCCAGGGTTACTTCCCCCAGAATGCGCACAGCCAAACCCGGTCCAGGGAATGGCTGGCGGTATACTATCTCCCTCGGGAGGCCAAGGGCAAGACCTACTTCCCGAACCTCATCTTTGAACAGGAAGCGCAAGGGCTCCACCAGTTCAAAAGGCATATCCTCCGGGAGGCCTCCAACGTTGTGGTGGGTTTTGATGCGAGCGGCAGCCTTACCAGTAGGAGATGCCCTTGACTCTATTACATCGGGATAAATGGTGCCCTGGACAAGGAAACGAATTGGGCCGATCCGCTGCGCTTCTTCGGTAAAAACCTTAATGAACTCTTCCCCGATGATGCGCCTCTTTTCCTCCGGATCCGTGACCCCGCGGAGCTTCTCGAGGAACCTCTCCTTAGCATTTATTACCTTTATGTTCGCCTTTACCGTTCCCCTAAGAACTGAAACGACTTTCTCTCCTTCCCCCTCTCTCAGGAGGCCGTGATCTACAAAGATGCAATGCAGGTTCTCACCTATGGCTCTCGCTACAAGAGTGGCAGCCACGGTGGAATCAACTCCTCCCGATATGGCCGCCACAGCCTTTTCTCCTCCTACCTGCTCTTTTATACGCTCCACGCTCTCCTCAATAAATGAACTGGGAGTCCACGAAGGGCTAAGGCGGCAAACTTTGAAGAGAAAGTTGGCGATTACATCTTTCCCTAAGGGGGTGTGGACTACTTCGGGGTGGAACTGCAAACCGAAAATGGGCAATTCTCTGTGACCAATAGCGGCGTAAGGGGAATTTTCCGTCTTAGCTAAGACTACAAATTCCGATGGCAATTCTTCAACCCTATCTCCGTGGCTCATCCATACTTGGAACTGGGAGGGCATCCCCAGGAAAAGGGGATACGGGTCCACCACCTCAAGGGTGGCGGGGCCAAACTCCTTCTTAGGAGCTGGAGCCACTTTCCCGCCAAAGGAAAGGGCTAAAAGCTGCATGCCGTAGCAGATTCCGAGAATTGGAACCCCGCTTTTCAGAAGGTATGGCGGTAAAGAAGGTGCTCCTTCTTCGTATACACTGGCCGGTCCTCCCGAGAGGATGAAAGCCGACGGAGAGAGTTTCATGACTTCCCTTTCCGGAGCATCCCACGGAACAAGTTCGCTGTAGACCCTACACTCCCGCACCCTGCGGGCAATTAACATGGCGTATTGAGAACCATAGTCCAGTATAACTACCGTGTTTCTACTCATACCACAATTCCTCCAATTCCTCGCCCCGGACCCCGTGGCCCAGAAGCACCATGAGGCGAATCCGTGCCTTCTGCCCATTCAGATGGTGAGCAAAAAGCACCCCCGCAGAGGATAAGTCCCTGTAAGCGCCTGGATATCCATAGGGGTCGTAAATTCCCCCCGCCTGGCACCTCGAGGCAATGACCACTGCCACGCCCCTTTCAACGGCTTCCCTTATCGAGGGCATCCACCAAGGCGGGACCCTTCCTGCCCCCATCCCTTCGATTACGACGCCTTTAGCTCCTCTTTCCAGAGCAAAACGAAGGAACTCATCCCCCATGCCTACCCCAAGCTTAATGAGGTAAACCCTTTCCTCCAAGTTTTGGGATGGCACCACCTTGCGGGTGACGTTCCAGGCGAAGGTTATCCTTTCACCATCAATCCTGCCCATAGGCCCCCAGCCCGGAGAAACGAACGTAGCGGTGCTGAGGGTATGCCCCTTTGTTACATAGCGAGCAGCGTGGATTTCATCGTTCATCACGACCATCGCTCCACGCCCCCAGGCCTGAGGGGAAGAAGCTATCCTCAAAGCGGCCAGGAGATTAGCCAGACCATCGTAACCGACTTCCCCAGCGGTCCTCATCGCCCCCGTGAGGACTATAGGCTTATCGGTAGGTATGGTGATGTCCAAAAGGTAAGCGGTTTCCTCCATGGTGTCGGTCCCATGGGTGATCACGATACCTTCCACATCTTCCCTCGTAGCTAAACGCTGAACCCTTTCTTGTAGGCTCTTCAGAGTATGGATTGTGAAATGGGAACTGGGCAAATTGCAGTGCTCCTCCAGGATTATCCCCGGGAAATCCACCGGGAGACCGGCCAGCAAATCTTGCGAGGTGAGGCTCGGTACCGCCCCCTGACCTCTGACTTGCTCCTTCATGGCGATGGTCCCACCCGTAGTTATGAGAGCTATAGCCATGGTCTTTCTCTCCGGTTTGATTTTAAAAGCATTATATCATTTCATCTGGCGGAAAGCCAACTCCTCTGCGAATTACAAGTTAATTTAAACTGAGGTTCGGACATAAGTTGGGACACAGGTTCGCCGGCCCGCTTTTGTGCCGACTGAAGCCGCCCTCCCTGGGCCTCTGGCCTACGGGCGGCCTTCGCCGCCCGCGATTTCCGCATCGGCGAAGGCCGATGCCCGGCCCAGTAAGGGCCCAGAAAGGCCAATTTCCAATCGGCGCTCGTGGCGGCAAGAGGGCTTGTCCCAACTCAAGTCCCAACTTCAGAATTTAAACCCTTGCCCAAAGTGCACTTTTGTGTTAAGCTTTAGTTAAATTGAGCCTCAGGAAGGAGTGGCGAAATGCCTAAAATCCTCTTGATTGATGATGATCCAAAAGCGGTGAAGCTGATGGGGTATATACTCCATAAGGAAGGCTACGAAATAACCCCTGCCCTGAGCGGTAAAGAGGCTCTGGGACTTTTGGATAAGGAAAAGTTTGACTTAGTAATACTTGATATAATGATGCCAGAGATGGACGGCTACGAGGTTTGCCGCCGGATCAGGGCTAATCCCGCCACAGCTAAAACGCCAGTGATAATGCTCACAGCCAAAGCAATGCCTGAGGACCGGATTGCCGGTTACGAAGCCGGTGCCGACCACTATATTACTAAACCCGTCTTGCCAGCGGAGCTGGTAGCTACAGTGAAAGCCCTCTTGGCCAGAACCACCGTGGAAGTAACCAGAGGCAAAGTAGTCACCTTTATCGGAGTCAAGGGCGGGGTCGGGGTAACATCCCTTGCCGTCAACGTCGGAGTCATGATGGCCAGAGGGGGGTTGAAGAGCATATTCCTTGACATGCAACCCTATGGTTTAGCGGCTTCCTCTCAGCTCGGCTTACCTATAAGCAGAGTAGACGCTTCTTTCCTCAGGATGAAGCCTCAGGATATAAATAGGGCCGCCGTTGAGTCCTTTATGGTTAAACACGCCAGTGGCCTTATGGTTTTCCCTTCCATTTTCCCGGACTTTTCCATAAAAGAAATCCCAGAGGATTTCGCGCGGAAACTCATCCAGACCCTGAGTTTTATGTCCGATTACTTGCTAATTGACGGAGGTTCCCGCATAGACCGGGCCACCGAGGTTGCCTTAAGAGATTCAGACAAAGTGGTGTTAGCTGTGGAACCAGACCCGTTATCTCTAAAAGTTGGCAACGCTATGATTAAAGAGCTGGGGAGACTTGGAGTTGGAGGCATTAAACTGATAGTGGTATCTATAAACAGGGTCAGAGTCCAGATTGCTTTTACCAAACAGGAACAGGAAGCTATCTTGGGCAACTCAATACACGTAGTCATACCCCCCGCCCCCGAGCTCTTCTTCCAATCTACTAAAGACGGAGTTCCCGCCGTAATGCTTCAGCCCTCTTCCCTGGTGGCAGAGCAAATCAGAGCTATTGTTAACTTGATTAAGGAGCAAGTAAGTTGAAGCCTATCGTAATACACCAGTGGGATATACCTGTTGAAGAAGCTCAGGAGCTCCAGCGTCAGCTGGCTCTGAAGGTGGTGAAGGAAAAAACGTTTGGAGAAATAAAGCTAGTAGCAGGCATAGATGTGGGCTTCAAAGGGGATGAAGCCGTAGCCGGGGTTGTAGTCTTAGAATACCCTGAAATGAAGGAAGTGGAGAAAGTCAGTGCCAAGGTGGCGGTAACTTTTCCTTACATCCCCGGACTCCTAGCTTTCAGAGAGGGCCCTGCAATAGTAATGGCATTGGAGAAGCTGCGGAACGAACCGGACCTCTTGATCCTGGATGGTCAGGGTATAGCTCACCCTCGCCGCATGGGAATCGCCACTCATATCGGGATCATCTTTGATAAACCATCCATAGGATGCGCCAAATCCCGTCTAACTGGCTCTTTCCATGAGCCTGCCCAGGAGAGAGGCTCCTGGTCTTACCTCTACGATGGGAACGAAATTATAGGAGTTGTCCTCAGGACAAAGGATAAAGCCCCTCCTCTTTTCGTCTCCATAGGCCACCGGATTGACCTCCAGAGTGCCATGGAAATAGTGCTGACCTGTTGCCGCGGTGATCGGCTACCCGAGCCTACAAAGCTTGCCCATCTTTTGGTTTCGGGCAAGCCTCAGCAAGCAAGGCTTTTTGCCACTTAAATCCTCTTTATGCTATAATTACCTCTGTATGGTAAACCTAAAGCGTGTTTCTTTCGTTTCAGGAGTCAGGAGATGGAGCTCAGGGATTACATAAGGGTGCTTAGAAGGCGTGGGTGGATAATTTTAGTCCTTATGCTCCTCACGGCAGTAAGTGCTTTCATTTACAGCAAATGGCAGATCCCTGAATACAAAGGTTACGTTACCATCCAATTCCGCGCTGCAAGGGCTGATTGGGGTCTGGCCAATGCTGCTAAAACCCTTCTTCCAAGCTATCGCAACTTTATAGCCAACGAGAAAACCGCCCAGCGGACTATAGAGAGGCTCCAATTAGATATGACCCCCCAACAACTTCTAAGCAAAGTGGCCACCAAAGCCGATGAAAGCGATTTCACCCTCAGGTTAGAAGTCAGGGACTACGACGGTCCCCTTGCCCAACGCATAGCCCAAACTATGGCTGAAATCTTTGTGGAAGACCAGACCGAATGGAACCAGCGTCAGGATAAGCAGGATAGGGTTGAAGCTTTCATCCTCAACAGCGCGCGTTACTCCCTTTACAGACCCCAGACCAAAATCAATGTTTTAGCGGGAGCAGTTTTTGGTGCCTTGCTGGGGGTAATTATCGTTTTCTTCCTGGAGTGGCTCGAAGCCGATATCCTCTGGGGAGGGGAAGATGTGGAAAAGCGCCTTGGCCTGCCAGTACTGAGCGCGATCCCCACTTACTCTTCAGAAACCAAGCTTCCCTCCCGAAAAATAAAGCTTAGAAGGTAAAGGAGAGGAAATGGAGGGGAACATTTCGCCAAACCTTATTACAATCCACCACCCTCGCTCACCCATAGCTGAGGCTTATCGGATCCTGAGAACCAACCTGGAATTTTCCGGCCTTGACAGGCCCTTGCGCATACTTCTTGTAACCTCCCCTGGAGCCGAAGAAGGAAAGAGCACCGTTTTAGCTAACCTTGGGGTAGTCATAGCCCAGGCTGGCAAGAAGGTCATCCTGGCTGATTGTGATCTGCGCCGCCCTTCCCTCCACGAACTTTTTGGGCTTCCAGGGAACATAGGCCTCACTACGATGATCGTAGACGAAGAGGCCTTTAGAAATCCCCCACTCCTGAGGACAGGGGTGGAAAACCTTTACCTCCTGCCAAGCGGTCCCCTTCCACCAAATCCAGCTGAAGTTCTGGCTTCCCGCAGAATGGAAGAGGTCCTGAAGCGCCTTGCCTCAGAAGCTGACATGGTCCTTTTGGATGCCCCACCGGTGGTTTCCGTAACTGATGCCCTCATCCTGGCTTCCAAATCTGATGGGGTAATCCTGGTGATAAGGGCCGGCCATACAAGAAAGGAGATGGCTATAAGAGCCAAAGAACTCCTGGAAAAGGTTAATGCCCGTATCCTGGGCGGAGTCCTTACCGATGCCCCGATGGACATGAGGCTTCAAAGGTACTATGGTTCATGAAGGAAGAGAGTTCGTGGACCTCCACGTCCACATATTGCCGGGTGTTGACGACGGACCTGAAGATTGGGATGATGCCATACAGATGGCAAGATTAGCACAGGAAGAAGGGATCACGGCGGTTGTGGCCACTCCTCACAATGTGGGTTTCGGCCAGGTTCTAAATCGCAACCTTGTGTTCTCCCTCGTAGAGGAATTGAAAGGAAGACTTGCGCAGGAAAATGTAGGGTTGCGGGTTTTTCCTGGTATAGAAGTCTTGCTGATGCCAGAAGTTTTCCGCCTTCTGGAAGAAGGGAAGGTTTTCACTATCAACGGAAGCCGTTACATTTTAGTAGAACTTCCTTATGCCTTTTATCCAGTATACTCAGAGTACGTCCTTTTCAAACTCCTGGAGCAAGGCTACAAGCCTATCTTGGCTCATCCTGAGCGCTACGCATACTTTCAGGCTCGTCCCGAGCTTCTGAGGCCTATAGTGAAAATGGGCGTACTTCTTCAGCTTACCTCTGGCAGCATAACAGGTGAGCTGGGAAGCAGAGCGAGAGAAACAGCACGCTTCTTCCTTCAGGAAGGTATGGCTCACATTATAGCCTCTGATGCTCACTCGGCCAGATGGCGGAAACCCACAATGCGGGAAGCTTTTGAGGAGGCCTCTCGCATTGTAGGGCAAAGTAAAGCCGAAGAGATGGTTTTCCATACCCCCAAAGCCATCCTTGAGGATAAAGAAATAATTAAAAATCCGCCCTAGAAAGGAGGTGAAACAAGCTATGGGATCCGTGTTGAAGTGGCGCCGGCGCAAGATAGCGCGCCATAAATACAAGAAGCGCCTCAAGAAGACGCGCTGGCAGCGCAGAATGCAGAAAATAGGAGGATAAAAGGCCATGAAAGCCCTTGTCCTAAGTGGAGGCAAAGGCACAAGGCTCCGCCCTATAACCTATACCAGCGCCAAACAGTTAGTGCCAGTGGCCAATCGTCCTGTTCTCTTCCGGGTACTGGATACCATCACAGCCGCTGGCATTACGGATATAGGCATTGTAGTGGGGGATACAGCCGAAGAGGTAATGAAGGCTGTGGGCGACGGCTCGGCCTGGAATGCTCGTATCACCTACATAAGGCAGGAAGCCCCACTGGGGCTTGCCCATGCCGTCAAAATTTCCAGGGACTACTTGGGTGATACCCCTTTCGTCATGTTCCTCGGGGATAATGTGATCCAAGGGGGTATCAAGCACCTAGTGGAAGAGTTCAGCCGCGGCAATTGGAATGCCCAAATAGTCCTGAAAGAAGTTGATAACCCCTCGCAATTTGGCGTTGCGGAGCTCAAGGATGGGAGGGTGGTAAAATTAGTGGAAAAACCTCAGCACCCTCCCTCCAACCTGGCTCTCGTGGGAATCTACTTGTTTGATCACCATATCTTTGAAGCAGTGGAAGCCATAAAGCCTTCCTGGCGTGGTGAACTAGAAATAACCGATGCTATCCAATACCTCATAGACAAAGGATACAAGGTCTACCCATACATCCACAGAGGCTGGTGGATAGACACCGGGAAGATGGAAGACCTTCTGGAAGCCAACCGACTTTTGCTGGACGAAATAAACCCCTGTATAGAAGGGGAGATAATAGGTAATTCAACGGTAACCGGGAGAGTAGTGATCGAAGCAGGGGCGGAGATTGTAAACAGCACCATCAGGGGCCCAGCAGCTATAGGTAAGAACACCCACATCGAGAACGCTTACATCGGTCCCTACACATCAATTTACCATGATTGTCTGATACGAAACTGCGAAATCGAACACTGCATAGTAATGGAAGGGACGAAAATCGAGGACGTCCCTTTCCGGCTGGAAGATAGCCTTATCGGGAGGTTTGTGGAAATAACAGCCTCCGATGCCAAACCCAAAGCCTACCGGATGATGCTCGGGGATCACAGCAAGGTGAGTTTATCCAGAGAGGCTTTTAAATGAAACGCTCAAGAATCTGGTGGGTTGTATTTCTGGTTGGACTTTCCGCCCTTGCAATCGCGTGCTGCGGGGGGAGCCTCCTGGCCTTCAGCAGGGCAACGGGCTCCTTTCGGGCCCCGTTACCCATCGGCCCAGAGGGGGTAGCGCTCATAGAGCTTAAAGGTTTAATAACCAGTGGTTACTGGAGCTACCTCTTTGGCCCTACCAGCCACACTATAATTGAAACCCTACGCTCAGCTGACAAAGATCCACAAGTAAGGGCGATCTTGCTCTACATAGATAGCCCCGGTGGAGATTTTGTAGCCAGCGATGAAGTCTACAGAGCTTTGAAGACCTTGAAGAAGCCGGTAGTGGCTTACTTTGGGGAGGTAGTTGCCTCCGGAGCCTACTACATCGCTTGCGGAGCTGATAAAATAGTGGCCCACCCGGCAACCCTCACTGGCTCCATAGGAGTTATGGTGGAAATACCTAATGTCCAGAAACTAATGGAAAGGCTTGGGATTGAAATAATAGTGATAAAGAGCGGTCCCCATAAAGATGAAGGGAGCTTTTACCGAGGCCTCACGGAGGAAGAGAAAATTTATTGGCAGAAGCTCGTAGATAGGCTCCACGGGAAATTTGTAGAAGTTATAGCAAGGGAACGAGGCCTTCCTGAAGAAAAGGTAAAACTCATCGCCGATGGCAGGCTCTTCCTAGGGGAGGATGCTCTTGAATTCGGTCTCGTAGACGAACTTGGAAGCTTTGACGATGCCCTGAAGCTGGCAGGGGAACTGGGTGGTATTGAAGGCGAACCCCGTATTATCCCCTATAGAATCACGCGAGGGTTTCTGGAAAGCCTTTTTTACAGCATCAGAAACTTCCTGCCGTTAAGCTTTTCCCCGCGACTTGTGCTCATTTACAAATAGAAAAGCTGGGTTCTCTTCCCCCTTTGAATTGACGTTCGAGGTGAAAGTTCATGAAAGAAAAGCCATTAGTAGTGGTCATAGGGGCAGCAGCCATCGATACAAAGGGAATGGCCAGTTCTATCCCTATCTATGGGCTCGCTGTACCCGGCAAGGTAAAAATAAGTCCCGGAGGTGTGGCTAGAAACATAGCCGAAAACCTCGCCCGTCTGGGCGCTAACCCAGTATTGCTGACGGTGGTCGGGAACGATCCGGCTGGCAGGCA
>JBHOQL010000021.1:0-3302 GCA_042408195.1 Anaerolineae bacterium
CTGCCCCGCTTCTCCCGCATCCGGACCGTCTTCACCCTTCACGACCTTATCTTCCTCTTCCACCCTGAGACCCACAAGCCCCTGAACCGCTGGTTCCTCACCCTGATGATGCCCCGCTTCCTGCAGGCGGCGGATGCGGTAGAAGCGGGGCAGGAGATGCTCAGTGGCGTGGAAAAGGTCTACTCCCGGAAAGAGACGATCCATGCTCAGGCCCAGGATATGGCGAAGGGCGGTGGTCAGGCGCCAGCGGTAGGCGCCCCAGGGCACGACGCGGCGGGGCAGCGCGTCCAGCGGAGGGGGTAGCGGGGCAGGGGGACAGCGATCATAATGAAACGCCGTCCACGAGACCTCCGTGTTCATGGCTACCAACTGCATCGCCAGTTCCCTGGCGTAGGAGGCCAGTCCTGCTTTCTGATGGACGACGGGGGACAGGTCCAGGCAGAGGTTCATTGGCAGTTTATGAGAGCTCTTCTCGCGGCCATCGGATGGGTGAAATCTACCAAGTGGCGTTTTCCTCCCCCTTGCTATCGCCAAAAATGCTTTGGTAAACTTCCAGAGTCATGGCGGCTGCCTTCTCCCAGGAGAACTTCATCGCCTGTTGCAATCCTTTTTCACTCATTTCCCTTCGTTTCTCTGGATCCACCAACAGCCGCTCCATCGCTTCAACCCAGCCACTGACGTCCAGAGGGTCAATAAGAATGCCGGCTCCTCCCACCACTTCTGGCAGGGAAGATCTATTGCTGGCAATAACAGGTGTCCCGCAAGCCATAGCTTCCAACACAGGCAGGCCAAAACCTTCATATAGAGAAGGGAAAGCAAAGAGATCGGCGGCGCTATAGATGCTGGGTAAATCCTCATCAGGAACGTAACCAGTTAAAAGAACTTGTTTTTCCAGGCCCAATTCTCGTAAGCGGTGGAAGAAACTCGTGTAAAGCCATCCTTTCTTGCCTACTATGACGAGAGATAAAGGGAACTGGGTGATTCGTTCCCTCACAGCAATATATGCTTCCAAGAGCGTAGTTAAATTTTTGCGAGGTTCAACAGTGCCTACATAGAGTATGAAATGGTCCGGTAAATTGTACTTTGCCCGAACCGCTCGCACGACTTCTGGGTTAGCTGGGCGAAAGCGAGGGTTTACTCCTCCATATATCACCTTAATTTTTGTCGCATTCAGTCCGTAAATCTTAATTGCATCCCGTTTGGTGCACTCTGAGATGGCTATCAATCTATCCGCTGCTCGAAGGAATCGGGGAATCATCAAAGTGAGGAACCACCGATTTAGCAATGTATGCGTCTCAGGGTAGAACTGAAAACTGAAGTCATACAAAGTAAATACGCTTCTCAACCGAGAAAAATAAGGCAGCGTATAATCAGTAGCATGGAAGAGGTCAATACCTGGGAACATATAATCCTGTGAGAATTGAATAAAATGGGCCAGCAAAACACTTAGTCGCCATGGCCTATAAGAGAGGAAAGTAGTGTAATGTTGGAAATCGCGCAGGGTTGAGTCCACTCGAGCCCGGCAAGGGTTATTGTAAAAAATGCTGTAGGTGTTCTCGGGATCAATCTTTGCTAGGGCCAGGAGCAGTTCATGCGCGTAGCGGCCTAGGCCGGCATGGTGGTGAACGGTGGGGGAAAGGTCCAGGCAGATGTTCATACCCCCGTGCCTTGCAGCGCTACTTTTTTCTCTCACACCGATCCCCTCCCGCTAACGCTCATAGTATGAGATCGAGATGGTAATCGGAACAATAGCCACACAGAGCAGGCCAGCGCGGCCAGACTAAAGCAACTGAAAAGGCCCTTATATAAAGTTGCGTCTAAAACATAATAGAGGGGCATACTCCAGACCGCAAAGGCAAGCCCAGCAAAAAGGGAAACCCCTATGGACTGCCACCTGGATAGATGAAATGGTTGCTGATTCCCTTGAGCCCACAAGATGATCAGGGCCAGGAACAGAATCTCGGCGACGTGGTCATAGCGGCGATGAGGAAGCACCAGTAAATTCCACTGCATTATTACAACCAGCAAGGTTATGGATGCCCCCTCGCTTTGTGCCACGTTCTTGACACGCGCAAGCCAGTACCAGTATGCCAGTGCCAGGAATAATCCAACCGACAATATCCCTGGAACAAGTCTCAGGATGGGCTCGGTGGTGTTCAAAAGAGCGGCTGTCAGATGAAATCCCGGCATATCCACATGCTTTAGCATAAAAGCTATATATTCCACTACGATCGTGTGTGGAGCCGTCTGGCTGATCGCAGCGAGGATCAGTATTCCTCCAAGTTGCACCCCTAAACTAACCAGAGCGCCCCGATACCATCGTTTGTAGAGAAAGTACAGAAAGCCCGGAAACGTGAGAGAGTACTTGGATAGTGCAACGCCCATCAGCAGGCCAGCCAGAATCTGGTTTGTCGGAGCCAGTACTAAAGCCATCAGCATACAGGAGAGGGTAACAAGGGTAGTCTGCCCTGTTTCCATCACTTCTCGGGTCGCGATCAGCGAGCATAGAACCAATAATAGAAGCACGCCCTTATAGGAAAACGGAGTATATCCAAACAAGCAAATTATCGCCCAGGCAACAACAGGCAACAAAGCAACGTTGAGAAAGGTCCAAGCACCCATAGCGACTGGCCACGAGAGACGAGCAAGAGGAGAAAACAAAAGGACAAGCGGTGCAGGATTTGTAGGCATCGGGTCAATGGGAAACAGGAATTCGGTCGCAGTGAATCCATCCCAGTAGTGGACGGGTAAATTCGGCACACGCTTATCTAACGCAGCTGCATACGGGTCCATCCCCTGCCAGACAAAGTGGCCTGGATACCAGATAAGAGAGAAAAAATCTATTCCACTTTTTGGTTTAGTCAAGATGCGCCCGAGCGATAAGAGCGCCATAACGGCCAGCGAAATCAGCAGGAAAACACGGAGAATCGGGCTAATGGCTTTCATAATTTCCGCCTCTGCTAAGCCTGTGATAAAAATCGGCCGTTTGCCATGCCACTATCTCTGAACGATAAAGCCCGGCGACTCGTTGATGCCCCTGTTCGCCCAGCTGCCGATGCAATTCAGGAGACTTTATCAAACTCCGCAAGCGCTCTACCAGTGCCTCCACATCCCCCTCCGGGAAAATCAAACCTGCATCCCCGATGACCTCCGGAATCGCGCCCGAATCGGAGCCCACCACGGGCACGCCGCAGGCCATCGCTTCCACCAGAATCCGCCCGAACTGCTCTTTCCAGACCGGCGTGGTGCGGGAAGGAAGGACCACCACATTCACCTGAGCCAGGAGTTCCGGCATCTGTTCC
>JBHOQL010000025.1:0-18703 GCA_042408195.1 Anaerolineae bacterium
CGACTCTGAGGCGTGGGAATAGATCTACAATGATAGCACGTTTTTAGCCATTCCCACCAGTGCCAACATGGTTCCGAAAGCCCCCATCATTCCAGCAAATTGAATGCTCATGCCTGCCAGGAAACCGGGAAAACGTAACCCGTTCCACATCTCCAGGAACTCGGTTGTGATCCTTAGGGATCTGCTCCGGGCTAAAGGATACCTTCAAACGTTCGGGGCGAAGAGCCAGATAGGCTTCGCGGGTTTCGGGGATTTCCACACCTGGATGTATTGAAAACCTGCCCCTTCTAGACAAAGTGTCCGTCTGGTTCCAATTTTCCCAACAGCAAGTTCATAGTTCCTACGAACATCGCCACAAAGGGTGTTCTCGGGGCATTGTATACTTCGCGGGAGTCCCTATTTGCTCGATCCTACCCATGTTCATTACAACCACGCGGTCAGAAAGGGCTAAGGCTTCCTCTTGATCGTGAGTTACATATATAGTAGTGATCCCCAAAGTCCTCTGGATGCGCCTGATTTCTCCCCTGAGTTCTTCTCTTATCTTGGCGTCAAGAGCAGAAAGGGGCTTGTCCAGAAGCAAAACTTTTGGACGCATTATTGGGGCGCGTGCCGGAGCTACCCTTTGCCGTTGCCCTCCTGAAAGCTGATGAGGGTAGCGGTCCTCGGTGCCTTTTAAGTGGACCAAGCTCACCATCTCTTTAACCGCACGCTTTCTTTAAAGGTAAGCTCTTAGCATAGCCAATGAAGATAAACGAGCCGTTGCAATCTGGCAAGACGCTGAACGCGGCAGCACCGTTAAGTTAACAAGGGTGAGCCGCTGGGCTTACGACCACCTCAACCAAATGGTGGGGGTCAACGGCAGCCTGGGCCATACCTTAGGCTACGCCACGGTGGGCAACCGCACCACGTACTATACCAACCATGGGCTGCGGAGCGCCCCCGACCCTTATGGCTACACCACCCGCTAATAGCGGGACGGAACGGAACTGTTACCGAGGCTGCCTACAACTGGGCCTCCCGGCTCCTCTCCCTTTCCACCCCTCCGCTTAGATAGCACCATCATTGCTGCCTTTGCCCGTAAGGTGAACAGCGTAGGCCTGCGCACCGTGATGACCGCCACCTACGGCTAGCGCCAGCCGCCAGTGGTGGTGGAGCGCTACACCTACGACCCCCTGCGCCGCCTCACCGGGGTCACAGACAGCGAGGCTTCCAGACCCACTACGAATACGATGCAGCGGGCAACCGCACCAACTGGTGGCCAGTGACGACCGGACCACCCCGCGGCCGTGGGATGGCTTTGAGGTCACCTACGCCTACGATGCCGCCGACCGGCTGCGGGAGGCTCTGAGGATGGGCAGCCCGCCGGAAGGGACCCAGCGCTTCGTCTACAACTACGACACCAACGGCAATCGCACCAACCTCAACTGGCCCGGCCCGCCGGGGCCCAACACCCAGGGGGTGGATTACACCTACGACCGGGAGGACCGGCTCATTCTGGCCCAGGCCTACCAGACCAACCAGCAGGGCCATTGCATAGACCGTGAAGTTACCCGCCTCTTCTACGACGGCCTGGGGCGGCAGTTAGCCAAGGAATACGACCCCCGGACCGGCGCGGGCGGGGTAAAGCGGACGGAGTACGTTTTGGACGGCCTGGATCCTGTGGTAGAATACTTCCGGTGGAACGGCCGGCGGGCGGAGTTCTACCGTGGGGGCGTGGAGGCCTTCAGCCCGGTGCCGATGCTTTTGCAGATGCGCCACTTCCCAGAGGGCACCCAGGGCCAGGCCTACTGGTATCATTTGGACGGGCGGGGGAGTGTGGCGGGTCTCACCAAACACCGGGGCCAGAGCACCCACAACTACCGGTATGAGGCCTACGGGCAACTCCTCCCGGCCCAGGGGAACTGGACGGCCCCGCACAACCCTTACACCTTCCTGGGCAAGGAGTGGGATGAGGCCCTGAGGCTGTATGAGTTTGGTGTGCGGCTCTACGACCCCTGGGCGGGGGTTTGGCTCACCCGGGAGACCTTGCCCGGGCAGGCCGGGGAACCGCGAACATGGCACCGGTATGCTTATGCGTTTGCGAATCCAATTAACTACGTTGATCTCTATGGTCATCAAGCCGGGGGAATCGGCCTATGTGGGCTGTTTGCCTTACCGGGATTAGGTACTACAGGTTGTGCTTATATAGTAGTTGATCAGTATGGGCAAGTTGGCTGGATATTAGTACGCGGAGGAGGGGGCTATATACCGTATGGGGCAGGTATTGGAATCTCCCTTTTAGCCAGCAATGTTTCCGATATACAAGAGCTATCAGGTTGGTCCGTTGTCGTAGGCGGAAGTGTGTCTTTTATTGCCAAGAAGATCCCTCTCCACCTTGGCCCCGATTTTGGTATCTGGAGGGCTCCTGAGGGTCAACAAAGGTGGGCTGCGGATATCAACATCGGAGTAGGTTTCAAAGTCCATAAAGGACTACCTGAGATGCCGGCGGAAATTCATGGCTACGCTTTGTTCACTACTGTGGGGCAATGGTTTAACGTTTTTGACATCTTACATCCTCACTCCTCCTGCTGGCAGGAAGAGGACCGCCAAGAACCACCACAAGACTACTGGCCTAGCTGGCCCTATTACGGGTCTCCTCCATAGGTGCAGAAGCGCAATATACCCGTGGATAACCCGAAAGTGATGAGGAGGTAATCCTATGCAATGTAATTTCTCAGGTCTTTTTGACCTCATTTTATGGCTTGTTCTTTCTGCCGCTAGTTTGCTCATAGGGATTACGGGCTTACGGGAACCTGCTCGGGTATGGTACTGGTTCGAGTGGTTACATTGGAAGCAAACCCTGTGGTACTTGGGTATCCCTCCAGATCAGCTTGCCGACCCGAAAACCAGTGTGGAAAAAGGCCTTGTTCAATACCCTCAATCGGTTAAAATACTCCGAGTAGTCTGCGGCTGCATGGCCATTGTGGGGATTATTTTTCTCGCTAGCTGGGTAGCGCTTCTTCTCGAATTCCTTAGCGATTGTCTGTGAAAGGGGGACAATGGAGGATATATTCATAATATGCGGACGGCTTTGGCAATTCATCCTTTTGGTTCTGCTCTACGCATACAGCATTGGTATGCTAATATCTCCTCGGAAGACCCTCTGGTGGCTACTCCAAGCGGAAAAGAAGATAGCTTGGTGGTTCAAGATCCCTGTAGAGGAGGATACGAGGGAGAGGCTCCAGAAGTTGCGTCCCATCACGTTTCAGCGTCTTCGGTGGTCCGGATTGTTACTTATAATTTCCACTACTTTGAGCATTTTGCTTGCAGTTCAGAGAAGAGCGGCTATACCTTAAATAATATTTGGGATGGTGCAGTTTTCAGGGGAAATTTGCCTACACTTTTGTGGCTATTAATTAAAGTGACTACTTTATTCCCTGGCGAGTTATTGCGGGGCGCCAAAGGCGGCAAAGGCTTCTTCTAAGCCCCACTTTGGGATTGCTTCGGCAGAAAAATGCCGCCTTGCAATGACCTTTTTGAACCACTCCTTCCGAGAGCCTGCTAAGGGTTCCACAAATCCAGAGAAGTTGACTTACACCAGGGCCGGTCCACCCACAACGACCGCTACGACCCTTACGGCCTCCGGCTATCGGCTCCTTCACTGACCCACACAACCCTTACACCTTACTGGGCAAGGAGTGGAATGAGGCCCTGGGCCTGTATGAATTCGGCGTGCGGCTGTATAGGTCCAGAAATTCACGCTGACGGGAAAAGCCAGCATTGGCTTAGGACATGCGTGGGTGAAACCAGATTGGCCCCTTATTAGGCGGGAAGGTCTCAACGCTTTAGGTCTGGCCACTCCAGGCGAAAACGTCCTACATATGGCGGCAAATCCGGATTGTATTCGAGAAAATGTTCGGCGAAACTTCAGCGGTTCGGAGTTATGGGTTAATTTTTGCGTCGCAACAGAACTGCTGGTGGATAAGTGAACTGGTGCTGTAGGGCCGGAGATAGGGCCGAATACGAGCAAATTGTCAGAATATTCAGCATTTACAATGCGATTGGCCAGGTCCGGTGCCACACCTGGTACAGATAGTTCAAGCACCCACAATGCTGCTTAAGCACAGAACGTAGCGCGGATTATCGGAACTGTCGCAGGAATAGTTAACCCATTACCCAATAAGCGGGGGCTCGCTGGTTTTATCAGCGAGCCCCCGCTTCTGTTCAACAGGTTCAAGCGTTAGCGTTTGCTGTAGCGAGGAGCTTTGCGGGCACGCTTGAGGCCAACCTTCTTGCGTTCTTTTTCCCTTGGATCGCGGGTCAAGAAGCCGTATTGCTTGAGGATTGGCCGAAGTTGGGGGTCATAAAGAGTCAAGGCTCTGGCTATCCCTAGCTTTATGGCATCAGCTTGACCGGAAATGCCGCCGCCTTTAACCTTTACCGTAATGTCAAACCTGCCTTCCATACCTGTAACTCTCAGAGGTGCCAGGACATTCAAGATGTTCCTTTCCAGCGGAAAGTACTCTTCCAGAGGTTTCTCGTTTACAATGATTTTCCCACTCCCTCCAGGATAAAGGCGAACCTGAGCTGAAGCTTCCTTCCTGCGTCCACGGGCATAATAATAACGGATTTGCTCTTCCATTTCCCTTTCCCCTCCTTATATCTCCAGTTTCTTGGGTTGCTGGGCCTGGTGAGGGTGGTTCTCACCGGCATAAACTTTGAGCTTCTTGAACATCTTGCGCCCAAGCCTGTTCTGAGGTAGCATCCTTTTGACCGCTAACTCTATGACTCTCTCGGGATGCTCCGCCAGCATTCTGCCCAAAGGTATCTCTTTAAGGCCCCCCATGTAGCCTGAATGCCGGTAGTAGATTTTATCCGTAAGTTTCTTCCCCGTAACTTTGACCTTCGCTGCATTTACAACCACCACGTAATCGCCACAATCCAGGTGAGGGGTATAATAAGGTTTATGCTTGCCTCTCAGGATTTTGGCGATTTCAGAGGCAAGGCGCCCTAAAGTTTTGCCCGCAGCATCTATAAGATACCATTCCCGTTTTATTTCCTCAGGTTTTGCCATGTAAGTTTTCTGCTTCAATTTTACCCTCCCTCCGGATAATTTACTCTTACAAGGCAAAGGCCACGCGCCGGGACCGCGGGTCCCGACAGGTTGATATCCCGAGCTTCCAAGATCGTCTTCACCTCCTCGGGGGGGATTTTGCCCTGCCCCACCCGCAACATGGTCCCCACCATTAGTCTGACCATACGTTTGAGGAAGGCATTAGCCTCAATTTCAAAGTGCAAGAAATCTCCATCCCTGCGCCACTCAGCCCTGTAGACCCGGCGGACCGTGTTCTCCCCCTTGTGGGGAGTGCCAAAGGAAGCAAAATCGTGCTCTCCCACAAAGTAAGAGGCCGCTTCCTGCATGGCCTCCAGGTCCAGCCGGCCCGGAAAGTGATAAGCAAACCTCCCCCGAAGGGGCGAGGGCCACGGCGTGTTCAGTATGGTATAGCGATATTCCCTGCTCACGGCACTGAAACGAGGGTGAAAACCTTCCGAGGCTACAGACAACTCCCTGACCGCAATATCTTCAGGGAGAAGGGCATTCAACGCCCTGTGCAAGTCTTCCAAAGAGTGTTTCCATTCCACCCTGAAGGCTATCACCTGTCCCATCGAGTGAACCCCAGCGTCGGTCCGGCCAGCAGCCTTTATCCTCACTTTCCGGCCTGTAAGTCTACAAAGAGCTCGTTCCACTTCCCCTTGGATTGTAGGTCCATGGGGTTGAATTTGGAAACCCAAATACCTTGTCCCATCGTACTCAAGGATGGCTTTAACGTAAAGGGCCATTTCATTCCACAAGCTCCAGGATAGCCATCTCAGCTCCATCCCCCTGGCGGAAGCCAAGCTTCAGGATGCGGGTATACCCACCAGGCCTGTCCTTATATTTAGGGGCGATCTCCCGGAAAAGCTCCGTCGCCACCTTTTTATCCCAAAGGTAGGTTGCTATAAGGCGACGAGAATGGAGATCTCCACGGCGAGCTATAGTAATGATCTTTTCGGCTAAAGGCTGCACAGCCTTGGCCTTAGCCAGGGTTGTCTTTATACGCTTGTATCGGAACAAGGCCGTGAGCAAGCTCCTGTAAAGCGCCCGTCGGTGTCCAAGGCTTCTTCCCAGCTTCTTTTTCGCTACTCTATGCCTCATTTTAGCTTCCCACCTCTGGAATTTCTTTCAGGAATCCCCTTTCTTCAAGAGTCTTTATCAGTTCTTCATAGGCTTTGGGCCCGAAATTCCTAATATCTTCAAAACCCCTCATACCCTGAGCTACCCTTTCCAATATTTCTCCCACGGTGAAGATGCCTGCCCTGCGAAGGGCATTGTAGACCCGGGTGCTGAGCCCAAGCTCATCAATAGTGGTTTCGTAAAGCTGACGGGATACTACCTCTTCAGGCTTTACCACTACCTCAACTTTGGGGACGGGTTCAGTCTCTGCGATAAAGGAAAAGTGTTGTACCAGGATGTTGGCAGCTGTCTTCAAGGCTTCTCCGGGACTAATGGTTCCATCAGTCCATATTTCCATGATCAGGCGCTCAAGCTTACTGAGGTGCCCTGCCTGAGCACTCTGAACCTCAAAGCTGACCCTTTTCACCGGATTGAAAATGGCATCAACGGCTATTTCACCCACCGAAAGCCTCTTGCGCTCCTCGGCAGGAGAGTACCCCTTTCCTTTTTGAACAGTCATCTCTATTTCCAGGTCAACCTCGTCAGAGTCAGCCGTGAGGAGGTACTGCTCAGGGTTGACGATCTCTACATAAGGAGGGCACTCCAAGTCACCGGCGGTAATTTCACCAGCCTTAGTGACCTGCACCCTCAACCTGGCTGAATCTTCTCCATAAAGCTTCAGCCTTATCTTCTTCACATTGAGGATGAGCTCAAGCATCGTCTCTTTGCAGTGAGGAATGGGAGCGAATTCGTGGTAGATCCCACTAACCCTTATGGACGTTACAGCAGCCCCCGGGATAGAGGAGAGCAGGACCCTCCTCAAGGCATTGCCTATAGTGGTACCAAAGCCCCTCTCCAAATACCCTATGGAGAACTTGGCATAGTTTCTAGCTTCGGCTAAGCATTCAATTTTGGGCAAGAACTTCTCCAATTTACCCCCTCCCTCTTCACTACCTAGAATAGAATTCCACCACCAGCTGTTCGTTGATCGGTATGTCGGTTATGTCCTCGCGCCTGGGGATTTCCAGGACCTTACCGCTCATGGTCAACGGGTCCAAACTCAGCCAAGAAGGCACACTCGTCTGAGCCAGGGTTTCGGCAAGAGTTCTAAAGTACGGTTTGTCTCGGCTTTCTTCTTTAACGGCTATGATGTCACCGGGCTTAACCAAGTAAGAAGGGATGTCCACTCTACGGCCGTTGACAGTAAAGTGACCGTGCGAGACCAGCTGGCGAGCCTGGGCCCTGGAAGTAGCAAACCCAAGCCGATAGATAACGTTGTCGAGGCGTCTTTCCAATATGGTGATAAGGGTGGGCCCTGTCATCCCCTTGGCCTTGGAGGCCATCTCAAAGTAACGGCGGAACTGCCGCTCCATGACCCCGTAGATGCGGCGAAGTCTCTGCTTCTCCCTGAGACGGATGCCGTAGTCGGAAAGTTTGACCCTTCGCTTCTCAGGGCCATGCATGCCAGGTGGATATGGCCTCCTTTCCATAGCACACTTTGACGTATAGCAGCGTTCACCCTTGAGGTAAAGTTTGACCCCCTCCCTCCGGCAGAGCCTGCAAACTGGACCAGTATACCTCGCCATTATACCCTCCTCCGCTTTGGCGGTCTGCACCCGTTGTGGGGTATAGGGGTTACGTCAGCTATGGACCGGATTTTGAGGCCAGCGGTCTGGAAAGCTCGTATGGCTGCTTCCCGACCCGGGCCTGGTCCTTTGATGAGAACATCAACCTCCTTTATGCCCAACTGCTTGGCTTGCTCGGCCACCTTTTGGGCAGCCACCTGAGCCGCATAAGGTGTGCTCTTCTTTGAACCGCGGAAGCCCAAGGTTCCACAGCTACCCCACAAAATCGTATTGCCTTGATGGTCCGTTATGGTGATTATGGTATTGTTGAAGGTGGCCTGGACATGGGCCTGGGCCACGGGTGGTATTTTCTTTTCCTTCTTTTTGGCTCGCTTTGCCTTTTTCTGAGCCATATATCCTCCTCCTAAGGTTTAATTCGTTTTATTACCCCTCACAGGACAGACAAAAGGGGCAGGCCAAAGGAGGGAACCAGAGAGCTCCCCCATTACTTCTTCTTGGCTCCGCGCTTGCGACCGCGCCCGGCTACAGTCTTACGAGGACCTCGCTTGGTTCGGGCATTGGTCCTGGTACGCTGTCCACGCACCGGCAGACCCCGTTTATGGCGTATTCCCCTGTAGGAGCCTATATCTATGAGGCGTTTTATGTTCATCGCCACCTCGCGACGGAGATCACCTTCCACCTTGAGGTTCTTTTCAATGTAATCGCGGATACGGCTTATCTCTTCCTCGGTAAGGTCTTTAACCCTGGTATTGGGATTCACGCCCGTTTCCAGTAAGATCCTCTGGCTGGTGGGCAAACCTATACCATAAATGTAGGTCAGGGCCACCTCTACGCGCTTGTTTTTGGGAAGGTCAACACCAGCTATACGAGCCATAACTCAGACCTCCTATTTGCCCTGTCTTTGTTTGTGTTTGGGATTGTCACAAATAATCCGCACAACCCCACGACGCCTTATTATCTTGCACTTGGCGCAACGCCGTTTCACGGAAGGACGAACTTTCATCCTCAACCTCCTCCCCTAAAGCTTGGTAAGTATTTCGGCCTCTCCATCAGTTATCATAATAGTATGCTCAAAATGGGCAGCCAAGCTCTTGTCCTTGGTCACCACGGTCCAGCCGTCCGGGAGAACTTCTACCTCCCACGAGCCGGCTACTACCATAGGTTCCAGGGCCAAAGTCATACCAGGCCGCAGCAACACGCCCTTTCCAGGCACTCCTACGTTTGGAACCTGAGGTTCTTCGTGCATGTGACGCCCTATGCCATGACCCGTGTATTCCCTCACCACGTTGAAACCATTGCTCTCAGCATAACTCTGGATAGCCCAGGATATATCTCCGAGGCGGTTGCCCGCTCTAGCAGCAGATATGGCTGATTTTAAGGCCCCTTTAGCTATCTCTATGAGCTTCCTCGCTTCTTCGGTTATCTGCCCTACTCCAACCGTCACGGCTGCATCGCCGTGGTAGCCTTTGTATATTACTCCTACATCTATGCTGACTACATCGCCCTCTTTGATGACCCGCTTCCGGTCCGGAATCCCGTGCACTACTTCTTCGTTTATAGACACACATATGGAAGCCGGGTAACCTCTGTAGCCTTTAAAGGAAGGAATACCCCCATACTTCCGGATTATTTCCTCAGCCCACTCCTCTAATTGAGCCGTCGTCACCCCTTCCCTAACCCTTTCAGTCAAAGTAGCCAAAGTTAGGGCTACAATTCTACCGGCTTCCCTCATAAGTTCTATTTCCCTGGGCGATTTAATGATTATCATCTTTGGTCTGGTTGCGAACTTCAGTGATAAGTTCAAGAATTGCCCTATGGATTTCCTCTATTCCCCTTTCCCCATCTACTTCCCGAAGGAGGCCGGCCTTACGGTAGTGCTCTATAAGGGGTGCAGTCTGGTTAAAGTAGACCTCTAGACGGCGACGGGCAGTCTCCGGTCTATCGTCTTCACGCTGGTAAAGTTCTCCCCCGCACAGATCGCACTTTTTGTCTTCCTTGGGCGGGTTATAGGCTATGTGATACACCGCTTGACAGTTCCGACATATCCACCTGCCAGCGAGCCTTTCAAGGAGTTTCTCCATTGAAACTTTTATGTAAGGAACCAGAGAGATAGCTTTCCCCTCTTTAGCAAGGGCTTCCTCCAGGGCTTTCGCCTGCTCTGGAGTGCGGGGAAAGCCATCCAGCAGGGCTCCCTTTTGGCAATCGGGCATGGAAAGACGCTCCAGCACCAACTTCACCATCACATCGTCAGGAACGAGTTCTCCTCGATCCATGTAACTTTTAGCCAAAAGCCCGAGTTCGGTCCCCCGAGCCACCGCTTCTCTAAGCATGTCCCCGGATGAAATGTGGGGAATGCCCAACTCCTTCTCCAGAAGGGCAGCTTGAGTGCCCTTTCCGGCCCCGGGTGCTCCTATGAACACGATGTAAAGAGGTCTTTCGGCCATGGTTATTACCTTCGCAGGAATCCTTCGTAATGGCGCATGATGAGCTGGGCTTCGAGCTGCCGCATAGTATCTATGACCACTCCTACCACGATAAGGAGACCGGCGCTGGTGAGAAGCATAACCTGCGTTTCGGTGATGTCTCTTACGATCCAGGGTAAGATAGCTACTAGCCCAAGGAAAACAGCCCCCGCAAAAGTTATGCGCTGCACAACTTTGTTAAGATAGTCTTCGGTGGTCTTACCTGGCCTTATACCCGGAATGAAGCCTCCCTGCTTCTGCAGGAATTCAGCTAGGTTCTGCTGTCTGAAAATCACATCGGTGTAGAAGTAGGTAAAAGCTACAACCAGGAAAAAGTAAGCTATCCAGTAAAAATTGCTCCTCGGATTAAAGGCCTGGCTCATCCCGGCTGCTATGCTGGCCACTACTTTGCTGGGCGCATAGACCAAATAACTGGAGATGGTAGCCGGCAGGAGAAGGAAGCTCTGAGCAAAGATAAGAGGGATCATTCCCGCCGAGTTAACCCTCAACGGAATGTGAGTACCCTGCCCGCCTACCACTAGGACCCTGTTACCTCTTATCGCCCTTACCCTGCGTCCGTACTGCACAGGGATTCTCCTCTGAGCCTCCTGAATGTAGACTATTGCGCCGATCGTAATGGCCGTTATAACCAGAAAGATGATGAGGTCGGCAGGCCTGCTCATCAAAATGTTCCCCACTCTCTGAGGCACCTGAGCCACTATACCACTGAAGATGATCAGGGAAATACCATTCCCTATGCCCCTTTCGTTTATGAGTTCGCCAAGCCACATTGCAAAGATGGTCCCCGTTGTCAAGGTGATTATGGTGGTGATGGTTGGGAGCAAAGTTTCAAGCGAGAGCCCGAAGTTAACCAGAACCCCCTCCCTCGCCAGCAACGTCGCCTGTCCGAAAGCCTCGAGGGCAGCCAAAGGAACGGTAAGCCAGTAAGTGTAACGTTCGATTTTGCGCCTCCCTTCCTCCCCTTCTTCTCTAAGCATTCTCTCTAACTTAGGGATCAGAGGTATGAGTAATTGCATTATGATGGAGGCAGTTATGTAAGGATAAACGCCCATGGCAATGATGGAGAAGTTGGACATAGCCCCACCCGAGAACATGTCCAGAAAGCCAAGGAGTTGGCTGGCCTCGAAAAGCTTCTTAATGGCTTCCCGGTTGACTCCCGGGACTGGGATGTGGGCCACCAGCCTGTATAAAGCGATTATCCCCAGGGTGAACAATATCCTTTTGCGCAAGTCAGGAAAACGAAAAGCATTCTTAATTGCTTGAAGCATCTCTTACCTCCCTTTAAGAGGAAGGACCTCCACAGTGCCACCTGCAGCTAAAATTTTCTCTTTGGCTTTCTGGGAAAACCGATGCGCTTTCACCACCAGAGGTCGATCTATTTCCCCTTCGGCCAGGATGACCACGGGCTCATCTTCGGATTTTATGATACCAGCCTCCGCAAGGACAGCAGGTGTGATCTCGGCTCCAGCCGGGAACATGGCCAGCTTCTTCAGATTGACAGGGGTGTAAACGACCTTGAAGATGTTGGTAAATCCCCGCTTGTGGGGGAGCCTTCGCACTAAGGGAAGCTGCCCACCCTCAAAGTATGGAGGCATCCTCCCACCGGAACGAGCATTCTGCCCTTTTATCCCTCTGCCGCAGTAAGTCCCATGGCCCGAGCTGTTGCCACGTCCTACTCTTTTCCGCCTGTGCTTTGCCCCCTCTGGAGGGCGCAGATCGTGAAGTTTCATGACACCTCCTCCACCTTAACTAAATGAGATACTTTGTTCACCATCCCTAATATAGCGGGGTTCTTGTCTTTCTCCACCGTCTGCCACAGACGCTTGAGCCCCAATGCCTTGAGAGTATCCTTCTGCTCCTTGGAATAACCTATGGGGCTCTTAACCAGAGTAATCCGAATTTTACCGTTACCTTTCTGCATTTTCCCGCCTCCTCAGCCAGAAGGGAAGGACTTCTTCCACAGGCTTAGCTCTCTTTCTGGCCTCTTCGGCTGGATCCTTTAGTTGCATGAGAGCGGCCAGGGTTGCCTTAACCAGATTGACGGGCGTAGTACTGCCGAAAGCTTTGCTCAGGACATCCTTTATCCCTGCCGCCTCAAGAACAGCCCGGACAGGGCCACCAGCTATTACTCCCGTGCCGGGGGTAGCGGGTTTGAGGAGCACTTTGCTGGCAGCGAATTTAGCCATAACGGGGTGGGGAATAGTGTTGCCCACGATGTTGACCTTGACCATGCTGCGCCTGGCCTTTTCCAGGCCTTTGCGGATAGCTTCAGGGACTTCTGTAGCCTTGCCCATACCTATGCCCACGCGGCCTCTGTTATCGCCCACCACTACCAGGGCACGGAAGTGGAAGCGACGGCCTCCCTTCATCATTTTGGCCGTGCGCTTTATTTCTATTACTCTCTCGTCAAGCTCCTCTACACCAAAGGGCCTAACTTCTTCCACAAAGTCCATCTCAATCCCTCCCCTTTAAAATTCCAGCCCGCCTTCTCGGGCACCTTCGGCCAGGGCCTTGACTCGGCCGTGGTATTTGTAGCCACCGCGGTCAAAAGCCACCCTGGTGATACCCTTTGCTAAGGCTTTCTGGGCCAAAAGGCGCCCTACCTCTCTGGCCTGCTCAGTTTTAGTTTTTCCCTTAATTTTCTCCCTAATAGTAGGATCAAGGGTTGAAGCAGCCACCAAGGTATGGCCGATAGTATCGTCAATTATTTGAGCGTAGATGTGCTTTAGGCTTCTGAAAACGTTCAGGCGTGGGCGCTCAGGTGTGCCAAAGACCTTCTTGCGCACACGTTTATGGCGCCTCTTGCGAGCCTCAGCTCTATCCTTTTCCCAGCTCACTTCTTACCTCCTTTACCTATCTTACCGGCCTTACCTTGCTTACGGCGGATCTGCTCACCTGCGTACCTTATACCCTTGCCCTTGTATGGCTCGGGAGGGTGAACCCTACGAATTCTGGCGGCCATCTCTCCTACCAACTCTTTGTCTATACCCTGCACTGTAATTTCACGGCCGCTTTTGTCTACAACAAAACTTATACCGGGCAAGGGTTGAATTCTAACCGGATGGGAATATCCTACCCATAGAACCAGCTCTTTACCCTGAAGCTCAGCCTTATATCCAACCCCTTCAATTTCCAGCTTCTTCTCAAAGCCCTTAGTTACACCTTCCACCATGTTGGCAAGGAGGGCCCTGGTAAGGCCGTGAAAAGCCCTGTGGCGACGGTCATCGCTTATCCTGGTCACCACGATCTGACCATCCTGAACAGCCACTGTAACTCCTTCGGGGAAGGTGCGGGTCAGTTCACCTTTGGGACCCTTTACAGTAACAGTGAGGCCATTTATCTTTACCTCTACCCCCTGTGGGATTGGAATCGGTTTTCGCCCTATCCTGGACACGGCTAACCTCCTACCATACGTAACATATAACTTCGCCTCCGACTCTAAGCCTGCGAGCCTGCTTATCGGTTATGACTCCCTTGGGAGTGGAGAGGATAGCTATACCCATCCCACTTAGGACTCTGGGTATCTCCCTCCTCCCCACGTAAATTCTCCTTCCAGGCTTGCTTACCCTTCTCAAGCCCGTAATTATAGGCCTGCCCGTTTCATCGTATTTGAGGGTTATGACGATCATCGGTTGGGGTTTGTCCTTGGTAACTTTGAAATCTTCAATATAGCCCTCATCTTTGAGGATGCGAGCTATGGCGACCTTCATTTTGGAGCTAGGTATTTTGACCTCTTTATGCCTAGCCATAAGTGCATTCCTTATACGACTGAGCATGTCGGCGATAGGGTCTGTCATGGTCATGATGCCCACACCTCCTCACCAACTGGCCTTGATGACACCTGGGATCAGACCCTCAAGGGCCAACTTCCGGAAACATATACGGCAAAGCTTAAAGCGCCGAATGTAACCTCTGGGCCTGCCACACAGTTCACAGCGGTTCCTAACCCTGACCTTGTATTTTCTGCGCATTTCCCGGTACTTCATGCACTTTCTGGCCACTATTACCTCCTTTGCTGCAGAGATTTACTTCCTGAAAGGCATCCCCAGGAGCTCAAGAAGCCTCTTGGCCTCCTGATCGGTTTCAGCTGTGGTGACGATAGTTATCTCCATACCCCTGACTTTGTCAATTTTGGTGTAATCAATCTCGGGCCAGACCAGTTGTTCCCGAAGTCCTAAGGTGTAATTTCCGCGCCCATCAAAGGAATCAGGAGGCACCCCTTTGAAGTCCCTCTGCCGGGGCAGAGCGACGTTGAAAAGCCTGTCTAAGAAATAATACATTCTGTCGCCCCGCAAGGTTACCTTAACCCCTATGGGTGTGCCAGCCCTTAGCTTGAAGGCGGCTATAGACTTCCTGGCCTTGCGGACGATGGGCTTCTGGCCAGTGATAATGGCCAGATCCTGCATCGCTGCCTCTATTGCCTTTGGGTTCTGAGTAGCCTCCCCAACCCCCACATTTACCACCACTTTAACCAGGCGAGGCACTTCCATCACATTTTTGTAGCCGAACTCCTGCATCATGATGGGAACAACGTGTTTGATATAACGTTCCTTCAGCCTCGGGATGACCTTAGCCATGATACCTCTCTACCTCCTCAATCAATGAGTTCACCACAGCGCTTGCAATAACGGGACTTGGTCCCATCTTCAAAGACCCTGAATCCTACCCTCGTCGCTTTATCGCATTTTGGGCAGACCAGAGCCACATTGGAAATATGGATCGGAGCCTCAAGCTCTATGATTCCATACTGAGTTCGCACATCGGGAAGGCGACGCTGGTGCTTTTTGACCAAGTTCACGCCAGAGACTATGACTCTGACATCGTTGGGGTCGCGGGAACCATCCCTCCTCCGACCGATGATGACTTTTTGGACAGTCCCGCGCTTGCCCTTTTCGTCGCCTTCTATAACTTCTACAGTATCACCCTTCCTTATTTTCCTCATTGCTCCTCCTTTAGACCACTTCTGGGGCCAAGGAAACAATTTTCATAAACCCTTTGCTCCGCAACTCGCGGGCCACCGGGCCGAAGATCCTGGTCCCTTTCGGGTTGCCATGCTCATCAATTATTACCGCCGCATTATCGTCAAAGCGGACATAAGTGCCATCGGGCCTGCGGTACTCTTTGGCGGTCCTTACAATCACCGCTCTTACTACATCCCCTTTCTCAACTTGGGCATCGGGGGTCGCTTCCTTCACTGAAGCAATAATCACGTCCCCCACCCGGCCATATTTTTTGGCCGAACCGCCGAGGACTCGAATGCATAGGAGTTCCTTAGCACCAGTGTTATCGGCTACAACGAGGCGGGTTTCTTGTTGAATCATCTCTTACCCCTCCATTAAGCCTGCGCTCTCTCCAAGATTTCCACCACCACCCAGCGCTTCCTCCGGCTTATGGGCCTTGATTCCATTATGCGCACCAGGTCCCCCACTCGGCATTCATTGTTGGGATCATGGGCCATGAATTTCCTGCTTACAGTTATAACTTTGCCGTAGAGGGGGTGACGCTTGGTGCTTTCCACTTTAACTACTACGGTCTTGTCCATCTTATCGCTCACTACCCGGCCTACAAGTTTCTTGCGCCGCTCTCTCATTTAACCCTCCTTGGGAGGATAGATGCCTAATTCCCTCTCCCTCAAGATAGTCTTGAGGCGAGCGATGTCCCTGCGGACTTCCTTGAAGCGAGCAGTGTTTTTGACCTGCCCTATAGCCTTCTGGAAGCGCAGGTTGAAGAGCTCACGGTAAAGCTCATCAATTTTTGCCCTGATTTCCTCATCGCTCATTTCTCGAATGTCCTGAGGCCTCATCTTTTAAACCTCCTTAACCAGTTCAGCTCGCTTCACTATCTGGGTCTTAATGGGGAGTTTGTGGGCAGCGAGGCGAAAAGCTTCTTCAGCGTCCTCTTCTTTCACGCCGGCCAATTCAAAGATTATCCGGCCGGGTTTGACTACCGCCACCCACTGGTCCACGTTCCCCTTACCGCCGCCCATCCGGGTTTCAGCGGGCTTTCTGGTTATGGGCTTATCGGGAAAGACGCGGATCCAGAGTTTCCCGGTCCTTCGGACGAAACGGATTATAGCCCGGCGAGCGGCTTCTATCTGGCGAGCAGTAAGCCAGCAGGGTTCAAGGGCCTGAAGGCCATATTCCCCGAATTCCAGAGTGTTCCCCCTTGATGCCTTGCCTTTGAGCCTCCCTCGCTGCTGCTTACGGTATTTAACTCTCTTTGGCATCAACATGGCTATTTACCCCCCTCAACATCATTCGGATGCGGTTGCTTCCTCAGGGAGAGCAAAGACTTCAAGCTCGGGCTTCTTAGGCAGCAAATCACCCTTATATATCCAGACTTTAACCCCTATCTTGCCCAAAGTTGTTAAGGCCTCTGCCAAGGCATAGTCTATATCAGCCTTCAAGGTGTTCCTGGGGATCCTACCCTCCTTAACGCTCTCCTTCCGGGCCATTTCGGCGCCGGCTAGCCGACCTTTACACTGAACCATTATGCCTTTGGCGCCAGCTTTGATAGCCCTTGCCACGGCCTGCTTCATAGCCCGGCGGTAGGAAACCCGCTTTTCTATTTGTTCGGCAATACTCCTGGCCACCAGGACGGCATCTAACTCGGGCTTCTTTATCTCTTCAACTTTTATATTGACCTTCTGACCCGTAAGGTTCTCAAGTTCCTGGCGAATCCTGTTTATCTCGGCCCCCTTGCGACCGATTACCAGCCCAGGCTTTGCCGAGTGAATGGTTATGTTGATCTGCCTTGGGAAGCGCTCAATCTTTACCCTGGACACGGCCGCATCCCGCAGCTCCCTATCAATGAGCTGGCGGACTTTCAAGTCCTGGTGGAGGAGCTCAGCGTATTCTTTCCCTTCGGAATACCAGACCGAGAACCACTCTTTGTTATAACCAAGCCTGAATCCAATAGGGTGAACTTTCCGGCCCAAGCCTCCCTCCTTTATGCGGTTCTTTCAGCTACAATAACAGTTATGTGCGAATAACGCCGACGAATGGGGCGAAATCGCCCTCTTGCGGCGAAACGCCTCCACCGACGAGTCGGCCCTTGGTCGGCGAAGACGCTGGCAATGTAAAGGTCTTCCTTGGAAAGACCGTAATTTTCCACAGCGTTGGCCACAGCCGATTTTATAGTCTTGGAGACTATCCTCGCCGCTTTCTGAGGCATGAACTCCAAAAGAGCCAGGGCTTCGTCTACTTGCTTTCCCTTGAGTTGCCCCAAAATCCTGCGGACCTTCTGGGGCGATATCCTTACGTAGCGAGTCACTGCTCTGACTTGAAAGGTCTCCATCTCTCACCTCTCCTTACTTCTTCTTCACCTGGGTCTTCTTTTCCTTAACGGTGTGCCCCCTAAAGGTTCGGGTTGGGGCAAACTCCCCCAGCCGGTGACCTACCATCTGTTCAGTGATGTAAATAGGAACGTGGCGACGGCCATCGTGCACTGCAATGGTATGGCCCACCATCTGGGGGACTATGACCGAAGCCCTGGACCAAGTCTTTATTACTCTCTTCTCCCCGGTCCTGTTCATCTCTTCAATCCTTTTAAGAAGCTTGGGATCCACATATGGTCCCTTCTTGAGAGACCGGCTCATGCTTCCACCTCCGCCAGTTTACTTCCTGCGCTTGATTATGAACTTGTCTGTAAGCTTGTTGTGGCGGGTCTTTTTGCCCAAAGCACACTTACCCCAAGGCGTCTTGGGGTGGGGAAGGCCAATAGGAGCCCTCCCTTCACCACCGCCATGGGGGTGGTCCCTCGGGCTCATGGCCGAACCGCGTACGGTGGGACGCCACCCAAGCCAGCGTTTCCTTCCTGCCTTCCCAAGCCTTATGTTGGCATGATCCACGTTCCCCACTTGCCCTATAGTAGCCATGCACTTGAGATGAATGAGCCTTATTTCCCCCGAGGGAAGCCTGACTTGTGCATAATCCCCCTCTTTAGCCAGAAGCTGAGCAGCGGTTCCAGCCGCTCTCACCAGTTGCCCACCTCTGCCTGGGTAAAGCTCAATGTTGTGGATGAGTGTCCCTATGGGAATGTTGGCTAAAGGTAAGGCATTTCCAACTTTTATCTCCGCATCAGGTCCCGACATCACCGTATCGCCCACTTTAAGACCAAGGGGAGCAATTATATAACGCTTCTCCCCATCAGCGTACTGGATCAAGGCGATCCGGGCCGAACGGTTGGGATCGTACTCAATGGCTATGACTTTGCCCGGAACTCCGATTTTATCTCGCTTGAAGTCAATGATGCGGTAGAGCTGCTTGTGACCACCTCCACGGTGCCGGACGGTAATCTTGCCCTGGTGGTTCCGTCCTGAATGTTTCTTGAGAGGAACCACCAAGGATTTTTCGGGCTCTTCCTTGGTTATCTCTTCAAAGGTGGAGACGCTCATCCCCCTTCTTCCGGGGGAAGTAGGTTTATACACCCTTATCCCCATC
>JBHOQL010000038.1:0-49940 GCA_042408195.1 Anaerolineae bacterium
ACAAGTGGACCACCGGATCCGGACCATTGCGGGCTGTTTTTGCGGACCTTTGTTTTCCAACCTGCATTGCTGGAACAGGGCCGCATCTCCAGAGACGAACGAAGTCAAGCCGAAGTGGACTCCTTCCGCTTCCCCTTCCAATTCCCAGAGGCGACCGAGAGCTCGGGCTCGGCGAAAGGCAACAGGGCGCCCACCAATGTAAATATCAACCATCCAGTGACCCAGGTAGACACTGTCCGTTGTTACAACACCGGAAACGCCCCCAGAGCCATCCAACGTGGCGAACAGGCGCCGGTTGCCCATTGCGTAAACGCTGAAAGCATCCGGCATGCTGACTTCAAGAGAACCATCCTGCAACGGTGTTGCCGCGCGCACTTTCTCTACCCTTGTGTGATTGCCCGCATTTCCGAGGAAGATTCCGCGCGATTGACCGGCTTCTCTGTTGCGCTCGTCACGCTGCAGGAACTATAGTCGCCATGAAGAAGGAAAAGAGACGTTGGGAAGACTTGCGGCCGTGTAAAGACTGTTGTTTTGTAGATAAACTGAGCTGTCATGAGTGCACAAGCTTCCATATTCCCCGGGTAACTCCCGGCAGAAGGGCGAAAACCGGTGGTTGTTATTATACAAATTCTCGGCCTGAAGGCAAACTCGCAACTCTCCGTACCGGCCGTTGCGAAAACAGCGAGCTATGTTTTCCAGCCCGGACAAAGTTTAACTGTGGGTCTGGTCCAACGGTAGCGAGTGCTCTGGTTGCTTACAAGTAAAACTCTCTTTTTCTGCACCGGAACCCAGCGAGCCCCTCTGGCGTCTCTTTCTATGGAAATCCCTGAAGGAGGTTATCCAGATGAGAGCCCTTAAAGTCGCAGTGCTAACTCTGACAGCTCTCCTGCTCCTTTCGTCGCCGGCCCTGGCCGATGGAATAATAATCCCCTACCCCCCGAAACCTCCTATTCCACCGGTTTCTGCCTTGGAAATAAAGTACCACAGGGTCAACGTAAGCATAAGGGACCAGGTAGCTGTCACCAAGGTTGACCAGCTCTTCTATAACCCGAACCCTTTCCCAATAGAGGGGGTTTACGTATTTCCCTTTCCGGAAGACGCGGCTATCTCTGCCTTCTCTATGTATGTGGACGGGAAAAAGTTGGAGGGGAAAATCCTTAAAAAGGACGAAGCCCGTCGCCTTTACGAGGAAATCGTGAGAAAATCAAAAGATCCGGCCCTTTTGGAGTACATCGGGCGCAACGCTTTCCAGGCCAGCATTTTCCCCATCCCTCCAAAGGGCGAAAGGAGGATACAAGTTGAATACACCCAGCTCCTCCCATACGAGGGTGGGCTCGTCAAGTACATCTACCCCTTAGACACCGAGCGCTTTTCGGCCAGGCCTATTGAAGAAGTGACTATAAACATTGAAATCACCTCCCAGAAGCCCTTAAAGCTTGTCTATTCCCCTAGCCACGAAGTCAGAGTTGAGCGGGAAGGGGAAAACAAAGCCCTAGCGGGATACGAAGAGAGGAACGTCCTCCCCGATAAGGATTTCTCCCTCTATTTCTCCTTTTCCTCTGAAGAGGTGGGATTCAGCCTATTGAGCTACAAGCCGGCAGGTGAAGACGGTTTCTTCATTCTCTTTCTTTCCCCGGAGCTTCGCCGGGAAGAGGAAAGGGTAGCTAAGGACGTGATTTTCGTTTTGGACGTTTCGGGTAGTATGGAGGGGGAGAAGATAAAGCAGGCCAAGGAAGCTCTCAAATTCGTCCTCTCCCGCCTGAAGCAAGGGGATCGCTTCAACATCCTAGCCTTCTCCACGGGAGTGCAACGTTTCGCTGATTCCCTCGTATCAGTTTCAGATAGGGACAAAGCTCTGGAGTTTGTGGAGGAACTAAACGCCGGCGGCAGCACTAACATTTACCAGGCTCTCATGGAAGCCCTGGCTGATGTAGAAGAAAGGCCAACTTATCTCCTTTTCCTCACCGATGGCCTGCCCACCGTTGGTGTCACCGATGTTCGCCGTATAGTAGAGGAAGTAGGCCGCAGGATCCCGAAGAACGTGCGCCTCTTCACCTTCGGCGTCGGGGATGAAGTCAACACCTTCCTGCTGGACAAACTTGCCTCCGAGCACAGGGGAATAAGCACTTATGTGCGGCCTGGGGAGGACTTGGAGGCGGCCATTTCTAATTTCTATTCCCGCATAAGCTCCCCCGTCCTAACGGACCTCTCTTTAGAGTTCAAAGGTGTTAAAGTCCGGGACTTTTACCCTTACCCACTGCCTGACCTTTTCGCCGGTTCCCAGTTAGTAGTGGTGGGGCGATACCGTGAAGGAGGCAAGACTTTGGTAACCTTAAAGGGCCGAAGGGGCGAAAAGGAGGAGTCCTTCTCTTGGGAAGCAGAGTTCTCGAACAAAGGTGGAGAGGAATTCATTGCCAGGATATGGGCCGCCAGGCGCATTGGCTATCTCATGGAGCAGATAATGCTGCATGGGGAAAATAAGGAAATTGTGGACGAAATCGTAGAGCTATCCCTACGCTATGGAATCATAACTCCTTACACTTCTTTCCTAGTGCAAGAAGAAGTGTTTACGCCCGAGGGGAAAGAAGAAGCGGTAAAGAAACTGATGCCCGGCTTAATAATAGCGCCAGACGCCTCCTTTGGCGCTCAGGCCGTTCAGAGGAGCACAATGCAGAGAGACCTCCAGGAAATGATTTCCGTAGCGCCCTCTGCCGTTACCGCAGGGTTAAAGCATGTGAGGGATAAAACCTTCATCCTCAAGGGTGGAGTTTGGATTGACACAACCTTTGAAAAGGGTAAAATGGAAACTGTAAAAGTGCCATTCGGAAGCGAGACCTATTTCCGCCTACTGGCCGATAACCCTCACCTTGGACAGTACTTCTCCTTGGGCAAGCGGGTAATAGTAGTGGAGAAGGGAGTGGCTTATGAGGTAACGGAAGATATAGAAGAGCTTGGGGAGCCACCGCAGCCCCCACAGAAACCCGGATTTATGGACAGACTCATAAGGCTGATACGCAGCATCCTGAGGTTAAGGGGATGATGGATTTCCTCAGAATAAAGGGAAGGTGGGGCTTAAGGGCAATTGCGTTCACCACTTTGGTTCTGTTGGTGGTTCTGGCGAGCGGGGGAAGGCAACTTGCCCCCTCAGGCGAGGGACTTGCTCCAGCTTCCTACTTTCTCAGGCTCATCAGCGACCCAGAAGTGAAGAGAATTCAGGATGCCGCTTTTCTGGTTAAAGCAAAACATCCCGAGGGCGAAAAGGCCGGAACTGGTATAGCTGTAGCGAGAGGTTTCATCCTCACCGCTTTCCATTTGCTTGGCAACCCTAACTTTGGAAAAGTAACGGCGGAGGGAATCTGGGTTTCCCAGCCCCACAGCGATCTCAAGGATGAGATTCCAGCGGAGGTAGTGGAAGTTCTCCCCTCCCTTGATTTAGCGGTCCTGAAGTTTAAACCCTTAAGGGAAATCCCTCTCCCTTCCTTCGGCGATACGGCCCAACTGCGTCCGGGTGAAGTCATTTACCTTGTGGGGCATGAATTCCTCCCTGGTGGGATTGGGATACTGTATCCACGGGATGGCAAGATAATAGGAGAGATGGGCGAGAACTTTTTCGCCATTTTCCCGCCAGTTGCACGAGGCTTCAGTGGCGGGGGTGTGTTCAACCAAAAGCACGAGCTGATAGGCATAATCTCTCAGAATTTTGTAACATTTGAAACCTTTAGAGAAGGTGGTAAGGTTTACAAGATGGTTAAGCAGGGAGCTCTCGCGGTAAAAGTAGACAGCTGTCCTCCAGCTGTGTGCCGTTTTCTGGAGCCTTAAAGTTGCCTTAAGCTTCGGGTACGAGTATAATTTAATTTAAGAGAGGGGAAGTGTCGGAACTGGCAGACGAGCGTGACTTAGGATCACGTGGGCTTTGCCCGTGAGGGTTCGAGTCCCTCCTTCCCCACTAGAAAGCGCCTTCGGGCGCTTTTAATTTTGGCCTTGACATGGTATAATCCACCCACTCTGGAGGAGGGAAATGAAGGTAACGACGGAAGAGCTGGGCAGCCGTGAAGTCCTTATAAAAGTAGAATTTGATGAGAGCGAAAAGGCCGAAGCCCTCAAAGAGGCTGCCCGTATCATATCCTCCGAGATCAATATCCCCGGTTTCCGGAGGGGGAAAGCCCCTTATGATGTCGTCCGGCGTATGGTGGGAGAACGCCTCATTTACGAGGTAGCCTTCGAGGAGACTGCCCGGAAAATTTACCCCAAACTCATCTCCGACCTCAACCTTGACCCCATAGCACCGGCACAGATCCAGGAGGCCGTAACGGAGCCTTTCTCCATAACCTTGAAAGTCCCCTTAAAGCCCATTGTGGACTTAGGAGATTACCGCAGCCTGCGGGTAAAAAAAGGTAAAGCTGAGGTGAGCGAAGAAGAAGTCCAAAAGGCTCTCAACGAATTGCTGGAAGAGAGGGCCACTTGGATAACTGTGGAACGCAGTGCGTCTGAAGGCGATCTAATAGTAGCTGATCTTACCATCAAAACTCCAACTCAAGAAAGCCACAGGGAAAACGTGGTCCTTTTCTTGAACTCCGAAAAAGAACCGATAAGCGGATTAACTCGGAACCTGGAAGGCCTCTCCTCCGGCCAGGAGAAAACCTTTACCCTGCAGGGAGAAGAGGGGGAGATAACCTTCCAGGTAAAGGTTCACGAAGTGAAGGAAAAACAGCTCCCTCCCCTTGACGACGAATTCGCTCGCTCTTTTGGAGACTTCAGTTCGCTAGAGGAACTGAAGGAACACGTGCGAAAGGAAATTTTGGCCCAAAAAGAGGTCATCAAAACGGACGAAGCCTTAACGGAGGCACTGGATACCCTCGTGAAAAATGCCAGGGTGGAGGTTCCCTCTCTACTCATAGAGCGAGAGGCGGAAGAGTGGCTTAAAGAAGAGGACATAAACCTGCGGAAGAGGGGCCTTTCCCTTGAGAACTACCTAAAGATCCAGGGGAAAACCCTGGAAGAGCATCGGCAGGAAATCCTCCCGAAAGCTATGGAAAGGCTCAAGAGGCGCTTGGTTCTGCAAAAGTTCGTTGAGGAGGAAAACCTGAGCGTCTCCGAGGAAGAAATAAATAAAGTTGTGAGGGAGTTTGAAGCTAATGTTACCTCTAAAAGGGAGAAAAGGAGTGTTCGCTCCCCCGAATTAAGGGAAAGCATTGCCAACATGCTGTGGAGAGCCAAATTGGAGAAGCGCTTGATCGAAGTTATGGTAAAGGAGGAGGCGGATGAAAGCGGAAGCGATAATCCCAATGGTGATTGAATCTACGGGAAGGGGTGAGAGGGTTTACGACATTTACTCCCTACTCCTCAAGGAGAGGATAATATTTTTGGGCACGCCCATCACCGACCAAGTGGCCAACCTGGTAGTAGCCCAGCTCCTCTACCTGGACCGGGAGGACCCTGAAAGGGATATTTACCTTTACATCAACTGCCCAGGAGGGGCGATATATCCTGGCCTTGCCATTTATGACACCATGCAACTTGTAAGGGCGCCCGTTTCCACCATAGCAGTTGGATGGACCGCCAGTATGGGCACCGTCCTGCTGGCAGCGGGGACCAAGGGCAAGCGTTATGCTCTCCCTCACGCCACAATTCACATGCACCCGGCTGGAGGAGGCATACATGGTTATGCACCCGATATTGAAATCCAGGCCAAAGAGCTCCTGCGGGTCCAGAGGATAATCCAGGAGCTCCTAGCTTACCACACCGGTCAGCCCATAGAGAAGATAATGCAGGACTTCGACCGCGATTATTACATGGATGCGAAGGGCGCGGTGGAATATGGGATAATCGACGAAGTTCTAGAGGGTCCTCCCCACAAGAAGCGGGGGACACCGGGAACCTCCGCTGAAAGGAGATAGCCGAATGTTTCTCCCCCATTGCTCTTTCTGCGGGCGTCCCGAAACGATAACGGGAAAACTTATCGCCGGCCCTAACGAGGTTTATATATGTCGGGATTGTGCCAAACTCTGTGTGCGTATCTTCGAGGAAAGAGGAGAACCGGAAGAAGATGATTTCATACCCCGAGTTCCTTCTCCTAAAGAGATCTACGAAGCTCTGAACCAGTATGTTGTAGGGCAAGACAGGGCGAAGAAAGTCCTTTCCGTCGCCGTCTACAACCATTACAAGCGCATCCTGAACCGCAAAAGCACCGCCGAGGTGGAAATTCAGAAATCCAATATTCTCCTCATCGGTCCCACTGGATGTGGGAAAACCCTCCTAGCCCAGACCCTGGCTAAGATCTTGGACGTGCCCTTCGCCATTGCCGATGCCACTTCCCTCACAGAAGCTGGATACGTCGGAGAGGATGTGGAGAACATCCTCCTGCGCCTTATCCAGGCCGCCGATTACGATATCGCCAGGGCACAGAAGGGCATCGTATACATTGACGAGATAGACAAAATAGCCCGCAAGTCGGGCGATAATCCTTCCATAACAAGGGACGTTTCCGGGGAGGGGGTACAACAGGCCCTCCTTAAAATAATAGAAGGGACCGTGGCCAACGTCCCGCCCCAAGGGGGACGCAAACACCCTTATCAGGAGTTTATCCAGATTGACACAACCGACATCCTATTCATCTGCGGGGGAGCCTTTGAGGGTTTGGATAAAATCGTAGCCGAACGATTGGGCCTCAAAGGAAGGGTTGGTTTCCTAAAGGGGGAAGAGGCGAAGAACAAAGAGATGGAAACAGCAGAACTCCTGCGTCAGGTCATCCCCGATGACCTCATGAAGTTTGGCTTTATCCCTGAGTTCGTGGGCCGCTTACCCGTCATAGTGAGTGTGGATCCGTTAGATAAGCAAGCAATGATTGATATTCTCACGAAGCCAAAGAATGCCATCGTCAAGCAGTTCCAGCAGCTTTTTGCCCTGGACGGCGTGGAGTTGATCTTTACCCCCGAAGCCTTAGAAGCTGCAGCCGAAGAGGCTCTAAAGCGCAAGACTGGGGCCAGAGGCCTGCGCACTATAATCGAAGAAACCCTGTTGGACGTTATGTACGAAATCCCATCCACACCCGATGTAACTCGCTGCATAGTCAATGCCGATGCCATCCGGGGCAAAGGGCGCCCCATTCTCCTGAACAGCCGTGGGATCCCCATTTACTGGTGGAAAGAGCTGAAGGAAACGGCTTAATGGTGGATTTGCTTTTGGATGAAGCCATTGAGAGGTTCCTCCGGGGACTGCAAGCAAGCCCCTTTACCCACAAGACTTACTCCACCGGCCTTAGGGCTTTCCTCGAGTTCATTATCGAAAGGGAAGATGTGCCAAATCCCTCCGTTTCTTCCATCAGAGAGGAAGCCTTGGAAGAGTTCTTCCTGTGGCTTGACAGGAAGGGCTTCTCCCGATTTACTGAGCAGACCTATCTTGCTGCAACTACTGCCTTCCTCCGCTATCTCTTCCGGCACCGGCTCCTCCCGCCCGATTTCTCCATAGAGAGAGCTAAAGAAAAGGTCAAGGCTATAATCCCCCGCTCCTCTTACCCCATTCCCATGCCTGACCCGGATCTTCCTGCCGTGGTGCTCTTTTACGACCAGCAGCCTCTGCCCGAGGACAGGCTCGAGAGGTTGCGGCTTCTCCGGAGCCGGGCGATAGTCCATACCCTTTATGCCTCCGCAGGGAGGATAGCCGAAATCGCCTCCCTTAACCGCAAGGATGTAGCCGATGGCCGCCGCAGAGAGGTAGTGGTAACGGGCAAGGGCCAGAAGCAGCGCTTCATCTTCCTCACCCCTGAAGCTCAAGAAGCTATAAGGGTTTACGTAGAAGAGAGGCATGATAATTACGAACCCCTTTTCATTTCCCACGGCAGGGATTATGGCCAGCGCCTGAGTACTGTCAGTATATGGGCCACGGTCAAAAAGGCCGCTAAAGCCCTCGGTCTCCACGTCACACCCCACGATTTCCGCCATTACCGGGCCACCCAAATGCTGGAGGAAGGTGCCCCCTTGGAAGCTATCCAGGATATCCTCGGCCACGCTGATATAAGCACCACCAAGAGGGTTTACGCCCATTACTCAAAGCCCCGCATACGCGAGATATTTGACCGCACCACCCTTCCCCCTGAGGAAGCCCTCAGAAAGCGCCGCCTTTAGCCCTGCAGGGTGGCCCTTCCGAGCCGTCTGAACAAGCTGCAAAACCTCTGCTTTGCCATCGTTGCACTGCCTCCGCCTTACCCGATAGTTTCTGACAGTGAATTGATACCTTCTGGCAGGGCTTCCCCGATAAAATGCCACTGCAAATCAATGCTTTGGAGGGTATAATGCTGCTTAAAGCAGCTCGTCCTGTGGGAATAGTTGGCTACGGTGCTTACCTGCCAAGATACCGCATTAGGGCCGAAGAGATTGCGCGGGTCTGGACCGGAGGTAACATGGAGCCTCCGGTTAGGGAAAAGGCTGTTCCGGGCCTCGATGAGGATACCGTTACTATTGCCCTGGAAGCGGCGCGCAACGCTCTGGCCCGGGCCCGTATAGACCCTCAGCTCATAAAGGCCGTCTGGGTTGGGAGCGAATCCCACCCTTATGCCGTCAAGCCCACAGGAACCATAGTGGCCGAAGCCTTGGGAGCTACCCCTTACGTCCAAGCTGCCGACTGGGAGTTTGCATGCAAGGCCGGAACTGAGGCCTTACAGGCAGCTCTGGGCCTTGTGGGCTCAGGCATGGCCGATTACGCTCTCATAGTGGGGGCCGACACTGCCCAGGGACGTCCTGGCGATGCCCTGGAATACACAGCATCGGCAGGCGGCGCCGCTTACATTATCGGCCCAGCCGAGGAAAGCCTTGCTTTTATTGAAGCTTCGTGCTCATACGTAACCGATACCCCTGATTTCTTCCGCCGGCCTGGGATGAACTACCCGAGCCACGGGGCCCGTTTCACTGGGGAACCAGCCTACTTCCACCACATTGAGATGGCTGCCCGCACCCTTATGGAGGAGATGGGATACAAGCCCCAGGACTTCGCCTATGCTGTCTTCCATCAGCCCAACCTCAAATTCCCACAGACAGTAGCCAAAAGGCTTGGTTTTTCCCCCGAGCAGATAAAGGATGGCCTCTTGGTGGGGGAGATCGGCAACACTTATGCCGCCTCTTCCCTCATCGGCCTTACGGCTATCTTGGATGTGGCCAAGCCCGGAGAGAGGATACTGTTGGTTTCCTTTGGTTCTGGTGCCGGAAGCGATGCTTTCTCCATCCTCACCACTGAAAAACTACCCGAAAGGCAGGCCCTGGCCCCCTCAACTCGCTCCTACATCCAGAGGCGAAAGGAAGTGGACTACGCTTTCTACGTTCGATTCCGCCGGAAACTGGAGATGGAGTGATGAAACGCAGGAGAGAGGTAGCGATAATAGGCATAGGACAGACCAAAGTTGGCGAACACTGGGATAAATCCATAAGGCAACTGGCCGCCGAGGCCATTTTGGCGGCCATCAAAGATGCGAAAATTGAAAAGGTTGACATTCTCTATGTGGGCAATGCCCTTTCAGGAGAACTGGCTTTCCAAGAACACTTGGGAGCAGCCGTGGCCGACTTCGCTGGCCTGCACAATGTAGAAGCCCTCAAGGTGGAAGCAGCGGGGGCTTCGGGGGCTGCTGCACTGCGCCTGGGCTATATGGCTGTAGCCGGAGGCATGGCTGATTTCGTCTTAATCTGCGGGGTGGAGAAGGTAACCGATTCTCCCGCTGAGAAGATAAACTCGGCCCTTTCCCTTGGCATTGATGGAGAATACGAGCGGGAAATGGGTCTATCTTTTATAGCCCTTCATGCTCTGATCATGCGCCGTTACATGCACGAGTACGGCTACGAGCTCAAAGATTTCGCTGGTTTCTCAGTGAATGCCCACAAAAATGCGGTCAATAACCCTTACGCCATGTTCCGTAATCCTATAACCGAAAAAGCCTTTTTGGATGCCCGGATGGTGGTGGACCCGATAAACTTGCTGGATTCGGCCCCGGTAGCTGATGGGGCAGCGGCCGTAGTCCTCTGCCCGATGGATATTGCCAGAGATTTCAACGCCAGACCCGTAAGGATCGCCGCTTCTGTGATCGCCACCGACACCCTCGCCCTCCACGACCGGAAAGACCCTCTCTTCTTGGAAGCTGCTTACCTTTCGGCCAGGAAGGCCTATGAGATAGCTGGGATAAAGCCGGAGGATGTGGACTTGTTCGAACTGAGCGATTCCTTCACTATCATGGCGGCTCTCTCCCTTGAGGCCGCAGGCTTAGCCGAAAGGGGTAAAGGGGTCAGGCTCGCCATGGATGGAGAAATCGCCATTGATGGACGCATACCAATTTCCACCATGGGTGGCCTTAAAGCTCGCGGTAACCCCCTGGGGGCCACCGGTGTCTACCAGGTGGTAGAGGCGGTCTTGCAGTTGAGAGGGGAAGCCGGCCCCAACCAGGTGAAGGATGCCCACTGGGCCCTTGTCCAGAGCGTGGGTGGAACAGGGAGCACAGTTGTGACGCAAATTCTGGAAGGTCCAGATTAAAAATTAATAAGGAGGTGGATTTATGAGCCTGCCGGCAGTGTGGAGGACCAAAAAGCAGCGCTACGCCCTTGTGGGGGAGATATGCAAGAAGTGCGGAGCTAAAATTTTCCCACCGCGGGATATCTGTCCTGAATGCTCAAAGCCAGCTCAGACGCCTTTTTCCTTTTCGGGAAAAGGCATTGTCTATAGCTTTGCTACCCTCTATCAGGCTTCGGAGGAATTTGAAGAGTATACCCCTTACACCGTTGCCCTCGTAAAGCTGGAAGAAGGTCCGATGGTAACCGCCCAGCTTACCGATGTGGACCCGGAAGAGGTTAAAATTGGGATGCCGGTTGAGATGGTCACCCGGAAGCTTTACGAAGAGGGTAAGGGAGGAGTAATCCATTACGGCTACAAATTCAGGCCGCGCATCGAGTGAAATGGCCAACTAGGCTGACAGTAGCGAACCTAAATAGCCTAGTTGAGAAGGTGCAAGAGAGGCGTTTCTAAGGATTGCGGCAGGAATAAAGCTTGAAAACTGTTTTCAACAGCCCGCAAAGAAGTGCAAAGCTTGGGAAAGTAAGGGGCGGGTCCACTGCCGGTATTCTGGGGAATGTAAAATGATGAGAGAGCAAAAGACTAATACCTGTTTCTGCCCATGAACAGAACCCTAAGCCCCAGTGAGCCCGAAACCCCCAAAGGTGAACAAAACTAGAAGGTCCAGACGTTTTGTGTCCCTTGGCGAGGGTCTGGGAAATGGGCTTTCGGAAAAACAAAGGCGGAGGCAGGGTTAATTACTGCCCCCGTCCACGGGGCATAACTTAGATGCCCCTGGAAAAACCAGAAGGATCGGGCTTTTTAGATCAGTATTTTGCTTAAAAAGGCCTTGGTGCGCTCCTCCCGAGGATTATTGAAAATTTGCTCTACTGGGCCCTCTTCTATTATTTTGCCCATATCCATGAAGATGATCCTATCTGCTGCAGCCTTGACGAACCCCATTTCGTGGGAGACCACCACCATTGTCATGCCTTCCCGGGCCAGCTGAAGCATAACGTCCAACACCTCTTTGATCATTTCAGGGTCAAGGGCCGAGGTGGGCTCGTCAAAGAGCATTATTTTGGGCTGCATAGCCAGGGCCCTGGCGATGGCTACTCGTTGCTGCTGCCCTCCCGAAAGCTGAGCGGGGTAAGCGTGGGCCTTTTCAGGTATGCCCACCTTTTCCAGGAGTTCCATGGCGATGCGCTCAGCTTCCTGGCGGGAACGCTTCCTTACCACTATCTGAGCAAGGGTTATGTTCTCGAGGGCCGTGAGGTGTGGGAAAAGGTTGAACTGCTGGAACACCATACCCACTTCGGCTCGAACTTTGTTTATGTTAGCTTTCTCGTGGGTCAAGGGTATGCCGTCCACAATGATAGTGCCCCGGTCGGGTCTCTCAAGGTAGTTTATGCACCTGAGCAAGGTAGATTTTCCAGCGCCGCTCGGTCCTATTATAACCACTACCTCCCCCCGCTTTATCGACAGGCTTACATCGTCCAGCGCCACTACATTTCCGAAGCGCTTATAGAGGTGCTCAATCCGTATAATCTCATCGCTCATTTCTCAGTCCCCCCGTCACTTAACTTCAAATTCCACCCTTCTCTCCATAATCCGCACAAGCCTGGAGAAGAAGAGGGTGAGAAATAGGTAGATCAGAGCCACCATAGTCCAGGTTTCCAGGCTCTCAAAGGTGCGAGCCATGTACTCTCTTCCCCTTCTGGTAAGGTCTGAGACAGCCAGAACCGAGACCAGGGACGAGTCCTTGAGGAGGGCCACAAATTCGTTGCCCACTGGGGGAAGGATAACTCTGAAGGCTTGAGGCAGGATCACATAGCGCATGGCTTGGAAGTAACTCATCCCTAAAGAGCGAGCCGCTTCCATCTGCCCCTTAGGTATGGATTCAATCCCTGCCCGGAAAATCTCACTCATGTAAGCTCCATAGCAGATGGAGAGACCCATCACCGCAGCCACGAAAGGGGAAAGCCGAAGGTCGACCAGATACTGCCCAACATTAGCCGTAGCCGAAATTGCTTTGAGCTTGTGTCCCAAGATATCGAAGAGCTGAGGTAAGGCGAACCAGATGTAGAGCAGCTGGACCATAAGGGGTATGCCTCTTATGACTTCCACGTAAAGGGTTGCGATGCCGTGAATAATGGGGTTTCTGGAAATCCTCCCCAGTCCCCCTATGAGTCCGATGAAAAGGATAACAGCAAAAGAGGTAACAGTCAGGCTCAGGGTTACTGCAACTCCATCCAAAAGGAAGCGGAAGATCCGGCTGAAGGGTTGAGGTTTGAGCTGGACCAGGCTCATGATTATGAAAATAGACAACACCACCAGCACCCATCCTGCTTCAAAGGTGATCCGGAACCTTCGGGGGATTGCTATCGCTCTTTCAGCTTCCGCCGCCATCACTCACCTCCATCGCAGGGATTTTCCTCCAGCGCCTTAATCCCCAACCTATCAGTAATGCTAGCGGGACCACGATAAGGGATAGGAATCCCACTGGAACCATCTGGAGGAGGTCAAGGTAGTACTTGAAGCCAAGCCTGAGATTGGGTATGTACCAGGGAAAGTGGTAGTTATAGAGCCAGTAAAAGACGAGGACTTGAAGGAGGAGCCAATAACCCGTAAAGAAGGAGAAGGATACAGCTCGCTCAAAGGTCTCAAGGGTTGGCCTCCTCCAAGAGAAGAAAGCCAGCAGAAGCCCCGCCACTACGAAAGAGAGAGCTGCATCCAGCAAGCGTTCGTTGAAGAAGGTCTTTATCTGGGCCTCTGTATTGAAGGCCGAAAGGGACCAGTTATGTCCACGCCCAAAGAAGAGAGCGTTGTAGAAGGCAAAATACAGGAGGGCAAAGGCCAGAGGAATTAAGACAGATCGGAGGCGCTTCCTGTAGTTAAGAAGGTATAGGAGCGGGACAAAGGCCATAAGCAAGGCGATGGGAAGTCTCAGCAGCCTTTCTCTCCACAGTTTGCCTTCCCTTATGGAAGCCGCTCTCGCGCTTACTTCCCGGTAGAACTGACCGAAGGCGCCTTCCTCCCCACTGGCGAGCCGCTCGCGGTATTTTGACAGGACATCGCTTGCGAAGGGCGAGGAACCCAGGGCTTTAGCATAAGCATCGTAAAATCCAGCAAGCTGAAGAGCTGCGCTTAGCCCCTTGCGTCCCTTGACCTCAGCGGGCGCCTCCATCAGCTCAAAGAGGGGGCGTCCTTGGGAATGGACTGGATAAGGCAGGCCCAGCAAAGCCGCTACCGTAGGGGCAATGTCAGCTTGGGTCTGCTCAGTGTAAAGGCCTTTCCTTATGGGTTTACCCCTGAGGACTAAAGGCACTTTGAGGACGGCTTCCTCCCAGCCTCCGTGCCCTCCCCTATCAACGTGACCGTGGTCGGCAGTAACCAGGACCACATCCTTATCGGGGTCAAGTTTCTGAACGAGTTTACCTATGAAGCCATCGACTCGCATGGCTTCATCCAGGAACTCCCTGCTCACTCCGCCGTAATTGTGAGCCATTGCATCGGTCCCTACGAAGTGGATGAGGATAAAGCCCGAGCTGTATTTATCCAGGACTTCGGAGGCCAAACGGTAAGTCTCTTCGTCCACTTTTGCCCACTCCTCAGGGGGTGCCTCCTCTGGGGGTTCTTCCACTATCAGCGCTTCCGTGAGGTAAGGGTCAAAGAGCTTCTTCCACCCTGGGGACCCAACGACTACCGAAGGCAGGCCTGAATCTTTGGCTACTCTGAAGAGGTTATCGGCCTGGACCGGCCCTTTATACCAGTTGGTAGTTACTCCGCTTATCTCTTGCCATGCGCCAGAGGCGATGACCGTCCAGCTGGGGTATGAAAGGGAAGGTTGGCCAACCTTTACTGCAAGGTCGGCTCCTTCCTTGCGGAGCTCGTTGAGGTTGGGGAGTTTGCGGGAGACATCCAAGCGCAGGCCATCAACGACGATGAGAACCACCCTGAGGGCAAGGGGTTCAGTGCTGCTTCCTCTGGGAAGCTGAGCCAAATACTGGCTCTTATACTCCACAACCGAATTCCAGCCGGTCATGGTAAGCTTCTGAGATAGATACCCGGCCCCGGCCAGGACGAAGAGAATAAGAACTAAAAACAAAATCTTGACTATGCGGGCCATGGCGAATTCCTCCAAAATGGACTTTGAAAAATTTTACCATATAAGGGGTGCTTGAGCAATTGCACCCCTCAACCTGGAAAATCTCAACGGTGGCTTTCCGGTTTTGCGCGATTCCCGATTTTGTTCTATCATCCTTTAGCCGGAGGTCCGATGGGGTTGTATGGGAAATGGCCTTCAATCTTTATAGTGCTCTTAGCTTTTGCCCTGAGAACCATCAGACTCGACTTCCAGCCTTTGTGGTGGGACGAGGGCTACAGCGTTTACTTTGCCTCCATGAGCTTGCCAGAAATGGTGGAGGCCACGTCCCTTGACATCCATCCCCCTCTTTATTACGCCCTCCTCCATAGTTGGATTGCCCTGGCCGGGTCGTCACCGGTGGCTTTAAGGATTTTTTCAGCGGTAATAGGCACTATTACATTACCCCTTTTATATCACTTCGCTCGGCTCCTGGCAGGAGAGAAAACAGCTTTTGTTTCCGCACTGCTCTTGGCCTTTTCTCCTTTCCATGTGTATTACTCCCAGGAAGTCCGAATGTATGGCCTCGTTACCTTGCTGGGGCTCGGAGCCACAAGTGCTCTACTGTTGGTTCTGAGGGGTAAGCGTGCTGTAGTCCCTCTCTACATTCTCCTTTTAGCCCTAACCCTTTACACCCAATATTACGCAGTCCTATTGATCCTGGCTCATACCGCCGCAATCCTCTTGCTCCGGCCGAAAAGCAAAATCCAGCTCGGGGTAGCGCTTGGGGCGTTGTTCTGCTCCTTGCTACTATACCTGCCTTGGGTGGTCTATGCTGGGGGAAGGCTTTTAGTTTACATACAGGGGAAAAAGGCGATAGAGCAGTACTTTCCCCTGTCCTTCCATTACTTCCTGGCCCGACACCTAGCCGCTTTCGGGATGGGGCACATGCCTCCCATGCTGGATTACCTTTTCTGGACAGGTGGAATCGCCATCTCTATCCTGATGCTGGCGGGAGTGTGGGCCTTTAGGAAGAATTCCCCGGCCCTTCGCCTGCTCCTTTCTTACCTTTCAGTGCCTCTGCTGGGAGGGTTTGCCATTAACCTTTTCTATCCGTTTCATCCCCCCTACTTCGAACGCATACTCCTTATAGCCCTTCCCCCCTATCTTGTACTCTTGGCAGCGGGCCTCCAATCCCTTAGATCCCGGCTCTTACTGAGCATGACGCTAGCCCTGATGTCTGTCTCCCTCTTTACCTTTTATTTAGTACCCCGTTACCCCCAGGAAGACTACCGCCCGCTGGCCGAGATGGTGAGCGCCCTCTCTTCCCCAAAGGACGTTCTCCTGTGTGTTTATCCCTGGCAGATCGGCTATTTCCTCAGTTATTGTCCTGAACTCTGCCCAGAACCGGTGCAGGTCAGTTCGCCTAAGTGGGGAGAGCAAGTGAGGGACCAATTGGAAAGGTTCTGGCAAGATGGTCGGAAGGTGTGGTTCCCCGCTTACCAGGTGAAGGGAGCAATCCTTGAAAGCCAGGTGGAAAATTATGCTCTGGCAAAGGCCTTCGTGGGAGTGAACAAATGGTTCGGCACCACGAGGCTCCTGCTCTTCGCCCCTCCGGCCGAATTCTCCTTTCAGCCTGCGAATGCCCGGTTCGGCCATGAACTGGAGCTTGCGGGCCTGGCTATAGTGGATAAAGAGGCGGAACCCACCCCTGGAGCTATTAGGATTGCCTTTCACTGGAGACAGCTTCCCCAGACTGGCCTCAAAATCCATCTCCGTCTGAGCGATTCTATGGGTCGAACCTGGGCTCAGCAGGATTTGCCTATCGACCTTTCGGACCGCTTGGCCTTATTAGTACCGGCCGGCACTCCGCCGGGAAAATACGAAATACGCATGAAGGTTTACGATCCTTCCACAGACAGGCTCCTGGACGTCTTTGATGGACAACCTCCAGAGCCGGAGCCGGAGTTTTCCCTGGGTTCCGTCCTCATTAAACCCCCTTACTACGCTGTTCCGGAGGGCAAACTGGAAATGGACACTAACTTCAGGGAAGAGCTCGAGGGTAAGGTCCGCCTCTTGGGCTATTCCATCAGCTCTCGCAACCTGCGCACCGGGGACATTTTGTCCCTTTCTCTATTCTGGCAATCACTGGAGGAACTAACCACTGATTACGTGGTCTTCGTGCAAATTCAGGACGACAGGAGGCGAATGCTCGCTGGAGCCGAATCCCCACCTCTCTACCCAACCTCCCGCTGGAACAAAGGCCTTGTGGTCAAGGATATGCACTCGGTAGTGATTCCGGCCAAGATAAAGCCCGGCACTTACAACCTCGTGGTCGGGATGTACAACCCTGTGGATGGCTCCCGCCTCAGAACTCCCAGGGGCGATAACCAGGTGCTCATCGCAAAGGTTAAAGTCAACGCAAGACCTCATACCTTTGAAAGGCCGTCACCTGCTTTCAAAACCGAAGCAACTTTTGGCTCCCTGGTGGAGCTCGAAGGTTACGACATTGAAGCATCAGCCCCTGACGGCACAAGGTCTGTTCCCGAGGGGGAAATCATAAGGGTCAAGGGGGGATGGAAAATCACCCTTACCCTCTACTGGCATCCCATCGGGACCACGGATAAGGCCTACTCTGTCTTTGTGCACCTGGTGGACGAAAGTGGGAAACCTGTGGCCTTTGGGGATGCACCCCCCGCCGGCGGCCAAAGCCCCACTACCTCGTGGATCCCCGGGGAATACATAACCGACCCTCATACTGTGATTCTGTCCGAGGGGTTGCCTTCCGGCGTCTACCATTTCCAAGTGGGCTTCTATTTGCCTCCGTACGGCCCAAGGTTGCCGCTGGTCGGAGGAAGCGATAGTTTCACCCTACCCGGCATAAAATTAATCCTGGAGGGAAAATGATGGAAGAGTGCGTATTTTGCCGCATCGTTAAGAGGGAAGCCCCTGCTGAAGTGGTCTACGAAGACGAAAGAGCAATGGCTTTTATGGACATAAACCCAGCCACTCCCGGCCATACCCTCCTTATCCCCAAGGCTCACTTCCGCAACATCTTTGACTTGGATGAGGAAATAGCCGCTCATCTTATGAAGGTAGCGGTGAAGCTTGCCCCTGTCATCCGGGAAGCTATGGGAGCTGACGGTCTCAACATCCTCAACGCTAACGAGCCAGCAGCTTTCCAGAGTGTCTTCCATTTCCACCTCCACCTCATACCCCGCACCTATGGAGATGGTATAAGGCCTCCGTGGATTTTAAGGCCAGGCGATCCGACCCAAATAAAGGCTGCGGCTGAGAGGATCCGAAGGAAACTGGAGGAAAGGAAAGCTTGAGGAAGAAAGTTCGGCTGGGGATAGCCGGTCCCTTTGGCCTAAAGGTGAAGGGGACAGCAAGGGCGAGGATAGTTCCCCTGGCGGTTGCTTTGCAGAGAAAAGGTTTTGAGGTCAAAGTTTTCCTTCCGCCGTGGGATTCGCCGTCCGATTCGGGAAAGGTTGAAAGGATATGGGATGTGGAGATCCACCACATCACCCTCCCTCCTCGCATCCCGCTGGCGTACCACTTCCTCATAGCCCTGAACCTTGCCCGAGCTTGTTTTGCTTTCAAACCCGATCTCGTCTGGGCCTTTAAGCCCGTGGGTTACACTGGATTAGCCACAGCCCTCCTCCGGTCTCTCGGGATCCGGGTGGTGGTAGATGCCGATGACTGGGAAGGGAAAGGAGGGTGGAGCGAACGGAACCCTTACCCGCTCCTCTGGCGCACCTTCATACCCTTTCAGGAGAAATGGGTTCTGACCCACGCTGATGCCATCTCTGTGGCCAGCAGAGCCCTTCAGACTATAGCCTGGAGCATGGGCGTACGGGAGGACAGAGTCCTCTATTTGCCTAACGGAGTTGAGGATCTCCCTCATCTGGGGCCAGGAAGCTGGAAAGCCGTGGGCCTCTACACCAGGTTTGTGGAGTTCACCCCTGAAGACCTTTTGCAGATCTGGCTCAGAATCCTGGCAATGGAACCGGATGCCGAACTCCTCATCGTTGGAAAAGGCTTCAACAGTGAAGAGGAAGAATTTCTCTCCTTGGCCCGGCGAGCAGGAGTCGAGAGGAGCATCCAGGTGAAAGGATGGATGGATAGGGAAAAGGCTTTGGCCCTGCTGGGGAAAACCAGAGTGGCCATCTGGCCCAGCCGCGATAACTTGATCAATCGGGCCAAGTGCCCCGCCAAACTGGCAGAACTCGTGGCCATCGGTCTGCCAGTGGTGGCTGAAAATGTGGGGGAGGCTTCTACCTATGTCCTGCCGGAACTCTTGGTGGAAAGCGGGAGCTATGATGAATTCGCTGGCAAGGTGATAATGCTCCTTAAGGACGAAGCCATGGCCAGGGAAATGGGTAGAAGGGGTCGGGAGAGGCTCCTGAGTCGTTTCTCCTGGGACTTTCTGGCAGAGAAGTTCGTCCATTTTGTGGAGGGATTGGGGATTGGCTAAAGTAGTGCTGAAGAAGGGGAGGGAAAAATCCCTGCAGCGCAGGCACCCCTGGATTTTCTCCGGGGCGATAAAGAGGATTGAGGGGTCTTTTCAGGATGGTGACACGGTGGATGTAGTGGATAGTGAGGGCAGGTTCCTGGCCAGGGGTTACATTAATTCTCGTTCCCAGATTGCGGTTCGCATCCTGACTTGGGAAGAAGAGGAGGTGGATGCGAGCTTCTGGCGGAGTAGGCTGGAGAAAGCTTTTAAAGCCAGGGAAAACATCTACATCCCGGGCCACACCGAAGCCGTCCGCCTCGCGAACGCTGAATCCGATGGCCTTCCGGGCCTCATAGTGGACCGATACGGTAGCTACCTGGTGGTCCAATTCCTCACCCTCGGAGTTGAAAAGTGGAAGGAGACCATCGTAGACCTTCTCTGGGAACTGCTGGAGCCTGAAGGGATATACGAGCGGAGCGATGTGGAGGTTCGAGAGAAAGAAGGCCTTGAGCTCAGGGCCGGTCTCTTGAGGGGGAAAGAGCCCCCGGACCGACTGGAAATAAAGGAGAACGGCCTCAGGTTTTGGGTGGATTTGAAAAGAGGCCACAAGACGGGCTTTTACCTGGACCAGAGAGAAAACCGCCTCAGGATCAAGGAGTTTGCGGCAGGTAAAGAGGTGCTCAATGCTTTTTCCTACACAGGGGGGTTTGGAATCTACGCTCTGGTTGGAGGAGCCAAGCGGGTTGTGCACGTGGATACTTCAAAAGAGGCATTGGAAATGGCTAAAGCCAACGTTGAACTGAACGGCTTTCCCGTCCGGGACGAAGACTTTGTAGAAGGCGATGTCTTTGAGGTGCTCAGGAGGTGGCGGAACGAGGGGAGAGCTTTTGACCTTGCCGTACTGGACCCGCCCAAGTTCGCCCACTCCAAGGAGCAGATAGACGATGCCGTAAGAGGCTACAAAGACGTAAACCTGATGGCGATGAGCCTGCTGAGGCCTGGAGGAGTGCTCTTCACTTTCTCTTGCTCAGGCCTTGTCTCTCCGGAACTCTTTCAAAAGGCAGTCTTCTGGGCCGCGCTGGATGCCAAAAGGGAAGTGCAGGTTATAGGGAAAATGAGCCAAAGCAGGGATCACCCTTTCTCCCTCAATTTTCCCGAGGGGGAATACCTCAAAGGCCTTATCCTGAGGATTCTGTAATGGTGATGCTCCCACTTTACCCTCTTTTCCGGGCCATAGGGAAGCCAAAGCTTCTGCCTTTCAGCCTGGTCATAAGCCTTACCTACCGGTGCAACTCTCGCTGCTCCACTTGCCGGGTCTGGGAGAGAGAGGCGAAGGAATTCAGTGCTGAAGAGTGGGGGAAGTTCTTCCGCCGCCTTGCTCCTGCCCGCCTTTATTACTTAACCTTCAGCGGAGGGGAACCCTTCCTCAGGGATGACATCGCCCAAATAGTAATAGCGGCAGCGGAAACCCTCAAGCCTGCCCTCATCACCATCCCCACGAACGGCCTCCTCAACCGGCGCATCGTGAGGGAAGTGGAAAAAATGTTGAGGGGTATGCCTCCAGAAACAAAGCTAGGGATAAACCTCTCCCTGGATGGGGTTGGGGAGGAACACGACCGCATCCGCAATGTGCCGGGAAATTGGGATAGAGCGATGGAAACTTATTGGGCTCTGAGAGCGATACAACATCCTGCTCTTATCGTTAGCATTCACACGGTCATTTCCCGCCTCAACGCAAGAAGAATGGGGGAAATAGCCCGAACCCTCCTTTCTCTCAACCCCGATTCCTACATAACTGAAGTGGCGGAAGAGAGAGAAGAACTCCGCACTGTAGGCTTGCCCATAACCCCTCCCCCTGGTGAATACCGCCAAGCAATAAGAGAAGTTCTGGAAGCTATAGGGGAAAAGGAGTTCACCGGTTTGCCAAAGTTAACCCAAGCCTTCCGGCAGGAATACTATCACCTTACGGGGAAAATCCTGGAAGAAAAGCGCCAGGTGATCCCTTGCTATGCAGGGTGGGCCTCAGGTCACATCGCCCCCGATGGAGATGTCTGGACCTGCTGCACCAGAGCGCAGCCCGTAGGTAACCTGCGCGAGACAGATTATGACCTGAGGCCCATATGGTTCGGGGGAAAGATCGAAGAGCTGCGTCGCAGCATAAGGGCTGGGGAATGCTATTGCCCCATGGCCAACGCCAGCTACGTCAACATGCTCCTTCATCCTCCCACCCTTCTCCGGGTCTTTCTCAAATTCATCCGAGACCCCTCTTTCTGATGGCCTCTTCGATCCGATCAAGGGCTTCGTTTATGTTTTCCAACGAATTGGCGTAGGAAAACCTCAGGAACCCTTCCCCGTATTCACCAAAAGAAGTCCCTGAAAGGACTGCTACACCAGCTTCGTAAAGGAGGTAATCGGCCAATTCTTTGCTCTTCATCCCGGTGCCTTCAATGTTAGGGAAAGCGTAGAAAGCGCCAGCAGGCTTAAGACATTTAAATCCTGGAATCTTGTTGAGCCTTTCCACCATCACATCCCGGCGCTCCCGGAAAGCCTGCACCATCTTGTCCACGGAATCCTGGGGACCTTTCAGGGCTTTCATCCCGGCAATCTGGGTGAAAGCGGCGGCACAGGAGTTGGAATTGGTCATGAGCCTGGTAACATGCTCCGCCAGCCACTTAGGCATAACCCCGTAACCGAGCCTCCATCCGGTCATGGCGTAGGTCTTGGAGAAGCCGTCCAAGATTATAGTTCGGTCCTTCATCCCCGGAATGCTGGCAATGCTGTAAAACTCCCCCTCGTAAACGATGCGGCTGTAGATTTCGTCCGAAAGGACCATAATGTCCCGCTCGAGGGCGAGTTCTGCGATTATCTCTAAGTCCTGTTTGGACAGAATCCCGCCTGTTGGGTTAGCAGGGGAGTTTATCACTATCATCTTGGTGCGGGGGGTGACAAGGCTCCGGAATTCATCGGGGTCAAAGGAGAAATTGTTCTCCATTCTCAAGCGCATGGGCACAGGCTTCGCTCCCACGAAATTGATCATGGACTCATAAATAGGATAGCCAGGGTTGGGGTAAATCACCTCGTCTCCTTCCTCGCACAGGGCCAGGATTGAGAAGAAAATTATCGGCTTTCCGCCCGGTACCACCACTACGTTCTCCGGGCCCACGTCAATGCCTCTGGTTTCAGAGATGTACTCAGCAATAGTTTCCCGCACTTCCCATATCCCAGCCGATGGGGTATAGTGGGTGTAACCGTTCTTCATGGCTTCATAAGCGGCCTCAATAATATGGCTCGGCGTATCGAAATCCGGCTCACCGATTTCCAGGTGGATTATCTTGCGGCCTTGTGCTTCAAGGGCCTTGGCTTTTGCCAAGACTTCAAAAGCTGTCTCAGTTCCAAGCCTGAGCATTCGGGACGCTACCTTCATTTCCACTCCTCCCAGGGGGATTCTACGGGGTTATTTTACCAGAAAAGGATTGTGTGGGGAAATTGGAAGCTCTGGGCGAAGTTGCCCCGCAAAGTCGCGCAAGCGCCATTCAGCGCCCGGCCAGGGTTGACACCACAAAACCCTTTACATCCCCCTCGCTCGGCCCTTGTCTCCTGAGCCGCCGTTCTACCCTAGGCTCCAAAAGCTCCCGCCTGAGCCTAAGGGGTGTCAGGTGGTGAGGATGGCTATAAGGGCAAGAGCAGTGTCCGCCGTAACTGTGGCATAAGCATCGCCGCTGGTTCTGCTGGAGCCAATGCAGAAAGTGCTGAGCGAGCAGGTAACGGTCCGCTTAAGGCCTCTTGCCATGGGGGAGCTCTTGGGTGTGGTGGAACTTCTGGCGGGCTTAGCAAGGCTGCTGGAATGGGTGCGGAGGAAAATGAATTATTCGGATTTCCACTACCTCCTCCCTCCGCAGCCCCAGCGGAGATGACCATTGAACCTAATCCTTTGCAGTCTGGATAGGGGATGATATAATTTGCAAAGATTGCACGTTTATGCAGGAGGCCTTTCTAGGCCTGCCCTGCGGTATGATTCAAAACATCTGGAGCGTGCCGATGGGAGAGCAATTCAGGGAAAAATTGCAGGGGCTTGGAGAGCAAGAAGTGAATCTTATAGTCCATTTCAAGGGCGAACCTGCAACCTGCTCCGCTCGCCTCATGGAAATGGGGTTTGAAATAAAACGGCAGTACTCCCTCATTAAGGCTTTTGCCGTCAGGGGCAAGGCCTCTGAGGCGTTGAAGCTCCTGGACGAACCTTGGGTTGAAGCTGTTGAGGAAGACAAATCCATAAGCATCCTCTAAATCCCTGCAAGGAGGTGGAAATTGAGCAAAAAGAAGGCTTTAATTACTGGCATAACTGGTCAGGATGGCTCATACCTGGCGGAATTCCTCCTGGAAAAAGGCTATGAGGTCATCGGCATGATCAGGCGCACCAGCACCGTGAACTTCTCCCGCATAAGCCACATTCAAGACAAAATCACCCTTGTCTCTGGCGACCTGTTGGACCAGAGCTCGCTCATTTACATCCTGGAAAAGTATCAGCCTGATGAGGTCTACAATCTGGCCGCTCAGTCCTTTGTACCCACCTCTTTTGAGCAACCAGTCTTCACCGGTGAGGTAACAGCTCTGGGAGTCACCCGGCTTCTGGAAGCAATCCGGATAGTTAACCCCAAGATCAAGTTCTACCAGGCCAGCTCTTCCGAGATGTTTGGGAAAGCGCGGGAAGTTCCTCAAAACGAGAACACTCCTTTCTACCCCCGTAGCCCCTACGGAGTGGCCAAAGTCTACGCTCACTGGATAACAGTGAACTATCGGGAAAGTTACGGGATCTTCGCCTGTTCCGGAATACTATTCAACCACGAAAGCCCACGCCGTGGCCTGGAATTCGTAACTCGCAAGGTAACCTACAATGCAGCCAAGATAAAGCTCGGGCTGGCCAAAGAGCTCCGTCTTGGCAACTTGGATGCCCGAAGGGACTGGGGCTTTGCGGGGGATTACGTCAAAGCAATGTGGCTAATGCTCCAACAGCCTGAGCCCGACGACTATGTGGTAGGCACTGGGGAAACCCACTCCGTGAGGGAACTTTGCGAGCTGGCTTTCGGGTACCTCGGCCTCGATTGGAAAAAGTATGTCGTTCAGGACCCGGCCCTTTTCCGCCCAGCGGATGTGGACCTTCTGGTAGCAGATGCAACTAAGGCCCGGACCAAGCTCGGATGGAAGCCTACTGTAACCTTTGAAGAGCTTATCAAAATGATGGTGGACGCAGACTTAGAGCTGGTCAAAAAGCAGATGAAAGAAGGCACAGTCCTATAGGAGGATTGCCCATGGAGATACGCTTCGGGACCGACGGGTGGCGTGGAACTATCGCTGAAGATTTCACCTTTGATAACGTGAGGCGATGTGCCCAAGGATTTGCCCGCTATCTCTTGGACAAAGGCGTGGCTGAGAGAGGAGTGGTCATAGGATATGATAGGAGATTCGCCTCGGAACACTTCGCCTTTGCTGCTGCAGAAGTCATGGCTGCCCACGGTATCAAGAGCTACCTCACAAAAGAGGCTACTCCAACCCCAGTCATCAGCTTCAGCATAGTAGCCCTTAACGCCGGGGGTGGGATAAACATTACCGCCAGCCACAACCCACCTCTGGACAACGGCTTCAAGGTGCGGGACCATCGGGGTGCGGCTGTTGACCCCCAAGGACTCCGGGAGATTGAAGCCTACATTCCACCCGCTTCAGAAGTGAAGAGAGTACCGCTGGAGGAGGCCCTGGAGAAAAAGCTTGTGGAAATCTTCGACCCGGCTCCAGCTTACCTTGAGCACATAAACAAGCTTGTGGATTTTGAACCAATAAAGAAGGCAGGTCTCCTCATAGTACATGACGCCATGTACGGCAACGGGGCGGGGTGGCTGGAGAAGATCTTGGCTGGCGGGGCCACGAAGGTTGTCAGCATCCGGACCGAACGCAATCCCCTCTTCCCCGGAATGAAAAGACCCGAACCCATACCCCCCAACATCCAGGCCTGTCAGGATAAGGTGATGGAAATCGAGGCTGATGTGGGAATAATAAATGATGGCGACGCCGACCGGATAGGCATAGTGGACGAGCACGGGAACTTCCTGAACCAACTTCAAGTCTATGGTCTCTTGGCCCTGTATCTTTTAGAAGTGCGCGGATGGCGAGGCCCCATAGTCAAGACCCTCTCCACTACTTCCATGCTGGACATTCTCGGCCGTATCTACAACGTTCCCGTCTACCATACGGGTGTCGGTTTCAAATATGTGGCCCCAAAGATGTTGGAAGTGGAGGCCATAGTGGGAGGGGAAGAGAGCGGGGGATACGCTTTCAAGGGAAGCGTTCCGGAGCGGGATGGCATCCTTGCCCCCCTTTTCTTCCTCGATTTCATGGTTAAAACTGGTAAAAAGCCCTCGGAACTCTTAGAGCACCTCTACCAAGTGGTGGGAGCAAGGTTCTATTACGACCGCATTGATCTGTCTTTCCCTCCAGAGAAACGGGAACTCACCAGGGCTCGAATAGAATCTGCCAGGCCAACGACCATCGCTGGAATCAGGGTCACAGGGATTGATACCACTGATGGTTACAAATATAACTTGGAAGACGGAGGCTGGCTCCTCATCCGCTTCTCAGGGACCGAGCCCGTGATTCGCTTCTACTGCGAAACCACCCATGGAGATAAGGTCAGGGAGATCTTGGAGAAGGGCATAGAGTTGGCCGGACTGCTTTCGTAAGGAGATGCCCTATGGAGCGGATAAAAGTTCTCAGCGTGCTGAACTTGAGCGAGGAAAACTTAGCGACTCTCCGCAGCGTTTCCCAAAAGCTTGAGGTGAGCCAGATCACTTGTCGCACTCCAGAAGAGATGAAACCTCTGCTTGAGGATGTGGAAATCCTTTACACCTTCTGGTTCCCTTTTGACCCCATGGAAGTGGCCCCGAAACTCAAGTGGATTCAACTTTCCAGTGCCGGGGTCGACCATCTGCTGGATTCGCCGGTGATGAAAAGCCCCGTTATCATAACCACCACCAGCGGGATCCACGCCGTCCCTATCGCGGAATATGTCTTTGCGATGATATTGAGCTTCGTGAAAAATTTGCCCCTGGCCCTGGATTACCAGAGGCGTAAGGAGTGGCCTTCCAACCGCAGTCAGGTGCTCGTTTCCGAAGAACTACGGGATAAAACTTTAGGTATCATCGGCTACGGGAGTATAGGGCGAGAAGTGGCCAGGCTTGCTAGAGCCTTCGGGATGAAAGTTTTCGCCACCAAACGGCATGTAGAAGTCAATACCGATAAAGGATATCGGTTGCCCGACGTGGGAGATCCGGAAGGAGCTCTCGTGGAAAGGCTTTACCCCAACTCCAACCTGCGAGAGATGCTTTCCCTTTGCGATTTCGTGGTGATAACGGCACCTCTCACTCGTGAGACTTACCACATGATCGGACCCGAGGAACTGGCCGCCATGAAACCTTCTGCCTATCTGATAAACGTGGCAAGGGGAGCGATCGTAAACGAAGCTGCTTTGGTGGAAGCACTGCGAAACAAAAAGATAGCCGGCGCAGCTCTGGACGTCTTTGAGCAGGAACCCCTGCCCCCAGAAAGTCCCCTTTGGGACCTTCCCAACGTCCTCTTAACCCCCCACATTTCAGCGATAACTCCGAAATACGACGACAGGGCCACTGCCCTCTTCGCCGAAAACCTCCGCCGCTATCTGGAGGGGAGAGAACTCCTAAACGTGGTTGACAAGAACTTAGGCTACTGAGGTCTGCTCCGGCCTGCCTCGCAAGTATATGGCTAGATTTACAAGGGCCATGGCTATAAACCCGGCGGCCCCCGTTATTCCCACTGTCAGATCACTGCCACCTCTCAAGAAGAAAAAGCCGATACCTGCAGTCCCGTTGAGAGTACCGTGCATAAGGGCTGCTGCTAGGACGGATTTAGCCCTGAGCCTTATGTAGCCGATTATAGGGGATAGAAGCACACAGAAGAGGCACATCATTAAGACCCCGGGGACCGGATGCTGCGGGTAATTGTGTCCCTTGAGGATTAAAGGGGCATGCCATATACCCCATATGAGGCCGATCAGGGCCTGAGATTTCCAGAACCCCAGCGGCGCAAGTTCCGCAAAGAGCAAACCCCTCCACCCTAGCTCCTCTCCGAAAGCTGCCAGAGCATTTACTGTAGCACCGGCCAGGAGCCCTTGGATAATCCCGCTAACAATAGCGACCCACATAGGAGTGGCCGCAATCTGAGCTTTCAGGGCTTCCAGTTCCTCTGGTGAAAGTCCCCTGGCATAGGAAGCTATCCTCTCAGCAAAACCGCTCATATCGGCAGAGAACTTCACTCCAGGAAAAGCCAGGCTTATGAACGAAGAGGCCAAGGCGAGGAGAGGAGGCAGGAACCAGGCTGCCAGAAACCAACGGTTTAGAGAGAAAGAGATAGCCAAAGGACCCCTCAGAGGCTCGCGGTAAATTCCCTTCTGCACCAATATAGCCACTAACGCCGGCACCCACATATAAGCAATAGCCACAGTCAGAGCTCGGAAACTCCCAGCCCCCCATTCTCCCCCCAGAGCAAAATACAAACCGATCATCGCCCAGCTTATGGCTATGGTTAACAGCACGAAAAGCAGAGCTTTGCGATATCCTCTTGGCATCTTATACCTCCGGAATACAAGTCTGAGCCTGCGTACATTTGCTCGCTATGAAAGGCAAAGTTCAGCAAGAATTTAGAGCTCAAAGCTCTTGGTTCATTATAAATCCAGTGAGCTGCAGCCCCAAATCCTCGACTTGAATGAAACCAGCTCAAGCACGAGGGTGGAGGGGAATAACCTCCGTCTTTGGGGATAGCTTTCCGGAAATTCAAAGGGGGAGACCAACCACCCCCATTCATGACCGCCAGCGGTGGGGCCCTTCGGCAAGACAAACCTAAACCCCACAAGGGTAGGCAAAACTGGGGATAGGGAAACGAAACACTTTCCCCGGAGGCCGGGGGTGTCCATCTGGGAAAACAAAATCGGGGGCAAAGGCCAAACCCTTGCCTCCGCCCACAAGTAGGATCCTAAGCCGGGGCAGTCCGAAGTCCATGGGGGCAGCAAAACTGGGGGTAGAGAGGGCTTCGCCCCCTGGGGGTTGGGGAGTGTCCCACAAAAGAAACAAAAAGGGAGCAGGCTACGAACTCTTGCCAATTGCCCACGTGTGGGACCCTTGGCTAAGGCAAACCCAATCCTCGCGAGGGCGGGCAAATTGGAGGGTGCAGGGGCAAGCCCCTGCCGGGGGTTTTGGGGACGTGCCCCTAGAAAACAAAATTGGGGGCAAGAGCCAAACCCTTGCCGCAGCCCACGAGTGGGACTCAGAGCCGAGGCAGACCCGAAGTCCACAGGGGTGGGCAAAATCAGGGGTGCAGGGGGCTTGCCACCTGCCAGGGGGTTTGGGGGATGTGCCCCCAGAAAACAAAATCGGGGGCAAAGGCCAAACCCCTGCCGCAGCCCACGAGTGGGACTCAGAGCCGAGGCAGACCCAAAGCCCACAGGGGTGGGCAAAGAAGTTAATTAAGCGACAGCGAGCTACATTATTTCCGCCCCTAAAGGCCAGGGTTGCATTCAGGCCCGTAAACCTTTATAATGCTTCCAAAACAAAAACGGAGGTGTACAATGACCACAGGCACTCTTTGCCTTAGCTTTTTTATCCTCTTGATCCTCATAATTGCCCCCATGGCCATCAAGATCGTCAGAGAATACGAAAGATTGGTCATATTCCGCTTCGGAAGATGCGTGGGGGAAAGAGGGCCAGGCCTGGTCTTCCTCATCCCGTTTGTGGAAGTTCCAGTGAAGGTGGACCTGCGAGAGCAATACCTGGAAATCCCGCGCCAGACCTGCATCACCAAAGATAACGCCCCGATTGACGTGGATTTCCTAGTCTACTGGAGGGTCGTAAACGCAGTGGACAGCGTGATCCAGGTTAGGAACTTCGCTGGTGCTTCGCAAGGAATCGCCACCACAACTCTGAGAGCAGTGATCGGCGATATCCAACTGGACGACGTCCTGGCCAAGCGAGAGGAAATAAACCGCATCCTCCGCACCAAGTTGGATGAGGTCACCGAAAGGTGGGGTGTAAAGGTAACAAGCGTGGAAATAAGGGAAATCCTCCCGCCCAGGGAAGTCCAGGAAGCCATGATACGCCAGCTCAGCGCCGAGAGGTCCCGCCGCGCTATGGTCACCGAGGCCGATGGTAAGAGGGAGTCAGCCATAAAGGTGGCCGAAGGCGAAAAGCAAGCTGCCATCCTCAAGGCCGAAGGCCAGCGCCAGGCGCTTATTCTCACAGCCGAAGGAGAACGACAAGCCTCCATTCTTAAAGCTGAAGGCTTCGCCCTCGCCCTTCAAAAGATATTCGAGGTGGCCAAGACCATTGACCCCAAGACCATGAGCCTCCAGTATCTTGAGACCCTGAAAGCCCTAGGCCAGAGCCCCGCCACCAAGTTCATATTCCCCCTGGAATTCTCCTCTTTACTGCGCCCCTTCGTCCAATTTACGGGAGAATCCATGAGCGGAGGCGAAAAATCTGAAGGCAAGGAATGAAGCAACTAGCAGGGCTTGGTCTCGCCTTCCTTCTCTTGTGGGCGGGATGCACCATCCCGGGAAGTGTCCCTCCATCGGTCAAGATAGGGCTCGTAGCACCCTTCGAGGGTTTCTACCGGACCGAAGGCTACGATGCTCTTTACGCAGTGAAAATGGCCGTTCATGAGGCGAATGCTTCCCGGGAACTGGGGGAATACCGCCTGGAACTGATAGCGCTGGACGACCAGAATTCTACGGCCGAAGCCGTCACAGCGGCAAGCAAAATATCCCTCGACCCCGATATTGTGGGTGTAATTGGTCATCTATCTGAACGAACAACCCTTGCTGCGTTGCCTATCTACGCTCGCCACGGCGTGCCCCTTGTGATCCCGGTGCCGATCTTGGAGGGGAAGGAAAGGTTGGGAAAGGGAGCCTTTGAGTTTTACCCTTATCCCCCTAACTGGCCTGAAATCCTCTGCTCTGAGGAAAGGGTTCTGGTTTTTTCTTGCCCCGGCTCAGCGCTTTATGAAGAAATCCAGGTTTCCTGCCCAGCAGAGACGGTGAGCTTTTCCTGCTATCCGGAACTCCCTCTCCAGCCACAAAACTTCCGTATTGCTTTCTGGCCTGGCAATACCCTTACGGGTGCTGAGGTTTTGCTCGCCCTAAGGGAAAATGGATTCAGCGGTGAATTTTGGGGCAGGCCCGAACTCTGCGCTCCACCTTTCAAAGCCCTCACCGGGGAAATGGGTAGTTGGTGCTTCGGAAGCGAGATGAAACCTGAGGCTTCCTTCGCTCAGAAGTACCGGGAAATTTCGGGATCTGAGCCCGGCCCATTCGCCTGGCCAGCTTATTTGGCAGCGAAAGGCTTGATTGAAGCCATGAAAGAGGCCCGAACGGAAGGCAGAATAACCAGGGAAAGAGTTCGGCTCCGCCTGGATTCACCACAAAGCGCGCATAAAACTCAGAGGTTTTAAATTTTCCGGGTGTCTCCTGGACTATTTTTAGTTCACCGGGAGATATTAAAATGCGAGTGCTGATGATTTCGTGGGAGTACCCACCTCATATAGTCGGGGGGCTCGGCAAGCACGTCATGGAACTGAGCCCGGCTTTGGTCCAGAAAGGAGTTGACCTTCACCTCCTGACGCCAGCTTGGGCCGGAGGAGAACCCTTTGAAGTGATAGAAGGGGTGAAGGTTTACCGGATTGAACCCGTGAGGGAAGAAAGCGATATCCACACCGTTGCCTGGAAGACGAACCTCCGCCTTCAGGAAAAAGCTCAGGAGCTCTGGAGTTCAACTGGCGGCTTTGATATAATTCATGTTCACGACTGGCTCGTCGCCTTCGCCGGCTGTTCCCTCAAGCGCTCCTACAAGACCCCTCTCATCGCCACAATCCACGCCACCGAAAGGGGCCGTGGCCGTGGCTACCTCCACAGCCCGATTTCCGAGGCTATCCACAGCACTGAATGGTGGCTGACCTACGAAGCTTGGAGGATAATTTGCTGCAGCAGGCACATGGCGTGGGAAGTGCGGGAATACTTCCAGGCCCCTGAAGATAAAATCGACGTGATCCCAAACGGAGTCAAAACTGACCGGTTTGACCGGTGGGAAGGAGTTGACCTGAGCTGGTTCCGCAACATGTACGCGCTGCCCGAGGAAAAAATCATCCTCTACCTTGGGAGGATGGTGGAGGAAAAGGGACCACAGATACTCCTGGAAGCAGTTCCCTCGATCCTGGCCCGTTTCCCCCCGGCCAAATTCGTGATGGTGGGAACAGGCCACCTCCTGGAGCGGTTGCGCCAGAGGGCTTGGGAACTGGGTGTGGCCCACAAAGTTCTTTTCACCGGATTTATCCCTGAAGAAGACCGCGATAGGCTTCTCAAAGTAGCCGATGTGGCAGTGTTCCCCAGTCTCTATGAGCCCTTCGGAATAGTGGCCTTGGAAGCGATGGCTGCCCGCTGCCCCGTGGTAGTCTCCGAAGTGGGCGGCCTCGCTGAGGTGGTACGCCATGCCGAAACCGGAATAACCGTCTACCCCAACAACGTGGAATCCCTTATTTGGGGCATCCTCCACACCTTGGAAAATCCCCAATGGACCAAGGCAAGGGTTGAAAACGCCTACCGTGAGGTAAAAGAGAAATACAACTGGGACAAGATAGCCGAAATGACCGTGGCAGTTTACAGGAGAGTCCGGGAAGAAAGACTACGTGTTCAGTGGTGAGGGAATCCATGATCAAGACAAAATGGGTGATTCCAGTATTCTTTGCGACCATCCTGATAACGGCGGTGGTATCCCTCTTCACCTCTACCAAGCCAACAGGCCTAAAGGAGGGGGATAAGCTCCCTCGCATAACCATCCCTCTTTACGACGGCTCCACTATCACCTTGCCGAGCGACAAGCCCACAGTGGTGCACTTTTGGGCCAGCTGGTGCGAGGAATGCCGCAAGGAGGCCCCTGCTTGGAAAGCTGCGGGGGATGAAAGAGTTCTCTTTGTCTGGATAAGCTACAAGGATGCGGAAAGTAAGGCTCTGGAGTTCCTCCAGAAATGGGAAATAACTTACCCAGCAGGAAAAGATCCGGGAGGGAAACTGGCCAGGCTTTTTGGAGTAACAGGTGTCCCAGAAAGTTATTTCATAAAAGCCGATGGGACCCTTTTTCGCCGCCACATAGGTCCCATTGAAGAAGGGGAACTCCAACGCTTCCTACAAGAACTGGTTGAGAGGTGACAATGAAAGTAAACTCTTTCGGGGTTGGGCTGAGGCAGTTCGCTCCACCCCTTTTCGCCAAAAGGAAGGAAAAGCTTCACGTCCTTTTTATCCCTCTTTCTTACCCCGAGGTTACTCCTGAAACCTTCTTCGCTAGGGCGGAGGAAAACCTGAGGGACAGCTTTTACTCCTACCGGGGAGGGGTCGTGGGAGCTCTCAAGAGGGCCATCGCTTCAACAGGTTACCTCTTACACTCCCGTCAGGTCCGTGGAGCCATATTCTGCCTGGCCGAAGGGAAGGAAGAAACCTACATGGCCCTTTCCGGCCCCCTGACAGCCATCCTCAGGCAGCAAGGAAAAGTTAGAAGCATTACCGGAAGCCACCCTGCCCCTGGGGAAAGCCCCGAGCCTAAACCCGTCTTCTTCTCTTTCCCTTTGAAAAGCGGTACCCTCCTGCTCCTCCTGCCCGTCGTGGATGAGCCGACACTCCGACACCTGGAAAAAGCCAGCGGGGCCGGTAAAGGTGAGGAAATCCTTACCTCTATCCAAGAGACCCTCGGCCCTAGAAGTTGGGCCGTTGCCATGGAACCAGAAGCTGCCCCAACTCCGTCCGCCGCTAAACCTCTGGTTGAAAAGCTTAAAACCTTTGGCCGCCAGGCTTGGGATATCTTGGCTCCGGCGAAGAAACCTCCGCCAAAGCCAGCCCCCTCCCACGATCAGTGGGCCAAGACCCTCGCTCTGATAATTCCTATGATAGTCCTTTTCCTGGTGCTTCTGGCTTACTTCCAACGTGCAAAAATTGTGAACGACAAAGTGAGTCAACTATTACGGGCTGCTAGCACTGCCATCTCCGTAGCCAACTCCACTCCGGACGAATCAGCGCAGCGCGAAGCTCTTAAAGCAGCAGCCAGGGCTATAGAAGAGGCTCGCCTCCTACGCCCCTTGGATCCCCGGATTCAGGAAATGGAAAGGACCTTCTGGGAGCAATACGACAAAACCTACAAGATAGTCCGCAATTTTCCCGTGTTTACCCTTATCCGTTTTGCCTCGGAGGCCAAGCCCCGCAACCTCATCGTGGACGGCAGGGACATCTACATCCTCGATTCGGGAACTGACAAGCTCTATCTTTACCACCTCAACGAAATAGGGGATGCCCTAACTAACCCCGACAAACCGACGGTTTTGCTCCAGAGGGGACAGGCCGTAGAAGATACAGTAGTAGGAGAACTCATGGGGATGGCTTTTTATTTCACCCCCCAGCCTGAAACAGAAAAGGGTATCCTTATCCTGGATTCCTCTTTCAACCTCTACCGCATTGCCTTTCCCTGGGGAGCCATGCGCCATATCCGTCTTGCTCCTGGCTTCTCCTACCCTGATCGGATGAAAACTTTGGATAAGAGGCTCTACATTATGGACCGAAGTGGGGGGCAAATTTGGAGATACATACCCGGAGAAGGCGGCTACCCTTCTCCTCCAACCCCGTACTTTCCGCAGGCCATCAATATGGAAGAAGTGAGAGACTTTGCCCTGGATGGCTACGTTTACCTCCTCCTGGCTGATGGGCGCTTGCTGAAGTTCCTGGGCGGTGCTCAGGTTCCCTTTAACTTAGAACCTCTGGACAAGCCCCTGATGAACCCCTCCACTATCTTCACTTTCCCTGAAGAAGACCTAGAAAAACCCAAGTATCCCCTTTATGTGGCCGATTCGGCTCACAGTAGGATAGTGGAGTTAGATAAGGGGGGGAAGCTCATCAGGCAGTTCATCATTGGAGAAGGAAAACCCTTAGAAATAGTGGATTTTTGCGTAGTTGAGGGCAAAAAAGTTGCTTTCGTGCTGACCAGTGAAAGCTTACTCCTCTTTTTCTTCCCCTGATTCAACCGCAAGGGAAAGGGGTATCCGCAGGGATATAATAGTACCCCTGCTTGGCCCCTGAGGATTTGACCTTATGGAAAGTTGAGCTCCGATCGCCTTCGCCCTCTCCTGCATATTGTATAGGCCCATGCTTCCCCGCTCACTATACCTGCTCAGCACATCTTTAACGTTGAAGCCTACACCATCGTCTGCCACACTGACAGAAAGGAAATCACCATCAACGGCCACCCTTATCCATACGTTTTTGGCCTTAGCGTGCTTTTCCACATTATTTATAGCCTCCTGAACAATGGAAAAGATGTTACGCTCCACTATTTTCTTCAGAGGTCTATTCAACCCTTCCACTTCTAAGCGGGTCAGGAATTTGCCCGTGCTGTTGAGCTGTTCCACATAGTTCCGCAAGGCCGGGATAAGACCTTTGCTCTCCAGGATGAGGGGGCGGAGTTCAAAAAGGAGCAGTCTCGCCTCCTTTATGGCTTGCTTAGTCATTTTGGACAGGGCATCTATTTCCGCCCTCACAGCTTCTGGCCTTAATTCAAGGAGGCGGCCCAAGTGCTCAAGCCCCATGGATATGGCCGAAAGATACTGCAGGGTGCTATCGTGAAGGTTACGGGCAATTTGCTGCCTGACCTCCTCTTGCACCCGCAGGAGCCTGTCCCTCTCTTCCTTTAGGGAAAGGTGCAACTTGGCGTTCTCTATGGCTATGGCCGCGTGGGCCGCGATTGTGCTCAAAAGTTTGAGGTCCTCCTGGTCAAAACCATTACCCGAGCGCTTGTTGATAGCCTCAAGAACTCCGATAGTTTTTCCCTTTATCTGCAGAGGCACACAGATGATTGAATTGGCCAAAATGCCCGTGCGAGCATCAACCTGAGGGTTGAAACGAGGGTCATTTTGAACATTGTTCACTATTAGAGGTTTGCCGTTTTGAGCCACCCAGCCTACCAAGCCTTCCCCTATCCTGCCTTTCACCCTTCTAACAGCCTCACTCCCCTGACCATAGAGCACTTCCAGCACCAGTTCATCGGTGCCTTCCCTTATCAGAACCAAGGAAGTGGCCATGGAATCCAATACAAAGCTTGTTATTTCCATAATATCCAGAAGCAATTTGTTGAGGTCATAAGTAGACACAAGGTGCTGGCTCATCTGGAATAAGAATTCTAAGTGTTCCACCCTCCTTAAAGCAACATCAAGCCTTACATATAAGGGCAGAACCAAACTGAAAAGCCGAAGAAGCGCCAGAAAGTTCTGCTTGGCCTCCTGGGAAAGCTTGTAGTCGGGACCTCCTGTCAAACTAAGCGCTCCAGCAACCTGCCCCCCCGAAACAATGGGCAGATTGTAAAGGCGACCGATGTTCTGAGGGAGAACCATCTCGGCTATGGGGAGTGGTTCCTTCCATGAGAAACCCCATGTTCCCTCCCGGAGCCTCTCAGCAATCCTCTTCTCCCAATTTTCAATAATGGCACTGGCCTCCGGAGGGATTTTTCCCCACCTTGCCGTTACCTTTTCCCCCGACATCACCAGAACGGAGCCTCCTTCCGCCCCTACCGTTTCCACGGCTAAGGGGAGGAACCGCTCCAAGCATTCCTTCAAGCTACGGGCTTTCAAAATTTCCAGAAACTGCTCCTTCATCCTATGACCTTCTAAAGAGTTATATCCAAGAGGCTGGCGGCGAATTCCCGAAGCGCTTCGGTGGAAAGCCTGCTAAGATAAAGGGCAGATCTAAGGTAAAGTATGTTGGAAGGATTGGCCACAAATTTGCGAATTTCCTCCGGAAGTTTAAGGAAATTCTCAATTTCTTTCCTTAATTCATCCTCTTCGCTGAAAAGAGCTTGCTGCAAGAAGAACTCTTTGCCCACGCCGTAAAAATCAGCAAGGATTTCCAGTTGAGGAAGGGGCACTGGTTTATCGCCACTTTCGTAAGCCCTAAGAGTGCGAGTTGATACCCCTAAAAGCCGGGCCGCTTCCGAAAGACTTTTCCCTGCTTGAACCCTCGCCTTTTCCAATAGTAATCCGATGATCTTCCGCCTGACTTTCACAACTTCCTCCGAGAGCGGAAACGAAGGCCCAGAAGAAGAGCCCTCCAACTCGCCTTCCCAGAGCATTAACGGGGACAAGTTTAGGAAGCGAGCCAGAACTTCCAACTGGGCTAAATCTAAATCCTTCTCCCCCTTTTCCACCTTAGCTAAATATGAGGGAGACACACCTATAGCTTCAGCACACTCTTTGATGGTTTTTCCCGACCTTGTGCGGGCTTTTTCCAGCACAACCCCCAAAATTTTGCGCCTGATCTCGCAGGGATTGGTTCCCATTAGTCCCCTCCAAGGGATATTATAAAGTTAACGGATTCGTTTGACAAGGAAAGGGGGTTCGAGAACCAGAATTTTACCCTGAAGCTCGATACAATGAGGGCGAACTATTACTTACCATACCCTGCACCCAAGGAGACCCTCTGCTACAGCCAAACCTTTGCCTCTTTCCAAGAAAAGGATCCTCAGCCAAAGCAAACCCGAAACACACGAGGGCATGCAAAATAAGGGGGTAGAGGGGGCAGAGCCCCTTCCCAGGGGTTTGAGGGTGCCCCCAAAAAGGACAAAGGGGGAGCAAACGGCAAACTCCTGCCACAACCCAAATGTGGGACCCTTAGCCAAAGCAAACCCAAAGCCCACGGAAGCGTATGGAGACCAGGATAAGCTCTCAGCTCGCCCCGCTCGATGAAGGGGTGGAAAGCCTACCCCGCAGACAAATCCGAAGCCAATGACCAGGGCGAAACCGAGTAAGTAACCAAAGCCTCCATGGGTATATCAAGAGCACCACTCGCTAAACCTAAAACATAAACTTGGCTTAGCAAATCGTAAGACCGGCAGCAACCGAGTTCAGCAGACCATCTCTGAAATTTTTTCCGCCACTTTCTTCCCCAGTTCCACTGAGTAGTTTGTCCCCCTATCCCAAGGGTACACGTGATGCATAGAGGCCCAGTATAGGCCGAGGATTGGGGTTTCAAAGGAGGGCATAATCCGGGAATAGTTCACCAATGGAACAGGCTGAGTGTAAGGTTCACGGAAGAGCCAGGTCTTCCTTATCCAGTCGGGTTTGAAAGAAGGGTTAAACCGAGAAAGGTGGGGAAGGAAAAGCTCCTCAATTTTCTCTTTGCTGAGGCGGAAATATTCGTGGGTGGTTGGGACGTAATCGCCAAGGTATACAATATGGTCACCGCCATAATACTTAGGAGAAATGTAATTAGTGTGTTCCACGAGAGCTAAGAAGGGGAACTCGCCCTTGGGCAGGTTTATCCAGTAATGGCCCGATGTGAGAGGATTTCTCAGAGCCACCACCAAAACAACTGTGCCCAAAGAACGCAATTTTGACAGATATTCTATATAATCGTTGGGAAAGCCTTTGACAATGGAAGCCAGGATCTTGGGCGAACAAGTGGCCAGGACAGCATCAAACTTTTTGACTCCAGCCAAACTCGTCACTTCCAGAAAGTTGCCCTCTCTCTTTATCTGTTTCACAGGACTCTTGAGGTGGATTATACCTCCGTTTTCCTTTATCTTAGAGGCAAGGGTATCGGCAAAAGTCTGGAATCCCCCCTCCATATATCCCAAGCGCGGACTACGCTTGTGGAGGCGAGCCCAGAACCAGGCCATATTTACTTCTTTGTAATCGGGGCCAAACTTCCCCGCCAGAAGGGGTTCCCAGAGGACGGTATAAGCCTCCTGCCCCATCCAGCGCAATAACCAATCGTGAGCAGTATAGGATTCCAGAGGTTGCCATCTGGTGGAAAGGCGCAAGTAGAGGCCCACAATCCCAAACCTCACCTTGCCTGCCCAGGAAAGGTGCGGGAATTTCAGGACCGCCCACGGGGAGTCAAAAGGGTAAGCCTCGCCCTTGTGCCAGATTGAAGTAATAGGCCGGGGGAAAAACACCTTATCACCAAGGCCAAGCTCCCTTAGCAGCTCCAACACCGCTCGGTCCGAAGCAAACCAATGATGGTAAAAACGCTCTAAGGGCCACTCCCAACCCTCATCTCTGAAACCCGAGGCCAGTCCACCGAGCCTTTCGGAGGCCTCAAAGACCTCCACATAGTGGCCTTTATTGGTCAGCTCGTAGGCTGCGGTAAGGCCCGTTATCCCAGCCCCCACAACCCCTATTTTCATCCCTCCCCCTCCGGATAATAGGTGGCCCAGGCATCAGGTGATTCCCATACCTGCACTTTGCTTATCCTCACATTGGGAAGGGCCTTCTTAAGCTCCTGGTAGATGAAAGTAGCAATATTCTCTGCACTAGGGTTCACCGAGTCAAAAGGTGGGATATCGTTAAGATAACTGTGGTCAAGGAGAGGGAGTACCCTTTCGTCCAGTATACGCTTGAGTTCGGTGAAATCAAAGGCGAGCCCAAGCTCGTCAAGGCCTTCTGAGCGGACCGAAACCGCTACTTGATAGCGGTGACCATGCAATTTTTCGCATTTGCCACCGTAAAGGCGAAGGCTATGGGCTGCATCAAAGTGCCGCACTACCGTTACTTCGTACACTTTTGCCCCCCTATTTCGTGAATTCTCCTATCAGAATCTTTCCCTCTAGCTCCTCCGGCGAGAGGTTGGAAGCCCTCTCAATGGTTACGCATTTATCTTTCCAGAATTTGAGCATTTCTGCTGGCCCACCCACTTTGTTATATCTACCGTAATGGGTCGGACAGGAGCTCAGCACCTCCACGAAAGCAAAGCCAGGGTGGGTGAGGGCTTTCTTTAAGGCTTTTATCAGTTGATGGATGTGGAAAACAGAATAGCGTGCCACGTAGGTGGCACCGGCGCCTACCATGAGTTTGCACAAGTCAAAAGGCCTTTCGGGGTTCCCTTTAGGTGTGGTCACAGTTAAAGCCCCAAAGGGAGTGGTTGGGGTAACCTGGCCTCCTGTCATACCATAAATCATATTGTTAGCACAAATGACCGTTAACTCAATGTTGCGGCGGGCCGCATGGATCAGATGGTTCCCACCTATTGAAGCCAAGTCGCCATCTCCACCTATGACCACCACCTTGAGGGATGGGTTCGCCAGCTTGACCCCTGTAGCACAGGCTACAGCTCTGCCGTGGAGGGTATGAAGAGTATCAGCTGCATAGTACGGGCTGGGGATCCAGCCAGAACACCCTATCCCAGATACGAACACCATACGGTCAAAATCCAGGCCCAGTTCATCTATTGCCCTCAGAATCGCACCCATGAGGATGCCATGACCACACCCTGGGCAGAAGGCAGTGGGGAAAGTTTCAGAGCGCAGATAACGCCGGATTGAAGCGTTTGTTCCCGGCCTACCACTCTTCTTCAAGTTCATCAAGCCCTTCCTCTTCCCAGTCGGAGAAGAGCTCTTCTTCCTCCTCTTCCAGTCGGAAAGTCAGACATCCTTCATCGGGGTCAATCTCAATCTCTTTGGCCTGGCATATGCCCTTTTTCCAGAACATGCAGTCTTCAATATAGCAGCGGACCCTCGTCATTTCTCTCCTCCTTCACCGAGATCTATTTTCAGCGAAATAAATCGGCCAACACCGCCCTGGAGGGCGGAGAGCATCCCTTTCACCGTTTTGGCTACAATCTGGCGAGTAAAATCCTTGAAAACAGGCACTCCTCTGCCATCCACTATTATTGAAACCAGAGGAAACTCCCGCTTCCTGAGGATTTGCCTTTCTATAAGGTCAACCAGAGCTTCTGCTTCATCAAAGGAAAACTGAGGTACAGGAACGTTGAGAGGTTCATCGGTGACCACCGCTAGGAGTTCCTGGGGTGAACAGAGAAGCTCGCCTCCTACAGATTTGCGATGGACTTCTATTTTAGGTTTATCGGCTCTCTTGTAACCCTCAGTCAAGATTATGTCTACATCGGTAATGTAAGAGGCCACTTCATCCAACGTAAGCTCGTTTTCCAGCCTTTTAATGAGAGCCAGCTTGCTAGGCGAAGCTATCATCACAACGTCGCTTCCGGCCTGGGCATGGCGCCAAGAATCCTTGCCAGGTTGGTCTATCTCAAAGCCGTGGGTGTCATGTTTTATAGTTCCCACCCTGTACCCACGCTTTTTGAGCTCCGCTATGAGTTTTTCCAACAGCGTCGTCTTACCCGCATCCGATTTCCCCACTATCGATATTACCGGCGTTCCGGACATATCTCAAACCCTTTAGTGAATTATCAAAGAGAGCGCGAGCATAAACATGAACATGACAAGAGCGGTAATGCCAGCCCTTCGGAGATCGCTGTAAACGTAGGGGTATTCCCTCCGGAAATCCACCCTCGGAGATGGACGCTCAGGGGCCTTTACGGGAGGCTTAAAGGCCGGCTGCGCCGGGCTCGGAGTTGTGGTCCTCACTTCTCTCGCTTTCTCTCTTCGGGCACGGGCTCTTTTCTTCTTTTTGGCCATTCCCTTTCCTCCCTGTAGTTTGGAAAACATTGTAGGCACAAGGGGATTTTTGTCAAGGCTAAGCGGTGATTTGGGAGCCGATAAATCCTTTGAAGGGAGAACTTCGCCCCTTTTACCCTGACTAGCGTTGGATTAACCACGGTACAAGATTTCCGGCCTATCCTGGACGCAATAACTCACTACCGTTGGCTTCGGGCTTGCGTAGCTAAAGAGCTCACTCGTAGACAAGCGCGCTAATTTATCCCTCGACCCCGATCTGTTTCCTCGGGTGGGTACTTCTGAGTCCCCTTATCATTCTCCCCTACCCATTGGCTTCAGGTTTGCCACAGGAAAGGTTTCCAATCCTTTCGCGGAATGAGGCGGATCTGGAAACCTCTCCCGTTTTTGCCCGCCGGTTCTGGGCTTGGCTTGATTTTAGACGCCACCGGGTGAAAGGTTGCGAAGGCCCGTAACCCTCTGCTGGCTCAGGCTTTCTAGGTGTATTCCACCATTACTTCGTTTTCTCTTCCTTCAGTTCCCGAGAAGAAAAAGCGAACTTAAGGATTCGACAGTTCCCTGAGTCCGCTACATAGAGGTTTCCATCCCTATCCACCGCCAAGCCGATGGGCAAGTTGAGCTCGCCATAGCGGCCGAAAGCGAAGAGGAAATTGCCCTCTAGGTCAAAGGCCAGAATGCGGTGGAATTCAGGGTCCGTAGCGAAGAGAAGGCCTTCCGGGCTTACGGCGAGGTATGGCTTGTTGAGGACGGAGCGGCTTTCCCAGCCGTGGATGCGCCATTCCTTTAGGAAATTAAAATTCGCATCAAATTTCTGTATCCGCCTGTTCCAGGTATCAGCCACATAGATATTGCCCTGCGTATCCAAGGCTATGCCCACAGGTTCATCAAAGAATCCCCTATCGATGCCAAATCCACCCCACTGACCCAGGAAGAGGCCATCGGGGGAAAACTTCTGGATACGCTTGTTGCCAGTATCGGCCACGAGGAGATTACCTTGGGAATCGATGGCGATGGTCCTTGGCCCCCAGAAACCCCCAGGTTGTTCCAGTTTGCCCTCAGTATTTACAAAGTAACCCCATGCACTGAGGAAATTCCCGCTGGAATCGAACTTCTGAATTCGGTGGTTCCAGGTGTCAGCCACATACACATGCCCGCTTTTATCCACCGCGATACCCCAAGGTTCGTTGAACTGGCCTGGTGCAGAGCCGAAGGTTCCCCATTGGAGGATGAACTGTCCTTCGGAGTTGAGCTTCTGAATCCGATTGTTACCCGAATCAGCCACGTAAATGTTACCCTCGGAATCCAAAGCCACGTTGCGGGGGTTCAGAAACTGTCCCGGCCCCGAGCCGCAGGTCCCTATCTCCATAGAAGGTTTTATGGTCCTTGTGCCGCGAGCGTACGGCTCTACTTCCTCGGGGGGAGGAGGTGGCGCAACGCCAAGCTCCCAAACCTTCTGGTAAACGTCTTTGCGTATGTAAAGGTAAAAATAATGGACGTAGGGCCACTGGGTCAGGGGGGTCTTGTAACGGCGGTATAAAAATACATCCCAAAGGGCTTTCCGGATTTCAGGATCCCTGAGCATTCTCCAGAGTTTGGCTGGAGTCAGGCCCTTGTAATCTTCCCTTGGCCACCATACAAGCCTATAGGTGAAGCGGTAGTATTGATCGCCAAGAAACGGTCTTACCTTGTTCTCATTCTTCGGTCCCACGATGACTATTGGGGCGTCAAGGGCCTCGCGAGTGGGATTGGCACCGTAGTAAACCCGGTTGGGATAATCCCTGAAATACCACTCCAAAGGCCAAGTGGAATCATCATCGTAGGCGAACTTTATCTGCCGATCCCCCACGGTATGGAGGGATATGAGGTCGATCTGAGCCAAGGCAATCTTTATGTCCGGAGTGCCATGAGCATAAACCAGCAATTCCTTCACGTTATCATAGTTAACGAAGGAGGCCATCCAAGCAAAACGTGCGGTGAGGAAGGAGAGGAGTACTCCGGCAAGCAGGCCAAAGGTACCCAAAGAGAGCTCTCGTCCCATCCTCTTGAAGTAGCGATAAAGAGGATAGCCGAAAGCTGCGAGGGCTACCAGTGAAGAAAGCCACCGCACAGTTATGGTTAGCTTCTGGAGGGAAAGCCCCTGGAATGGTTTCAAACTCAGCAACTGGATCAAAGCTGCTAAAGCTGGAACCAGAAGAACAAAGGCGATGAGGCCACCCCTTTCCCACCATTCCCTCCAGCGGAAGCTTTCAATAAGTTGCCCACCGAACATCCCCCCCAGCAGTAGTAGGGGTAGAGCGGGGTGAAGCACAAGCCAGGGCATTTTCTCCCCTGCCCAGCTGTAAATAACCAATGAGAGGATCGACCAGCAGGCCAGAAAAGCCTGGAACCACGCTTTCTCGCTCTGGGGTTTAAAGAGATAGTAAACAAATCCAGCTGTGCCTAGAATAAGGGGCAACAATTCGTAAAGGGGAAGAAGGAGCAAATAGTAATACCAAGGTTGCCCTCCCCTCTGAACACCATGCTGAGCGAGCCAATAAGTTATGGAGCCAGGAATACCTGAGATGAGGCCGTAGGGATTGGTGAAAAAAGTGGTGAACAGGGTAACGTGAATGGCCAGGAAAATAAGCAAGCTTGTAAACAAGGCTCGGAAATTTAAGGCGCGCAATGCCAAGGTAAACCCCTTTTCCTGGTTTATCCTGGTAATTATTCCGACCGCCAGCACGCCACCCAATGTCCCGGTGAAGAGGGAAAAGTAAGGAAGCAAAAGAAGCATACAAGGTGGAAGAAGCTGGGGTTTCTCCAATGCTACGATGCTCAAAGCTAATATAACAGCTACAGATAAGGCCACGGTCACACCAAGGATAAGGCGCATAATTCTAGCTTCTCCCGCCTTAAGGTTCTCCCACATAAGGGCCGAGAGTATGAATATAAAGCCGATAAAAACGGTTATGTAAGCAACTTCTTTGGTAGCGATGGCCAGACTGAGGACGGCTGCACCCAAATAAAGCCAGCGCAGCTCCCTTTCCTCCACAAACCGGAAAAGGGCGATTACCATGAGTAAATTCCACACAGCAATGAAGATATCGTTGCGGATGTAGCGGGAATAATAGAGGAAAGAGGGGGAGATTAAAAGCATAAAAGACGTAAGAAGAGCGCCTGCGGAGCCAAGCCAGCGCCGCATAAAATATGGCAGCAGGACCAGCACCACGCCGAAGACGGCGGGGACGATCCTGGCAGTAAAATCGCTTACGCCGAATAGGAAATAGACCAGAGCATTAGCATGGAAAAGAAAAGGCCCATGCATCATGGGGGTATGCTGGTAACCCTTGCCGGAGTAAAGGAAGTAGGAATAAAGGGAATGAAGGCTCTCATCGTGACTCATAGCTCTCGTCCCAAGGTCCCAGAAACGGGTGAAAATGGCTGCGATTAGGAAGACAAAATAAATGAATTTTTCGGTGCTCAACCTCAAGGGGACAGGTTTTTGCATCTCCATAGTTTATGGACCTCCCAGCCTCTTACTGGGCTAATTGTAATATAGCCTTACCCAATTAGCAAAGGGGGCAAACCTGCAATAAAACCTTGGGAGAGCGACTTCTTGGCCTGCTAATCCGCGGCGTTAAGCCCTGAGGAGGCCATAGTTGACGACCCTGAAGCTTTGGCTTCGAGCGAAAACGATTGTCAGGTCACGGGAGGGGATAATCCGTCATTTGGGGTGTATGCACGATTTGCCAGGAATAGGGTGCCGGACGACGGATATAGCTTCAGGAAAGAGAAGGGCATTTGGCTATCGTCTCCTCCCAGTGACCGCTTTCCAGCCAGGCTCGCAGATGGACAACCGCGCAAGCACCCCCAAACTCTTTCCCGCTCCCTTAGTATGTCACCGCCTGATAAGCTGCCCTCCTGCTACCATCGCCTTTTCCTGGCAGCGCCGAATCACTTCCGTAACCTTCTCTTCCCACAACTCATCTAGGTGCTTCCTCGCCTATTCTTGGGCCTAGGGCTTCCCTCTCCCTAGGCAGCCCAATCCACTTTCCAGACCTACTGCCTTCCGAATCACCCCGAGGAAATGTTCCTCCACCAGATTCCACATCCAGTTCGCCCCATCCCCACTCGCCGCAACCTCTTTACCTTGGGCCACTCCTCGCCTATACCCTTCCAGCCAGAGCGCTCGCCCGAACGCTTCGGGTCCTCCCGCAAATCGCTCCGTTGGGACAGTGGCGGAGCAGTTTTTAATCTCCTCCCCCAGGTACGTACCCCCGTCCCACGTTCCCGGGCCCACGCAGGCAAGGGAGGCAACTGAAGATAAACCAGGTCCCAGGAAGCCTCTGCAGCTGCTTGCTCTTTGCCCAACAACTCCTTGACAAATCATGTATGCGCCCATCATCCGCCTCAAATTGACAGCTTCCCCCTTTTAGGGGTATAATATTTTGTGCAAGGCCCTAAATAAAAAGAAGGGGGGTGCTAATTCGGAATGTCGGTCGTCCTTAGGCCAGGAGAATCTCAGGAAAGCCTGCTCAAAAGATTCCGGAAAGAGGTGGCAGAGGAGGGTATCCTTAGTATTATCCGGAAGAAGAGGTGGTATATATCCAAGAGCGAGATGAAACGGATAAAGCTCCGCAAAGCCATCCGTAAAGCTCGTCGCCGTATGTTGCGGCAGATGAAGAGAGAAGAGTAACCCCCGAAAGTTTCCTGTAATTTACCCGGACGAAAAGGCGAGGAGGTTTTTCCACATTATGTCAGTTGATATCGGAAAAGTTCGCCAACTCCTAGAGAAGGAGTTGGAAGAAGCTATTAAAGAGTTGGAAGAGCTGGAGAAAAAGCTGGAAATAAAGGGCGATTATGGCCTTGGCATAGGGGACCCTAACATAATTCAGTGGGAGCTTAACCTTGCTCTCAGGGACAGGGCTGCCCAGAAAGTGAAAGATATAAAAAAGGCCTTAGATAAGCTCGCCAAAGGTAGCTATGGGATCTGTGAAATTTGTGGCAAGCCTATTGAAGAGGCCAGGCTTGAACTTTTGCCTTACACCACGCTATGCAGCAAATGTGCATCGCAGCACCGGAGATAGGAATGAATGGAAATAATCCTCACCCACGAAAACGCCGATTTCGATGCTATAGCTTCTCTTTTAGCGGCAGCCAAAACTTACCCTCCAGCTATCCCCGTACTTCCCCACCGCCTTAACCGCAACGTTCGAGAATTCCTCTCAATTTACGGGGATGAATTGCCTTTTATTTCCCCTAAAGATCTGCCCCGTTCGCCTATAACCAGAGCAATTGTTGTTGACACTCAAAGTTTTGTATCAATGAAGGGTATGGGCCCCCAGACCCAAATCCTCTTTATTGACCATCACCCCCTTTCCCGGGACCTGGATGAAAGGATGAACTACATGGGCGGAGATACAGGAGCTACCACCACTATCCTCGTTGAAAAGCTCTTAGAGAAAAAAGTGCCCATAGCTCCTGTCGAAGCTACCCTTTATTTGCTGGGGATATACGAGGACACTGGCTTCCTTTCCTATGCTGGCACAACCCCAAGGGATGTCAAATGCGCTGCCCAGCTTTTGGAAATTGGTGCTGACCTATCGGCTATCAACCGCTTTCTTCGCTACCCCCTTTCAGAAGCTCAGAGGGAACTCTATAACAAACTTCTCAACGGTTCCTATCCCTACGAGTTCCACGGCCACTCAATAATAATCTCTTCAGCTTCCTTCCGGGGTTACGTGGAGGAGATTTCAACCCTCGCCCACCTCCTGCGAGATGTACTGGAACCCGATGCCCTTTTCGTTCTTGTAGATATGGGCGACCGGATCCAGATAGTGGCTCGCAGCTCGGTGGACAGTATAGATGTAGGCCTCATCGCTTCCAAACTCGGGGGAGGCGGACACTCCAGAGCAGCTGCAGCTTTCATTCAGGGATTGCCCTTGTCCGAAGTCCGGGAAAGGCTTCTGGAAGCTATACGTTCCTCCATAAAGCCTGGTATAACTGTGTCCCGCATAATGTCTTACAGAGTCCACTCCCTCTCCCCCGATACCACTGTCGACGAAGCGGCCGAAGCCATGAGGAAATACGGCCATGAAGGCTTCCCAGTTGTGGAGAATGGGAAAGTGGTGGGTATCCTGACCCGCCGCGAGATAGACAAAGCCCTTCACCATGGCCTCGGCCAAAACCCGATAAAGCTCTACATGCACAAGGGAGACGTCAGCGTTTCCCCCGACGACCCTGTAGAAAAAGTCCAGAAAGTTATGCTTGAGCATGGTATAGGCCAGGTCCCTGTCGTATCGGAGGGCAAGGTTATAGGTATCGTGACCAGAACCGACCTCATAAAACTCTGGAGTGGTGGGATAGCTACACGGCCGGCTTCGGAAATAGCCCGCAAACTGGAAAGAGCCCTGCCGCCGCCCCTCCTTGATATCCTCAGAAAAGCCGGGGAAAAGGCACAGGACCTGGGCTTCTCGCTCTACATAGTTGGAGGGTTCGTCCGGGACCTTCTCCTAGGAATGCCAACCCTCGACTTGGACTTAGTCGTGGAGGGCGATGCAATAGCTCTAGCCAAAGCCCTGGCAAGGGACTTTGGAGGGAGAGTTAGAAGCCACACCCGCTTTGGAACGGCCAAACTCATAATTGAGGACCCTCAGAAGCTTGCGATGGGCTATCCCCACCATCTGGATTTCACATCTGCCCGCATTGAATTCTACGAGCACCCCTCTGCCCTCCCTGAAGTGGAAATGAGCTCAATCAAACAGGATCTATATAGACGCGATTTCACCATCAACACTTTGGCCATTTCCCTAAGCCCGGACAGGTTTGGCGAACTTTACGATTTTTACGGAGGGCTCAAAGACCTGGAAAGGGGCCTCATAAGAGTGCTGCACAACCTCAGTTTCGTGGAAGATCCTACCCGTATTCTCCGGGCTGTAAGGCTTGAACAACGCCTCGGTTTCCGGATAGAAAGCCGGACTCTGGAGCTGGTTGATAGCGCCCTTGACCTTCTGGACAAAGTAAGCGGCGAGAGGATCTACCACGAGCTCCGCCTCACCCTTCAGGAGAGTGAACCCGAAAGAGCCATCCGACGCCTTGAAGAGATAAAAGTCCTCAAGAAAATTCATCCTTCTCTGGAGGGGAACGGCTGGATAACTGAGAAGTTCCGCGCTTTGCGGGAGGAAATGCCCATTGCCCAGGAAATCGGTTACGATCTTTCCTCGCCTTCCCCAAGTCAGCGGGCCCATTATGAACCCATAGGCGCTTTGTACTTTGCTGTGTTGACTTACAGGATGAAACCAGAGGAATTGGAAGCTCTAATAAAGCGCCTGCACCCTCCTAAGGATGATTCTTCCCTTATGCGCGAGCTCCAAGCTTTCAAAGAAATCTTGAAGCAACTTTCAGAAAGAGACTTTGCTCCGAGCACCATTTACAGGCTTCTCTCCCCCTATTCTGACCGGGCCCGTTTCCTGGCCCGCATCCTGACCGATTCGTGGCTCGCTCGCCAGCGCCTTGACCTTTACCAACGCAACCTCCGGTTCGTCCGTCCGGAAATTGATGGCCATTACCTCCAAGAAGTGATGAAAATACCACCTGGGCCCATCTACCGTAAAATCCTCATGGCTCTAAAGGATGCAAGGCTCGACGGCAAAGTAAGCTCGCTTGAAGAAGAAATCGCCTTAGTGGAGAAAATTCTGGCCTCCTGACCGATGAGAAGTAAAGGTTCGGTTCTGGCGGTAGGGGATATAAACTTAGACATAATCGCCCCCGTGCCTTTTTACCCTCACAAAGGCGGTGAAGGGGTTACTGCTCGGGCAGAAGTCCACCTCGGCGGTTCGGCGACCAATACAGCTGTAGTGCTGGCCCGGTTCGGAATCAAAACTTACCTATTAGGTCGGGTGGGTGCAGACCCTTTCGGGGACTATGCCGTTTCCCTTCTGGAAAAAACCCGTGTCGATATAAGTTTGGTGCAAAGGGACTCAGAGCTGCTTACTGGCATTATGTTCATAGCCGTAACTCCTGACGGTGACAGGACTATATTTGGTCAGAGGGGAGCCAACGTTAATCTAAAACCCATTTCCCTTAGAGACGCAGGTCTATGTGAACTGGAATGGATCCACATCTCCGGCTATTCCTTCCTACAGGAACCCCAACGTTCGACCGCCCTTGAAATCTTGAAAGAAGCTTCAGAGATGGGCATAAGCGTGAGCCTTGATGTGGGCATGTGTGCGGCCTTTCAGGCCCAGAAGGAAATAGAAAAAGCCTTACCTATGCTTCATGTTTTGCTCCTGAGCTTGGAGGAAGCTCGAGCCCTTACCGGCGAAGAAAAACCCGAAAAGGCTATAGAATATGTCCTTAGCCGCGGTCCGAAGAAAGTAGCAGTCAAAATGGGGGGAAAAGGTTGCCTTGTAAGTGATGGAAGAAAACTTAAAGCCCTTGGAGCTCTGCCGATAAAGGTAGTGGACACGACAGGGGCGGGCGATGCTTTCAATGCAGGGTTTATACTTGGGGAACTCTTTGGGAGGGGAATTGAGGAAAGTGGCTTTCTGGGGAACATTTTAGGTGCTATGGCCTGCGCCACGATGGGCGCTGGAGAGCGCCTTCCTGGACCCGAAGAACTCGCAAGTTTTTTGGAGGCGCAGCCCATGGACCCGGATATAAAAGGGTGGCTTTCGAGCTTGACAGTTGGGGTGATTAATGATAAAATATAAAACAAGGTTGGGGGATCGTCTAATCGGCAGGACAGCGGACTCTGGATCCGCCAGTCGAGGTTCGAATCCTCGTCCCCCAGTGGTACGTTAAAAGGGGAGGTGCCGGAGAGGTCTAACGGGGCCGCCTGCTAAGCGGTTAAGGGGTTTAAAAGCTCCTTCCAGGGTTCGAATCCCTGCCTCCCCGCTCTTTAAAAGGGAGGGGCCCGTGGCCAAGTGGGAAGGCACCTCGTTTGCACCGAGGAGAGCGCCGGTTCGAATCCGGCCGGGTCCAAAAAGTGGTTATGCGGGCGTAGTTCAGCGGTAGAACGCTTCCTTGCCAAGGAAGAGGTCGTGGGTTCGAATCCCATCGCCCGCTTGAGCCGAGGTAGCTCAGGTGGTAGAGCATGCGGCTGAAAACCGCAGGGTCGTCGGTTCGACTCCGACCCTCGGCAATGGAAGGCGCATTCGTCTAAGGGTTAGGACACGGGCCTTTCAAGCCCGTAGTAGGGGTTCGAGTCCCCTATGCGCCAAAGAATGCGGGGTAGCTCAACGGGGAGAGCGGGCGGCTGTTAACCGTCTGGTTGTGGGTTCGAGTCCCACCCCCGCAGATGCGGGGCCGTAGTTCAGTTGGTTAGAATACCGGCCTGTCAAGCCGGAGGTCGCGGGTTCGAGGCCCGTCGGCCCCG
>JBHOQL010000043.1:0-11924 GCA_042408195.1 Anaerolineae bacterium
GGGAAACCTGCCGAAAATCCCTCCGGAGCCGCCAGCCGAACGCCAGGGATAACCCTGGTCAGTAGACCTGGCCGGAGTCGCTGCCCGTTACCAGCAGCGGGGGTATGAAAGTACCCCTCAAGAGCGGGCTATCCTTAGCCAATGAGGGTGGTACCGCGGGAGTGAGAAGCTCCCGTCCCTTAAGACGGGAGCTTTTCTTTTGAGGGAGGAGAAGGTCTTGGTCTTTAAAATTGAACCTCACTGGGAGGGACCTTCCCATTACACTATAATCTTTGACGGGGGAAGCGAGGGGAACCCAGGCCCTGGCTACGGAAGCTATATCATAATCTCTAAAACGGGCCAAAAGAGGATTTACCGATTGTCCTTCGGAAATATTACTTCCAATGAGGCAGAATACAGAACCCTCGCTTCGGCCCTAAAAGAACTCATTAGCATTGTGGAGAAAGGAGGCAGAAACCCAGAAGAATTCACGGTGGAGATCCGGGGCGATAGTGCACTGGTCGTAAACCAGGTTCTGGGCTTATGGAAAACCCGCGAACCCGTTCTCAGAGAACTCAGGGATGAAATTCGCAACCTCCTCGGACGCTTCAAAGCTTGGAGACTTATCAAAGCCCCAAAGGCCCAGATTAAGAAAGAATTAGGGCATTGAGTAAAGGAGGTAGATATGGCTTTTAAGGAGGTCTCGCCAAAGGTCAATTTTCCGCAGATGGAAGAAGAAATCCTGCGCTTTTGGAAGGATCATCAGATCTTTGAGAAAAGCCTCGAAAGGCGGAAGGATGCCCCTCGCTACGTCTTCTACGAAGGCCCTCCCACAGCCAACGGTCTCCCGGGCATCCACCACGTCCTGGCCAGGGTCTTCAAGGACCTGTTCCCTCGCTATAAAACTATGAAAGGCTATTATTGCTTGAGAAGGGGTGGATGGGATACTCACGGCCTCCCCGTAGAGCTGGAAATTGAAAAAGAACTCGGCTTTACATCCAAAAGCCAGATAGAAGAGTTCGGCATTGCTGAATTCAACCGCCTTTGCAAGGAAAGCGTATTCCGCTACGTGAAGGAATGGGAAGAGCTCACCGAACGCATTGGCTTCTGGATTGACATGAAAAACGCCTACATTACCCTTAGCAATGAATTTATTGAGTCGGTATGGTGGATACTTAAACAGTTGTGGGATAAGGGTCTAATTTACAAGGGCTATAAATCTGTGCCTTATTGCCCTCGCTGTGGAACTCCATTATCTGACCACGAAGTGGCCCTTGGCTATAAAGAGGTGGAGGACCCCTCTATATATGTGCTTTTCCCAGTGAAAGATGAACCTGATACCTATTTCTTAGCCTGGACTACAACCCCTTGGACCTTGCCCGGGAACGCTGCCCTGGCTATCCACCCCGAGGTTGAGTATGTAATGGTGGAACAGACCAAGGATAGCAAAACCAGACGATACCTTTTGGCAAAACCGCTTCTTGAAAAGGTGATCCAAGGGGATTACTGCACCATCCGGACTTTCCAGGCTCAAGAATTAGCCGGCAAGCGCTACCTACCGCTCTATTCATTCCTGCCCCTGGACAAAGATGCTCATTACGTAATACTGGCAGACTTCGTCAACACCGAAGAAGGGACAGGTATAGTCCACATTGCTCCAGCCTTCGGCGCTGAGGACTTGGAAATGGGGCAAAAATACGGCCTCCCTATAATCCAGACCGTAGATCCTGATGGTCGGATGATTGAAGAGGTCACCTCTTGGAAGGGCCTTTTTGTCAAAGAGGCCGATCCCCTCATCATCCAGGACCTGGAAGAAAGAGGCCTCCTCTACCGCAAAGAACTTTACCTTCACACCTACCCCTTCTGCTGGCGGTGCGGCACCCCCTTGCTCTACTACGCCCATCCTACTTGGTTTATTCAGACCACCCGTTATCGCGACCTTATGGTAGCGCTCAACAAGAAGATAAACTGGGTACCGGAACACATAAGAGATGGCCGGTTCGGCAACTGGCTCGAGAACAACGTTGACTGGGCCCTGAGCCGGAACCGCTATTGGGGAACACCTCTCCCTATCTGGATTTGTGAGAAGTGCAGTGACATAACCTTTATTGGAAGTTACAGAGAACTCAAGGAAAGGGTAGAAAGTTCTGGCTACCCTTGGCCTGAACCTTGGGATCCCCATAGACCTTATGTGGATCAAGTTGTTTTCAATTGCGAACATTGCGGAGGACTAAAACGTCGCGTGCCTGAAGTGATTGACTGCTGGTTCGACTCTGGCGCAATGCCCGTAGCTCAGTGGCACTACCCCTTTGAAAACCAGGAAATCTTTGAAGAGCAGTTCCCAGCCGACTTCATCTGCGAGGGGGTGGACCAGACCAGAGGATGGTTTTACAGCCTCCATGCTATTTCTAGCATGCTCTTTGAAACCCCCTGCTACAAAAACGTAATCTGCTTAGGCCTGGTGCTGGATGAAAAAGGCGAGAAAATGTCCAAATCCAAGGGCAACGTCGTTGACCCTTGGTCGGTAATAAATGCTTACGGGGCCGATGCAGTGCGCTGGTACCTCTTTACGGCTGCTCCTCCTGGTCAGGAACGCCGTTTTTCCCACAACCTTGTGAGCGAAGTGGTGAACAAATTCATGCTTACCCTTTGGAACTCCTATACCTTCTTCGTGACCTATGCCAGGATAGATGGCTTCGACCCCAGACAGAACTATATACCTCCAGCTGAAAGGGCTCTCCTGGACCGCTGGATCCTTTCCGAATTGAATCTCTTGATCAAGAATACTACTGAAGCGATGGATCGCTACGATGTCCCTGGAGCCGCCCGGCCGATAGAGGATTTTGTAGATGACCTCTCCAACTGGTACATTCGCCGGAGCCGCCGTCGCTTCTGGAAGAGCGAGGCCGACCAGGACAAGTTCTCTGCCTACCACACCCTCTACGAAGTCTTGGTAACCCTGTCCAAACTCCTGGCACCTTTCACCCCCTTTATCGCCGATGAAATCTACCGCAACCTGGTCCTGAACGTTGACCCCCTGGCTCCGGAGAGCGTTCACCTCTGCGACTACCCAGTGGCAGATGAAAGTTTGATAGACTATGACCTCATGCTTGATGTCCGCCTGGCGATGCGGTTGGCAAGTTTGGGATTGGCGGCCCGCAATAAAGCTCGCATTAAAGTCCGCCAGCCACTGGAGAAAGCTTTGGTTAAGGTCCGTTCAGAAGAGGAGAGAGAAAGAGTTCTGAGGATTGCCGACCAACTTCAAGATGAATTGAACGTTAAGGAAGTTGTGCTCATTGACGATGAAAGCCTGGTGGTATCCTACCGGCTGGATACGGTTCCTGAGCTCCTGGGCAAGAAACTCGGCAGCCTTTACCCCAAAGTTCGGGAACATCTCCAGTCCCTGACCGACCCTGCCATAGCCCGCAGGCTTCTTGCAGGCCTTCCAGTGGAGATAGAACTTTATGAAGGAGCTGTCACCCTTTCACCAGAAGAAGTCAAGGTGGAACTGGTAGACAAGGAAGGTTATGCTGCGGTCCTTGATGCCGGTTACTTGGTATCCGTCACCACGGTCATAACCCCTGAACTGAGGCGGGAAGGCCTGGCCAGGGAACTTGTAAGGCGTATCCAGAACATCCGTAAAGAGGCCGATTTCCGCATCGAAGACCGCATCTACACCTTCTACCAGACAGGGCCGGAACTCCGAGAGGTCTTTACTCTCTTCGCTGATTACATCAAACGGGAGACCCTCTCCCTGGAACTTATAGAGGGCACACCGGAAGAGGGATCCTTTGTTTCAACCTTTGAGCTAGAAGTGGACAAGGGCCGCAAGGAGAAGGTCACTATAGGGATTAAGCAAGTCCGCTGAAGTTCCACCAGCATCAGAAAAGGGGGTGGGTTTTTAGCTTCCCACCCCCTTTTGTTTTGCCAGAAGGAAAGAGAACTGTTTTATTTTATGTAAAACTAAAGCTTTTTGCTTTTGAAAATGCCATAAATTAAGCCAGCATGGAACCTTCAGCGAGACCGGACAAAGGGCTTGCTTTTAAAAGCTTTTGCGGTCAATTTTGGTTTGCGTATAATATTATCCGGAGGAGCTATGGACAAGCGGGGGGAAGAAATCCTGAGAAAGCTCAAGGAGCCTGGTGTCCTTACCGAAGAGCTCAAACGGGAACTCATTGAGCTCTTGGTTTTATCTCCGGAGAAAAGGAAGATGACCTACGAGGAATTTCTGGAATGGGCTGATGAGGACGCTCTCGCTGAGTGGGTAGAGGGAGAAGTAGTGCTCTACAGTCCAGCCTCCGTTCAACACCAAGTCATAAGGGACTTCCTCTTGGCAACAATGCGCGCCTTTACAGAGGCAAAGGGTCTTGGCATTGTCCTCAGTGCACCTTTCCAGATGAAGCTGGCAAGGTCAGGAAGGGAGCCTGACCTTTTATTCGTGGCAAAGGACAACCTGGGAAGGCTAAGAGAGACCTACCTCGAAGGGCCAGCGGATTTAGTAGTGGAGATAGTTTCCCCCGAAAGTGAGCGCAGGGACAAAGGGGAAAAGTTTTGGGAGTATCAGGAGGCCGGAGTAAAGGAATACTGGATCATTGACCCTGAAAAAAAGCAGGCCGAGTTCTGGGAGCTTTCCCTTTCAGGAAAGTTCCAGCTCCGAATGGAAGGAAGCGAAGGAAAGTACGAAAGCAAAGCGATTGAGGGCTTCTGGCTCAGGATAGAATGGCTCTGGAACCCGCCTTCACTCCTGGATGCCATTAGGGAGATGGGAATTATTGGATAGATAAATCTGGCTCTTTTGAAAACAAGCGGGCAGATAAAGCTCGCTTTAATTTTCTTCAGAGGGGAAAAATGGAAAAATGGACTATAAAGAAGAAATTTCCAACAATTTAGAAAACCCTGAGGGACTGGAAAGGCTTTACCGTCAGGCCCTTGGGAAACGAGAAGCCAATCTCTTCGCTGAAGCGTTGGAGAGCCTCTATTCCGCCCACCCGCAGAATCTCCTCTTGGCCGCCTGGCACTACCGGCTGAGGGAAGAGGTCGCCGCAAGAGCAGTGCCTGGAAGGTTGCTCTCCCATTGGCTCCTGGCCGTGCTCTTGGCTATACCAAACGGAATCGTAATGTGGTGGTTGGCAGATTACCGCCTGTTGGCTCGTCAGCAGCTTATGCTCTTCTTACTCTATTGGGCCCCGGTTTGCGCTACTTTCGTTCTCTTCTTCCTGTTCCTAACCCGGCGACAATTCCTGAACCGTTTCATTCTCTCACTGATGGTCCTTGCCTTTGCCAGTTCCTGGGTCTATTTCGCCGATTTCCTCATCAAAAGGGAAATTTTCTGGAAGCAATACCTAAATCTAGGGGCTATCCACCTCATTTTTCTATCCTGGGCTGCCATTGGCCTATACATACTTAAAGGGCAATACGATGTGGAAAGCCGATTCGCCTTTTTAGCCAAATCTCTGGAAGCCTTAGTTATGGGCGGACTGATGGGCATAGTCCTTGGGGTCTTCTCCGGCATTTCCCTCAGCCTTTTTTCCACCTTGAGACTTATCCTATCTGAGCCCGTGATGCGGATTTTCTTCTACGGTGGTGCGGGATGTGTTCCTGTCCTTGCTGTAGCTTCAATTTATGAGCCCCTTCGGAGCCTGCGGGAACAGAATTTCGCTGCCATCTTTCGGTTCACAACCTTGCTCCTCCGCTTCTTCCTCCTGCCCTCGATTCTAATACTCCTGGTTTATATCATCCTCATCCCCTTCAGATTCTTTGAGCCGTTCTACAACCGCGAGGCCCTCATTTCCTACAATATAATGCTCTTTGCGGTAGTTGCACTTCTCCTCTGGACCACTCCAATTGAGAGAGGAGAGCTTTCCGAAAGATTGAGCACCTGGATAAGGTGGGGGCATATGGTCTTAACTGCGCTGGCTATTATCGTTAGCCTATATGCCTTTTCAGCCATAGTTTACCGCACATGGTGGGATGGCTTGACCCCTAACCGCATTACCGTAATTGGCTGGAACATCGTTAATACCGTCCTCTTGGCCATCCTCCTCTGGCGAGAGGCGAAAGCCGGCGAAGGTTGGATTGCAGCCGCACAAAGGACCTTTGCACAGGCAATGCCTGTATATGCAATATGGAGCTCTCTTCTCCTTTTGGCTTTGCCCTTAATCTTTACCGGAGGATAGTGATGAACCGGGGTCTTTACTTTGAAGACATTGAAGAAGGTATGACCGTGAGCTCGCCAGGGCGCACCATAACCGAAGCCGACATCGTCCTCTTCTCCGCTCTATCAGGAGATTGGAACCAACTCCATACCAATGCTGAGTATGCCAAAAACACACCATTCGGGGAGAGGATAGCCCACGGCCTTCTGGGCCTCGCCGTTGCTTCGGGCCTGGCATCTCGCCTGGGCTTCCTGGAGGGAACTGTGGAGGCTTTCCTCAGCCTTGATTGGAAGTTCAAGGCCCCCATAAGGATAGGGGATACTGTCCATATCGAGGCCTCCGTAGCCCGGAAAAGAGCAATGCCCAGCCTTGGAGGGGTCGTGGTCTTTGACGTATCTCTCCTGAACCAGAAAGGCGAGGTGGTCCAGAAGGGCCAGTGGACTGTTCTAGTTAAAAGAAAACCCTGAAGTGGGAGGCTGACTATGGATCTCTACGGGAGGGACCTAATCTGCACGCAAGAGTGGAGTCTTGAAGAACTTTGGGCCGTCCTGGACCTGGCAGCTAAAATGAAAAGGGATCGCTTCTCCTCTCGCTGGAGTGAAGCTCTCAAAGGCAAGACCTTCTTCATGCTGTTTTACAACCCTTCAGTCCGCACCCGCATATCCTTTGAAGCAGCTATAACGGAACTCGGAGGCCATGCTCAATACCTTGTGCCCGAGACCATGCGCCTCAAGACAGAGAAAACCGCTGGCGAAACCATTGAGGATGCTGCCAAAGTTATGAGCCGATATGGCGTGGGCATTGGCATAAGGATATTGGAGGACAAAGTGCCCTACTACGGCGCAGGCAATGAACTGATAAGAGAATACGCTTACTATGCCGACATCCCGGTCATCAACATGGCCGACGACAAATTCCACCCGTGCCAGGGTCTGGCCGATGTAATGGGGTGGATGGAATGGTGGGGCAACGGTGTGGGTAAACCCCTTGACCCTGAATCCATCCGGGGTAAAAAGCTTCTGGTAGTCTGGGGACACGGCGCCCTGGCCCGCTCCTGGTGCTCAGTTCAGGAGGCGCTCCTAATAGGCTCCCGGTTCGGCATGCATGTTACCCTCGCTTATCCCGAAGGCTACGATCTGGATCCGGAAGTGATAGAACAGGTCAAAGCCAACTGCAGGGCCAACGGCACTACTTTCGAAATCGTCCACGACCCAGTCTCAGGCTATGAAGGTGCCCACGTGGTTTACTCTCGCCATTGGATGAGCCCTCAGGCTTATCGGGATGGCGTCTTCCACAAGCAAGAGGAAATTGAGAAAGCCCTTCGCTACCCCGAGTGGATATGCGATGAGGAGAAGATGAAGCGCACCGCCAACGCTATCTTCACCCATCCGATGCCGGTGGACCGTGGGCACGAAGTTACCGATGCGGTGGCCAGTGGACCGCGCTCCTGCATCTACGATGTGGCCGAAAACCGCCTTCACGTTCAGAAGGCCATCATGGTGCTCACTATGGCTAATTGGTAAAAAGCTTGCAAGGAGATGCAAACGATGGGCAGAAAGGGCTTAGCAGTTGTGGCTATTGGGGGAAATTCTCTGATAAAAGACCCGAAGCATCAGACTGTTCCCGACCAGTTCGCTGCAGCCTGTGAGACAGCTTGGCACATAGCCGAAATGATCGAAGAAGGCTGGGATGTGATCATAACCCACGGCAACGGTCCCCAGGTCGGCTTTATCCTGCTGCGCTCCGAACTCGCGCGCCACGTTCTCCACACAGTTCCCCTGGATTCCTGCGGAGCGGACACTCAAGGGGCTATCGGCTATATGCTGCAGCAGTGCTTGCACAATGCCTTCCTCAAGAAAGGAATGAAAAAACAAGCAGTAACAGTAGTCACCCAAGTGGTGGTGGCTCGGAATGACCCCGCCTTCCAAAATCCCTCCAAGCCCATCGGGCCTTTCATGAGCAAAGAAGAGGCCCTGAAGCGCAAGGAAGAAGACGGATGGGATGTCATGGAAGACGCAGGCCGAGGCTGGAGGCGAGTTGTTCCCTCCCCCTACCCCTTGGAAATCGTAGAGCTTGATGCAATAAAAACTCTTGTGGACCAGGGCTTTGTAGTGATAGCGGTGGGCGGTGGAGGGATACCAGTCATAAGGCTGGAAGACGGCACCCTCAAAGGCGTGGAGGCGGTGATCGATAAGGATTTGGCCTCGAGCCTCTTGGCTACCAACATAAAAGCCGATCTCTTCCTAATAAGCACAGCGGTGGAGAAGGTGGCCCTTAACTACAACAAACCTAACCAGGTGTGGCTCGACAAGATGACTCTCGAGGAGGCAAAGCGCTACTACGATGAGGGCCACTTCCCCCCGGGCAGCATGGGGCCCAAGATTCAGGCTATCATAAAATACCTGGAGAACGGCGGAAAGAGGGCCATCATCACCAGCCCTGAAAACATAACCCGAGCCATAAACGGCGAAACGGGCACCCACATAGTCCCTTAAGGGATAAGCCTTTGCCTCCGAACGAAGGCCCGGCAGTATTGCCGGGCCCTTTTTGCAAGCACAAATTCTCCAGCCCAAGATCGATCGAGTTCGCAAATGGAGGCCTAATTTTCAGGAACAGCCCCAGTTGCCCTTGACAGATTCCAGCAAAAGAGTTATATTTAAGCCAAAAGGCGATGACCGGGACGAGTACCCAGGTGCAGGGTGCCAGAGAGGGGAAGTCGGGGCTGTAAGCTTCCCTCACCACAGGCCTGGGGAAAACCACCCGCGAGCTGGGTTCCGGAACGTGAAAGGGTTGACCTTTCACCAGTATGGAACCCCGGAGGCCGTCCGTTACCGGCCAAGGAGAGCTGCCCCGGCTAAAACCAGGGCAGAATTTGGGTGGAACCGCGGGAGAAAAACCTCTCGCCCCAAAAGGCGAGAGGTTTTTTTGTTACTACAAGGAAAAGGAGGGGAGCTATGGAGGAAAAAGAATTGGAAAAACTCAGGCATTCTACCTCCCACGTGATGGCTGAGGCAGTCCTTAAATTATTCCCAGAGGCAAAATTAGGGATAGGACCGGCCATTGAGAATGGCTTCTACTACGACTTTGACCTCCCAAGAGCCCTCACCCCTGAAGACTTAGAGGCCATAGAGGAAGAAATGCGCAAAATCATAAGAGGCCATCACCCTTTCATCCGGAGGGAAATATCCCGTGAGGAAGCCTTAGAATTATTCAAAGACCAACCCTACAAGCTTGAACTAATCCAGGAGATGCCCCCAGATGAAGTTATCACCATCTATACCCATGACACTTTCACCGACTTGTGCCGTGGCCCACACCTTGAGCATACCGGTCAGATACCCGAGGACGGTTTCAAGCTTCTGAGCGTGGCCGGTGCCTACTGGAGAGGGGATGAGCGCCGCCCGCAACTTCAGCGCATTTATGGCACTGTTTGGCCCACCCGGGAGGAGCTGGAGAGGTATTTGAACTGGTTGGAAGAAGTGGAAAGGCGTGACCACCGGCGTTTGGGTAAGGATCTGGACCTTTTCAGCATACACCCTGAACTCGGCGCGGGGCTCGTGCTTTGGCATCCCAAGGGCGGGCTGATCAGGTATCTTATCGAAGAATTCTGGCGCCAGGAACACCTGAAAGCTGGTTACCAGTTCGTCTTCACTCCCCATATAGGGAGGAAATGGCTGTGGGAGACCAGTGGCCACCTGAACTTTTACCGGGAAAACATGTATTCCCCCATGGACATTGAAGGGCAGGAATACTACTTAAAGCCGATGAATTGCCCCTTCCACATTATGATTTACAAGTCCCGCCGCCGCAGCTATCGGGACCTGCCTCTCCGCTGGGCTGAGCTCGGCACTGTTTACCGATACGAGCGTTCGGGAGTCCTCCATGGCCTCCTCAGGGTGCGAGGTTTCACTCAGGATGACGCTCACATTTTCTGCACTCCGGAACAAATTGAAGGCGAAATCCTGGGATGCCTCGACCTGACGATGCGGCTCTTGGGAGCCTTCGGTTTCCACGAATACGACATAGCTCTTTCCGTCCGCGACCCGGAACACCCCGAGAAATACATTGGAAGCGACGAGATGTGGGAAATGGCAGAAGGTGCTCTCATCAAAGCCCTGGAAACCAAGGGGCTTTCTTATCGGAGGGAAGAAGGGGAAGCGGTATTTTACGGCCCTAAGATTGATATAAAGATAAAAGATGCTTTGGGAAGGGCTTGGCAGTGCACCACGATTCAGTTTGACTTCAACATCCCAGAGCGCTTTGATTTGACTTACGTCGGCCCTGATGGCAAAGAACATCGCCCTTACATGGTCCACAGAGCTCTTCTCGGCTCCATGGAGCGCTTCTTCGGGGTCCTTATCGAACATTACGCTGGCGCCTTCCCGGTGTGGCTTTCCCCTGTGCAGGTGCGCATAATACCTATCACGGAGCGCCACAACGATTACGCGTACAAAATCGCTGATCGCCTGCGGATGGAAGGACTTCGAGTGGAGGTGGACGACGGCCCCGAAAGGATGCAGGCCAAGATACGCCAGGCACAATTGGAGAAAATCCCCTACATGCTGATTGTCGGCGACCGTGAGGTGAAGGAGGAGAAAGTAGCAGTAAGGTTGCGCTCCGGGGAGGACTTAGGGCCAAAGAAGGTGGAAGAATTCATAGCCATGGCCAAAGAGGCTATAGCGCAGAAGAAATAGAACTTCAGGAACTCAGTCTCTCCAGCTTTTGAGCCTGTTCCTCAGCAGCGAGCGCTTCTATGAATTCATCAAGCTCGCCGTCTAATACTTCTTCAAGCCTATAGGAAGTGAGACCGATACGGTGATCGGTTACCCTGTTCTGGGGAAAATTGTAGGTGCGTATCTTCTCGCTGCGTTCGCCCGTCCCGACCTGCCTGCGGCGTTCTTGGTCAATGTGCTCCTTTACCTTGCGCTGCTCCATCTCATAAAGCTTGGCCCGCAGAATGGCCAAGGCTCGTTCCTTGTTCTGGTACTGGGAGCGTTCGCTCTCACAGGAGACCGTTATTCCTGTGGGTATGTGAGTTATGCGGACCGCAGTGGCGTTCTTCTGCATGTGTTGGCCTCCAGGCCCTGATGACCTGTAAACATCAATCTGCAAATCATCGGGATTTATCTGGATTTCCACATCGTCAACCTGGGGGAGGACAGCCACTGTAGCAGTGGAAGTGTGGATGCGACCGCTGGCCTCGGTAACGGGAACCCTCTGAACCCTGTGGACCCCGCTTTCGTATTTGAGGCGGGAGTAAGCTCCTTTGCCCTTCACCTGGAAGACCACCTCCTTAAAGCCCCCGAGGCCAGTAGTATGAGAGCTTAGTATTTCTACCTCCCATCCCTTCTTCTCGGCATACCGCGTGTACATCCTGAAGAGATCAGCCGCAAAGAGGGCGGCTTCCTCACCCCCTGCCCCCGCTCTTATCTCCACAATTACGTCTTTTTCATCCCTCGGATCCTTGGGCAGCAAGAGGGTCTTGAGGAGCTTCTCCATCGCCTCGAGCTTTTCCCCTAATTCCTTTACCTCAGCTCTGGCAAGTTCCCTGAGCTCCTCGTCCTCAGTTTCCTCGAGAATCGCTTTAGCCTCATTAAACTGCTTAATGAGCCTTTTGTAATCTCTGTAAGCTTGGACGAGCTCTTCTAGATCGGCTTGCTCCTGGGCATATTCCGCCATCTTTTCAGGGTTCGCCACGGTTTCGGGCAAACTCATAAGCTCATTCAGTTCCTCGTAACGCCTTTCAGCTTTCTCCAGCTTGTCAAGCAATTTTTCAACCATTTCCCAAAA
>JBHOQL010000046.1:0-15217 GCA_042408195.1 Anaerolineae bacterium
CGCTCAGCCCAGGCCAGGTATTGGGAAAAGGTCCTTTGGAAGGTCTCGGTGCGAAAGACGCAATCGGGGCAATAGCAGATTGGGCAATTCACCATGCAATTGTGGCAACGGATGCAGGTAGCGAAATAAGATTTCAGCCCCTCAAGCCCTCGCACGCTTTCGCGGATCTTGGAGAATCTTGCCTCTCGCCCGGCCACCCTTTTCTTCCGAAGGGAAGCGATAACTTCAAGTCTTGATGGAGGGTATTCCCCCTCTTCCAATCCCAATTGGCTCAGAATTTCCGGCGCGCCTTCTAGAACAATAGTTTCGTAAGGGTCCATCCCCAAGAACCCAAAAGCAAGGTCCGGAGCGTAGCCTCCATCCGTGACTGGTGTGAAGTGAACGCAAATTTCGCATGCCTGGCGGAAGTGAAGATCCTTGTGCGGCAGGATTTCACCGTTCTCAAACTGGCGCAGAATGGCTTCTTCCAGGACTTCACTCTGCCCAATAGAGGCGTAATCTTTGAGTTCGTAAGTGCCGGGGCAATCCATGCCTACCACCAGGACGCTTTCGGGGTCTATCTGGTGAAATTTAACCAACTCCACAAAAGCCCTCTGTTCGCAAGGACGAAGCAAAGCGCCTATCTTTCCACTTCCACCTCGCTTGGCGACTGTGGAGAGCGCCCTGGCAAGGTTTATGGACATCACTGGAGCAAAGGGACGAGCCTTATCCAAAAGGGCTTCGTCTTTGACCAAAGCGTAAATTATTCCGTTCCTGGCTTCTGAGATGGATACCAACCAAGCCTTAACCAGCCCCTTATTCAACAGCGTCCTGAGGATCTCGGTAACTGCTCTGCTCGGATTGCCATGGGTCTGGATAAGAGCCTTCATGGGTTTTTCTCCTCAGAGTACAGAGCTCTTCAGAGGGCTGGGCCCCTTAGCTTTTAGGTAGTCTACCATCTCCTTCACTGTATCGGCAAACTTCTGGCCTTCGCTGGCGCTTATCCACCGTAGCCAGACTCTGTCCTCCTCCAGCCCTAGTTCTTTGAGGATTTCTTTCAAGAGGGCGATCCGGCGGCGAGCCTTGTAGTTTCCGTTCAAATAATGGCAATCACCGGGGTGGCATCCGGCAATCAGGATGCCATCGGCCCCCTCCAGGAAAGCTCGCAGAACATAGAGGGGATCCAGGGCACCGGTACACATAAGCCTTATGACCCTTATGCTGGGAGGATACTGGATTCTAGAGGTTCCGGCCAAGTCAGCTCCGGCGTAAGCGCACCAGTTACAGAGAAATCCTACGATGCGTGGCTCAAACTCCATAAAACCTCCTCACACCTCCCTCACGTCTATAACTTCCAAGACCTGGCTGCGGATGGCTTTCAGGAGTTTATCTTTTTCCACATCCTCAACCTTGATGGTGACAATGCGGTTTGTGAGGTCTTCCCCTCTGAAAGTGCCAAGAGCAATTATGTTCCCACCCAGTTCGGCAATGGTGCTCGTTAGGGAAGCCAAGACCCCCTTGGCTTCGGGGACAAGCAGGGTAAGGCGCAAGCCCTTTTCCCTTGCTCCGAGAAGCTCCAGGAAAACTTTGAAGATATCTGTTTCAGTGATAATTCCTACAAGCTGATCCCCTCTCATCACAGGTAGGGCTCCAATCTTGTTGTCCACCATTATCCTGGCGGCCTCTTCCAGAGGAGTGAATTCGGTAACAGTTATGACATTGCGGGTCATGATATCGCCAACGGTGAGCTTAGCCAGGAGGTACTGAAGTTCGTAAACGTTGAGAGCTTTAGCCGAGGAGGGGGAAGCATAGAGCAAATCCTTCTCCGCCACGATGCCAACTAGTTTGCCGTTTTCATCCAGGACGGGGAGACGTCGGATCTTTTCCCTGCGCATTATCTGCAGAGCTTCGTGTATCGGGACATCTGGCTTTACAGTTATAGGGTGACGGCTCATTCGATCGCGCACTAACATAGGGCTCCTCCTTATCAACGTATATCCAGTACCCTTATCCCCTCTAGAGCTACGGCCTCTTCCAAAGCTTCCCGGGAGATACCTGAGACCTTTATGGTGACAGTTCGAGTAGTAAGGTCTTCTCCCCAGAACTGGCCCATGCTTACTATGTTGCCACCTTTTGAGGCAATAGCTCTAGTTATGGAAGCGAGTACTCCTTTCTTCTCAGGAACCAGAAGGGTTATGCGTATTCCCTCCTCCCTGGCAGCCATCATTTCGGTGAAGACCTTGAACAGGTCTGACTCCGTTATTATCCCCACCAGCTCTCCGTCTCTAGTGACGGGAAGCCCACCGATCTTGTTGTCAGCCATGAGGCGGGCCGCTTCCTCGATAGGGGCATTTTCATCTATGGTTATGACCGGGGATTTCATGATTTCCTTGACCTTGAGTCTTGAGAGCATGTAGTGCATTTCTTGGATAGAAAGAGTTGTGGCCGGGGAGGGTGAGGCGTATAGCAGGTCGCGCTCGGTTACTATACCCACCAGCTTTTTGCCCTCCATGACCGGTAAGCGGCGAATTTTCTTCTCATGCATTATTCGGAGGGCATCCTGCAAGGGGGTATCGGGGGTTATCGTTATTGCAGGTTTACTCATCCTTTCCTTCACAAGCATTGGTCTACCTCCTCTGTCTTTCAGCTTGCTAAGGCCGCATCCACTACGGCCATCAGTGCCCTCTTATCAAAGGCTCTCATCTGGGTGGCTCCGTTGGGGCAAACCATGGCACATACCCCGCAACCACGGCACAGATCCTCTCTGACCCTGGCCACCCGAACTTCGTAATCCATAAACCTGGCTCCATAGGGGCAGGCGGTAACACACAGCTCACAGGCACTACAGAGCCTTTCATTAACAGTGGCAATGGTTTCAGGAAGGCCACGGAGTTGCCTTAGGTACAAGGCTGCTTTGAGGGCTGCTCCCCTGGCCTGCCCTATTACTTCTTCCATAAAGTGAGGCCCTTGGGCAAGTCCACAGACGAAAATCCCGGGCACTGGGAGTTCAAGAGGACGCATCTTCGTGTGTTCTTCGGCGAAGAAGCCGAATTCATCCAGCTTAACCCCCAGTTTCTCAGCCAGAGGGGCGTTATCATTAGGCTCTATACCCACGCTGAGCACCAGAAGATCGGCCTCGATCTCCACCTCCCCAGCGGTGATTTCCTTCAGGGTCACCAGAAGCTTACCATCTCCGAAAGGTTTTACGTCCGGTTTGTTGTCCAAGGTGTAGGGGATGAATATGACACCCTTCTCCCTGGCTTTCGTGTAGAGTTCTTCGTAATGGCCGAAGGTAACTATATCGCGGTAAAAGACGTAGATCTCCGCCTCAGGGTTTAGCTCTTTGAGGAGCAAAGCGTTCTTAACCGCATTGTAGCAGCACACCCGACTGCAGTAGGGATGGGTCTCATCGCGGGAGCCGACACATTGTATCATGGCCACGCGGTTGAAGGAAAGGCTAGATCCCTTCAGGAGGTTTTCCAATTCAAGCTGAGTCACAACCCTTGGGTGAACTCCCTTAAGGTACTGGGATGTTGAGGCCTCCTTGCCCCCGGTAGCCAGCACTATGGCCCCGCAGGCGATGGTTTCAGAGCTAGGGGAAAGCTCCACGATGTAGCCATTCCCTGCTTTTTCCACCCGGGCTACTTCGGAATTGAGGTGCAAGGTTATCAGCGGATTAGAGCGCACCTTTTCCAACAGGACCTCCAAGGTTCTGGCGGGATCAAGACCATCCAACACAACCCTCGGGAGGCGGAGGAGTCCCCCTGCTGTGTTTTCCTTTTCCACAAGTTCTACCTTGTAGCCAAGCTCCGCCAGTGATACAGCCGCGGTCATCCCTGCCAACCCTGCCCCTACGACCACCACTCTTTCTTCGGAAGCGAAGGAGTCAAGAGAGACTTTTGACAGGAGCCTCGGGTAGAGGTAAAGGAGCCTGGCAAGAGCCATGCCGATAAGGGCTTTGGCTTTCCGAGTTGCGTTTTCCTTATCTCCCCTGAACGGGGCCACTGCCTCTTCAAAAAGGGGTACAATTTCATAAGGGCCAAGGCTGCCAAGCTTCTGATGGACTTCCAACGTCGGCCGAAGACCACACGGAGCCACTACAATGCGGTTGAAACCCTCGTCCCTGGCCTTTTCAATAAGTCTGTCCCACGCATCAGGGGACCTTTCAATTATGTAAAAATGGGCGTTGTAGGATGAAGAAACAAAGGCCCTCAGGTTCTCAAAGTCCAAAGCCTCGTTTATCTCAGGGCAGGAGAAGATGAAGACGCTGGAACGAGGCTCAGCTTCAACAAGCTCAGGGTACGAGGGCAAGATAGGATAAGGAGAAGATATGGGTTGGGAAAGGAGAGAGCGAGCATGGAAAGCTGCGGCAGCCGCATCCACCACCGTGTCGGGGATATCCATCGGGCGGCGAGCTGCCCCAGTCACAAATACCCCCTCACGGCTGGTCCTATGAGGCTCGTCGGGGCGTGTGACTGGGAATCCCCATTTATCCAACTCAATCCCCAACTTCTCAAGCCCTTTGGGGGCCTCAAATCCAAGGGCCAGCACTACCAAATCGAAGGTTTCCTCCCTGATTTTTCCGTCTTCCGCTACATAGCGAATGAGCAAGTCCCTCTCCGGGTGGCGCTCAAATACCCCTGAGACCATGCTTCGGATGTAGCGGACCCCTGGCATTTCTTGAACCCTGCGGATGTATTGGTCGTAGACTTTGCCGATGGGCCTTACATCCATATAGAATACAGCGATATCGAGCTCAGGATTGCGCCTCTTGGCTAAGCCGATCTGCTTGGCGGTATACATGCAGCACACGGAAGAGCAGTAGCCGTTGCCAATGGCGGGGTCCCGGGAACCCACACAGTGGATAAAGGCAATCTTGTTGGCAGGCTTTCTATCGGAGGGGCGGACCACCCGGCCATGGGTAGAGCCAGAGAAACTCACCATCCGCTCAAATTCAAAGCTGGTGAGAACGTTGGGAAAAACCCCATAGCCGAATTCAGCTCTCTTCTGGGGATCAAAGGGCTCGTAACCAGCTGCTACCACAACTGAAGCAACGGAAAGCTCCGAAATTCTGGGCCGCATGTTCAGGTCAATAGCTCCGGTAGGGCAGACCTCCACACATCTCCCACAACGAGTGCAGTAATCCATATCAATGACATAGGTGGAAGGTACAGCCCTAAGAGGCGGCCTGTAAATGGCTTTCTGGGGTGCGATTTTGCCCTCATAGGGGTGAGGACGCTCCTCGGGACAGACTTCAGCGCAACGGTTACAGAGGATGCATTTTTCTTCGTAAACATAAGGGGGCTTGTGGAGGATTCGGGCGGTAAAAGCACCCGCTTGGCCCTCCAAAGCTTCCAGTTCAGCGTAAGGTATAAGGTGGATGTTCGGATGTTTGACACTTTCAAAAGTAGGGCAGAACCGAGGAGAAGGATATGGTTCAAGGTAACACAGACCGCAGGAATCGGTGGGAAAGGTGTAATCCAAAAGGTGCAGTGAGCCCCCTATGCCTGGTTCTCTATCCAAGAGGTAGACTTTTACACCCGTCTCAGCAAGAAGCAAGGCTGTCTCCATGCCAGCGATACCAGCTCCGATAACGAGAACTTTGTCGTGGTTTCTTGCTTCCATGGCTCCTCCTGTCAGCGAGATTGATTTGCTCTTGCGAACTAATCGAACAATTTTCTGGAAAATTCCGGGACTTACAGCTTCTTCATCTCCGTGTACGCTTATTCCTCCATTTTTATACAGCCTCCTGGAAATGGGCACAATTTTATCGCCGTGCTCCTGGAACCAGTTGAGGAAGTGGTTCCTGTATTCCCTGAAGCACAGCTGACCTCATGCCTTTTTGGAACTTCCAGGCCCAGAAGCCGCAGAATGCCTTTCAGAGTTATTTCCAAACTTTCCTGGCTCCTGCGGCCGGCTAAATGCCATGCTCCGTCATCGCGGGCCAGTTTTGCTTGCTTGAGGTTAGATTCTGTATATTGTCGGGTAAGTTCCATAGGGTTGAACTCTGTCATCCTGGCCAATTTCCATGTGCTACTATTGTAATAGCAGAAGACCTGGCCGTCAACTGCTTTTACAGGCTCAATTCAGCTCCCCCAGAAACACTGCACGGGCCGGAATTTCAACTCCTTCCTCGTTCCTGACAACCAGTCTTTCCAAGGTTTCAAGGGAATACAGACCCACTAAAATTCTGCCCTTTCCAGCGTAATCCTGTGGTATCGTTAAGGGATGTTCATCTATTACCACTTCTCCCAGTGACCAGACGGAGGTCGGATACAAACCCAAACGGGGTGGACTATCGTGCTGGGCAATGAGTTCTCCCCTCTCGTTCAATAGGTGTACGAAAACCTGATAGTTGGACTCAGTCAGCTTCTCTGATTTCCAAAAAAGGGTTACGGTAATCGTGCTTCCCGCTTTAATGGGTTCGCCTTCAATGGTATAGCCTATCAGCTTAATAAGCCCATCCCCGAAAGTGGTGTCCAGTTGTTTTTGTGGCCTAGCCCTAGGCTGGCCTCGGGCCCCCACTGCTATCCAAGCAATTTCAACCTTATTCTCGGGCTTATCAAACCGCAGCGCAGGTTGAGAATCAAGTCCCTGCGATACAAAGACGGTAATCGGAGCCGTTACCTGTTCCACATCCTTCTCTATGCGTAGGTAATATTCGTCTTTCACGATCATACCCCGCTTCCACATGGTCGTAGGATAGCGTTTGAACAAGTAGGACTTCACCGTGGGGCTAACGCATTTACCTGTGAAGGTGTAAGCTGCGACCTGGGCCTGGTGAGCGAGAACAGGGGTATCATCTATCTTCCAGTAAATAGTAACCTTTATGGAATCCCCGGGCTTAACTTTTTTTGCTGAAAGGTCGTATCCGACCAGATGGAGGCCCCCTTCAAAGGCTATGTCCATGCGGTTGGGAATGCCTACATTGGTGGACAGAAACTTGGGTGGAAGGTAGGTCGGCAAGATCGTGCTTACCAAGGCATAAAGCGAGAGCGAGAGGCCAGCGCACGATAGGGCCACAGCGAGGGCCCAGTCCCTTTTTCGGAACCAGTAACGCCATCCGGCTACAAAGGCTATTGCCATGACGCTAACGCTGGGGGAAAAATAGCGCCCTTGCCAGCCCGATGAATTCGTAACCCTGTTGTAGGACACAAAAGAGACAAGCAGACCCAAAGCGGAAAGGCCAAGTATCCAGGTTATAGGGTTCTTCAGAAGGCTCCTCAATTTTGCCAATAAACCAAGTGCAGCGAACAAATGCAGTGCAAAGATAGCAAGGAAAAGTTGATCGGGCAGGGGCAAGGTGAGCCATCCAAAATAGCCCCAGCTGCTCTTGAAAGTCTGAGTGAACATAGGGCGAAGCAGAGAAATGAGTTCAGGAATGCTCAAAGGAGCATCGTAGTGATTGGGAGCAAAGACCACTTTTAACATGGATAAAGCGAGTGGATCCCCATAAAGTCTCACATTACGGAGGAACCACCACCCGCTCAAGAGGGAGGGGACGAGAGCCAATATCACCAAGGCTCTCAACCTAAGTCCCATCGACAAAGAACGCCAACGCAGGATAAAGGCAAAGATAAAGCCCGGCAGCATCATTAGAGCATTAGGTTTAGCGAGAACAGCAAGCGAAATCGCAAAAGCTGAGAAAAGAACGGTGGTTAAGGTGGGATTGTAGTAGAAAACAAGCGCAGCAAAGATCAGCAATACCCCAGCTAAAGTGGCAAGGACATCGTTAGTGAGGTAGCTGTTCATGTAAATGAACTGAGGATTCAGCGCTACATAGGCTACACACGCTGCTGCAGCTACCTCAGAGCCGAAAATTCGGTAGCTTGTTACATAGATTATCACCAGAGTAGCCAGCCCCAACAATAGCGATACAAACCTTGCAATGTGCCACGCCAGGTGATCGCCCCGCCAAGGGAACGAATGAGCAGAACCATGCAGGAAATGAGTGGTCTTCCAGCTCCAATCGAACAGGGGATTACGGTAGAGACTCAGTTTACCATCCACAAATGGGCTCACAATGGCCGCCACAAGGGCATAATAGGCAGGAGGATGATGGGCAGCTAAAGTCTCATTTTCCTCGTACCTCGGCTTCAGGACGGGCAGTTTCTTCTCGGTGGCCAAGTAGCGGATGTAGGTGAAGTGGGCTGGTTCGTCTGGAGCTTCCCCTAAGGGGAATACCACTGTAAAGGTAACACCTATTATCAGGTAGAAGGCCAGTACCAATAACAGAAAAAGCCTCGGGGCACTAATTCTTCGCTGCGAGCTGCGAATCATGTTTTCTCACCCCACCACTTTTTCCACCATCGCTAAGTACTGGACCGGCGTGAAGTTGCGAACCCGGGAGGCTTTATTGGGACAGATTACAGCACAAGCTCCACAGCCCTGACAGAGGGCAGCATTAACGGTAGCAATGCTCTTCCAGGGATGGAGAGCGCGCGCTCCATAAGGACAGGCCTCCACGCAGAGGCTACACCCTGAGCATAAGTCCTCCACAACATAAGCCACTGTTGGTTCCTGCACCAGCTCTCGCTGGGCAAAGAGTCCCAGCACCTTAGCCGCAGCTCCGGAAGCTTGAGCTACTGTTTCAGGGATATCTTTGGGGAACTGAGCAGCACCGGCGATGAAAATTCCTGCTGTAAGGCTCTCCACCGGGCGAAGTTTGGGGTGTGCCTCCTGGAAAAAGCCAAAGGCATCCGTGGCGATCCGCAACTTCTTAGCCAGCTCTTCAGCACCGAGCGAGGCCACAGCCGCGTTGGCGAGAACAGCTATGTCAACTTCTGCCTCTACTGGCCTTCCCGAAAGGGTATCTACCCCCCGGACAAAGACCTTGCCACCTTCTTCATATACTCTGGCCACTTTGCCCCGAATGTAGAGAACACCGTGTTCCAAAATAGCACGCTGGACAAACTCCTCATAGTTCTTGCCTTGGGAGCGTATGTCTATGTAGAAAACCAAAGCCTGTCCGTCGGGAACCTTCTGTTTGAAGAGAGAAGCCTGTTTGGCGATATACATGCAACATATCTTGGAACAGTAGGGCCTGTGGCGTTGGGGATCACGAGAGCCAGCACACTGCACGAACGCCACGCTTTTAATTTCTCTACCATCAGATGGGCGGCGCAGGCCATCTTTCAACATCCTCTCAAAATCAAGAGCACTAATAACGTCAGGGTAACAGCCACCACCGTATTCCCCAAGAGCTTGGAGGGGGTAAAGGTCAAATCCCGTAGCTACCACAATCGCTCCCACATCAAAGGATTTTTCCCCAAGAGGTGTTTCTACCTTTACGGTGAAGTTCCCTACGTAGCCGCCAATCTCCTTTACTTCTGATTGGGTTAAAACGGTGATGTTAGGGTGTTCTGTTACGGCCTTGATTTTTCCCTCTAGGAAGCCATCAGGAGCGTCAAAGTTAATGTAAAGGCCCGAAAGGAGCCTCATCTTCCCACCCAATTCCTTCTCTCGCTCCACCAATATTACAGGGTAGCCAGCGCTGGCTATATCCAAAGCAGCGGTAAGGCCGGCAATGCCTCCACCGATGAGCAAAGCTCTCTTTATGACCGGTATGCCCAAAGGAATAAGAGCTTCATCGTAGCGGACTTTCTCAATTATGGTCTGGATAATCTCTATTGCTTTGCGGGTGGCCTCTTCGGGATAATCGCGGTGGGGCCAACTTACTTGCTCTCTTATATTGGCGATTTCGGTCCGGTAAGGGTTTACTCCCCCCGCCGCTGCCGCCCTGCGGAAGGTTAACTCGTGCATGGATGGAGAACAAGCGGCTATAACGATTCCATCCAGCCTGTGCTCTTTAATTGCTTTTTGGATCAGGTTCTGGCCTGGGTCAGAGCACATGTATTTGTAGTCAGTGGCAAAAGCTACATCTGGAAGCCTGCTTATCTCTTCTACAACCCGCTCCACATCAATTACTCCAGCTATATTGAAACCACAGTGACAGATGAAAACCCCTATGCGAGCCATTTCCTTTCACCTCACACCCATTGTGAAAACAACGATAGAACTCTTCCCGCCGCCCCACTCGCCTGTGACACTGTTTCTGGTATATCTTTGGGACCCACACCAGCTCCAGCTAAGAATATACCAGGGCGGTCGCTCTCCAAGGGGGCAAGGTTGCCGTCGGCCTCCACAAGGAAGCCGTATTGGTCTACCTTTATCCCTAATTTCTCAGCTAACTTTCTGGTGGAAGGGCGCGAGACCATGGCTACGGCCAATACTACCAGGTCCGCAGCTACTTCTACTTGTTTACCGGATAAAGTATCTGCCCCGCGCACCACAACTTTGCCGTCACCTTGGTAAATGCGTGCTACTTTACCTCGGATGTAAAGGACGCGGTCCTCCACAAGAGCCCGTTGGATGAATTCCTCATAGCCTTTTCCAGCCGAGCGTATGTCAATGTAAAAAATAACAGCCTGCCCATCCTGAACCCGGTGCTTATAGAGCATGGCGTGCTTAGCGGTGTACATGCAGCAAATTTTGGAACAATAGGGCAAGTGGCGCTCAGGATCGCGGGAACCGGCGCATTGGACAAAAACCACTACTTTCGGTTCTTTCCCGTCGGAAGGACGGATTATCCTCCCACCCGTAGGGCCTGAGGCCGAAAGGAGCCTTTCAAAGGCCAAGGAGTCAATCACATCGGGTATGGTTCCGCCACCGTATTCTCCGAGTTCGGTAAGAGGCAGAAGGTCGTAACCTGTGGCCACGATGATTGCCCCCACCTCTTTTTCAAAGATCTCTTCTTTTTGGGTGTAATCTATGGCCCCAACTGGGCAAAAACGCTCGCACACCCGGCACTTTCCCTGTGTAAAATAGAGGCAGTTTTCGGCATCTATGACTGGTTTGTTCGGAACAGCCTGCGGAGAAAGGATATAGATGGCTTTGCGCCTGCCTATCCCGCGCTCGAAATCAGTGGAGATAACCCTCTTAGGACATTTTTCCTGACACACCCCGCACCCAGTGCATAGTTCCCAATTTACATAGGCAGGATAACGGCGGATCTTGACCCTGAAATGGCCAATTTCACCCTCCACGGAGTCAACTTCTGAATAAGTGTAAAGTTTAATGTTGGGATGGCGACCTACTTCCACTGTGCGGGGGGTGAGGATGCACTGGGAACAATCAAGAGTGGGGAAAGTTTCGGAAAGCTGGAGCATGTGCCCGCCAATGGAGGGTAGCCTCTCCACGAGAACTACTTCGTAGCCGGCATTGGCGATATCAAGGGCCGATTGTATTCCTGCGATCCCAGCTCCTATTATCAGAGCTCGTTTAATGGGCATAATCCATTTTCCCCTCTTCAGTGTGCTTGTGTAAGTGGTTCACCGGCGATTTGCCTACCTTAAGCTCTCGAACATCAATTACGCATGCAGGTGAGCCTTGCCCGCAGCTTTCACACTCGAATTGAATGGTAGTGTGTTCGATGCCGAACTTGCTGGAAAGGATGCGCTTTAAATTTTCCATAATACTTTGAGCCTGACTGAGAGCCTGATCGGCTAAAACGACGTGAGCACTCAGGGCTACAAAGCCAGGGCTTATGGTCCAGACATGTAGATCGTGTACTCCTTGCACCCCCTGCACCTGAAGCATAGCATCAACTATCTGGGAGGCTCTGATTCCCGATGGCATTCCTTCTATCAGGATGGGTACAGTCTCTCGGAGCAACCTAACCGACCCCACCAGTATGATCAGCACTATTAAGGTGCTTATGAGGGGATCTACCCAGAACCAATTGGTGAAGAAAATGATGGTTCCGGCGATTACGAGACCCACAGAAGAGAGGGTGTCGCCCAGGACGTGGAGGAATGCACTGCGCACATTGAGGTCGTGATGCTCATGACGGCGGAGGATCATGGTTACTATCAAGTTTACGGCCAGCCCCACCAGTGCCACTATCAGCATAGGACCAGCTAAAATCACTTCCGGGGTCAGGAACCGTTCCCACGCTTCTTTCAAGATGCCGAAAGCTACCAGGAGGAGCGTAGCCCCGTTGATCAGCGCGGCAAGGACCTGCACCCGGTGGAAACCGTAAGTATAGCGGTCGTCCGGGGGCAGGGAAGCCAAGCGCAGGGCAATGTAACTCATGGCGAGGGCCAGAATATCCAAAAGTACATGGGCGGCATCGGAAAGCAACGCCAGACTTCTAGTCCATAGTCCCCCGGCAAATTCGATGGCCAGGATCAGGCTAGTCAATATGAGAGCCCACGCAAGACGCTGTCTAGCATGGTTCATTCCATCAGCCCCTTTGTTCTCAGTAAAGGACGCGGGTCAACATAGTGCTTTTCCAGTTCATAACTGGAAGGGTCAAATCCCAAAGCCATAGCTAAAAGCTGGGTAAAGTAGAGGACGGGCAAGGGTTTGAAGCCACCTTTCTTCACGACCAGCTCTTTCTGCCATCTATCCAAGTTGAACTGGCAAAGCGGGCAATTAGTGGCGATGGCTTCGGCCCCTGAGCGGTAAGCGGAAGATATGATCCGGTAGCTCATTTCCATGGTTACTTCGGGTCTGATAGCTACCAGATAATTTCCGCAACACTCCACCTTTCCACCCCATAGAACGGGCTCGGCTCCCAGAGAAACCATGAGGTCATCAAGGGCTCGGGGGTTTTCAGGGTCATCGTAGGCCACTTCGGCGGGCGGGCGAAGGACCATGCAACCGTAATAGCAGGCAACTTTAAGACCCTTGAGTGGTTTTTTAACTTTGCCTTTCACATTTTCAAAGCCCACTTCATTTCTGATTATCTGGAGCACATCCAGCACTTCCACCTGGCCCTGGTAGTTGGCTTCAATGAAGTAATTGAGCCTTTCTCGCTTTTCCTGATCTAACCGGAGCAACCGGTTTGTCCGCTTGAGAACATTGTAACAGGCGGTGCAAGCAGTTGCGAGCTTTTCCCCCTGATTGGAAGCGGTTACCAAAATGCGCGCCGGCCCGGCCAGGTCCAATAAATTATCCACAAGTAGAGGGAAAGAGGCCCCGCAACAGTTCCAATCAGGAAGCTCCTCTAGTTCAACCCCCAATGCAGCCATAGATTCCCGAACTGAGCGGTCAAAGCCCTTGCCCTTAGTATTAAGGGTGCATCCTGGGAAGTAGCTAACTTTCACGATACCTCCTTTACCTCAAAGCCTTCTGTCTGGCATGGTCTGAGGGTACGGACCCAACTTGTGTGGAAACAGATAATAGAACCCTTCCAAGGAGTGAAGAAGCCTTCTCCGGGTGACGATGGCAACCAATTTCATCCCGATTCTGCAGGTGGGCATCGAGGCAATCCCCTAAAGGGTGTATTTTCTGAAGCCAGCGATTATCGCCTGCTGAGGGAAAGACTCCAGTTCCTCTTCCGGGATCTGGTTGTGTTTGAGGCGTTCCCCGTCTCTTTCCATAGCCAGCTCCCTGAGGGCCTCCATAATCCTTGAGAGATCCACCCCTTTAGGGCAGCGGGCGTAACAGGCTTGACAAGCTGCACAGAACCAGATCGTGGCTGATTTCAAAACTTCTTCCACTTGGCCAAGCTGCAGCAGGCGTATAACCTGGCTTGGGAGGAGATCCATAGCAAAAGCAGCTGGGCATCCAGCTGAACACTCTCCACACTGATAACAAGCCATCAGATCCTGACCGCTTAACTCTTCCACCCTCTTGGTCAGAGGGTTGAGGAAAATTTCATCCAGCAAAATAACCGTCCCCATTTTTTCACCTCGAAGGTGCTTATCCTCCGATGCGCTATCAAATATTACCTCAGTCAAACCCTTTTGTCAATGCTTTCGCAACTGAAGCAGAGCTTTTCAGCAATGCCACTCTTTGGCATGATGATTAAGCTGTTCTGGTTTAGAGGGAGAAATGAGCCTGCTGTCTTACCTCGCCCCTGCCGCCAGCGAAAACACCTCTTCCACGGACTGTTAGCCATTTTCTCACGGGGAGCGGTCCCCTCGGGAAATTGGGCAGTGAGGGAAATTTCCGCCCTCTGGACCCTCGGCCAATGCCCGTTTCCCCCGCTTGAGCATTTTCTAATATCTGCTCAGCCGACTTCCGGTGGGAGAAATAGAACGAGCGTTGAAGGGGTGGGGAAGCGATGAGGAGACGTACGCCGTGGACGGCAAGACCTTGCAAGGAAGCGAACAAGCGGGGGAGGATGCGCTTCGGGTGGTGACGATGGTGGATCACCGCCTGCGCCAGGTAATTGCCCGACCGGAAACGAAGGCTGTGCTGGGCCTCTTGGAAGCAGAAAGTGCCGATGCCAGGCGCTTGAAAGCCCCCTTTGTCCAGAAATGGGTAGAGAAAAAGAAGAATCATCTGATATTGAAGCAGGCAATAAAGGAGTGGTTTCATAAATCGGTGCCTATGCGGCCAAGGATCCCACTTGTGGAGGAGGCAAGTGCCTTTCCCGGGGTGACACATTGAGCACCGACAAGGGATTCGTATCCTGCGCTACATGTTTTGCCTAACGCTGGGGATTTAAGGGCGCTGTGGCTTATGACCCCACTCGGGGACAAGTTAGGAAATTGCAGTCCGCTTGCTCTGATTTTCTCTGCGAGCACATCCCCAAGCCCCTTTCCACTTCCAATTTCGCTCCTCTCGCCGGTGGGTGACGGGCATGGCAGCGCGCTCTTTCTTGAGCGAAGTTTGATTTTTGGGGCTTTGTTGAGTAAACTTAAGGAAACTCTAAGGAAACCTTCTGGCCCGGAGGAGTACTATGGAAATCCTTAAAGAGCGTATCCTTAGAGAAGGTAGGAACCTCGGCGGGGGCATTCTTAAGGTGGATAGCTTCATAAACCACCAAGTTGATCCCAAATTGATGCTAGAGGTGGGACAAGAATTGGCGAAACGCTTTGCCCACCTGGAAATCACTAAGGTGCTCACCGCCGAAATCTCTGGCATTGCTCCTGCCCTCACTACCGCACTGGCCCTTGGCGTCCCCCTATTATACGCTCGCAAGACTCGACCTATAACCATGGTGGATGGAGCTTACCGTCAGTTCGCGCCTTCCCACACCAAAGGCAAGATGGTGGAACTTATGGTCTCTGTGGAGTTCCTTAAGCCCGATGATAAAGTTCTCATTGTAGATGATTTCCTAGCCACAGGTCAAACAATCGAAGCTCTTGTCCGCATCGTGGAAATGAGCGGAGCTACCCTCGTGGGCATTGGGGCAGTTATTGAGAAAGTCTTTGAAGGGGGAAGGGAACGCCTTAAGTACTTGAATGTTCCCATAGTTTCCCTCGTCAAAATAACCGACATGGCC
>JBHOQL010000054.1:0-11003 GCA_042408195.1 Anaerolineae bacterium
GGTCAAGGAAAAAGCGGCTCAGAGTAACAAAATTGTAGAAACGGCTGCGCATGAAGAGGAAATTTTCCCCCAAAGCCAAAAATTTAACAGCAAGGTTAGTTATGTCCGGTTCCTCAACGAAGAGCCGACCCCCCTTTTTAAGGACCCGCATCAGTTCTCCGGCCGCTCGCAAATGATCTGAAAAGTGGTGAAAGGCGTCCACTACAACTACTACATCGGCTATTTCTGAGGCAAAGGGGAGAGCTTCAGCGCGAGCACAGCATACCGTGAGGCCCTTTTTCTTAGCCTGAGCCAGCATTCCCAGTGAGGGATCAATTACTATTACCCTTGCCACATCCCTCAATATACTCGTTACCCTGCCCGTTCCACCCCCCACATCCAGAACGAGTTCACCTCCCCTGATGTTAAGCCATAGCAACATTTCTCGGTCGGGAGGGCGAAATAATCGATCGTAAAGAGGAGCAATCCAGGAGAATAAGTCCGGCATTTCACTCCAGTTGTAATATTATGTAAAGCAATCGGCCACTCCTCTCGCGAATATGGGCGGTTTCTTTTAGCCTTAGACCCCTTTCCCAAGCCAGAGTTTTTAAGGCTTCCAAGCGCCCTTTAAAAACCGTGTCTTCCGGTGAATGAGCAATGAACACAATTCCGGGAGCTATGAAATGCGAAGCTCTTTCCCGGAAGCCGGGATCAGGACCATGAAAGCTTTCGTAACCAAATATTTCCACAGGCCTTATCTCTCCCCTGGTGAGGAAACGGACTGGCGCATCTATCCCCCAATCCAACGCTACAACCACTTGTCCTCTCTGTTGAATTAGGAAATGGGCCAAATCATAAATGGCATCAGAGTGGGCAGAATGGCCACCGCTGAGCATCAGAGCCTGATGATATTGTGTGATTATGTAAAGATCTGTGCCGGCCCAGAGGAGGAAAACGGCAATGACTAAAGCCTTCAGGGCCCAGGAATAGTTAAAAGTTTTGAGCGAGAGGCTCACCCCTACCCCTCCGGCAATAGCCAGCAAGGGTAGAAGGAAAAAGTAATGGGTTATGAAAAGCCCGCTTATGGTGAAAGAGCTCTCCGCTACTATCAGACTTGCGACGAATGCTGGTAAAAGGGTCCGGGGACTAACCTTCTGGGCTAAGACCAGTATTAAAGAAACTAACACGAACCCGGCTTCAGCCCAAAGGGCAACCGGGTTGGAGAAAATCCCACCCAAATACCAGAGGTGGTCCCCCTTCAGAAGGGCTATCAGCTGCTTAAGCCTTACGGTGAAGTTGCTCCACCAAGACAAATTGCTGACGCCGTAGTAGGAAAAGCGCAGGTTCTCCAAAACCGCTGAAATTGTCCCCCCGGTCATCAGATTGAAGACAAGTAAGGGGAAGAGGGAGGAAGAGAAAATCAAGAGTGCCAGAGCGAGCTCTTTGATTGAGGGATGTCTCCGGAATAGCCCCGGCAAGGCCCAGATAATCATACCCACGATGGCCCAGAGGAAGAGGGCTTTGGAATAAAAGCCCAACCCCCATAGCAAGGCCAGGCAATAAAGGTTGCGAGGATCTCCTCTTTCCCACCAGCGTAGTCCACAGAGAAGGCTTGCCGTAAGAAAAAGGGCCGTGATGTTAGTCACGAAGATCCCCTGCCTGTTCCAGAAGACAAAGGAGGGATTAGTGGCCAAGAGAAGAGCTGCAACTACCCCCGCTGAAGGTCCCCCCAGCTTTCGGGCTACAGCCCAAGTGAGAAAGAGGATACCAGCGCCGATGGATAGAGTATAGAGCCGCAGGGCTTCTACGCTTATCCCTAGTGCCCCCAGAAAAGGGAGGGAAAGGAAGACGTTGATTGCTCCGATGTAATCCTGAACCATAAGGGGAACACCGGTGGAGCCTATTTGAATTTTGGCCTCACGGAAAGCAGTGACGGGAAGGCCGCAGAGGATTTCCATGGCGTTGAGGCCGGCCTCCCTGGCCTCATCGTAATGAAGGCCTGGTAGATTTAAGTTCCAGAGGCCAAGGGTGAAGAAGATGACCAGAGCCAAGATAAGCCCCAATCGGTCAAGTTTCTCCCTCACAGCCCTACCTCAAACTCCACTGCCTGGCCGAAGGGTTCCAAAGATGGCCAGCGATAAAAACCTGCTCTGATGCGCAGAGGGAAAGCAAAAGAACCTTCAACTTTGTGAACATCCTCCAGAACCTGGCCGGGTTTCCACAAAGATGTGGGATAGAACACACCTCCAGGCCTGTGATCGCTACCAGCCACCCGCTCCCCGCTGGCCCCGAGGATGTGAAGGTAACTGTGTAAGTCTTCTGCTATGGGATTAAGAACCCGCCAGTAAAGGGCTAATTTTACCCCCCTCTCCCCCCCTAAGAGCCTGTATCCTGCAAGGGCAAGGGAATCCGAAACCTTGAGGTTCAGGGGGATAAATACGCCTTCCCCCTCCCCGATTTTTCCTTCCACCTTCCACAAGCCGTTCCACTCCCGAACCCTATAAGCCACCTCCAGGCCTTCCATGGGTTTTACAGTAAAAACGGGGCGGCCGGAAGCCAGAGCTCTGTCCAGAACAAGCCCTATATCCGTTAGCTCCGGAACTATCAGTGGATAGAGCGGTATTAGGTCAGTCCGCTTTTTCTCCACCAATTGGAAGTAATATAGAGGGACCATTTCATCCCGATCGTTGCTTGCAAGAATAGATCCCTCGGGCAAGGGCAAGCTCAAAATGTAATCCCACTTTTCGGCAACCCTGGTCTTGGAGTTCACACTGAAGAAGTAGAAGTTATGCACCAAGATGACTACAGGAACGATGAAAAGAATTACAGCCCTATTTCCCAGTCTGAGGGCGAATTCTACGGCTCCCCAAGAAATCCAGAGAGCGAAAAGAAGGTAAACCGGAATGTAGAGGAGGCGGATATCGCCTATCAAATAAGATAAGTTGAAAGCCACCAGGCTCGCAAAACTGAGACCTGTGAGGGCCAATATATCCCAGCGCCGGCGCAAGCAAAGCCCTGTGAATCCTGCGAACCCAAGAGCAACCCCGGCCCATCCGAATTCCTCCACGAGCCACCTCGCAGCTTCGATTGCCCTGTCCCAGCTTATAGCATTCCACTTCAGCGACCCACTAAATCTCCTGGCAAGGATGAAGTCAAGGAAATCCCACGGCGAGTTTCCGTAAAGCACCAGGGTATCGGTTGGACTGAGCTGAACCCTTAAATAGGGTAGGGAGGAGGCGCGAAAAGGGATAAAGAGATAGGAAAGCGTTGGAACCACTAAGAGGGCCAGTGAGGGCAGAAATGGCCCCCGAGGTCTTTGCTTTTTGACCAGGTAGTAAGCTAAAGCTCCGGGGAGGAAAAGAATAAGGCTGCGGTGATGGGTGAGGCCCAATCCTAAGATGAAAGAAAGGATGGGCAAAGGTAGATCTCTAAGGACAGCCCAGAGGAACAGGGCTACCAAGAATGCGTTCAATGTATAAACTTCGGCAACGGTGGATTGGCTCCAAAAAGTGCGGGAGAAGGCGAAAGCCATTGCTCCCACCATAGCTGGCCAGAAGGGTGAAAACGATTTTACTGCTCGATTTAGTTCCAGCGCCGATAAAGCCACAAGAGTCACAGCCCCTGCCCCCCACAGAGCAGAAAAAAGGTTCATCCGGAAGGCAGGGCTTCCCAAAGGAAGGCAATGGCTCCAAAGCCATCCCAGCAAGCAGTAAAGGGGATACCCCGGGGGGTGAGGTATACCCAGGATGTAGGACACAAACTGAAACTCCCCGGGGTCACCTTCCAGAACGCCAGGAGCAAGGGTCTTAATGTAAAAGGCTAGAGCCAGAAAGCCCGTGCCTGAAAGAAGAGCTTTCCTCACTCTCTCCGTCCCAGCGCTATGAGGAATATGCCCAGCATAATGAGGGTCACCCCTATCCACTGGATTGAACGGATTGGTTCCTTAAAGATTAGCCTGGCGGCCACTACTTGAACAGCCACAAACCCAAGTCCCATGAAAATCCCATATGCCAGGTAGAGCGGGATGAATTTGAGGAGCAAAGTAAAAGATATTACTCCTACGAAGCCTGCCAGGTTGGCCATTATTTGCCAGGCCAAGAATCCCTTCCAATTCTGACTCCCGGCTGATAGCTTGAAGCCCACGTTACTGGTGACCACACAGGCCACATATAGAAGCCCCAGAGCTGGTATTGCAAATTGCCTCATCATGAGGGACATAAACCTCGGAGGGATGAACGGTATTCTTTGACGGCTCTCACGAAGCCCCTGAAAAGGGGATGAGGCCGGTTCGGCCTGGATTTGAATTCGGGGTGGAACTGGCTCGCCACCATCCAGGGATGATCAGCCACCTCCACAATTTCTACCAGTTCCCCATCAGGGGAAGTACCTGAAATAACGAGCCCGCGGGAAGTCAGGAGCTCGCGGAATTCATTGTTAAATTCGTAACGATGGCGATGGCGCTCATAGACCATATCGGTTCCATAGGCTTGGGCTGCCCTGGTGCCGGGGACGAGTTTGCAAGGATAAGCCCCAAGTCTCATCGTTCCACCCAGCTCTTTTATCCCTCGTTGACTGGGGAGAAGATCAATCACTGGATATGGTGTGTGGGGGTTAAATTCAGTGCTGTTGGCTTCATCGCTTCCCAAAACATGGCGGGCAAACTCTATCACCATAATTTGCATCCCGAGGCAGAGGCCCAAGTAAGGGACTCCGTTCTCCCGAGCAAAGCGAGCGGCAACTATCTTGCCCTCAATTCCACGGTATCCGAACCCTCCTGGGACTATGATCCCTTCCACGCTTCTCAATCGCTCTAATGCATCCCCTCTTTCCAGGTCCTCGGCATTTATCCACTCAATGTCCACATCACACCCCTCGTGGAGAGCCGCATGGCGTAGGGCTTCTTTGACGCTTATATAGGCATCCACCAGCTGGATGTATTTCCCCACTATTCCGACCCTTATCTTTTCCTTGGGCCTTTTTATCTCCTCTACCATTTTCGCCCACTCTTTCAGGTCCGGCTTCCTTTCCTCTATCTGGAGCTTCTCTAAAATAAAGTCCCCAAGGCCCGCCTCTTCCAGAATTAAGGGAACTTCGTAGATCGTCTTTACCGTTAAGAGGGGGATAACCGCCCTTTTCTCTACATCGCAGAAGAGAGCTATTTTATCTTTGAGGGATTCATCCATGGGGTAATCGGAGCGGCAAACAATAATATCGGGCTGGATGCCAATGGAGCGGAGTTCTTTGACACTGTGTTGTGTTGGTTTGGTTTTAAGCTCGCCGGTGGAACTTAAGTAGGGCAACAGAGTTATGTGGATGTAAAGGGTGTTCTCGCGGCCGAAATCCTTGCGCATCTGCCTTATGGCTTCCAAGAAAGGCTGCCCTTCTATGTCTCCAACTGTCCCCCCGACTTCAACAATGACAATTTCAGCGTTGTGCTGCTCAGCAGCTTGGAGGATGCGGCGCTTTATTTCGTCGGTTATGTGGGGTATGACCTGGATGGTGCCTCCGAGGTAATCGCCGCGCCTTTCTTTGGCTATGACTTCAGCGTAAATTTGACCAGCCGTAACGTTTGAAAAACGCGAGAGGTTTTCATCAATGAAACGCTCATAGTGGCCCAAGTCCAGGTCTGTTTCCGCCCCGTCTTCAGTAACGAATACTTCCCCGTGCTGGTAAGGGGACATCGTTCCCGGATCCACGTTTATGTAAGGGTCAAGCTTCTGGAGAGTCACGGTTAGGCCTCGGCTCTTGAGGATGCGGCCAATGGAGGCGGCGGTCACCCCTTTTCCTACAGAAGAAACTACTCCCCCAGTACAGAAAATGAACTTGGGCATAACCCATCCCTCACTTATGGTTTCGGGGGCTCGAAGGGGCCCTTTTTATTTTATCCTAAAGCCGCCGCATTGCCAAATCTCGGAGCGGAAAAGCCTTTCCAAGAAGTAGGTCTTAAGCGACCTTTACACCACCGGACGAAAAGCAGCCGAAGTCATGGACGAACGCATGGTTTCTCCCCATGCCAGCGCCCGTAAAGGTAGGTAAGCTCGGCGAGACGGGATTTCATTTCCGGGGTCAAAGCTCCGGGCAGGGCACGCCAGCGCCAGTTGCCTTCGGGACGGCCTGGGTAATTCATGCGGGCTTCGCTTCCCAAACCCAAGACATCTTGCAGGGGGATCACGGCCAGATCCGCCACCGAGGCCAAGGCTAAGCGGATCATAGTCCAGTTCACTTCCCGCCCATCGGTGGCTGTATATTTGCAGAAATGCTCCCGCACCTCTTCGGGGAGCGAATTGAACCAGCCAACAGCTGTGTCATTGTCGTGAGTACCAGTGTAGACAACACAATTACGAGGATGATTGTGGGGGAGGTGAGGATTATCGGGGCCGGAGCCGAAGGCGAACTGTAAGATTTTCATCCCTGGGAAGCCGAATTGATCCCGCAGAACTTCCACCTCCGGCGTGATGAAGCCCAGGTCTTCGGCAATTATAGTGACCTGACCCAAAGCCGATTTCAGGGCATTGAACAGTTCGGCACCTGGCCCCTTAACCCAGCGTCCGTTGATGGCGGTATCCTCTCCAGCCGGAACCTCCCAATAGGCCTCGAAGCCCCGGAAGTGGTCTACCCGCACTACGTCGACATACTCCAGTGCTCGCCGGAAACGCGATATCCACCAATCGTACCCCCTTTCGGCGAGGATTTCCCAGCGATAAATAGGATTACCCCAGAGTTGCCCAGTGGGGCTAAAGTAATCTGGAGGGACACCAGCCACAACCGTGGGCAATCTGCGCTCGTCTAACTGGAAGAATTCGGGATATGCCCACACGTCGGCGGCATCGTAAGCGACGTAGATCGGGATATCACCGATGAAGCGGATTCCCCTTTCAGCTGCGTAGCTTTTCAGAGCCTTCCATTGCCGGTCAAAAATGAACTGAGCAAACTTGTGGAAAAGGATTTCTTCGGCCAGCTTACGGCGGGCTTCTTTCAAGGCGTCCTGGTGCCTCAGGGCTAACTCAGGTTCCCATTCGCTCCAAGGCATACCTTTATGAGCGTCCTTGATAGCCATGAAGAGGGCATAGTCCTCAAGCCAGTAATCTTGACGACGGCAAAAGTCCTCAAATTCAGATTGCAAACGCCCTGTAACCTTGAAGTTCTCAAAAGCTCGACGCAGAAGCTGCTTTTTGTAAGCTTCAACGAGGGGATAATCTATCCATTCTGGAGGGAATTCAGGAGCATCTTGCCAATCCTTTGGAGAAAGAATTCCATCTTCCACCAATTGTTCGGGACTGATCAGGATATCGGCTGCAGCCATGGCAGATGGGGAAACGTATGGCGAATTACCAACCCCTGGAGGATTGAGAGGAAGCACCTGCCAGAAGGTCTGACCCGTCTCTGCCAGGAAATCCACAAACCGGTAAGCTTCAGGCCCCAGATCCCCTATTCCAAAGCCACCAGGTAGGGAAGAAATATGCAAGAGTATTCCGCTGCTTCGTGTGAACATAGCCTCCCTCCACTGGTTTTCCATTTTACCATCCAGCAAAAGATCGTCAAGGTTTGCTTTAGAACGGCTTTTCAGCCCGCCGTGAGGCGGGATGGTTAAGAGCCTGATTTAAATTTTGTCCGCTTCCGTCGGTTCCGGTTTAGCCTCAAAGATAGAGATGGCAAAATTCCAACAAATCCTCTCGATTCCTTGACAACTCTTATTTTATCCGCTATGCTTTTAAAAGTCGGAGGCCGTGAGGGGATATGTTCTTCGATGAAGCGAAGATTTATGTAAAAGCAGGAGATGGCGGAAACGGCTGTGTGAGCTTCCGCAGGGAAAAATTTGTCCCCTTCGGTGGACCCGATGGTGGGGATGGCGGCAAGGGTGGAGATGTTTACCTAATTGCAGACCCTCATATTAACACCTTCATTCATTTCAAAAAGCGTTCCCATTTCAAAGCCGAATCCGGCCAGCACGGCAGAGGTAAGAAGCAGGCAGGAAAAAGCGGCGAAGACCTCTACATCCCGGTCCCCCTGGGCACAGTGGTAAGAGATGCTACAACCGGTGAATTCCTCGCTGACCTTGTGGAGCCAGGCCAGAAGGTATTGGTAGCAAGAGGTGGCAAAGGAGGCAGGGGAAATGCCGCTTTTGCTACCCCCGTAAACCAGGCCCCCCGGTTCGCTGAAAAAGGTGAACGAGGGGAGGAACGCTGGCTCTACCTTGAGCTCAAGCTTATAGCTGATGCAGGTATTGTGGGCGTCCCCAATGCTGGCAAATCCACACTTTTGGCCGCAGTGAGCGCTGCACGCCCCAAGATAGCCCCTTATCCTTTCACCACACTGGAACCTAACCTCGGAGTAGTAACAGTAGGGGATTACGATTTTGTTCTGGTTGACATTCCAGGCCTGATTGAGGGCGCCCACAGAGGAGCAGGGCTCGGACACAAATTCCTGCGCCACATAGAACGCACTCGGGTCATAATCCACCTCCTTGATGGCCTCAGCTCGGACCCTTTGAGAGACTTTGAAGCCATAAACCAGGAGCTCGCCCTTTTCAGCGCGCGTCTAGTAGCTAAACCCCAGATAGTGGCTTTTAACAAAATGGACATACCTGAAGTTAGGGAAAAATGGCCCCGTGTTAGGGACGCTCTGGCGGAATTAGGTCATGGAGTTTATCCTATATCGGCAGCCACAGGGGAGGGAGTCTGGGAACTCATGAAAGCAGTAGCAGCCCTCCTGCAGGAGATGCCCAAAGAATTACCCGTGTTAGAAGAAGAGGTTGTCCCTGTGGTAAAGAAAGGGCCTCCCTTCACTATAGTGAGGGAGGGAGATGCTTGGGTAATCAGGGGGCAAGCTGTTGAGAAACTCGCCTCCACCGTGAACTGGGACCAGGAAGAGGCTCTTTCGCTGTTCCATCGCAAGCTGGAGAAGCTTGGAGTGATAAAGGCCCTCCGCCGGATGGGAATCCAAGATGGAGATACTGTCGTTATCGGTAACGTAGAGCTGGAGTGGAAAGAGTGAAAATAGGCATCATCGGGGGAACCTTTGACCCCATCCATTACGGACACCTGATAATAGCTGAGGAGGCAAGAGTTAAGGTTGGACTTGTTAAAGTCATATTCATTCCTGCTGGAACCCCCCCTCATAAGCTGCGGAGGCCCTATTCTCCGGCTCACCATCGTTACCGTATGGTAGAGCTGGCTATAGCTTCAAACCCTTACTTTGAAGCCTCCCCAATTGAGGTGAACAGGCCAGGCCCCTCTTACTCTGTTGACACTGTAAGCATGCTTCGAGAGGAAATGGGCTCGGGAGTGGAGTTATACTTTATTATGGGAGTGGATTCGCTGGCGGGCATCCTTACCTGGCACAAACCGGAGGAGTTCATAAAGCTCTGCAAAATAGTTGCTGTGAACCGCCCAGGCTATGGAGTGGATATAGATGCGCTGGACAATGTCCTGCCTGGGATTAAGAAGCAGGTCATCTTCATAAAAGCACCAGAAATTGGCATTTCCTCCACTGAAATCCAAGAGAGGGTGAGAGAGGGCCTGCCCATAAAGTATCTGGTCCCGCCAGAAGTTGAGCGTTATATTTATGAGCACAATTTATACAGGAACTACTGCGATGAGAAACCGTGAGTATGTGGTTGCCTTTCTGGTTTTATTCTTGATGCTCATCATAATGGCCTGCGCAAGCTTGTTCATGTTGTGGAACTTTTCCACCCTAATTCGCACCCGCACCGAAGTAATCCAAATCTTAACGCCAACGTTCACTCCTTCCCCTACTCCTTCGCCAACTCCTCTTCATTTTACTCCAACTCCTCTCCCTCCTACTTTTACCCCAACGCCTTTTCCAACCTATACCCCTACCCCGTATTTTACCCCGACTCCAACTCCCGTCCCCTACCTTTTTACCCTGGCAGGACCTGTAAGGCCTGCGGTAGAAAGGGGTTGCATCGGCGGGAGCATTTTCGGGTACATAAAAGATGCTAAAGGAGGGCTTCTGGCCGGAGTCAGAGTCAAGGTATTTAACCCTTGGGGTTACGAAGCGGTATCTACTTCCAAAGGCGGCCCGGACCTGGGTTACTACGATATTATCCTGAGCACCGAACCCTCAATATGGTATGTGGTCGTCGTCGACGAAAAAGGCGAAGAATTAAGTCCAAAGGTTATGATAGAGCACAGAGCGGATTCTCCTGCTTGCCACTATCAGGTGGATTGGGTTAAGACCCGCTGAGGCCCCTCAAGATTTTGAGCAATTCACCGTGAAGGAGGCCATTGGAGGCCAAGAGAGCTTTGGCCTCAATATTCCACGGCTTACCATCCACTTGAGTGACTTTACCCCCAGCTTCCTCCACTATTAGAGCACCGGCTGCCAGGTCCCATGGCTTCAGAGAAAAGTGGAAATAGGCCTCAAGCCAGCCGGCTGCAACGAAACACAGCCCCAATACTGCCGAACCCATCGCTCTTATGGTAAAAACCCTTTCAATTAGTCTTGGTATAAAGGCACTGAATTCTGTTCGGATAGATTGAAGGCGCGGGATGTCTAAGCCTATAAGGCTTTCTTCAGTAGAGGAAATGGAGCTTACCCTGATGGGCTTATCATTCAAGTAAGCGCCTTGGCCTTTCCAAGCCCAGAAGAGGCGCTTGCTCAGAGGTTCATACACAACCCCTAAAATCACCTCACCTTTCTCCGCCAAAGCCACCGAAGTGCAGAATATTGGCAGGCGGTGGAAATAGTTGGTAGTACCGTCCAGAGGATCGATATACCAAGTGTATGGGGAATTGCCCTGGTGAAAAGGCTTTTCCTCGGAGCAGATAGAGTGGTCTGGGAACCAGGAAGTAATGACTTCAACTATTGCCTTTTCGGCAGCGAAATCGGCATCGGTAACCAGATCCCTCGGCCCTTTTCGTTGGACTTTTCGCGGCTTTTCCAGAACCGAAGCCGCTATATTTCCAGCCTTGATGGCAGCCTCAAAGGCCACTTTCCTGAACAATTCTTCCATTTTGTCCTCCTCCCTGGCTTTACCTTCTAGTGCATATTACCGGCTTTGG
>JBHOQL010000059.1:0-9056 GCA_042408195.1 Anaerolineae bacterium
CTGGGTCGAAAGCACCGATTACCTCTACCAGCCTGGGATGTAGAGGGGCTACGTCCCTACGTCCAGGTTTCAGAACCCCAACCAGGCCTGTTGGCTTTCTTCACCAAATTTGAATGGATGAAGAAAGTTTTAGTGGATTACGACGCTTGCCGCCGCGTGGCCTACGAAAACGTGGAAGACGCTTTCAGGGAGGGGATCAAGTACATTGAACTTCGCTTCTCTCCTCTCTTTATGGCTGAAGAACATAACCTTGACCCCGTGGGAGTAGTGAAAGCCGTTTGCGAGGGAATAGACCAAGGCATGAGAGATTTCCCCGTTGAAGTGCGGCTCATAGGGATACTGTCCAGAACTTACGGACCTGAATTGTGTTGGAAGGAGCTTGAAGCCATCCTCAAAGGCCGCAATGAAAGGGTTGTAGCAGTGGACCTGGCAGGGGATGAAATCCACTTCCCCGGCACCCTCTTTGTAAAACACTTCCGGAGGGCGCGAGAAGCCGGTCTTCACGTTACCGTCCACGCTGGAGAGGTCACAGGTCCCGATAGCATCCGCCAAGCCGTCTTAGAACTTGGAGCCGAAAGGATAGGCCACGCTACCTCGGCCGCAAAAGACCCCGCCGTCATGGACTTGCTAGCCGAAAGGGGCATAGGGATTGAGGTGTGCCTCACCAGCAACCTCCAGACAGGGGTTGTAAAATCCTACCGGGAACACCCCCTGCCCCTTTTCCTCGAGCGAGGCCTGCTGGTTACCCTCAACACCGATGACCCCGGGATAAGTGCCATAACCTTAGAACACGAATACAAAGTTGCCCGGGAAGAATTAGGCTTAAGCGAGGAACAAATTAAGAAGCTGCGCGAGAACGCGTGGAAAGCAGCCTTTGATGCTCCCACAATTTGGCAGAGAACCACTTAAATGGTAAAATTTGGGATGACTCCAAAAACCTTTTTGGGAGGTAAGCGATGAAGCTTGATCCCAGAGCCCGCTATACCAAAAGCCATGAATGGGTGCGTATGGACGGCACCGAGGCCACCTGCGGGATAACCGATTATGCCCAGTCCCAGCTCTCCGATGTAGTTTATGTAGAACTGCCTGAGGTAGGGGAGACTTTCTCCCAAGGCGAGGCTTTTGGCGTCATTGAATCCGTAAAGGCCGCTGCCGACTGTTACATGCCCATGAGTGGGGAAATTACCGCTGTGAATGAAGCCCTATCCACCTCCCCTGAACTCGTCAACAAAGACCCATATGGAGATGGCTGGCTCATTCGCTTCCGCCCCACCAACCTATCCGAATGGGACAACTTAATGACCCCTGAAGAATATGAGAAATTCGTGGCCGAAGAGGAAGCTAAAGGAGGGCACTAATGGGAAGCCCTTATATCCCCCTTACCGACAAAGAGCGAGAAGAAATGCTCCGGGCCATAGGGGTAGAAAGAGTAGAGGAACTCTTTTCCGATATACCCCCTCAGGTCCGATATGTGAAATTCAACCTGCCAGAACCCCTTTCCGAGGCCGAAATCCTCCGAGAAATCCGCCAGATGGCCGAGATGAACGCTGATCTGGACCACTACACCTGCTTTCTGGGAGCCGGAGCTTACAATCACTTCATCCCCAGCGTTGTCAAACACGTCCTGAGCAGAGGCGAGTTCTACACTGCTTATACCCCTTACCAGCCGGAAATAAGCCAGGGAACCCTCCAGAGCATCTTTGAATACCAGACCATGATCTGTCAGCTCACGGGGATGGAAGTAGCCAATGCTTCCCACTACGATGGAGCCACCTCTATGGCTGAAGCCGCTTTAATGGCCTACAACATCCACCGCCGGAAGCGCCACAAAATCATTGTTTCTCCAGCCATCCACCCTGAATACCGTCAGGTCCTCCGTACTTACGTAATGGGCATGGATATAACCGTGGTGGGAGATGAAAACCTTGAAGCCGATATCCCTGACCTCCTCACTCTCTTGGATGAGGACACCATCTGTTTCATTATCCAGAACCCCAACTTCTTTGGCGAGCTGGAACCGGTAGAAGGCCTCGCCGATAAAATCCATGAGGTTGGAGCCATATTCGTAGTAGTAGTGGACCCGATATCCCTTGGGCTGTTCAAGCCCCCTGGCCAGTACGGTGCTGACATCGTGGTTGGAGAGGGACAGCCCCTAGGCAACCCTATAGCCTTTGGTGGACCGTACTTGGGGATCTTTGCTACCAAAATGGAGTATGTCCACAGGATGCCGGGGCGCCTGGTAGGCGAAACGGTGGACACGGAAGGGAAACGAGGGTTTGTCCTGACCCTGTCTGCGAGAGAGCAGCACATCCGCCGGGAAAAGGCTACCTCCAACATCTGTACTAACCAGGCCCTCTGCGCCCTGGCAGCAGGCGTTTATCTTGCCACCATGGGCAAAGAGGGTCTGAGGAAAGTCGCTGAACTCTGCTACCACAAGGCCCACTATGCAGCCAAGCGCATCGGTGAAGTCCCTGGATACGAAGTCATCAATAAAAAGCCGTTCTTCAAGGAATTCGTAGTGCGCTGCCCCGTCCCACCTGAGGAAATAAACCGAAGGCTCCTCCAGCACAAGATCATAGGAGGATACGACCTGGGCCGGGATTACCCGCACCTCAAGAACTGCATGCTATTGTGTGTGACTGAGCTCAACACGAGAGAGGAGATTGACAAACTCACAAATTTACTGACAGAAATGCATTGAAAAGTCTAATTCTGGAGGTGCCCGATGGAAAAGGTCAAAATAGGGATAATTGGGGGAAGCGGCCTCTACAAGATGGAAGGGCTTACCGATGTTGAAGAAATAAGGATTTCAACCCCCTTCGGTGAGCCCTCCGATGCTATAGTCGTGGGAACACTGGAGGGTAGAAGGGTCGCTTTCCTCCCAAGGCATGGTCGTGGCCACCGCATAATGCCCAGCGAGGTCAACTACCGGGCCAACATCTGGGCTCTGAAATCCCTCGGGGTTGAAAGGATCATAGCCGTAAGCGCTTGCGGCTCCATGAAGGAAGAAATTGCCCCTAGGGACATCGTCATCCCGGACCAACTCTTTGATCATACCAAAGGCAAAAGAGCTTATTCCTTCTTCGGAGATGGCATAGTAGTTCACGTATCCTTTGCTGAACCTTTCTGCCCGGAACTTTCAGAGCTTGTCTATCGGGCAGTGAAGGAGACAGGGGCGAGGGTTCACAAAGGCGGAACTTTCATAGTGATCGAGGGCCCTCGTTTCTCATCAAAGGGCGAATCCCGCATCTATCGCCAGTGGGGGGTTGATATTATTGGAATGACGGCCTCTCCAGAAGCCCAGCTGGCCAGAGAAGCCGAGATCTGCTATGCCATAATGGCTCACGTTACCGATTACGATGTTTGGCACGAGACCGAGGAACCTGTTACTGCGGAAATGGTGATAAGGAACCTGGAGGCAAATGTCAGAGTAGCACAGGAAGCCCTCCGCTACCTTATCCCTACCATTCCTGAGGAAAGGACTTGCGCTTGCTCCCATGCCCTGGCCGATGCCATTGTCACCCAGAGAGACCTCATCCCCAAAGAGCTAAAAGATAAGCTTAGTCTGCTCATAGGCAAATACATTGAAGGATGAGTAGAATTCGGGAATTCCTTTCAAGGCCTTTAGTCCTCGTTGTTTCAATTATCGCCCTTGCCCTCCTTCTGGGGACGGGAGTATATTTTAACCTGTCCTTCCTCCAGCGGCCTGCTCTGTCTCCCTCCCAGAGAGAATGGCTTGCCCGCAAAGGGAAAATAGTAATAGCTGGTGATTACGCTTTCCCACCGTTTGAATACTTGGAAGGGAACGAATACAAAGGCTTCAATGTGGACATGGTTTACTCCCTTGCCCTCAACTTGGGAGTTGAGATAGAACTTAGACCAATGCTCTGGGAGGATGCCCGCAGAGCTCTGGAGGAAGGCCAGGCTGATGCCATTCAGGGGATGCGCTATACTCCCGAAAGGGCCAAGATATACGATTTCTCCCGCCCTTTCCTCCAGAGCTATTCCACCATCTTCGTCCCCGCTGACCGCCAGGGCATTTCTTCGGTAAATGACCTCAAGGGCCTAAAGGTAGCAGTTCAGAAGGGAGATGTGGCCCACGACTACCTTAATGTTATACCAGATATCAAGCTCGTAGAAGTCGGAACGCAGGAGGAAGGGCTTAAGCTTGTCCTCGAAGGCCAAGCCGATGCTTTTGTTGGAAACAAATGGGTTGGTCTTTTTAACCTCAAGAAAGCTGGTGCCGAAGGCAGGTTGAAAACTGTAGGTCCTCCCCTCTTCCCTTCACCCTATTGCATGGCCGTAAGGAAAGGCGATGAAGAGCTTCTCTCCGTCCTCAACACCGGCCTTGAGATGCTGGAGAGAAACGGCACAATGGCAGCTCTGTATCAAAAATGGTTCGGAGCTTCACCCGAACTTTACCCCCCAATTCTGGTATCTCCCCAAACTCTCATCAGGCTGGCGAGCCTTCTGGTTTTCCTGCTCTCGACTTCCCTTTTTCTTTACATCTGGAACATTACTCTTCGCCGGGAAGTGCGTAAAAGCCTGGCCACCGAAAAGACCCTACGCGAACGCCTTAAAGCCCTTTACGAACTGAGCCGCAAGCTTTCGCTCCTTTCAAGTGAAAAGGAAATAGCTGAAACGGTCGCGACTATAGCCAGGGATATTGTTGGAGTTTCTTCCTCCAGCCTCTGGCTTCTGGACGAAGCCAAAGGCACCTTGGTTGAACTGGTAAGCGAAACTGAAAGAGAGCTGGATTTCTACTCTGAGGGATTGCTCTCCCACATAGCCCGCACTGGCGAGGCGGTATACCTCCCCAATGCCCAGGAGGATAGTCAAAGCCGTAAGATTTGCCCTGAGGCCGGAAGCTGCGTTCTCGTCCCCATTCACACGGCTGGTAAAGTTTTCGGAGTTCTGGTCGGCGCAAAAGAAAAGCAGAAAGGCTTCTCCCCCGAAGAACGCGAACTTATGGTAGCCCTTGCTGAGCAGGCTTCAGTAGCACTGGAAAACGTAAAATTGCGCCGTGGCCTTAAAGCCCAGCTCCAAGGCTTAACTCAGGAAATAACTTACAGGACTCTGATACAAGAAATCGCATCCCTGGCAGCATCTTCTTTTGATACCAAGAAAATCATGAACACGGCCGCCTTCAAACTTGTAGAAACACTGGGAGTGGAGCACTGCGCCGTTATACTCTTTGACCTGGACAAAATGGAAGGGACCATAGAAGCGGAATTTCCGGTCCGCAATTCCATAGGGCTTAAGTTTGACCTCAAGACTTATCCGGTTTTATCCCACCTTCTGGAAACCCGTAAACCCATTGCTATCTCCGATGTGGAAACTGAACCCCTTCTCGAACCGATGCGCAAATTTCTATCCATGGCTGGTATCCGTTCGATCCTCCTTGTTCCATTGATACTTCAGGAAAGCGTCATCGGCTCCATAGGACTTGAAGCCGGTGGGGAAAAACAAGCTTTTACAGCCGCAGAAATAGAACTTGTCCAATCAGTAGCTCACCAGTTGACTGTGGCTATCCAAAATGCCCATCTCTACCAGGAAATCCAAACTCGCTACCACCAGCTCGTTTCCCTCCAGGATTCTGTAAAAGTGCTCAACTCCTATCTTGACCTTGAAAGAATGCTTTCCCTCCTGGCTGGATTGACCATAGGGCTGATGGATGCTGACCGAAGTGCTGTGTTCCTCTTCGATGAAAACAAAAAGCTCAAATGTGTAGTCAGCGAAGGGTTATCCCCTTCGTTCATTTCCCTATTGGAATCACTCCAGATATGGCCACCGGAAATGACGGAAGCCCCGCCTCCACTGGTAGTGAACGATGTTCTGAAAAATCCTCTTTTTCTTCACATCCGCGGAGCTGCTGTGGACGAGGGCGTAAGCTCGGCCCTCTACCTACCCCTTTTCCACAGGGGTAAATTGTTAGGGAATATGACCGTATTCTTCAACGAACCCCGTCAGTTTTCTCCCATGGAAATTTCCCTTGCTCGCACCCTTGCCGACCAGGCAGCAGTGGCCATAAACAACGCCCTCCTTTTCCAGGAGGTAAGGAAAACGAGCGAGGAGTGGGAAACAACTTTCAATGGAATACGGGAAGGAATTATCCTAGTGGATACCGATTTCCGCATCTTGCGGGCCAATGAAGCTTTCAGCAAAATGATAGGCCTCACCGCTCGGGAATTGATAGGCCGCAGCGCTTACGAAGTTTTCCCAACCCTTTCGGAGATCCACCCTCAGGTCAACAAGCAAAAGGTGCCCAGGGGTAAAGAAATCAGCTTGACCTTCAAAGACAGAACCTACCGCATAGTACATTATCCGATAAAAGGCAAGGACGGACTTTTGGAAAAAACCGTGGTCATTTTCGAAGACACAACGGACGAAATAGCCCTTCAGAACCGCCTCCTTCAAACCCATACCCTGGCTTCTTTGGGCAAAATGGCTTCAGGCTTGGCCCACGAGCTCAATAATCCTTTAGCTGTAATCTTAGGATACACCTCACTGCTCCAGACAGAACCCCTGCCTGATAAAGTAAAAGAGGCCCTGAAGGAAATGGAGCTCCACGCTCGCAAAGCAGCAAGCATAGTTAAAACAATAGCCTATTTCGCCGAACAAAAGCCGGCCCCGAGATATGAAGTGAACATCAACCAGATTCTGGAACAAATCTTGGCCTTCCACCACTCTGAGTTGAGGGCCAGCAAAGTGGAAGTCCTCAAGGAGCTCGCTCCTGACCTCCCGAAAACAGGAGGAGATCCTTATCAGCTCCAACAAGCCTTTGAACAGATCATAATCAATGCCCGTGAGGCCCTCGAGTCTCAGGGCGGGGGAAGACTTGCAGTTCGCACAGCGAAACAAGAGACGCCCACTCCCACGATCCTGATTGAATTCACAAACAACGGTCCCCCCATACCCGAGGACGTACTTCCCCATATCTTTAGTCCTTTTGTGAGCGCTAAAGAAGGACGGGAGGGGCTTGGCCTCTCAATAGCATATAGCGTAATAGTACGGCACGGTGGCTCCATCTCGGCCGAAAATTTGCCCAAAGGGGGGGTGCGGTTTACTGTAGAACTGCCCGTAATCACCCCAGAGCCTGACTGGACCCGAGGGATCATAGAAGAATTGGCCAAAAACCAAAACCCAGTTGTGCTGCTTCTGGGCAAAGGACTTCGCGCTATGGAACTGGAAAAATCCATCTCTTCTTGGGGTTACCGCTGCATTAAAACTTACAGTCCTGAGGAAGCCTTAAAGTTGGCCAGAGATGAGCAGCCTTCAGCCGTCGTCTGCATTGTAGGTGCAGATTTTTCGGATTGCATTGATTTTTACAACCAGCTCACAAACACAGAGCCCGGATTTGCTAAGAAATTTGTATTCATCATGGAAAGCGCATTGCCTCCTGACCTAACCCGTCTCCTGAGGTCAACAGCTGGAATCCACCTTATGGAACCGGTGAGCCCGGAAATCCTCCGCCAAACCTTGGGTAAAATAATCTTTACGATGGAGGGGTGATCCATGATCCGCATTCTGACCATAAACCCAGGTTCTACCTCCACTAAGATTGCGCTCTTTGAGGATGAAAATTGCACCCTGCGAGAAGAAATCCAGCACAAACCCGAAGAATTATTGCAATACAAAAGGATCGTGGAGCAATACCCTCTGCGCCGGGATGCAGTGTTAAATTTCTTGGAGAAGAACGGCATTGACATCTCTTCCCTGCACGCAGTAGTGGGCAGAGGTGGACTGATGCGTCCCCTAGAAAGTGGGACCTACCTTGTGAACCAGAAAATGCTGGACGACCTTATGGCTCCCAAGGAAAGGGAGCACGCCTCCAATCTGGGTGCTTTAATAGCCTACGAGATAGCTAAGAAGGCTGGAGTGCCTGCTTTCGTGGTGGATCCGGTATGCGTTGATGAATTTGACGATATAGCCCGGATTTCTGGCCTTCCGGAAATAGAGCGCAAAAGTCTTTCCCATGCCCTTAACCTCAAAGCTACAGGCCGTAAAGCGGCCAAAGACCTTGGAAAAAACTATCACGAACTCAACATGGTCATAGTCCACATGGGTGGAGGAATTTCCGTTTCTGCTCACCGCAAGGGTAGAATGGTGGATGTGAACCAAGCTCTGGACGGAACAGGTCCCTTTTCCCCGGAAAGGGCTGGAGGGTTGCCCGTTGGCGATCTGGTGAGAATGTGCTACTCGGTGCCGCCATACGATAAAACGCGCTACACTTACGAGGAGATGATTACGAAAATAACCAGGAAAGGAGGGCTCCTGGCCCACTTGGGGACCAATGACGCCAGGGAAGTGGAGAGGCGCATAGCCCAGGGCGATGAACGTGCCCGCCTTGTCTATGAAGCCATGGCCTATCAGATTGCCAAAGAAATAGGGGCAATGGCTACAGTCCTGAAAGGAGAGGTTGATGCCATAGTGCTCACTGGAGGCCTCGCCCGCTCTGAAATGCTTGTCGGCTGGATCAAGGAAAGAGTGGGATGGATCGCTCCTGTAATGGTTTACCCGGGCGAAGATGAAATGCTGGCCATGGCCCAAGGAGCTTTAAGAGTTCTGAGGGGTGAAGAGAAGGCTAAGGAATACTGAGCTATGATCTTCAATGCGCTTGATGGACTGATAATCCTTGGGCTTGGAGCAGGAGCTTTCTGGGGTTTTAACCGAGGAATCCTAAGGGAAATCATTGACTTCCTTTGCCTATACCTCGCTACTGTTACGACTACTCTGCTCTTCCAGAAACCTGCTAAATGGCTCGCATTACGTTTCCGCCTTCCACTACCTTTTATGGAGATAACCATTTTTGCCCTGCTCTTGATCGCCTTGTTCTTCGTCTTTCTCTACATAGCCCTGGACCTCCTCAGGCCTCCCCAAAGGCGATACCTGAGCTTGGCCGATAGAACAGGCGGAATGGTCTTTGGCCTACTCTTCGCCCTGCTTTTAATGAGCATTCTGCTCTTTTTCTTGGACTATGCCTTGGAGGTCAATTGGTTTAAGTTAGATCATTACCGCAGAGCCATCTTTGAAACAAGGCTTACCTCTTTTGCAGC
>JBHOQL010000068.1:0-3814 GCA_042408195.1 Anaerolineae bacterium
AGCCGGGGAACTATACTCTTCATCCCCTGGATGCTTTCAAGGCCAAAGTTCCGCACCTCCTGTCAACATCTTCTCTTAAATACGTTCAACTTTGTGAAACTCGCTTCCGCTGAAAACACGAGGCTGCAGGTCGTAAAGGCACGAGGTCTTAGCCATAAGAGCGGAGGCCTCATCCCTCGGTAGCTCAGCGTAAACTACCAGTAACTCAATATTGCAAGAAACGGTGCGATTCCCCCAAGCATATGAGCCAAAAAGAACGACCCTTTTTGAAGCGGCAACTTTTAGCTACCTTTCAGCCTTTATTCTGTTGTACCGCCGCCTATTGCCAAGATACTACGCCCTCCCTCGCAAGGTCAGCATATCTAAGACCGTCTTGAGCAAAACCACCAGATCCAGCCAGAGGGACCAGTGCTTGATGTAGTAGAGGTCATACTGGAGTTTGATGACAGTGTCCTCTTTGGAGGACGCGTAGCCGTATTTGACCAGCGCCCATCCGGCCATGCCAGGCCGGACGGCGTGGCGCACTCGGTAGAAGGGGATCTCCCGGGCCAGTTCCTCCACGAACTCCGGCCGCTCCGGCCGGGGACCCACCGCGCTCATCTCCCCCTTGAGGATGTTGATAAACTGAGGGAACTCGTCTATATGGGTCTTGCGCAGGATGCGGCTGATCTTAAAGTTATACAATGGCGGATATATCGGCTTCTTTTAGGTCACTGGCATAGAGGGGCGTGATGCGGCGCGGCCGAATCAGATCGGCATTCCCCTCCGAAAGGGTCTTGTAGTTGCTATAACGAGGATCGCGATAGTCCTGAATGCGACCATCTTCTATAGCAGTCTTGATCTCCAGAATCCCATCGGCAACAGTTCGGCGAGGCACAAAGCCCAGATACTTGCGTATTTTGGCAAAAGAAATGCGGTAGTTGCGCTTATCCACATCTTCGCCCTGGTGAACAACTTCTACCTCCGGCAAAAGTTCTTTAATTATGTCGCCCAATTGAGCAATCTGGTAATTCTGTTCGTCAGAACCGACGTTAAAAATCTGGCCTTTTACAACGGAGAGGGGAGCCTCCAGACATTTTACGATCGCCTCAGCCGCATCGTCCACGTGGACAAAGGGGCGCCATTGATCGCCGCCAAAGATGGTGATGCGTTTTTCGCAGACGGCCTTTGCCGCCAGCAGGTTGATCACCAGATCAAAGCGCGGGCGCGGCGAGAGGCCGTAGACGGTAGCAAAACGCAGGATAACCGGCGCGAATCGGTCATCACTTAAGGCCAAAAGCACGCGCTCGGAGTCTATCTTGGTGCGAGCATATAGAGAGAGAGGATTAAGCGCCGAATGTTCGTCCAGAATCTGATCGCTGGCACCATATACGCTGCAGGTGGAAGCGAAGATAAACCGCTGGACTCCAAAACCCCGGGCCACCTCAGCGATCATCCGGGTGGCCGCCAGGTTGATTTCTAAGGTAAGGCTTTCATTCAGTGCACAGGCAGGATCGCCCACGATTGCGGCCAGGTGCACTACCGCGTCTATATCCTGCATGGCTCTAACCACTGCTTCCACGTCACGGATATCACCATGGATGAATTCAAATCTGTCGTGACCATACAGGTTGCGGATACTCTCATCACCGTAAAGGAGTGCGTCTAAAACGGTGACATGGTATCCTCGCTCCAGCAATTTCCGGACCAGAACTGAGCCGATGTAACCGGCCCCACCGATAACCAGAACACTGCGAATGGCCTGCTTTGGGGGCCGCCCCCAGATTTTCGCCTCTGCCCAGACGGTGCGCCGCCAGAGGGCTGCCCCGATCCGAAGCCCTCCAACTAGGACCAGAGTGAGCAACCATGCCAGAATCAACACGCTGCGCGGAAAAGGGGCCAGGCCTCCGATGAAATAAGTGAGAAACCCGAAAATCAAGTAAGATAATGAAACCGCCTGAAAGACCATGAAAGCCTTGTACCGGCTGCGGTAGGCGCGGCCGTAGGTATAAAAACCGCTGAGGTAGAAAACGACCAGGCAGATCAATGTCAGGAGCCAAAACAGGTTTTGATAGGCCCGTACAAAGTTCTGGAAAAGGTCCGGGTAAGGGAGCGATGCTCCTGCTTCCCCTCTGAAAACAAAAAACGAGAGAAAGCGCAGCGTAAAAGCGGTGATCAGGGCCAGATTGACCATCACCGCATCGGCGATGATACGCTCAGCCATCTCCAGGGTCAGACGAGCAGGCAGTTTCATCGCGTCACCCTTTTCTCAAAAACTGCGCGCACATCCTCGGCATGGGCATAAATACGCTCAATAGCGTAGCAGATACCATCTACCACGGCCTCATCCATATGGGAATAGATAGGCAAGCTAAGGCTGCGAGGTGCCACCTGTTCGGTAACTGGCAAGCGACCCTCACACTGTTTCCTGAGATGACGATAGGTCTGATGGACATGGACTGGCGGATCATGGTACTTACGGGTGTCTATATTCTCCGCCCACAATGCATAGGCCAGTTGATCCCTGGTCAAACCAAATTTGTTTTCGTCTATCAGCACCGAAAGATCCTTATAGGAACAACGGTTGCCCGGGCGAATGAGTTGGAAAGTGATCCCCGGAATTCGTTCAAGTCGCTGGCGGAATCGCTTCACCAACTGGTTGCGTCGTTCGGCATTCTCTTCCAGCATCTCCAGGCTCTTAAGGCCCAGGATGGCGTTGAACTCCGGCATGCGAGCATTGAGTCCGGGAAAGTTGCTGCCGTAATGGCCGTCGTTCCCATACTCACGACCGATCCGGATATGCTCGGCCAGGGCATCATTGTTCGTGGCCACAACACCGCCCTCGCCGGCTACGAGCAGTTTGGTGGGAGAGAGGGAGAAAACCTCTGCGTCCCCATAACGGCCTACCGGCTTGCCTCGATAAAGAGCACCAAAACCGTGGGCGGCATCAAAAATCAGTTTGAGACGATACCGATGGGCAATATCTTCCAGAGCCTCTACATCAGCGGGATTGCCAAAGTTGTGAACAGCTACGATCCCTGTTGTGTGAGGGGTAATAGCCTCCTCCACCTTGGCCGGATCTATATTCCAGGTATATGGATCAATATCTACAAAAACGGGCTGGGCGCCCACCCAGACCAAAGGGTGAACAGTAGCCATGAAGGTAAATGAGGGAACAATGACTTCACCCCTAAGCCCTAACCCCTGATAGGTAAGCGCCAGCCCCAAGGTGCAACTGGAGACGCAAACAGCGTGCCTGACACCCAGATATTCAGCCAACCGCTCCTCAAATTGTTGCAAATATTTGCCCTTGGTCAGTATACCTGTTTGAAGAATTTCTTTGACCTGCAGAGCAATGGTTTCGTAATCAGGCAATGTAGGCTGAACAATTGGCAACCGCTCTGAAAATAGCGGTTCACCGCCCAGGATTGCTGGCTTATCGCTCATGCCACCCCTCCTCTCGCATTTTGATCACTTTTGCTGGAACACTTACGGCAGTTACGTTCGCGGGAATATTATCTATCACTACTGCTCCCGCTCCGATTATTGACCATTCCCCAATAGTCACCTCCTGAATGATCACGGCACCTGTGCTAATGTCACACCCAGACTTTATATGGACATTGCCGGAAATATGCACGCCCGGATTGATATCACAAAATTCCTCAATAATGCAATCATGAGACTAAGGTGGGGACTCTGAAGCACCCTAATCACCGCCTCGACCTCGGCGGCAGTGATGTCAGGAGAGGACATGGGAATCTGCATCATAGGTTCTCTCCGATCTGAGCCAAAATCACTTCTAAGTAACCCATGGTTTTAATTTCAAAATGTG
>JBHOQL010000082.1:0-3515 GCA_042408195.1 Anaerolineae bacterium
GAGGCCATACGAATGCGCGTTAGAGCAATAACCGTACCCACCCAGAAAAATATGGTCATGGTAATATCAAAAAAGGGCCTGTTCGGAAGGTTGTGCCGCCATCTCCCATCACCTTTGAACCCCGGAACAGCCAAATGCTCCACTGTTTGTCTGATCAAAAGCTCCAGGAGTTGCCCTTGGTGTACCTCTGGATTAAAGATGAGCTGATTTGTGAAATTAGCAGATTCCAAATAGTTATCGAAATGGGGAAGAAATTTCACTACAAAAGGTAGGGAAATTATAACAAAACCTGACCAGAAGAGAATAGCCATTTTTGTTCTTTCTGCCCTGCGTTCCTTCCAGAGTAAACCCGCCCAGAAAACGGCCATGGCGAAAATGAGGGCAAAAGAGGCTTGATAACAATACAAGCTCAAGCCAAGCACAATCCCACTGCAAACAAAAGCCCACTTCGCTCCCTTGTTAAGCCCACGCCAAAAGGTAAACCAGGCAAGCGCTTGAACAAAAGGCAAAGGTTGGGCGGAAAAGCCAAGCGATTTATATGGACACAAGCAAATGTTACTGTATAAAGTCCAGAGGCTACAAAGGCCATAAAACGCTTGCGGAAGGCTTCATAGACCCATAAATATATCCAATGGGATAGTCATTATGCCACTCAGAGCAGCCCCCACCCGCAGTGCCACAGGAGAACTACCTATTATCAACATAGGCAGAGCGGCAAAATGAGAAAAAAGAGTGCCGAGCTCTGAAACCTGATAAACATGCCCGTTAAGAATATTGAGCGTAATATACCCCCAGGCGGCCTCATCGCTGCTTAGGCCAGGAGGTAAGGAGCTTATCTTCCACAACCTGAAGAAGGCCCCAGCAGATGTCACCAATGCGATCAGCACTATATCAGTTAAATAGTTCCACCTTTTCCCAGGTTGAGGGTTAAGTCCGCTCATGGCACCTTTATAACCTTTATATGGGCTAATTTTTTGTATTCTGAACCATCCCCAAAAGTTAAGCGGCCTTGGTCATTATAAACTATCAGGATCAATTCATACTCCCCAGGATCTGAAGGCAATCTCAAGGCATACCTAGCCGTGAACAAATTGTCTATTCTAGCCGCTTCTGGTTCCAATAAAAACGCAATCGGATAATCAAGTTGGCGCACCAAAGCGCCTGCTTTACCCAGCAATTGCAGAGAAGTCTTCCATCTATCTGAAAGTGCCAGAGGTAGTTCCCATTTTAAATCAACATACAGAAAATCAGATGGATTCAATGTTGAACCGTGAACCTTTACACAGTATCCCTTTAGGCCAAATTGTTCATCCGCTTCTTCCATTGCTATCACCCTTTCGCCTCCCCTTTTGAACTTCACCACCCTGACAGAGAGACCAGTCCACTTGTTCTCGGCAAAATAGAATTGCTGGGCCAGTGCAAATTCCACCCAACGCTCAGGAGAAGTTTCCGCAAGCCCTTGCATAACTACCCAGACATTTTCAGCAGAGCCTATTAATTGCCTCAAAGTCGTTTTCCATTCAGGGTGGCCGTCTATAAACTGCTCTTTTATTATAACCACGTGGGGAGGACAGAGCCCTTTGCAGTAATTTAGCATCGCTACGCGGGGTATATAAGCCCAAGGGGGCTCACCCCACATGTATATAATGAGCTTATCGCCTGAATTATATTCCTGACGCAATAGATTGAAGGCTTCAATGAACCCACTACCCCCACCGAAATCCTCATCGCCATACGATTAGAAGCCAGCCAAGGAGCTTTTCAGCACCCCCTCTTTTATGATAGGCTATGAGCATAAAGGACGCCAGTGAAAGCCCCATGGCTGCAAGGGGTTCTCTCAGCATATAGACACTGTAGGGCCAGGCGAGGGTACCAGCACCGTAAACTATAGCCACAGTTGCGGCTATTTCGGTGCGGTAACCCAGTTCCAAGAGCAAAAGCATAATGACGCCCACAGTAATAGCAGTGGCAAAAGCGTTCAGAAAAAGCAGGAGCTGATAAGTGCCAAATGTCTCTACAAGTTGACTAATTACTATCAAAGGCACGCCCAATGCATATAAGCCCAAGTATTGTATATGGCCGATTGGAAGGGCCTGAAACCCGGAACGCAGGGCTTGGTTCATTGCATCTATGAAGAACCATTCATCAGGCGAATGGGAAGTACCCTTGTAACTCCACAAGTAAAGGGCCAGAATAAATAGAACAATACCTATCAATGCATGCCTTTTCATTTATGCACCCTCGCTTCCACAAAGCCAACGGATAAAGATCTTCCGTCTTGGTTTCCCTCTCCAGTAACTTCGGTGGGCCTGAGTGCATAGGCATATTCAAAAGTTAATTCGTTCCAACCACGTTTGACCATGTAAGCCGGAAGTACGATCTCACCCTCCCAGAGCTCACAATCTTCCCACTTATATGAAGCAACCTCTTTGCCGTTCAACTTTATCGTGATACGTTGCCGTCTGTCCGGAACGCATAGTGGGAAAGCCTTTAACTGTAGTGTATGCGTTTGTGGACTTAAAGCAAGCCACTGCGCTCTTGAAACCAATCCCTCACCCCAAACTCCCCATTCCTCCTTCCCCGACCACCCGTCCAACAACACGAGATTCACTGGCTCTTCCCCACCTTTTACCTCAGCTACGCAAATTTCGTAGTGCCAGGGCGTAATTTCCTTTAAGGGCTTAAAGCAATCTATCGGAGTAAAAACTGGATTAGCTTTTATCATTTCCCACATTTCTCTTTCACCGCCGTATAAGAAATGGAGAAGCAGATATTTTATGCGGTACTGATGGAGCAAGATACCGATTTCAGGCCGGGCCAAAGCGTCTCTATTTTGTAAAAGATGAGCCCATAATGCAAAGAAGTGCTCCGGAAATGAGGAGCCAGAGCCTGAAGCTGTAGGCCTCTTGTGCAATAGAGTTGCCCAGAAATTTTCCGGTCTAAGCGTAAGGGTGGGAAAAGCGATGTCAACAATACCCTTACCTGGTTCAAGACTCTGTTCAGCTATCCAGACGTAAGCAGGATGGAGGTTAAGAGGAAGAGGAACTTCGCCGGTAGGATTGGGCAATGTTTCAATCAACCATAAAATCACTGCAATATAACGGAGTTTATGGGGGAAATGCTTTAACGCTACCCCAGCTAAAATTAGGAGTCCTAACCCTCCAACGAAAGCGTAACGGGAAACAACGCGACCGAGCTCCCAGAAAGGAATGATTGCTGTCAGCACAAAACCTGGCAAAGGAATACCGTTCTCAAAATTTAAATCAGGCCATGGAACCTTGAACAATTGAGGTTTCAGCGTATATCCCAAATGCCATATAAACAAATTTAGAGGGCGAAAAAGGCTTAATTGCACGACTTCCCCATCCCATTTAAGAAACGGTCCGAGGCCTAAAAGTAAACCGATTACTGCTAAAAAAAGAGGGCTTTTCGAAGCCACTTTGTTCCTCAAAAGCTTTATCGAACCAACTAAAGCCAACGCACAGGTAAACAAACCCAAATTTGGCGTCTCCATC
>JBHOQL010000084.1:0-15623 GCA_042408195.1 Anaerolineae bacterium
ACCCTCCTCAAGGTGCACCCTCGGGGCGACCCATCAAGGCCGCTGCGAGGGGTTTTCAGCACCAGGTCTCCCACCCGCCCCAACCGCATCGGAGTTACTGTGGTAGAACTTCTGCAAAGGGAAGGGAACCGTCTGGTAGTAAAAGGCTTGGATGCTTACAACGGCACTCCAATCCTTGACATAAAGCCTTATTTCCCGGAGGATGAAAGTGACGATAGGCCACCCTGGGTCAGAGGAGGGTGAGGTCTTAATCTTCAGAGGCAGGATGATAAAGGCTGGAAAAGCCGCGGGAGAGGCCATCGTATCACCCGAAGCTATAAGCTTTTTCGGGGGGATAGACCCGGAAACGGGCGTTGTAATAGAGAAAGGGCATCCCCTGGAAGGGCAGAAAATAGTGGGAAAAATCTTGGTCTTCCCCACGGGTAAGGGGAGCACCGTGGGCTCTTACATAATCTATCGCCTAAAGCAGAGGGGACTTGCTCCTGCCGCTATCGTTAACGCCCAGGCCGATCCGGTGGTAGCAGTGGGTGCCGTAATAGCCGAAATACCTATGGTGGACCTCGTCCCTTGGGAAAAGATCTCCACGGGTGACTTTGTGGAGGTGGACGGTAATGAGGTTAGGGTCCGGAAAGCTCGTGCTGGTGAAGCTGGGGGGCTCTCTGATAACCGATAAGACCCGCGAGGCTACGGCGAAAGCGGAAGTGATCGAAAGACTTGCCAGGGAAATGAAAGAGGCGATGGAAAATCTTCCGGACCTCAAGCTGGTGGTGGGGCACGGGAGCGGGTCCTTTGGGCACTTCCCTGGAAAGCGCTACGGTGTAAGGGATGGGGTAAAAGGCCCTGAGGGATGGATGGGGTTCGCTGAAACGGCTGCCGCTGCTGCACGCTTGAACCGTCTTTTGACCGAGGCCTTGCTTTCCGCAGGCATAAAGGCCTTCCCAATGCAGCCTTCGGCATCGGTGCTCTGCAGCAACGGGAGTATAGTCCGTTGGGAGTGGCGCCAGATAAAGAGAGCACTGGAGAGGGGCCTTGTTCCGGTCATCTACGGAGACGTAGCCTTTGACCAGGTCCGGGGTTCCACCATCGTTTCCACCGATGAGCTTTTCTTCTACTTGGCTCCCAGACTTCGCCCCTCCATGATCCTCCTCGTGGGCAAAGTGGAAGGGGTCTTCACCTCCGACCCCCTCAAGGACCCGGACGCAAAACTTGTATCGGAGCTTACGCCATCCGATTGGGGGAAAATCTGGGGTTCTCTGGGGAGTTCTTACGGCGTTGACGTGACCGGAGGTATGGAGGAGAAAGTCAAGCTCATGCTGGGCCTTGTAGAAAGGCTCCCACGTCTGAAAGTGGTGATTATGTCGGGGAAGGAGCCAGGGGCCCTGAGGGATGCCCTGATGGGCAAATTGCCCGAAAGGTGCACGATCATCCGCCGCTGAGGAAGCAAGTCAACATGGACATTTTAGAAGGTCTAAACGAAGCCCAAAGGAAAGCCGTTGAAACGATAGAAGGGCCAGTGTTGGTTCTTGCTGGGCCTGGAAGCGGTAAGACAAAGGTCTTGGCCCATCGGGTTGCTTACCTTATCCGAGTATGCGGTCTTTCCCCTTATTCTATCATGGCCGTAACCTTCACTAATAAAGCGGCCAGGGAAATGAAGGAACGCCTCTACAGGCTTCTGGGGGAGAGAATTGAGCAAATAACGGTTGGGACATTCCACGCCATCTGTGCCCGCATTCTCCGCCGGGAGGGGGAGGCCATAGGCTTACCTTCTTCCTTTGTCATCTACGACGAAGAAGACCAGCTCAGTGCGGTGCGCCAGGTTGTGCGCGAGCTCAATCTGAACGAGAAGCTTTACCGGCCCCCTGCTCTCCTACAGGCCATATCCCGCCTTAAAGCGGAGATGATCTTCCCCTCTGATTTCAATCCCTCCACCTACTGGGAAGAGGTCATGCGCCGGGTCTACGAGCGCTACCAAGAGGTCCTCAGGAGCCACAATGCTCTGGATTTTGATGACCTGCTCCTTGAGGTGCTCAGGCTGTGGAAGGAGGCGCCTCAGGTTCTGGAAAAGTACAGGCGGCGTTTCCTCCAGATAATGGTGGATGAATTTCAGGACACTAACATGGCCCAGTACGAGATTCTTCGGGAGTTGGTTAAGATACACCGCAACCTTTTCGCCGTTGGGGACGAGGACCAGTCCATATACCGCTTCCGCGGAGCCGACTGGCGGAATGTGCTGCGCTTTCGGCAGGATTTCCCCGAAGCCAAGGTAATCCTTTTGGAGAAGAATTACCGCTCAACCCAGAACATCCTGGATGCTGCCCAGAGCATAATATCCCACAATCCTCACCGCACCCCTAAGAGGCTCTACACCGAAAGGGGGAAAGGTCTTCCCATAATCCTATACGAAGCATACGATGAAGCCGAGGAAGGAGAATTCGTGGTGCGGGAAATAAAGCGCCTCATCTCTAAGAAGCTCTACGGCCCTGGGGATTTTGCGGTAATGTACCGGACCAATGCTCAGTCCCGCATCGTGGAAGAGGCTTTTGTCCGCCACAATATGCCATATAAACTGGTGGGTGCAATCCGCTTTTACGAGAGGAAAGAGATAAAGGATGTACTCGCCTACCTCCGTCTCATCCTCAACCCTATGGATGACATAAGCTTGCAGCGGATAATAAATGTCCCTCCGAGGGGAATCGGCCCTCAAACGGTGAAGACCCTCCAGAACATTGCCTTCTCCAAAGCCCTGCACCTATATGAAGTCCTAAAGCTTGTCCGGGATGACCCCAAGCACCTCGGCTTTTCGTCCCAGATTTCCAAGGCCCTCACAGCTTTCCTGGAACTCCTTGAGGATCTGTCCAGGGCTGCCGATGAGAGGAATATCCTCAGTTTGCTGGATTATGTCTTGGAGAGGACCGGCTACGAGGATTACCTTCGGGATGGATCGGTGGAGGGTGAAGAGCGATGGGAGAACGTTCAGGAACTGAGAAGAGCCGCAGAGGAATACTCTACTTTCCCTCCCCGTGATGGATTGGCGGCTTTCCTGGAAGGAGTAACGCTGGTATCGGATGTGGACAACCTGGAGGAAAAGACGGAGGTCCCAGTTCTCCTCACTCTCCACATGGCTAAGGGGCTGGAATTCCCGGTAGTCTTCATAATTGGGATGGAGGAAGGCCTCTTCCCCCACGTCCGCTCCTACGGCGACATAGAAGAGATGATGGAGGAGCGAAGGCTCTGCTACGTGGGGATAACAAGGGCTAAGGACAGAGTCTACCTCGTTTACACGTTCCGGCGTTCACCCTACCGGGGTTCTTCCCCTTCGGAACCGTCCCGCTTTATCCAGGAGATCCCCTCTTACTTACTGCGGTACTATAGCGAGGACCTCGACCTGGAGGAGAGGAAAGAGGTCCCCACCCAGGTTGTTTCCACCACCTTTAAGCTCGGGGACAAAGTTCGCCATCCAGTCTTCGGGAAAGGGGTTGTAGTGGAAAGTGTGGTGAAAGATGGAGAAGAGGAAGTGACAGTGGCCTTCCCAGGAAAAGGGCTAAAGCGTTTCTTGGCGAGAATTGCCAAGCTTGAGCTGCTGGAGTAGCGGTGGAGAGCACAAAGGGGAATCTGCCTGGGCCGGGATGAAAGCCTGATATCGTGAGTTGTTCATGTTTTCGCGGTTTTTCCCACGGTGAGAACGTAAATTACAGCCTCTTCCTGGCCATCTACTCCTATTAAGTTGTTTATGGAGTCATCAAGGAAAGCACCGATAGCACATGCCCCCAGACCCATAGCTGTAGCTCCAAGGTAGATGTTTTGCCCGATGTGGCCCCCCTCCAGAAGGATATAGCGGTAGGCCCTCTCTCGGTACTTCCACCGAATCCTCTGGAAGACAGCCGTGAGAATGAAGGTTATAGCAGCGGTTCCCGGCATTTCCTGTCCAACGCAGGCGTGTACCATCTCCTGCCCGAAGTTCCCCTCCTTAATGAGTTCAAGGGAATGCGTCCGCACCCGGTAGTGATAGATCCCCGGTTTCAGTCCCTTTACCCGGTTGACCACGAGGTAAATTTCGATAGGGTAGAGAGCTCCTGCCGAGGGTGCCGTCCTGAAACCTATACCGTAGCGCCAAAGGGTTATTCCATCGGTCAAATGGAGTAAGAGGGATAGCTCCTCAAGAGAAAGGGGTTCGTCGGAATAATCTCTGATAGAGCGCCTTTTCTGCAGAGCCTCTTCTACCGTCACCTTCCCCAGGGGCCGAGGCTTGGGCAGCGGGATAGAGAGGGCTTCTGTATACTCCTTGAAAGGAGGAGCAGGCCAACCCCACTGGACAAGATGACCTACCATTCTTTGAAATCCAGGCTTGCTCCATTGGTGGTAGAATTCGCCTATATCAGTATAAGGGCCGATTTCCGGGACGCGGCGGGGCCAGAAGTATCCCAGGATGAAACTGCTTGCTGCGGCAGCAGTAGTAACAAGGAAAGTGCGGCGGGAAAGCCTTTCTGTAGGAGGGGCAGACAGGGGTTTCTCCGTGCTAACGGTAGGTAAAGCCCGGAAGTATGAAAACAGAGCTCTGCGGTTGAGCCAGACATGAACTGCAGCGATTATGGTCACGATCAGACCCCCATATCGGTGGTACACCGAGCGGTTGAGGTCAAGAGCATCAGCCCAGAGGCCTGTGACGAAAAGGTAAAGACCGCCTACCAGCAGGGAAAAACTCAATGCAGCTCTTAAAATCCTCACCTTTACATCCTCCACCTGGGTTCAGGGAGTTAAAAAAGGGGGCAAGGCAAGCCCCCTTACCCCCTTTCCATCCACAGCAGGACTTCATTGATGACAACTACTCTCTCATAACCCCCACTCTGACATTGCGGAAGCGGGCAGGGGCTGTTCCATGCCCGACACGAGCTATCTGCAGGGGCTCGCCTTTACCGCAGTTAGGAGTTCCCCAGACTTTCCAGTATTTGGCGTTGCAGATAGCGTCGCAACTCTGCCAGAACTGGGGGGTTATGCCTGTGTAAGTGGCGTTTTTGAATAGCCTCCCCAGCTTGCCCTTCTTGATTTCGTAAGCAATTTCCGTCCCAAACTGGAAATTTAGGCGCTTGTCGTCAATGCTCCAGGATTTGTTGGTTTCCATGTAGATTCCCTCCTCGGTATCGGCAATGAGGTCTTCCAAATCCCACTCGCCTGGCTCCAGGTTGATGTTAGTCATTCTGATTAAGGGGATGCGGTTCCAGCCGTCGGCTCTCATACAGCCGTTAGATCTCAAGCCCAAGCGCCAAGCGGTTTCCCTGCTCATAAGATAGCCAACGAAAATCCCGTCTTTAACCAAGTAAGTGCGTTGGGCTGGGATGCCCTCATCGTCATAGCCGAAAGTGCCCAGTGCTCCGGGGATAGTAGCATCGGCCGTGAGGTTTACGATTTCGGAGCCATAACGGAATGTTCCCAGCTTGTCAATAGTGAGGAAGCTAGTGCCAGCAAAGGAGGCTTCGGTGCCGAAAACCCGATCCAGTTCAGTAGGGTGACCGCAGGATTCGTGAACCTGCAGAGCGAGCTGGGCTCCTCCTATAATCACAGTGGTTACCATAGACGGGCACTGAGGAGCGTATAGAAGCTGGGCTGCTTCTTCCCCAGTGCGAGCAGCGTTTTCCACTAATTGCATTTCTTCAATGAATTCCCAACCCGCTGTGCCCTGGTGGCGTCCGAAGGAGTTGGGGTAAGAGCGTTTCTGGACGTCTTCGGGGCTTACGGCGGTAGCTTCCAGCCCACCACCGCTTTCTATGATCTCCTGCTCTATGTAGCTTCCCTCAGTGCTGGCGAAGATCTTGAACTCTTTGAGGAAGCCCAGACTTCCTACGGCCACTTTGACTTCTTTTGTGCGGCGCATTTCGGCATCGGCAGCCATAAGCAGTTCGATTTTCTTCTCCAAGGGGATGGAAAAGGGATCAATTTTGACGGGAGTTTTGTAAGAGCCCACGTGAACTTCAGGTGGGCCAAGGTCCACGTCTTCTAATTTGGTGAGAGCGCTCGCTTTGGCAATAGCGACGGCCAGGGCTGCTATTCTGTCCACTTCTTCCGGTGTGAGGTTTGAGGAGCTGGCGAATCCCCAGGCTCCATCGGCTATGGCTCTCACCCCGAAGCCGAGGCTTTCTTCCTGGGATATGGCTTCCACCACGCCGTTCTTTACGGTTATGCTTTGCTCAATCCTGTGGACAATTCGGATATCGGCGTAAGTGGCGCCTTTGATTTTGGCGGTTTCCAGAGCACGCATGGCTAATTCTTTCACGGTTCTTCCTCCAAAATGGTGTTTTCGTTTAAAATGGGCCGCTAGGCGAAGCGTGCTTTACCCTTGTATTTCATTTTTACCCATCTCTACAGGCTTCAGCGTTCGCTTTGGCTTATGGCCCCGCTTGCGGGCGGAGGCAGGGCTTTGTCTCCCGGAGCCCCCATCTTTCCCCGCCCCCATGGGTTTTGGGTTCATTTTAGCTTAGGGTCCCACTCGTGGACAAGTTTCGGGGGTGAATGGCTCGCCCCCAAAGGGTTTTTCTGGGGTGGATACCCCCCAGGCCCCTGGGAAGGGGCTCTGCCCTCTCTACCCCCGCTTTTGCCCACCCTCGTGGGCTTTGGGTTTGCTGTGGTCCGTAGTGCCGTTCACGGGTGAGGTGCGGGGATGTGTTTTACCACTTTTAAAGTTTTCTGACAGCATGAGCTTCAATCCACCTATAAGCCCCCAAATTTTCCCGCCCTCGCGGGTCTCAGAATCTGGCTTTGCCGAAGGTAACGGGGCATATTTTGTCCCTTTAATCGGCGAGGACGTCCCTTTCAGCGATGAATTGCCTTATCCTTTCAAGGCGGGAAGGGTCTCCGGAGGCCAGGTATAGAGATATAAGGCCTTTGGAGGTCTGGCATGTGACTTTGAGGGCCGGGAGAGCACGCGGGCCAAAGAAAAGGCGCCCCCACTCAATTTTCTTTATTTCTTCCGGTCTGAAGAAAAAATACCACATTCCCACCTCAGCTTTTGGCCAGAAGAGAGATGGCGGCACATAAGCCATAACTGCCTTTTCCCCAGTCTCGAACCCCTCAAAGGCTGCTGCCAGGTCCACAAAATATCCCCGTTTCCTTTCCACTTCAAAGGGCCCGGAAGCTCGTACGAACACTTTCTCCTCAGTGCTGAGGGGGGAAGTCTTCCCTGGGGGCAGGGACTCCGGTTTGAAGTGCAGAAAACCAACGCGGTGGGCCCAGAAGCTGGCGAGGGCAAAACAAATTCCGAACGCCAGAAAGAGAGGGGAGGTTACAATCCCTGCTACCACAGTGGCTACCAGGATGATAGCTCCGAAGGGAAACCAACCTATACGACGGCGCCAGAGGTTGTAGAAGATCCACAAGACAAGCCCTCTAACCATAACACTCAGTCTAAAGCTAGGCCCCCTCCTACTTTCTGAACAATTTCCAGAGAGTCCGCAACCCCAGGAATCCCATGAGCAGTGCACCTACTACTACTGACAGAGCCACCGGGTCGGGTTTGGAAAAAACTACTTTCCCGTCGCCATATTCCTTGAAGAGCTGGCCCCAAGGGGTTTGCAGAGCCGCTTCCACTCTCTTGTGGCCTATAACGGGATACCAAAAAACGTCGTAGTAGAAACGGGAAGCGATATAGGACCATGGAACGAGCGGAGAGCGGAGGAGGATGTTCTCAAAAGGCTTGAGGGGGCCATGGTAGATCATCTTTTGCCCACGGCTGGCAAAGGTGTCTTCTTGCTTGAAGCCCCAGTTCTGGGAAAGGACCCAATCCCTATCTTCCCCAACGATTTCAATCTGTTCCGGATCTCCAACGCCAAGGCCCTTTTCGTGGGCTATGCGGATAAAGGGCAGGCTCATCGGGTCAAATCCCTGCATTTTGGCCGAGATAGCATCTATAGCTACCTGGTCGGCACTGGCTAAAATTACGTTTTTGACATGCCAGCGCATTGCCCTGGGGCCAGCTCCGTCCCCAGCAAAGGTACCATCCATTACAGCAAATATCCCCGAGTGTATTTCCTGCTGGATTGTGAGGAGGTCCACCAGGGTCTCGTGGATTACAGCATGGGTCCAATGCCTCTTCTCGCTTAGAAGCCCCCCGAAGGCGTTTTTCATAGCCCCCGTTATAGTGGTGAAGACGTGGGTTTTTACCGTGGGCAGGTGTATGATGTTTTTGCCTATGAAGGGCTCGGGGATGTAGAGGCCTTCAGGATAGATCTTATGCAGGACCAAGAGCTCATGTTTGGGTTCGTAGCGCACCCAGCGTATATGAGGTTCGTAGAGGTGGATGCTGGGGATGAGGTATTTATCGCACACATATTTGTGCTTGTTGTTGCGCTCACCGATGTAAGCATCCACTACGACTGTCCGGTTGTGGGCGCCCCATATTCGGGTATATCCATCCTCAAGGAGGGTACGGATGACGCCTTCCAACTGCCAAGGGGTTGTGGAACAAGCTGGATACCAGGTTTGCCAGGATATGTTTATCTTAAGAATGGTTTCTCGGTCTTTGGGAAGGACTTTTTCGTATTCGGCCAGTTTCATTAAGCGTTTGTAGTCCTCAAGGACTGTTTCAGGTGTTGTGCGTAGCACTGCTACTTTGCCCTTGCCTGGGAAGTCGCCTAAGGCCATGTTTACCCTCCTCAAAGGAGATGCTTGTAGGCCATCACGAAGCGCCTTATTGAGCGGTCGTATGTCCTTTCAACTTCCGGCGGGAAGAGGCAGCCAGGAAGTTGTCCCATTCGTCGGTGGTAGGCTATGCATTCGCAGCAAATGCCCTTTTTGTCGCATGGTTCATAAGTGCAGGTGCAGATTTTAAGGTTTTTTTCCTTCCTGCATTCCATGGGTTGGCCTCCGATCTTAATTTTGTGGGGCACATTTCCCCTAACCTTCTGCCAAGGGGGTTTCCATCCCCTACACCAAAGGTTTTGCTGTCCCGTGAGCTATGGGTTTATCTTGACTTATGTTCCCGCCTGTGGGCGGAGGTAGGGGTGCCCCATCTACCCTTGATTTTGCCTGCCCCCGTGGGCTTGGGGTTTATCATAGCTTATGGTCCCACTTGTGGGCAAGTATCAGGGGTGAGAGGCTTGCCCCCAAATTGGTTTTTCTGGGGGCACCCTTGTACCTCATTGGGTTTCCCATCTCCGTGAGCTTTGTGCTCACTTGGCTAGGGGTCCCTTCGTGTGCGGGTTGGGGGAGATGACAACTCGATACCCGGGCTTATTCGCCCCAATAAGCCCTGAATAACTCGAGTTTGGGCACGCTCACGGGTGGGTTGCAAGGGAAATAGCCCCGTTCAAAAATCGATTTCAATTTGCTTTAAAAGAGCTCTTCAATAAAAGGGCGAAGCCCTCTTCCCCTCAATCCCTGGCCCAAGGGCTTCGCCCCATATGCTCTCATTTTTGGAAAAAGGCCAGGCTTTATACGATTACCTTCTTCTTTAGGCCACGTTCATACTGTAGGGTAGCTTGAGCAGCAGCAAGCCTGGCTATGGGAACCCGGAACGGTGAGCAGGAGACGTAGTTTAGGCCAATGAGGTGGCAGAACTCTATAGAGGCCGGGTCGCCACCGTGTTCACCGCAGATGCCAATCTCTATGTCGGGCCGGACCTGGCGGGCTTCATCCACACATATCTTCATTATCCTGCCCACCCCTTCCCGGTCCAGGGTCTGGAACGGATTGGCCGGTATTACGCCCTTTTCCATGTAGGCCAGCAAGAATTTGCCTTCGGCGTCATCTCTTGAGATGCCGTAGACCGTCTGGGTCAGGTCATTGGTGCCGAAGGAGAAGAATTCAGCGTACTTGGCAAATTCCGCTGCAGTAAGGGCTGCCCTAGGGATTTCAATCATGGTCCCGAACTTGTAGTTAACAGTTACCCCATGCTCCTCCATCACCTTGCGGGCGGTTTCGTCCACGAGTTCCTTGAGGATCTTGAGCTCATTGGCGTTGGCGGTGACGGGTATCATGATTTCGGGGTAGACCCTGAGCCCTTCCTTGGTGAGCTCGCAAGCAGCCTCCATTATAGCCCTTACCTGCATCCGGTTGATTTCGGGCCAGAGGACGCCAAGGCGGACACCACGGAAACCCAGCATCGGGTTGGCCTCCCGCATGGCAGCCACTCTCCGCAGGAGGGCTTCCTTCTCAGCAAGGCGAGCTTTGAGTTCCTCTTTGTCCCTCTCGTATTCGAGGCGAACCCGAAGCTCTGTCACTTCGGCCAAGATTTCCTCATATTTGGGCAGGAACTCGTGGAGAGGCGGATCTATCAGGCGGATGATGACGGGAAGGCCTTCCATTACTCGGAAGATACCCTTAAAGTCCTCTTTTTGGACGGGCAGAAGCTTGTCCAAAGCTGCCTGGCGCTCTTCCAGGGTTTCTGCCAGGATCATCTGGTGGACAATGGGGAGGCGGTCGGGTTCAAAGAACATGTGCTCAGTGCGGCACAGGCCGATCCCCTCAGCCCCGAAATCGCGGGCTTGCTTGGCGTCCCTGGGGTAGTCAGCATTGGCCCACACGCCGAGGCGCCTCACTTCATCAGCCCAGGAGAGGAGGGTGAGGAGTTCTTCCTCTTCTTCAAGTTTGGGTTCAATGGTGGGGATTGCCCCTATGAAGACCTCACCTGTGGAGCCGTCAATGGAGATTATATCACCTTCCCTTACCACCTGGCCATTGACTGTAAAGAGACGGTTGATCAAGTCGATGCGGATAGCCTCGCATCCGGCGACGCACGGCTTGCCAAGGCCCCTGGCCACTACCGCTGCGTGGGATGTAGCACCTCCGTGCTGAGTGAGGATCCCCTTCGCCACCAGCATTCCATGGACATCGTCGGGAGAAGTTTCGGGGCGAACGAGGATAACGCTCTCCCCTTTTTTGCCCAGCTCTTCAGCGGTGTCGGCGTCAAAGACGGCTATACCGGTGGCAGCGCCTGGAGAAGCATTCAGACCCTTTGCCAAATAACGGCCTTCAGCCTTGGCTTTCTCTTTAGCCCTTTCATCAAAGCGCGGGTGCAAGAGCTGCTCTACCTGCTCCGGCGTGACCCGCATTATGGCCTCTTCCTTGGAAATAATTCCCTCCTTCGCCATGTCCACTGCTATCTTAACGGCGGCCTTGGCAGTACGCTTCCCAGCTCTGGTCTGGAGCATCCAGAGTTTGCCCCGCTCCACCGTGAATTCTACATCCTGCATATCTTTATAATGGCGCTCCAAGAGGTCCGAAACCCTGACCAGCTGTTCGTAAATTTGGGGCATCTTCTCCTTGAGCTCTTCAATCTTGTACGGAGTGCGGATGCCGGCCACTACATCCTCACCCTGGGCATTGGGGAGGTACTCACCCCAGAGAACTTTCTCACCCGTAGCGGGGTCGCGGGTGAAAGCCACGCCAGTGCCCGAATCATCCCCCAAGTTGCCGAAGACCATGGTCACAATGTTCACAGCTGTGCCCCAATCGTGGGGGATGCCGTAGAAGTTGCGGTAATCAACAGCCCTCTTGCCGAACCAAGATTCGAAGACCGCAGCTATAGCTTTCCGAAGTTGCTCGTAGGGGTCGGAGGGGAAATCTTCCCCGATGTGCTCTTTGTAGATGCGCTTGAATTCAGCCACCACCTCTTTGAGGGCCTCGACTCCAAGGTCTGTATCCTTCTTGGCCCCGTATTTCTCCTTTATTTTCTCAAAAGCTTCTTCAAATTTCTCGCCCGGCACTTTCATCACAATACGGCCAAACATCTGGATGAAACGGCGGTAGGCATCATAAGCGAAGCGCTCGTTTTTGGTTAACTCAGCAAGCCCTTTGAGGGTCTCATCGTTTAGACCAAGGTTTAGGACGGTATCCATCATGCCAGGCATGGAGACCCTTGCTCCGGAGCGTACGGAAACCAAAAGGGGGTTGGAAGGATCCCCGAACTTCTTCCCGGTCTGCTCTTCAATTTTCCGCAAAGCCTCCAGAGTTTGCTCCCACAACCCTTCAGGAAACTGCTTACCATTCCTGAAATATTCGTTACAGGCCTCAGTTGTGATGGTAAAGCCAGGAGGGACCGGAAGGCCCGCTCTAGTCATTTCTGCGAGCCCAGCCCCCTTGCCTCCCAGAAGATCACGCATTGATTCCCCACCTTCTGTGAGCATATAGACCCACTTCTTAGCCATAGCTTCTTACCTCCTTACAAATTAAATAAAAGAGGTCAAACCTTGTGCAGGTAAGACCTCTTTGTCATGTTTCCCCATTCGCAGGGGAGTATTTCAGAGTTTACGGATAGGTTTGACTCTTATCCTAGCTCCTATGTTGGATTGAGATGGCAGCTTAGCAGCAGCGCTCCTTTTCTGGCTTTGCCGATCGCGGGCCCGGGCTTCCTCCACTGTCCACCCTTCTAAGACAGCCTGCCGCGAAAGCTTTATGCGGCCATCTTTGTCAATGTCTATAACCATGACCATTATCTCTTCCCCTTCTTTGACCACGTCCTCAACCCTTGAGACCCGGCGATCGGAAAGCTGGGATTTATGCAACAGGCCTTCTTTGCCTGGAAGGATTTCCACAAAAGCACCGAAATCCGTAATCCTCACCACCTTGCCTAGATATATTTTGCCGATTTCGGCCTCTTCTGTCAAGCTCCTTATAAACTGGATGGCCCTTTCCACCCCACTTTCATCGGCTCCGGCTACGTATACGGTTCCGTCGTCTTCTATGTCAATCTTGGTTTTGGTTTCTTCGATAATGTGGCGGATTGTGCGCCCACCAGGGCCGATCACAAGGCCTATCTTTTCCGGCTCAATCTTAACTACCCCTACTCTGGGAGCATAAGGAGATATCTGAGGCCTAGGCTTGTCAATGACCTCCAGCATTTTTTGCAAGATGAATAGGCGAGCTTCCTTAGCCTGAGCCAGTGCTTCGGCCAAAATTTCGTAGGATATTCCGGCTATCTTGATGTCCATCTGGAGAGCGGTTATCCCTCTGGCTGTCCCTGCCACTTTGAAATCCATATCCCCGAGATGGTCTTCCATACCCTGTATGTCGGTGAGGATGGCGTAGCGGCTATCCTCTTTTACAAGGCCCATCGCCACACCCGCTACCGGTGCTTTTATCGGCACTCCAGCATCCATGAGGGCCAGGGTTGAGCCGCAGACCGAAGCCATAGATGTAGAACCGTTGGAGGAAAGGACTTCCGAAACAAGTCGGATAGTGTAAGGGAACTCCTCTTCAGAGGGAATCACAGGGACCAAAGCTCTTTCAGCCAGGGCACCGTGCCCGATTTCCCGTCGGCTCGGAGCCTTTATCGGCTTAGCTTCGCCGGTGGAGTAAGGTGGGAAGTTATAATGATGGATGAAACGTTTGGTTTCTTCGGCCATGAGGCTGTCCATTATCTGCTCATCGCTGTGAGTTCCCAAGGTGGCGATGGTTAGGACTTGGGTTTCGCCTCTGGTAAATAAGCCAGAACCGTGGGTCCTGGGCAAGAGACCAACCTCGCAAGTTATCGGCCTTAGGTCTTTTAGTCCCCGGCCATCGGGACGAACTCCTTCATTCAGAATGCGCTTGCGGACGATGTCCTTCAGAACCTGGAAGAAGGCTTCCTTTATATCTAAAGGGGAATGTTCCACGCCAAGCTCGGCCACTAATTGCTCCAACAGGGCATCCAGCGCCTCGTTCCTCTCTGTTTTGATTAGGTTCTGATAGAGGATTTCTCTTATCGGCCCCTCAGCCCTTTCGGCCACGGCCCTAAAGGTTTCCTCGGGAAGCTGGTAAAGCTGGACTGGCATCTTGGGTTTGCCTACTTTCTCAGCCATTTCCTTCTGGACCTGGATGAAGGCTTGGAGAGCTTGATGGCCGACTCTTATTGCCTCTAAGATTATTTCCTCAGGAACCTCCGATGCTCCCGCTTCCACCATAAGGACAGCCTCTTCGGTTCCGGCAACTTTTATATCTATAAGACTTCGCTCCATCTGGGAATTGGTCGGGTTTATCACAAATTCCCCGTCAATGTAACCCACCTTTACCGCCCCTATAGGCCCGTTGAAGGGTATATCGGAGATGGTAAGGGCAGCCGATGCTCCTATCATGGCAGGTATATCAATGGAATGTTCGCCATCGGAAGAGAGGGCCGTGATTACAATATGCACCTCGTTTCTCATGCCCTTCGGGAAGAGAGGCCTTATAGGGCGGTCCACCAGACGACATAGGAGTATGGCAGCCTCACTGGGGCGTCCTTCTCGGCGGAAGAAGCTTCCTGGGATTTTTCCAGCGGCGTAAAGGCGCTCTTCAAAGTCCACTGTAAGGGGGAAGAAATCCGTGTCTTCTCTTGGCTCCTTTGAGGCAGTGGCCGTAGCTAAAACAATTGTATCCCCCCACCTGACTGTTACTGCTCCACCAGCCTGAAAGGCTAATTTTCCGGTCTCAATGACAAACTCTTGGTCAGCGACCTGGACTTTAAACGTGCTACTCATATTGGACACCTCCTGAACCTATCCTTAGGCGAAGCCAGGTTCGGAGGCCAGGGACTGGAGGGCAGACCCCTGTTGCTCCAGAACAGAGCCCTGCCTTCCAATTCCTGTGCCCCTTTTCCCTGACCTCGCCTTTAAAAATTTTAACGGCGCAGACCGAGCCTCTCTATGAGCTTGCGGTAGCGCTGGTAATCCTTTTCCTGCAGGTAATTCAGGAAACGCCTCCTCTTGCCCACCAACTTAAGAAGTCCCCTTCGAGAATGCTCATCGTGTTTGTGGACGGAAAGATGCTGTACGAGTTTATTTATTCGCTCCGTTAGGATGGCTATTTGCACCTCTGGCGAGCCTGTATCTTCAGGGTGAAGGCGGAATTTTTCTATTATCTCCTGCTTTTTAGCTTTGTCCAATGGCACTTTTCTTCCCCCTCCTTAATTAAAATTAAAGCGGCCTCGCTCGGCCACCAGCAATTTTGCAATATCATTATAACATGCTTGGCTTTAAGGTGCAAACTGAACTAAAGAGCAAAATCGACAGTGTGTGGCCTTGACAAAAAAGCTTTAAGCCTTGTATTAAGGCTTACAAGGGCTCCTGGCCTTCATGGTGGCCGTATTAGTATTGGGATGCATATGTTTTCTGGTGGCATTTGACATATTAGACTAACCCCAGATGGCGCCTGAGGCATCTGAAAACGAAACGCTTTGGACACTCATCATTCAGGAGCACCCAGAGCATCTCGAGTGAAGGAGAAGGATGATGAAGAGATCGCTGCCCAAAGCCATGTTAATCTTGGTCATTTATCTCTTGATTGGCTTTACCTATGCAACTTATGTTCAGATTAAAGCCGATCCAAATGACCCACCTCCTATGCCAATATGGGCTCCAGGACTTTCACCGGGCGAGCGATTAGGAGCTTTCTTACTTGGCTTTGTCCTTCCAGCCCTTTTGTGGCTAATATTTCTTCCTCCTACCTTGTGGTGGTGCTTATTCAAGAACACCTGTTAGACGGAATGAAGACAAACGACGTCTTATTTTTGCGGGCTAACCTGCGCTTGCACCTAACGCCGCTCCGCTTGCTATTCGTCGGTTGTAATCAGCGAGCTTAATCCCCCACTCTTATGCCAACAGGGGCACCCTCTACTGCTCGCATAGAGACACAAGTGTTCACTCTAACGGTAGCGTTGCCGGGGTTCCAACGCCAGACCT
>JBHOQL010000085.1:0-1567 GCA_042408195.1 Anaerolineae bacterium
CTACCCTAAGGCGCATCTCCAGGTGCGGGAGGGATAACCCCTCATCCTCCAAAAAGTAGATTTCAGCCAAAAAGGGTTCAAAATAAGGCAAGAGGTCGGGATCCATCCCGTAACTTGCCCTTACGCGGAACACGCCCTCTCCCTCTTTCAACACAATAAGGCCGATCTCCCCCGCCAAGAGCTCCGCCGAAGCCCTGAGAATTAGGCGCAACAGAGCATTTAAATCCAGCCGTGAAGTCATAGCCTTGGCTATTTCCAAAAGGTATTCTCTCTGCCTGAGCCTGTAATCCGTGTAGCTTACGATCATGAGTGGTCAACCTCTCTGTGAATCTGAAACCAGTCTTCCAGCAACCTTTCGGTCTCTTCCCGCCTTTCCCTTTTCTGAAGCTCATAGTAGCGGTTAATGAATTCAAAGAGCACCCCTTGAACTCTGAAGGGGTTGTATACATTTTTGAACTCCAGCACCCCTGCTGGAGCAGCGGTTGTGATAAGCACATCGCCCATCCTTATGATACGGCCAAAGAACCCTATCCGTGTGGTTACATCCTGCACGGAACTCAGGGGAGCTACCTTGCGCTCGATTCTAGAGAATATCCATACCGGTGGGACGATCGGAAACACCGGCACAATCCGCAGCATTATGACCTGAGTCGGCGTCACAACATATCTCTCGTTGGCCCAATCCCATCCTCTGGTCAAAAGCCAGAGAAAGCTCAGCACGAGAAAATAACCCACGCAGAAGGACAAACTTATCATTTTCAGCCGGAGGCCTAAAATTAAAAGGGCGGAAAGGCCGAGAAACATGAGGGCGGGCAGCGAAATTTTTTGCAGGAGCACCCACCAATGAACATACCATGTCACCTGGTTCTCCTCTCGCCTTTCACCTATAAAGGGGTAGATAAAAGCCGGAAGCGAAGGGGCAACCTGCTTGGATAGAGATAACGCAGGGATTTCTTCTCCGACTAATATCTTGCGTATCTTCCACCTTTCCTCAGCCCTCTCCCACCTCAGGATCCTCGCCCGCTGCTCATTGATTATGCTTTCAACCTCATCCGGTTTGCTTATGTTCTGGAAAACGATGGGATGAGTCCTGGCAGCTGTGTAAATGATGACGTCACCCACTTCGAAAATAGTCTCGGGGAAACTCTTCTGGGTGTCAATTCCCTGAATTCGCTCCAGAGGAGCCTCCTGACGGGCTGCTACCCAGTAAAGGAAAGTTTCTATTAAGACTACACGCCTATTTGTCAATACGTAACGGTCATAACGCCAGTTCCAGATTTCAAAGAACGACCATAAAGCCCAGAGTAAAAGGCCAATAGCCAAGGGGACCCAGCACAGGGGAATTTTCGCCCAATTTATCCATAGAGCTGAAAGTGCTAGAGGCACAAAGATTGCCAGGGAAATGAGAAACCAAGGGAACAGAACTAACCAGTGGCGGTGTCCGTGCCAGACTGTTACTTCACCCTCCACCATCCAATCGTATCTGGGGGCCTCCCAAAGCTTTTTGACTTCGGGACGAGGGCGAAGCTTGCGACGAATCTCCGGCCTTTGGCTCAATAAGCGGTCA
>JBHOQL010000089.1:0-1170 GCA_042408195.1 Anaerolineae bacterium
ATGCGTTTTGGAATAATGAGTTCATCTTCTTCCAGAAGCAATAGTTCGTCGGGGCCTGTGATGGGCTCCAGTATTCTGGTGGTAGTGGTGAAAATAACCCTGAACCCTTCGCTTTTTAATTCAGCCAAAAGGCGCAGCGCCAGTGAGGTTTTACCACCTGCTCCCGTGAGCGAGATGATTTCTCCTGTGTTGATGCCCAAAGTTTCTCTGAGCAACATTTCCATCTCTCCATTATATGATACTCTGAACCCGGGGTTCTGTCCATTTGCCACCGGTTGTGAGGCTCGGCTGGGGTAAAGTTTCAGTATTCGGGATAAAAGTTGCTCTTGGGCATTCAAGTTGGTAGATCTATGAGAACCGGGCACAAGTTGCAGAGGAAACATCAGCGGTACTGGTACATTTCGAACGTTTGGTGAGACTTGTCCCCTTCGAGGGTATGCTGACCTTCCAGTAACACTTAAAACAATGCGAAAATAGCCGCTGTTTCCTGTTCTAGACTCCTAGGCCCCGCTTGCGGTTAGCACAAAGGATTTTAGGTATATGGGATGAGGGTTCGCTCTGCCCTTCTGGCTCCGGTGGCACCGATGGGTTGAGATAGGGATTCAGGGTCCTCCTCTGGGTGCGTGCACTATTTGTCATGGTAAGTGCGCCAGATTACAGGTATGGGTTTGGGGAGGAGAAGAGCGTCGGGTGATCGTCTCTTCCCAGCGACCGCTTTTCAGCCGGGCTTGTAGATTGGCAACCGCGATCCCCGTGATTTGACAACAGGCTTTCTTTGAGTAAAATAATATAAAAAGCAAAAAAGTTATTCTACTGCTCACGGACCTACGTGAGCAGTAAGGCGGAGCTTGTAAGTAGAAATTTATTATTTATGTAAACCCCCATTAATTGCCCCTCTTAGTTCGCAGGTTGAGGCGAGGTATTACCTGCGCAGCGGCTAATGATACTTATTGCTTTGAAGACCCTTAGGATAAGCTACATGGAGGGCAAAATACATGGAAATGGAAGAAACCATTGACTTGCGAGTTTACATCGCAATTCTTCTGAAGTATTGGAAAGAGATTTTAGGTGCGACTTTAGTTGCCGCTCTTGTTGCCTTGGTGATTAGTTTCTTGTTACCCCCCTCTTAGTTCGCAGGTTGAGACGAGGTATTACCTGGGCAGCGGCTAA
>JBHOQL010000092.1:0-10776 GCA_042408195.1 Anaerolineae bacterium
GGATACTTCAACGGAACAGTGGTGCTTTGGAAGTAAATCAGCTGATAGCGTTTCTTCCACCTCGGTCCCCCGATAGAATGGGTTCCCAGAAAGCAAAAGCCTGAAATTCTGCGGCCCAAACCTCATCCCGCATAGCTTCCCGAATTGAGCTCAAAACAAAAGGACCGCTTGGCCGATATCCTGTGCCGAGGGGCCAAGGCTACTTGGTTTCCCCTGGATTTGTGGGCACTCCGGGGGGTTACCTAAGTGATTGAATAGAGATTCAGTGCACGCTACCGCTTTCCAAGGGAAAATATAGTCTCTCAGAAACCCGAACAACAGATGCAAAGACTAACCGAAGAGATCATCCGAATCTAGCGGGAGCGGGAAAGCGTATGGTCTATCGCTTTCACGATCTATCCGAAGGACATTTGCTCCAAGCGAATACAGAGATTTCCCTGAGCCCTTCGTTGGCAATAGAAACAGAGGATGAACCTGGTTCCGGAATGGCATAGCGCCCATCGTAAAGACATCTGGTGGCTCCAAAGGGAGCATCCGGGTTAGATGGAAAGAGCCCAATTGCTGGCTTATACGCTGAGGTTTAAACAAGTAAAAACCTATGGTTCGCTCATTTTTAGGCGGTTTAGCCCGATGAGGAGAACAAAGTCGCTCTTTCCTGGAGGGCTTCATCCGGGGGTTCGGCTTCCGGGAAGTGGTCTTCGTCCAGGCCACCCCGGCCTCGCCACCGCCCACTCTGCACGTGACGGTGATTCCGCTGACGCCGACGCCCTGACCTTTCGCGTCTTTCGGTCTTCCGCGTCCCTATGCGCCTAAAGGTGGTCTCAGAGGATTTCCAGGTAGAGGAGCAGGTCCGCTTCCCCCCGCAGGACGGGCCGTATGCCCTCTACCGGGTCCGCAAACGGAGGGCGACCACGCTGGAAATCCAGGCACGAATGGCCCGGGCGCTGCAGCTTCCCCTGGCCACCGTCCACTTTCCGGCCCTCAAAGACCGGGACGCGGTGGCGGTCTAGTACGGGACAGTGCGCGGGGCCGGACCGGAGCGCCTGAGCGGGCCGGGGTTTGTCGCCGAACGAGTGGGCTGGACGGTCCGTACTCTGGCCCCTCCCGACCCTACCGGCAACCGTTTCGTGGTTACGGTGCGTGACCTCTCCCTGGAAGAGGCCGGCTTTCTGGGTTCGCGGCTCGGGGTGGCGGCAGAGGAGGGCCTGCCCAACTACTTTGACCAGCAGCGCTTCGGCTCACAGACCGAATCGGGCAATTTTCCCGGGCAACGCATCCTCCGGCGGGATGCCAAAGGCGCGCTGCGGGTGTATCTCGCCGAACTCCTCGCGGGCGACCCGCGGACGTGCGGGCCTTCAAGCGGGAGGCCGCCACCCGCTAAGGCCAGTGGCGGGCACTCCTGGAGGTGGCGCCCCGTCCCTCCAACCTGCGCTCAGTCCTCACCTTCCTTTGCGACCATCCCAGGGACTTTCGCCGCGCACTCAACCTGGTCATCCCGCGCGTCCTGAGCCTCTATCTGACCACCTACCAGTCCGCCCTGTGGAACCGCATTGCTGCCGGATACCTCCAGGCCCGCCTGGGCGATCCCTCCGGCTTCGTGGAGGTAGCGGGCGGAGCCGTGGCCCCTTTTCTCCGGCCTTGCTGCCCGCCCGCCGCCTGATATGGTGGTCCCGCTCCCCCATCACCGCGCCTTCTACGAAGACCCCATGCTGGCGGCCATCACAGAGGGGGTGCTATGGGCCAAGGGCCTGACCCTCTCCAATCTGAAACCGAGCCTCCTGCGCCGGGCCTATCTGCCCCGAGAGGCACGCCAACTGGTCTTGCGGCCTACGGAGGTCTCCGCTTTCCTTCCCATCCCCGATAAGCGCTTCTTCGGACACTGGCAGGTCACGCCGTCCTTCACCCTTCCCCCAGCTCCTGCGCCACACTAGTGGTACGGTGTGCAGCGGGTGGGAGATAAAAAAGGGCGGAACGAAGGCTTCGCCGCCCTCCCGCCCCGTCTCTCAGAAGCATTCACCCTACTGGACGAGCGTCTGATCCCAGAACGCCGTCCTTCCGTCCCGGAACAACACGACGTGCCGCTCCTGGGCCGTTTTCTCTGCGAGGGCGGTAGCCTCTCGCCCAGCCGCAGCAGGGATGGCGAAGTACCCCCGCCTTACGGAGGCGCAGCCCGTTCCACTGCCCGCCTGACACCCTCCATATCCATCAGTGCGGAAATCCCCCGGCCAGCTAGACTTCTGCCCTTCAGGCACCCTCTCAGCCTGTCTGGGCTGACCGGTGACCAGAAGGTCCAGATTCAGAAGTTCCTCCACCTCTTCGGGACTCAGGCGGGCCTCCAAGACGTCCAGAAGTACGAGAACTGCCACGATCCGTAACCCGACGCAGAACCCGGCCGAAATACGCCGTCACCCGGCATCCACAGCGGAGTTCCCTCAGTTCGCCGCCCATTCGGCCCACGCGGATTTCCAGGATTCGCTGATTGCGAATCAGGGTCTGGAAGGTCTCCTCCGTCCGGTCCTGGGCGTCGGCCAGAGCTTGGAAACGTCCCAATGGATGACCGATTGACTGAATGACCAATGGAAGTTCTTGCGTTTTCTGAGCTTTCTGCAGGAGGTAGAATCACATACAGCGTGGAAGTTCATGGTCCGTCACAGAATGCAAGTGGAGTGCTGTTTTTAGACGACAAAGGGTATGCTTCGCGGCAATTCAGCGGAACTCCGCCCAGCACAAATGTGCTTGCAGTGCGGGATGCTTTGTGGTGGTTGACTGCGAACCGCTCCAAGATATTCTGCGGTACTACCAAAGACGTATGAAACGATGGTTATGGCCAAGGTACATAAATTATCCCAAGGTTCAGTCGTTGATCAGGTTTCAAGGTGATCAGATAGGGAGTCATGTTTGCTTCGGACTCAACAGCCAAAATCCAGTTATAGGGTGCCCAAACTACCAGATAGTAACTTCCTGGAGGTATATTATTAAGCCTAATTTGCCCCCGCTCATCAGATGTACCGCGAATATCTCCCTCCTCTTCACGTGGCCCAACCAAAATGTTCGGAGGGCTTCCCATTTCTCCGGCTGGGGTAAGATAGTACAAAGTACCGGGAATGGGACTTCTTCCCGTAAAAGAATAAAGGAGACCGCTTATAGAGGCTTTGCCTGATTGCGGAATTGGAGGGTCTGCGATCAGGGTCAGCAGATCAGTTTCTGGCCTCTGGGTTTGAGTCGGGGATACTGGACTGTAGAATTGGGGTTTTACTAGAGCAGATGCGCAGGCAGTTAGTAATAGCAAACACAAAAGTGAATAATGGTATATTGCTAAACGCATAGTGCTCCTAATGAAGTAAGTACATCGTGGCGTATCCTTCCACAGTTCTCTTACCAAATGTAGTGGTCTGAGCGCGTTTATCCACCACATTTGGTGATCCTGCTCCTAAAGACATTTACGCCAAACTACTGAAAGATTTATGCTGGAAGACAGTGGTTATCTACAAAAGAGGACGGGTCACAACCAGGCGCGTCTGGCTGACCCGTCCTTCAAACAGCGAAAGCGTCTTGGCTACGGCTGCGTAAAAGCATTGTGTGCCATAAAGTTATCCCCACTCGGCAGGCCGGGATTGATGCTGCGCAAGAAAGTCAACTGCACAAAGGCCCCTACGGGTTTGTTAGATTGCACGGTGAGTGTGCCGAACCAGCCATCCACCAATCCGCTCACTCCTATACGGTGGTTCTGGATCAGGCTGGCGTATGGGCCAACTGTTTGTGGGGGGAGCGAGAGAGTGGCTGGCCCTACCGTGCAATCTGGCGAACGCTGGTAGGTGAGATTGAAGGTAGCCGTCTCGTCACTCAGGTTCTGGATCGTGACCGCCGTAGCAAACCCATTTGGCAGCCGTTGTGCCACCAGGGGGATAAACACTTTCGTGTCTGTACTACCAGCGGGGAATGCTTCATACGCCGCCGCTTCACCTGTAGCAATGAAGCGCATCTGTACAAAGGCTACTATGTTTGCAGAGGCTTCAACCACACAAGAGCCATAAAATCCCGCTGGGATAGTAGTATCAACAACAGGGTTGAAGTAGAATGCAGCGGTATTCTCAATCGCGACGGTGTTTGTCTTCGTGAAAGGCGTATAACCAGAGAGACCAGGATCCGGTTTGCAAACCAATTTTACACCATCGACCGGAATCGTAGACCCGCTGAGGTTCTGAACAGCAACTGGAGTGCTTAGGCTGTTTGCCAGCCGAGATGTGAACAACGGTATAAACCATTTTGTTCTGGGAGATGTAGAACTAAAGGCGTTAAATGTCTGCATTGCATCTCCCGTGAAGAAATTAGAGACTACAGCAATGGCTCCGCCAGCAGTTGTTGTACGTACAACAGCGGAGCCATACCAACCATCAGGCACATTGGTGGTGCTTTCCAATGCGAGGTCATAATAGAACGAAGCACCAGGTTGTATGGAAATCCCTGATTTGGTGTACGTAGTTGTACCATCGGATTTAATCAATTGAATTTCGACACTGACAGGAACATTGCTTACATTTTGAACAACGATTTGACTATTACCCAATCCAGCAGCTGTTCCAAGCTTCCGCGCTACCAATGGCACATAATAAGAACTGTCTCCACCGGCAAAGCCTGAATAGGCACCACTGCTGGTCGGATTTTGACCGCGAGCCTGTATCTGGACCACCGCACCAAGAGGTTGATCGGCGCTTATGACCACTGATCCTGCGCCATCCGTCAAATTGGGATTACCAGGCTGGCCGGGGGGAGCGTATTGCCTGAAAATGGCCTGTCCGCCAACTGTAGAGATAGTGAAGTTTTCCGAACCCCAAGAGGTACCGTCTGTCTTAATATACCGCACCTCTCCTTGAGCAGGTCCATTGCCCAGGTTGACTAAAGTGAAGTTAGTGCTCAGGCTTTTTGTTGTAGACTGGGCTAATCCGGGAGCAATTGTTAGTATAGCAAGAGCCATAACTAAGAAGAGCCCAACTATAAAACGCACTTTCCCTTTCATTTGTAACCCCCTATGCAATAAGATTTACATTCTAATTCTGAGCATATCGTGCCCGGAAGCAAAAATCAATACTCCAAGTGAGTTATTTGTTCTCAGGGGACGCGATGCTCATACTCTTTTCCACCCCTTCTGGCCGGACAAAATCAACGCTATGATTATCCACTCTGTCTCTGATAGTATTAATAAGAACCTGAAAGACACTGCAATCAAGCTAGCTGTTCCCGATAGAAAACTGAAGCGAGCAACAAGAAGAGAAGAAAGCGCCATTTCGCGCACACCAATACCAGCAGGGACAAAAATACATACAAACCCCAAAAGCCACGAGAGGCTTGTTGCGTATATAGCCCCAACTAAATCTAGCGAAGCTGTGGGGCTGGCCGCCAGACTTACCAGGTACAATGTTCCTCCATGTAAACATAACAAAATTGTGGAAAGAGCAGATGCTCCATACCAGTACTTAAGGTTTAGGAAAGTTCGTTTCATTCCGGACCTTAATAGAGGTATTCCCAACCATATTAGAATCAATGCTCCCCCGAAAATCAAACCTGTTGTAAGCACTTCAGGTCCAGACGAGTGAAATAAGGTTCCCCCTGCCGACAGGAGAATGGCCGTTAGAACCAGCAGACCAACTTCTAAAGCCGAGGCTAAAGAAGACTCGGTATAACTTATCCCGTAATGTTCTTTGAGCCACTCATTTCGGCTCCAGTATCCCCATATACTTCCTGGGATATAACGAGGTAGGAAAGTTATTGGGTAACCCTGTATGGACTGACGGAGACTCAGGGGTATTCCCAGGTATTGCATAATCATATTCCAGCATAGAATTTGGAAAAGATATGCGAAGGAACTTAGCAAGGCTGCTATTACAAGGAAGAATGCGTTCGGGAAATAGAAACTTTCCGTGAGCGCATTTCCTGCTCGCAAGGCCTCGCGCAAGAACAGCAGAAGACCCAGCATCAATCCCGTCGTATGAAGGTATCTTCGCCAATACACGCAAACTCCTAAGGGCAGGTGTCAGGACAATGGTTTTTTTAATATCCAATTAAAATTAGGATAAAACGGCGCTAAGATTTTCCAAAATATATCCGGTAAATGCTTAAGAAATTTCTCTATCCTACTGTTAGAGAACATAATAAGCAAAACGTCTTTTGAGACGTCCAAAATAACGAAGTGCCTCATCAACTGGCGAAGTTTCCAGAAATGACGCAATCGTTCATAATAACACGCTCCGCGCCCTGCGATTCGTAGATATGCGTCCGCCAGAAAGGAAGGAAGCCAGTGCAAAAAGGGTAAATGATAGTGGGGCTCAATGGGAAAAAGCCAGTTGGGACCGCTGAAAAAGACAACACCTCCTTCCTCAAGGATCCGATCAATTTCCTCAAATAGCCGTCTGTCGTCAGGGACATGCTCATATACCTGAGCGCATATTACAACTTTAAAGGAGTTGTTTTTGAAAGGAAGGTACATCGCATCGCCGAGAATGAAACGCACTCGCTTTTGAGCATCTCGATCGGCTGCGCGCAGGGCAGTTTCATCATATTCTAGACCTATCATTGTTTGGAAGAAGGGAGCAAGAGCGTGTGATATGATCCCAGAAGAGCAACCTATATCTAAGCAAAGAGCGGATGAAAGGGGGAAATCTGCATACTGGATCAATACCTGCAAAATTTTTCGGGCCTTTTCTTTTCTGCTATGGGGATCTCGAACCCGAGGGCAAGATTGATAGAATCCTTTTTGATACAACCGTCTCATTGTGTAACCCTATCGTGGGTCGGTAGGTTTTTGTGCAACACCAACATACCCTAGGGGAAAGATTTCCCACCCCCCCAAAATTTTATCTATTTTATAAAGGATTCGGGTGATTATCCATTTGTTGAAAAGCCAGGCGATTTGACGTATTCCCCATATAGGCCAGGATAATGCAAGCAATACAGTTGATATCTGGTGTCCCAGAAAAGAAAGCATTCCTCCCCTTGGTGCAATCTGTACTATGTTGAATTGTCCTTCAGCTAAAATCAGGGAAAGCCCGTATGCAGTGAAGCGGAAGTAGTCATGGGGTTGGTCATGAATCCGACTAAGGTAGGGTACAGAAAAGATAAGTACACCTCCCGGCCTGAGGATGCGATAGATTTCACGAATTGCTTGGAGAGGGTGGGGTATATGTTCCAGCACTTCCAAGCATATGGCGCAGTCATAACTGGATGATGGGATCATAGACATATTTTGAATATCGCCAACGTATGTTACTTCAGATGATCTTGGATAGATGTCAAGCGTATGATAAACAGTGACCATATCTTTTAAATACTTCCGAAAAGGCATAAAGCCACATCCTAAGTCTATTGTTTTCCCTCTTGCATAGCGTTTGATCTGCGGGATCACTGCAAGATACTGAGCAAGAATGGCTGGAGAGAAGTAACACCATTCCGAGGAATTTGCCAGTTCTCTCTCTATTCTCTCCCTACTAATACGCAGCCACTTCTCCATATTTCTATTTCGCCAGTATTCTTTGGTACAACTCAATGTATTGTTTGGCAATAATTTCCCAGCTATAACACGCTTCCGCTCGCGTACGCGCATTTCGGCTCATTTCTGCCCAACGTGTAGGATTGCGAAGTATTTCTAAGATACTTTGAGATAGCGCCTCGGGATTCGCCGGAGGTACTAAGATACCTACTTCAGGTGTTACCACGTCTTGGATTCCGTCCACACAACTAGCAACAACTGGTGTACCACAAGCGAGAGCCTCTACTATCACCACCCCCATCCCCTCCTCAAGGGAAGGTAAGACCAAGATTTTTGCACGCTGCATCAGCTTTTTAACTTCCTGCTGGGGCTGGAAGCCAATAAACAACACTCGGTTTTCTATACTTAGCTCTTTGGCTAATTGCTGCAAAAAGGGCCTTTCAGGGCCCTCTCCCACGATTATAAGTCGAAGTTTCGGATAGGCCGCAAAAACCTCAGGCATCGCCTGAAGAAGATATTTTACCCCTTTGCGTTGAATAAGCGATCCAACGAACAATATAAGAGGCTCGCGATCTTTCATATTAATAGGAACGAATTGGTTTGTATCCACGCCATTTGGGATAATAAGGCACTTGCTAGGCTGTACTCCCAACTGGAGCACTCTCTTCCACAGTGCCTTGCTCAATGCTACAACAAGATCGCAACGGAATAGGGTTTCCCTCGTGATAAAGGCCCCCAAGAATAGACGGGGTATCTGAAAAATATCACTTCCCTGTACTGTAACTACGATGCGACGTCGGTGAATTCCTTGACCTAAACATGCTGCGGTAGCAGAGAGAGTCCAATGGGCATGGATCAAATCGCAAAACCGCGCATAGCGGATTGTGTTCAACGTGTGTACCAAGAAAAAAGGCAAAATCTGGATGCGCACTAAGGGATACTGCTGCCAAGTAACAGGTAGGCCTCCTCCTACCTCGCGGAGTTTTTCCCATTTTTCCGGCCACCAATACCTTGGGCGAACTACATCAACGCCTTCCATGCGTTCATAGGTATGTGCTCCTGGGCTGTGCATCGCTATGACAAGCACTCGTATGCCATAAGAGGCTAAAAATCGAGCCAGTTGCCAAACAAAGGCACCTTGACCGTCACCTACCCATCTTGGGAAAGAGGTTGTAACCATACAAATCTTCATTTTTGTCTCCTACTTTTCAAGAAGGCTTGGCCTGTTTTCTCAACAAAAATTGCACGTGCCACGTCAAAAATTCACCTAATATAGGCCATTGGGCTGTATTTACTGGACAGTACCTTGGAGATATGTCGATTATCTCTAATCCAACTTGTCTGACTATCTTTATTGCTTTAGCGATGGTTAATTTAAACAATCCCCAGCCCTGATATGCATTAGCTAAGGATGTGGGAGATGGAGATGGTTTGTAAATTCTTGCAGCCCAACCAGGGTGTGCTTTTTTCATTAAGCGAGACAGATACAAGGCACATGGTTCCCCTAAGTAATGAAATGGCGAAAACTCATGCCCTCCGCGTGGACTGTAAAAGGGCGGAAAACTCAAATAGCAATATTGTCCACTTTTTAGAACGCGCTTAATCTCCTTTACAAGAAGGACAGGATTACTCACATGCTCGATTAGACTTGCACAAAAGATAAAATCTACCGACTCGTCTCGTAAAGGGATAGAAAGTGCATCGGCAATAAGCATATATATCCCTTGCTCTAGGGACCGCAAAAGCCCAATTAAATCTAAACTGATAACCTTTGCTCCACATCTCCTGGCGATTTCCTGGCTATAGCCTCCCAGGCCGCTACCTAAATCAAGAACTAGTCGGCCATCAATATTTATACCAAAACTATAAATGTATTGCAATAGCAGACTTGCTTGAAATCTCTGAAATCTTCTATAATCTTCCTCGGATCGCAATCGGGCTTTTGCAAGCCGATATAGAGTTATATAATCGCTCGCCTTCATATTATTTTAGACAAAATTTGGGAGTCGGGATGGCCTTTCAAATGGCCAAGTGCACCTGAAGCAAAGAGAGTGTCTTATTAGAGCGTCAGGCACCCGGGTTAGCCCACGATGTATTCGGGCCCACATCCATATTTTAGTATAGAACGTGCGCCATCGCTGGAGTCTTTCTGGTTGGCCTGGATACCTCTAACGGTTCTAACGGCTCCGCCCGCCGGTATAGAGGTGACCGCCGGATCATCTGGGAAGCCTACACACACCGCTGACTAGTGGAACCAGCGCTACGGTTCCGTAAAAGGTTCTGGACCCAGCACCGTTCCAGCAGGTGGAGATGGGTGACACCTGGACTCTTTGGTGACAGTGGCTTACTGGATGCTCTTCCTGGTCTATCCACTGATGAGGGATTTCTCCTCTGCTCTGGCAAAAGGCCCAAAAGCACCAAGGGATGCTGCAGCGAGCGTGCCAAAGCCCGAAGCCGATTTTCGTGTTGATCGGCACACCAGCGCAGAAGCCCAAACGGCGCGGAAAACCTCCAGGCAAGCCCTAAGGGAGGCACAGGACGCCCAAAGCGTGCTATCCGGTGATCAAAAAAATAGCGTCTTAGGCACCAGCGGCCTAAACAGAATTGTAAAGATTCTGCCCTGACCTAAGATTAAGGCCAGTAACTTTTGTCTTGGCAATGCAAGGAGACGCTGAAGCCAGCCCCGCCGGTTACGGGCAAGGTAGGCCCGGTTGGCAGGAGAGAGAGCGGGATCCGCCAGGCCTTCCGCTTCCAGCAGGGCCAGCAGACCCGCGCCGTTCTCCTGGTTCTCGTACGGCCCCTCCGGCCATTTGGAAAAGGCCAGCGCGTACATCAGGTCCACCCATTCCACCGTCAGCACCCGGCGGTTGATGGCTGCAAACCACGCTTTTATACGGGCAATTTCCTCCCCGGAGAAAAGGTCCGGGAATTGGTCCCGGACGCGCGGGAAGTAGTAGGCCCGCAGGGCGGCCTCAAACTGGACCGATTTGACGCTGTGGGCCGGGCCGGTGTAGCGTCCTTCGGCCACTTCCCTCAAGAGTGATTCCCGGAACTGCTCCGCCCAGCGACGTTCCCCTGCCCCCAGCGCCAGCATCCCGTACTCCGGCGGCCCCTTGCGGGGGTTGGCCTTCACCCGCGCCAGGATCCGCAAAAAGACGTCCCGTCCATCGTAAGTCTGGGGGTCTGGCGGGGCCTGGCCACAGAGAAAGGGGGATTCTTCTGAAATCCCCGGATACGTCGGAGCCACGGGCGGGTAGAAACTGTGGCGGTAGGCCCAGACCGTGCCGTTCAGC
>JBHOQL010000097.1:0-6525 GCA_042408195.1 Anaerolineae bacterium
TCAAACCGCACCTCCCCCACCGGTAGGAAAGCGATGCGGACCCCTTGCTCAGGCACTTCTTCTACCCCTTTCAACTCAAGTCCCAGGATGTCCCTGTAAACTTTCAGAGCTTCTTCTAAACTCTGCACGGCAATAGCTATATGGTCAACTTTCATGGCCAACCTCCTTGAGGTCGTTTGTTATAGTTTAACATTTAGAAGACAAAAACTCAAACCATGCCACAATCGTCCTGGGAAAATTGATTTACTGTCTGAAAACCTGGCTTAGCCTCAAGCCTGAATTTAGCCTCGCCGTGCGAGAGGATAAAGGGCGAACCTGAAGCCTTTTTCAGAAAAAAACTGAAGGAGGCAACACGCCACCCCTATCTCTGAGTGGGGCCTCCAGCGGGAACAAAGCCGAAGTCACCACGGCAGGCAAAACTGGGAATTGAAAGGAGCTCTGTCCCTTTCCTGAGGGGTTGAGGAGCCCTCCGGAAAAGCGCGGGGAGGAACCAACAGCAAGTAGTCGTCTTGCCCTGAGTGGGGCCATCAGCAAGGGTAGGCTTCGAGCCTGCCAATTCGGTAAAGGGCTTTCCGATCCATCCTGCAGGCACAGCAGGTGGCGAAAAAATAAATTTCAACCTCTATCTGGGTGCATGCACGATTTGTCAGGAAGGGTGTGCCAGCAGTGCCGAATCACTTCTCACCCAGTCGCTTCTCCGCCCATTCCCGGGACTGAGAACTCTCTTCTCCCCAGACCGCATTCGCCACCTTCCAGATGTACTGGCTGGCGTGATACCAGTCCACCACCTGAACCGCTCCAGGGAAATGCTCCTCCACCAGATTCCATATCCAGTGCGCTCCATCCCCAATAGCCACCACCTCTTCCGCCTGGGTCAACCCTCGCCCGAACCCTTCCGGGTCCGCAAAATCAGCATAGAAACTCACCTCCTGAGCCCGCACCTCCCAAGAATCCGTCCGTTGGGAAGGGGGCGGAGAGGCCGTGGTGTAAAGAGCGCCGATTCTCATCTCTTTCCAGCCCTCTTCCCAGGTCCGCACGGTTGTCCCCTCTGTGGAGACGTACAGCCGATCGGGGGCCTGTGCAGGCAAGGGCGGCAGTTGAGGAGCGGCCAGGCCCCAGGCGGCCTCTGCGGCTGCTCGCCCTTCCTCCACGAGCTCCTGACCCAGACCCTCGGTGGCTTTCCGAACGGTGTTGGGGCAGACCAGGATACCAGATGAGCTGCCTCTTCAAAGGGGAGTTGAACACCCCCCAGGGCGTTGGCCAGGCCAGAACTGATACCTCCCGCACAGAGCCCTAGTTCCTGATCCAGCGGATGGGTGCCGCGGTCACAGGAAGGGCACAGGTAATAGGTGGTCTGGCCGAACGAGCAGGGGATAGCCGATTCCGGGTAAGTGGGAGCACAGAGGCTCAGAAGACCGGTGAGAAAGGCCTCCAAGCAAGGGTTTCCTGTTCCGTTTCCTCCAGCGTTCGGGGTTGAGCGGCCACCCATCCGCCGGGACAGTTGAGCCATTATCTTCTCGCTGGGAAGGTGGGCAGCGGGCCATTGAGCACCTCCATAGGCATTGGGTTAGCATTCATCTCTTATGCTCAGAAGGCAACCCTCTCAGCCTGTCCAACAACTCACTGACAAACCGTGCATGCAGCCCCCTAAGCTGGGTGTGTCCCAAAATTGTCGGAAAGGGCCAATCGGCCTGGCAAATTTGCTCCCAGGCCCACTCCCATTCGCTTTTGCCTCCCATTCCAGCGCTCCGCAAAGCCAAAATGGCCACCAGACCCTTCCTCTTCCAACGCCGCTCCCGATTCCTGCACCGCCAACTGATCCCCCTAAAAGCACTCTCCACCGTCCCACTCCCAATCGGATACCCGGCCGCCCGAAAGGAAGGATACACCCTCTGTTCCGCCCGCTCCCGAAAATAATCAGCCGCCCGACGGTTCTCCTCTCGCCACTCCAACCGGGTGGCTAAAAGCGCCTCGCATCTCTGAACCACCCCCTCTACATCCCCTTGCCACAGCCGCTCTTCCACCGCCCCTTCTCCCAGGGCTTCCTTCCCTAACGCCCACACATGTTCCATCGCATGATTCCAGTCCACAATCCGCACTCGTTTGGGACAATAAGTCCCGGCAAAGCCTTTTATCCACAGCGCCCCATCGCCCAGCACAATCGCTTTACCCTCCAACCCCAAACCCCGATGATACGCATACCCCAAAACCGTCCGCCGAAAGACTTCCACTTCTCCATAAGATGCCCAGTATCCGATCCGGCGAGCTCCCACCTCTCCATCCTTCCCAGGGCCAAACTCAAAACAACTGGCAACCTTGACCTTGTGCCACCCATCCCCTACCCAAACCTTCATCCCATCCAGGCTGATCCCAAGGGCCGATTTCTGCCCCTCCCTCGGTGCCGGGATCTCTTCCCCGCACACCCCGCTTGCCCACAACCGCTCCACCTCTTCCTGGCGTCGCTCGGCCAGAAGCCCCCCATACCCCTGCACCAGCCGGTGAATCTTACTCCGAGAAACCGTCAACCCTCCCAGTCGCTCCAGCGCCTCTTCCGCTTCCTGATAGGAACTGAGCGCCTGGGTGGCCCACAAAACCTGCTCCAGTCCCTTCTCACTCCAACCGCCCCGAATCCCCTTCTCCCGGTCCAGGGGGGAAAATCCCTGCCCCACACCGCTCGCAGGTGAAATATGCCCGCTTCAACCGAAGGAGGCCATGGGAGGTCATCACGGCCCGCTCCCGATACCCTTGAAACACTCAGCGGCCTCCACAGGAGCAGGTCTCCTCGGATAGTGTCCCCGCCCCCTGTTTCTTCACAGCCGCCTCCAGCAGTTGGGCTGCGATGTGGGTTTTCCATTGCTGAACCCGCTCCTCCAGTTCCTCCAGCGTGCTATGCGGATGGCTTTGAGCCCACTGCAGCAATTCTTCTACAGACCGAGCAATTTCGGCCAAAATCCCTTGCATCTCTTGCTTCTCCATCTCGCACCTTCTGCCCCCTATTTTACCTCACCGACAAAATTGGGACACACCCCCTAAGCTTGCGTGTTTGATGAACTTTTATGAAGGTGATATAATGTTATCAAGAAAACCTTTCCGACTCTTTAACAGGTTTTTTACATAATAGCCCGAGCTGATCCGCAATTGATCCATTAGGCTGGTACCTCGAAAAGTGGGCAGTGGCTGACAGGGAAGGTGGCCTGGAGCAGGAAGCGGTCTATGGGCCGGCGCGGCGGCCTAACCTGCGGCTTGAGCCGACAGCGCCTCCGCTCGCTTCGCCCGCTACGCGGGCGGCTGAACCGCCGGCCGTTATGTTGCCCGCCGCTGAGATGAGGGGGCTTGAGGGGAGGTCGGGCACGACGCAGGCCCATCGCGCTCCCGCTCCTGGTCACGGCCGAGGCATGGTTGCCCCCAAGGGCATAGTCAGCGCCGCGGTTTTTGCTCGGCGGCCGGGATGTCCTCAACATAACTGCTCAATGAAGCTGACCAGTACTCCCTGCTGCAGGTTCGCGCCGCCAGGGTCTGGTCTTGCCGAAGGGCATTATCTCTACCGCTGGCTGGCGGCTTATCTCGCGTCCGTTAGGCCGCCGCCCTCGTCACGCTCGAGGAAGAAATATCAGAGGCGCGATTCGCAGGGGAAGCCATCACCACAACGATTGAGGTGCGCTTTGCCACGCAGCACCACATCGCACGAGATTGATGCATGATCAAACTGAGGCTGGCAAACTTATCCAACCGTTGTCAGCCAATGAGGGGATGCCTCGCCAGTGGAGTACCCTATCGTGTGGGATGAGCGGTGGTCTCAGTCGTTGCGGTTCAATCTCGTGTGAGCATGGGGCGGCGTTTCTAACTTGCGCGTGCAACCGACCGCTTTGCTCGCTGCGCTCGCTTCGCGGCGGCTGACGCGCTGTCGTTAGGCCTACAGCGCGCAGAGAGTATCTGTAAGATGAGAACACCGGTAATCAGAAGAATTTCAACCATTGCTATTCTCGTTTTGCTGTTTGTCTCCCCAGGGAGCAACGTCACACCCGGACAGAAGGATGCACAGTCTGATGAGATTTTGGTCTGGATTATTCGCGCGAATATGCCAACTCCGCGCCTGATCTTGCACTCGCAGCTCCAGACAATGGCAAGATTTATGCAATTGGCGGATGGTATCATGGCTCAACCGTTGTCGTCGAATAGTATAATCCTTCAACTAATACCTGGAGCTCAAAGGCTAGTATGCCGACTGCGCGCACCCATGCAAAAGCAGTGCAGGCAGATAACGGCAAGAGTTACGTAGTTGGAGAAAGGCTTGGTGGATATGATTTTTCTTCAATCGTGGAGGTTTATGATCCAGCCACCGACGTGTGGACTTCTGCCGCTAACATGCTCACTGCCCGCATCCAAATGGGCATTGCCAAGGCCAACGGCAAGATATTTGTGATTGGTGGCGAGAACGGGACTCAGACTTTAAATGTCATCGAAGAGTACGAGTGTCAAAATAAACCACGCTTGGGAACAACATTGTGGAGGTGCATATGAAACTGTTGCAGAGGATATTTGGGCATTCAAGGAATATCCGCGTTGTGTGCTTCAAAGTCGAGAACTATGAAGAAGCCTACCAACGCGACAAAGAGGTGATTACAAAACTGGAGAGGAACCTTGCAGCAGGGGGGGCAATTCCAGCTAAAATCGACTTTTCCTCGAAACTCTGTTGTGTAACGATCACAGATCCAACCGTTGAGCCTGGAAACATCCAACAAATATTAGAGGCTGTTGGGCTCCATGCTACGTTAATAGATATACAGAACAGAAAGGAGTAAATCACCATGAGCGAGCTTAACCGTAGAGACTTCCTAAAAATAGGGATAGGGAGCTTAGCGGGCCTTGCTGCCGGTCAATTCCTGCCCTTAACCAATCAAGTACACTAGGGAATCGTGCGTGCCAGCCCAGGCACAACTGAGGTGGTCAATGCAACCTTTATACTTGACCAACGAACAATTAGCCAAGTGAATACTCAAACAAATCAGGTGCTTCAATATACCCTTTGGGGAATTCCTGGTGAGTATGAAGCACTCTTGCCTAAACTGGTCTTGCCACTTTCCATAAGCTTAAGTGAGCTTGAAGAGTAGGCAATGACTAAGTGCAACGAAGTCTGTAGTATCCCAGAAAACTTGGCAAGCCCCAACCCCAATTGGGATGTTTTTGAGTCGGCAATGAATGTGCCCATAGCCGGACTACCAAACATGTCCGACCTTATTGGAAAGGCAATCACAACGATTGTTGATGGAGCGTCTCTCGATTTATCTCTCGAGTTTCTCTACGATTCACGGCTTGAACAAGTACATAAGATTTATCTTCCTCTTGTGCAGTTGCATGCGTTTCAACAAGGGGCAACTATTGCGACCATAGAACCGCCTAGATTGGAAACAGGGGCAAATCTCATTGCTGTAGCACCGCCACCAAGCGTTACAATGTTCGGCTGGAAATTGTAGTTTCGCGGACCTGAAACCCATCCATTGGGCTCATGTGTCTCACAAAACGTGACCCATTTCCACGTAGAAGTCTTTAGGCAAAACACCAGGGGACGCTGGGATTACATTTTAAATGTCCACCTTGGAGCATATCGTTCTGGCGGACGACAGTGTTTCGTCTTGCACAACAATGCTCGTCCTTACGTTTGTTGGAAGGTTTGTCCGCCAACATGGAATCAACTTGAGGAGATGTTTGTGTGGATTCTAACCACCGCTGCTCTCATAACTGGTGTGGTGCTGGCGTCTTGGATTATAAGCGCTATTGCTTCAGCGACCGCTACAGGGGCTTGGCCAGCCTTGTTGTTATTCTAATTGCAATGCGGGGAGTTGCAACTCGGTCGCAGCGGTTGAAACGCGAGCCGTTAGCGAGCCCCGGGGTTAATGTTTTTGGGGGAAAGGCCAGAGGGTGGAGTGGCCGTGGTGTAAAAAGCACCAATTTTCATCTCCTTCCAGCCCTCTTCACAGGTCCGTACCGTCGTCCCACGGTCCGGGGCCTGTGCAGGCATTGGTGGCAGTTGAGGAGCGGCCAGGTCCCAGGCGGCCTCTACGGCTGCTCGCCCTTCCTCCACGAGCTCCTGACCCAGACCCTCGGTGGCTTTCCGAACGGTGTTGGGGCAGACCAGGATACCAGATGGGCCGCCTCTTCAAAGGGGAGTTGAACACCCCCCAGGGCGTTGGCCAGGCCAGAACTGATACCTCCCGCACAGAGCCCCAGTTCCTGATCCAGCGGATGGGTGCCGCGGTCACAGGAAGGGCACAGGTAATAGGTGGTCTGGCCGAACGAGCAGGGGATGGTCGATTCTGGGTAAGTGGGAGCACAGAGGCTCAGAAGACCGGTAAGAAAGGCCTCCAAGCGAGGGTTTCCTGTTCCGTTTCCTCCAGCGTTCGGGGTTGAGCGGCCACCCATTCGGCCATCCGCTGGGCCAGTTGGGTCATCTGGTCCGTCATTTGTCGGATGAAATCTTCTTGCTGGAAAGGGAGACAACGGGCCATTTAGCACCTCCAGAGGCAT
>JBHOQL010000101.1:0-3661 GCA_042408195.1 Anaerolineae bacterium
AACCAGGTTGGGATAACTGAGTGAATTAAGGGCTTTTGGGGTACCGAGGATTGGGTGGCCACAGGCATCAGTTCCATTGTGAATTATGCCGTTATTTGTCCCCCAGTTATCGTCCGCATCCGATCGGGCGGGGTTGATGCGTTCCATTGAACGCCGCTCGGGGGAAGCTTGGCCAGCGGGCCATGATCCTCCGTCCCCATTTGCTGTATCCACCAGAACGCCTGAAGGATCACGCAGCTCCAGGATTTCACCCCTGTCAGAAAGAGCACCAGTGAAAACCAGATCGGCGGGAATATCGGCTATTGCGTTATCGTTGGAGCGCTCAAGCAGGAAAAAACTATAAGGCGATACAATGCCCTGCAAGGTAATGGAAGGGGAACCGTCGGAAGCCCTCAAAGTCCAGCCTGTAAGGGTTACAACCTCGCTTGTTGTATTGTAAAGCTCAATCCACTCTGCAGTATAGCTGCACGTAGTGCCTGCCCACGCTATTTCATTGATAACTACTCGGGGAGGGGTTCCGCTCTGAGGTACGGAGCGAGAAACGCGGCTCTGTCCGGGCATCGCCAAAGCGTAACTCAGGAAAACCACGAAGAGAGAAGCGAACAACAAGGGCCACAGGAGCCTCAGAACGAACTTCATCCTAAGCCCCTAGTTTTCTGTAGAGTTCCTCCAACTTTTCCACATGTTCCTCCATCGTCATCGGCGGCCGGACGTTGGCGCGCAGATGAGCCAGCAGGTCGGGTTCATCTATCAGCCGCTGGATGGCGGCGCGCCAGGCGGAGACATCCCCGGGGGGCAGGAGCAAGCCGTCCACACCATCGCGGACCCGCTCGGCCAGCGCCCCCAGTCGGGACGCCAGGACCGGCAGGCCCATCGCGAAAGCTTCGGAGATGAGAAGGGAGAAGGTCTCATACCACAATGAGGGAACGGCCACCACATCCACCTGGGCCAGCGTATCCCACACTCCCTGTCGGTCCAGGCGCCCCAGAAAGCGGACCCTCGGGCCGGCCATCGCTCGCAGACGGGAAACATAGGCCGGGTCAAAGGATTCGTCTCCGGCGATCCACAGTTCGGCGTTTCCCCGCACTTCCGAAAAGGCTTCTACCAGCACATGGACTCCCTTTTGCCGGGCGAGGCCGCCAAGATAAGCGAAACGGACCCCACCATCGGCCCGACCGGAAATCTTGGGGCGTGAAACCGCATCCAGCCCAGGCGGAAGTACAGCAATTTTCTCCTCCGGCACGCCATGGGCAACATACCACCGGCGGACGAAATCGGTCGGAGCAATCAGGAGGCTGGCTGCATCCAGCACCTGTTTGAGCAGCCGGTTACGCCACATAGCAAGGCCAGCTAACAGCGGGGATGCGGGCCAGAGATAAGGATAACCAGCCCGCGCCCGCATACAACGGGCGCAGTTCCAGAATGTGGGACCAGAGCAGATTTCTTCAGAATCTACTGTAAGCAGATGGGCAGCGGCGCAATACCACCAGAAATCGTGTAGTGTAATGACCGTGGGACATACAGGCACGATTTCCCTGATCAAAAAAACGGGCAACCCAATCAGATGCTGGATATGAACAACCTCGGGCTTGAACTCTTCTAATACTTTAGCGAATGACCGCTGGATGAACCGATTGCCGAAAATCAATAAAAAACGGCGAATTGCTCCCGCCTCACGATCCCAAACAGCGTAAATATAAGTCCCTTCTTCCAGATAACAGGTCAGACCCTGCCCCAACGCGTCGCGGCGATAAAAGACTGCTACTTGATGCCCACGTTGCCCCAGCGCGTGAGCAACTGATCGCGTATATAATTCTGTGCCCCCAGTTTTCTCTGGAAAGTATTGATGAACTATATACAGAACGCGCAAGAGCGTCCCCCGAATGTACCGGGCCCACCGGACTCACCATCGCCGTATCACGATGGGAAGATAAGCCCGATGCACGTCTCCCACAAAGAGATACAGTTGAGAAACGCGCGGGCTACCGGCCACGGGATTCCCGCCCGATGTCGCTGTGACCGTCAGCGGACCCAGTAAGTGCCACCCGGTGACAAAGCCCGTAGTCGTGATAGTAAGCCGCACATGGGTTTGAGTGAGCACCGTTCCAGAAGAAGGTGTAACCTGCAGGGAAGGTATCGCGTGACTCACCACCCAGGACATTTCTTCATCTCCCCAATTGGTCACCGGGACCTGGGTGGTTTCCGTTGTTCCCGAACCATACTGGTGGAAAACACGGACCTCTGAAGGGAACACCAGGCGAGGTGGCTGGATCAGGTGACCTGTGCGGCGTACATCGTGGTGAAACATCGGCCAGGGCATTGCTGTGCGAGTGGCGGGTCCTGTCTCATCCCAAATATAGACGGCTCCTCGTTCATTTCCTGCACTGAAATCTATACCGCCGATCACGGTTTCCAATTTCCCATCCCCATCTATATCATCCACAACAGGCGAGGCAAGCAATCCACCTGGAGTTTGGTGAGAAGTCCATTCATAGGTCCGTTGGACAGGATCTACGACCGTGATCGCCCAATCGCCCAAGCGGCCCATCAGGATTTCTATCTTGCCGTCTCCATTAATATCAGCCAGCACAGGGCTATAAGGCATAGAGGTATAAGGTTGAGGATGCGTCTCTCGCGAGGAGAGTGTCATCGGGAAACCGCTGACCAATGTGCCATCCGGGTTCCAGGCATACAATTTGTCGCAACTGGCAGGCTGATAGCCGTCGCCGCAGCCGACAACAATTTCCACTTCACCATCATTATCAATATCCCCCAATGCTGGCGGAGCCATAACAACCGAGGCGCCGGGCGCCTCCACAGGCCACCCCTGTACGGGTGTCCCATCGTGGTTCCAGGCATAAACCAGGTTCTGGCGCCCCTCTTTTATACCATATCCAGAAGCAATCACAATCTCCAGTCGCCCATCTCTATCAATATCTCCCAGCGCGGGAGAGGATAGGAGAATTTGCTCAGCCCGAACTGGAAAGCCTGGCACCATTGTCCCATCACCGTTGACTGCCCAGAGCGTGGCCTCTTTCCATGAGAGGTCAAGGGACGGTGGACTCATCGTGCCCACTACAATCTCCGGAAGGCCATCCAGGTCCAGATCACCCAGAGCGGGCGAAGAGAGACCGCCATCCACCGGAAGATTGATCGGCCACCCGTTCACCAGCCGACCATCGTGATGCCAGGCGTACATATAGCGGTCAATACCCAGATAGACAATTTCCAGGTCCCCATCACCATCTATATCGCCAAGAGCAGGAGTGGGCCAGATTCCGTCCCAGAATCCATCAGGCCGACAATAGCCGCATTCTGGATCACCACCGACCTCGTCTTTGCAGGGTTGAGGCCAGCCCAATGTACCATCAGGCGAGCGGGAAGCGATTAACGTAAATCTCCAGGGATTACTTGCAACATAAGAATAGACCAGAATGCCACCGTTCCTTTTTTCTGAAGGATTGTCCGAATGTACGTCCCCTCCCACCCCAATCACAATTTCCATCCGCCCATTGTTGTCCAGATCTGCAATAGCAGGAGACGAACGGATGATGTTATCCGAGGTGTGCGTGGGAGGATTGGCCGCTTCAATATCTATGTTGGTCTGCCGGGACCACACGACAGACCAGTTGGAACCTGTACGGGAGACAACGTACAATAC
>JBHOQL010000102.1:0-18447 GCA_042408195.1 Anaerolineae bacterium
CGCTGCTACACTCAAGCTCAAGAGGGCCATTTCCAGGAACCGCTGCCGGAAGTGTAGGTCGCGGGCTACCGAGATGTAGAAGTTAAAGAAAGCAATGATTAATACTGCTCCCGCAAGAGTTGCTGCTAAGCATAGGATGTAGTTTTTGAGAACCAAGTAGGGGAAAATGAGCACCAGAACAGTGAAAACGTAGGCCGCGCCAGTGTACAATGCGGCCCGGATTGGTTCCCGCTCCCCTCCCTCAGTGCGAGTGGATAAGTATTCAGAGGCGGCCATGGAGAGAGCGGCAGCTAAACCGGTAATAGCTGCGGTCATCGCAATGAGGCGGGTGTTCTGCAGAGCGAAAGTTAGACCCGCCAGGGCTCCTGTCAGTTCCACCAGAGCGTCATTGAGTCCTAAGACGATGGAGCCGGTGTAGCGCAAGCGTTCCTCATCCAGCATCGTGAGCAGGGATTCCTCATGGGCTTTTTCTTCTGCGGCCACTGCTCGCGCGTCGGGAACAATTTCCTCTAGCCGGTTGTAATTGTCCTGAGAACTTAGTTCCCCTCGCTCCATCAGTTTGAGGGCGAAGGTGAACCCCAATAGACGTCCAACGAGAGTGTAAAACCACACCTTAGGCCAGTTGGGTTTAACCTCTTTTCCGGTAAGGCTTTGCCAGTAGTGGGAATGGCGTAATTCATCGGCAGCAATGCGTTCTAAAATCGCCCTGTTCTCAGGCGAACGGATCGTTCTGGCCAGTCGGGAATATATATGATACTCAGTGAGTTCGTTTCGCTGGTACGATAGTAGCTCTTCTCTTTGTTGAAGGGTTAACTCCATTTCTCCTCCTTCGGCTCTAAAAACGATTGCGCTGTGTTCATAAATTGAACGAGCTGATGCTGAACTTGACGCCAGTTGGAACACACCTGTAGCTGCCGGGGCAATCCCTCTAAGGCCCTCTGGAAAAATTCTTCCAAAACTGCCACGCTAGCCTCCTCAAAGTTTCAAAGTGTTTGTGAGCGCAGCAGCCGAGCAATGTTTCGGGCAAGCTTAAATCCCACAATTCCGAAAGACCAGGACTTTTCCGGCAACTTAGCCGGAACTATGGCCACAACGCAAAAACGAGAGCAAAGTAGGCTACGGAGAAGCACCGCCCGTAGTGGACTTCCTTGCCCAAAATAATCCCTAGAAGGTGTAAATACTTTTATCAAAACTCCTGTGATTTGTCAAAAGGTTATCTGCTTCAGCTCCTGGGTCAGGAAGGAGCCATTGCTTCTCAGCAAGATTGGTCCCTACAGAGGTTGGAAAAAACATTACCTGGCAATCCCTGAGCGGGGGGGAGATAAAATCCGTGGTGTGGGCATTGTGTGTTAAGGCAACGAGCTTTTCAAGTTGACAGGAAAATACCCATGAGTATAATTTATTGAAAGCCAGTGTCGAAGGGGGTAGTAATATGTACGCGGTGATTGAAAGTGGCGGGAAACAATACAAGGTTTCCAACGGCACTGTTATTGATGTAGAAAAGCTGCCTGTAGAGGCAGGGAAAGAAATTGAGATCGACCGGGTCCTTATGGTGGTTAATGGGGACCAGGTGCGCCTGGGAAAGCCTTTTGTGGAAGGGGCTAAAGTCAAGGCCTTGGTCCAAGGGCACTTCAAAGGCCCCAAAATCATAGTTTTCAAATACAAGCCTAAGAAGCGTTACCGCCGTAAGAAGGGTCACCGTCAAATTTATACACGCCTTCTAATAAGGGAAATAATTGCCTGAAGAGGGAGGTGAAGAGATATGGCTCATAAGAAGGGTGGAGGTTCCAGCCGAAACGGTCGCGATAGCAATTCCAAGCGGCTCGGGGTAAAGCGTTATGGAGGCCAGCTGGTAAGGGCCGGCACCATCCTGGTCCGCCAGAGAGGGACGAAGATCAAGCCTGGAACCAACGTGGGAGTGGGGAAGGATTACACCCTGTACGCTCTGGTGGATGGTATCGTGAAATTTGAGAAAAAGGGCGGCAGGACCTGGGTCAGCATCCTACCGGTTACCGCTTAGATAAGGAGGTGAGGCGGAAGATGAAGAAAGGCATACATCCCGAATTTTACACTGATGCCCAAGTTATATGCGCTTGTGGCAATACCTTTATAACCGGTGCCACGAAGAAGGTGATCCGGACTGACGTTTGTTCTGCTTGCCATCCCTTCTTTACTGGTGAGCAGCGCATAGTGGATACTGGAGGTCAGGTGGAACGCTTCAAGAGGAGAGCGCAGAAGACCGAAGAAATAAGCCGGAAGAAAGAGGAAGGGTAAAATTATGCACCCTCATTATCCTACAGGGTGGATTGAGGTAATATGTGGGCCCATGTTCTCGGGAAAAACTGAAGAGCTTATCCGGCGTGTTAAAAGGGCCCGCATCGCCCGGCAGAAGGTTCAGGTCTTCAAGCACAGTATAGACAAGCGTTATCATCCGGAAAAAGTTATTTCCCACAGTGGAGCAGACCTGGAAGCAATACCTGTTTCGGAAGCGCGCCAGATTTTGGAATTCCTCGAGCCCGATATCGAGGTAGTGGCTATTGATGAAGCCCAGTTTTTTGATTGGGAGATCGCCGAGGTCTGTAACGAGTTGGCTGATAGAGGCATAAGGGTAATAGTGGCGGGGCTTGATATGGACTTTAGAGGCGAGCCATTTGGTCCCGTGCCACTCCTCATGGCTCAAGCGGAACAGGTGGACAAGCTTTCGGCTATCTGCGTTATATGCGGTGCACCAGCTACCAGAACGCAACGCCTTATCAACGGACGTCCTGCCTCTTACGATGACCCGGTCATATTGGTGGGAGCCCAGGAAATATACGAGCCTCGCTGCCGAAGATGTCACAAGGTTCTGAGGGGAGAATAGTATGACGACCTTCGTGATCCTATCTAAGGTCTCGGAGGAAGGGATTAAAAAGATCAAAGACCTGGGGAAGATGGATGAAGAGTTCGAGAGGGAACTCAAGAAAAGCTGCCCTGAGGTGAAACGCATTGCCAGTTACGCTCTTTTGGGAGCTTACGATTTCCTCCACATTATTGAAGCCCCCGATGCCCTTTCGGCGGCTAAGGCAGCTCTAATCCTCAACTCTTTCGGAGCAACTTCAACTCAAACCCTTACGGCAATTCCCTTCAAAGAGTTCGCCAAGTTAGTGGAAACGCTTAAGTAGCCGGAAAAGCCGATGAGCTTTATCAAATGGGTTGTGGCTCCTCCCCCTCCGCTTTCTTTATTGAGTTCTCTCCCCCGGATCCCACCCCTGGTAGTTAACATCCTTTACAACCGGGGGGCCAGAACTCCTTCGCAGATTGAAGCCTTCCTCAAAGGAGGGGAAGAACCTTTCAACCCCTTCAAGATGAAAGACGTAGACAAAGCCGTCACCCGTATCCGTAAAGCCCTGAGGGCGCGGGAACCTATAGCCATCTACGGCGATTTTGATGTAGACGGAGTGGCGGCTACGGCTATCCTTCTGGAGACGTTGAAAGCCCTTGGAGGGAATGTTATCCCATACATTCCCGATAGGCTCTACGAGGGGTATGGCCTTAATAAGCCTGCCCTTCGGGCCCTGGCCCGCAAAGGGATAAGGCTTGTTATTACCGCCGATTGCGGGATCCGTTCGGTGGAGGAAGCTCGCTACGCCCGCCAGCTTGGGCTCGATTTAATCGTAACCGACCACCACTCAATAGGCCCTGAAATACCACCGGCTTTGGCTGTAATCAATCCCAAGAGGGCAGATTGCCCGTATCCTTTCAAGGAACTTTCCGGTGCAGGAGTGGCCTTCAAACTCTCACAAGCTTTGTTGCTGGCTAACCGTCAAGTCCCCATTTGGCCGATTGAGCGTGAACCAGAGTTTTACGATCTAGTAGCTCTGGGAACGGTAGCAGACGTGGTACCCCTCATCGGGGAAAACCGGACCTTGGCTGTCCGGGGGCTCCAGAGTCTGAATTTCACTGAAAGGCCAGGCCTCAGAGCGCTGATGGAGGTAGCCAGAATAAGGCCGGGTGAGGTAGACTCTTACGCTATAAGTTTCATTTTAGGGCCACGCCTGAATGCCCCTGGCCGTCTAACTACGGCCATGCAGAGCCTAGAGCTCTTGCTGACCCGAGACGAAACTGCAGCTGTGGAACTTGCCCGGGAACTGGACCGGTGGAACAGACAGCGTCAGAAATTAATGAACGAACAATTGGAAAGGGCTCGCCTCAAAGCCATGGAACTATTGGAAAAAGACTTGGTCATATTAGTGGGGGATGAAAGCTTCGCTCCCGGAGTGGTGGGGTTAGTCGCCAGCAAGCTCGTAGAGGAATTCTACCGCCCAGCCATAGTTATGGAGCTTTCACCCGAAAGGAGCCGGGGTTCAGCCAGGAGCATACCTGAGTTCGATATCACGGCAGCCTTGGACAAATGCGCCGACCTCCTTCAGAAGTATGGAGGGCACGCCGCTGCCGCGGGTTTAACTCTGGAAACCCGCAACCTTCCCATCCTAAAGAATCGTTTGGAGGAAATTGCTCGGGAGCACCTCAGGGGACTGGACCTTGTTCCCACACTTTACATAGACGCCGAAACCTCCCTGGACCAAATTACTCCCGAGCTGTGCCGGTATATATCTATGCTTGAACCTTTCGGCTACGCTAACCCTGAACCCCTTTTCCTCACCCGTAGAGTTCAGGTTCGGGATTATAGGCTCGTGGGAGAGGATTCAAAGCACTTGCGTATAACCCTTGCGGGTGCTTCAAGGACATGGATAGCCGTAGGGTTCAGATTAGGCCAGAGAGTTGGGGAAGTGAAAGAGTTCATAGACATAGTCTATACGCCCAAACTTAACCGCTGGGGCACTCAAGAAGGAGTGGAACTTCACCTCAGAGATTTCCGCCCCTCTGAAGGCATTTAACGTTAGGGAAAGCCAGGAGGATGAGGTTATGGAAGGAGGTTCTTTATTGGCCTTAAGGTTTTTTCTGGTGTTTTTATTTATTGCGCTAAATGCGTTCTTTGCCTCTTCAGAGTTTGCCTTAGTTTCCACCAAGAAACCTGCTCTGGAAATCAAAGCCTCTAAAGGAAGCCGCTCGGCAGCCATAGCCTTGAATTTCTACAACAATCCCGATCGTTACATAGCTGCATCCCAGGTTGGTGTAACCATAGCGAGCCTTGCTTTGGGGTGGGTCGGAGAGGAAACAGTGGCTCATGCCCTCATGCCTCTGGCTCGCCAGATTTTTGGCTGGACGGGGGACATCGTATCTTACACCGCGGGGACGATTGTGGCTTTCCTGATAATAACCTATTTGCATGTGCTTCTCGGAGAACAGGTGCCCAAGAGCATGACTCTGCGCTGGGGTGAAAAAGTACTGCTCGCTTCTGCTATCCCCATGCTTTGGTTCTACACTTTCTTCAGGCCTCTTATCTGGATTCTGGACCGTTCTGCGGCCCTTATCCTCAGGCCTTTGGGAATAGAAGTTGGGACGGCCCTTCGGGCCGCCCACACCATTGAGGAGCTAAAGGCCCTGATAAAAGGAAGCTACCAAGAGGGGATTTTAGAGGAGACCGAGGAGGAACTCATAACCAGGGCCTTTGAATTCGGAGACAGGACAGCAAGGGAAGTTATGATACCCCGCACCGAAATAGTGGCCATAGAAGCGGACACGACCCTGGCCGATTTTCTGGAGGAATTCAAGCGCTCCCGCCACGCCCGCTATCCAATCTATGAGGATACATTGGATAACATCGTGGGCTTTGTGGCCATAAAAGACGTCCTCCTCAACATAAGCCAAGACCCTGCCAGTTTCCAGAAAAAAGTTCGCGATCTAGCCCGCCCGGCCTATGTGGTCCCCGAAAGCAAGCCTATAAGTGAGCTCTTGGAGGAAATGAGGATAAATCGGATACACATGGCAGTAGTCATAGATGAATACGGAGGAACAGCAGGCCTTGTCACCTTGGAGGAACTGCTGGAGGAGATAGTGGGGCGGGTCACTGATGAGTCCGCTTTGGAGAAGCCGCTGGTGGAAAAGGTGTCTGACAACGTCTATCAACTTAATGCATCTCTAAGGGTGGATGAAGTAAATGAACTTCTGAGCCTAAGCCTCCCTGAAAGCGAGGATTATGAGACACTGGCTGGGCTGATTTTTACACGCCTTCAGAGGGTTCCACGGGAGGGCGATGAACTTCACTGCGGGGGTGTTAAATTGACCGTCATCCAAATGAAGGGCCCTAGGATTGTGAAGGTCAGGCTGGAGAAGGAGTGAAAGAAGAGCGGGGGTGAGTCCCCCGCTCTTCCCTGTTACATCGCTCTATATTCGCCTTCTACCACATCCTCACGGCTTTCCCCCTCAGGAGGACGCTGGCCATTACCGCCAGGCCTTGTGTAAGCGCCGTACATCTTTTCGGATAGCCGATAGCTGGCTTGCTGGAGGCGCTCCATGGCTCGCCTGATGGCTCCGATGTCATCGCCTTTCATAGCTTCCTTGAGTTCGGCGATGCGGGCTTCCAACTCCTGGCGATCCTCAAAGGAGATCTTATCGCCCATTTCCCTCATTAGCTTCTCAAGGGAGTAGATAAGGTTATCGGCCTGGTTGCGGGTCTCGGCCAGCTCGCGCTTGCGCCGGTCCTGCTCGGCGAACTTTTGTGCCTCCTTGATCATTCTTTCAATTTCCTCCTGAGTGAGGTTAGTGGAAGCTGTTATGGTTATCTTCTGCTCACGGCCAGTGGCCAGGTCCTTGGCTGAGACATTGAGGATTCCATTGGCATCAATATCAAAAGTTACCTCTATCTGGGGAACGCCCCTCGGCGCGGGAGGTATGCCCTCCAGGCGGAACCGACCCAGGGTGATGTTATCGGCAGCCATGGGGCGTTCTCCTTGGACCACGTGGATTTCCACCGCTGTCTGGCCGTCCTCAGCGGTGGTGAAGATCTCGCTCTTGCGCACCGGGATCGTGGTGTTGCGCGGGATGAGCACGTGCACAATCCCGCCCAAGGTTTCAACACCCAGGCTCAGAGGGGTGACATCCAGCAAAAGCACATCTTTGACCTCTCCCGCCAGGACGGCTGCCTGTATAGCTGCCCCTACGGCGACCACCTCGTCGGGATTGACGCCCTTGTGAGGCTCTTTCCCCGTGAGCTCACGGACCAACCTCTGGACGGCGGGCATCCTGGTAGCACCGCCCACGAGGATGACCTCATCCAAGTCCTGGGGCCTGAGTTTGGCATCGCTCAGGGCCTGCATGAAGGGCCCCTTGAGCCGTTCCGTCAGGTCGGCCGTGAGCTGTTCAAACTTGGCTCTGGTAAGACGCATTTGCAGATGCTTGGGCCCGGAAGCATCAGCCGTGATGAAGGGCAGATTGATTTCCGTCTCCATCATGGTCGAGAGTTCAATCTTAGCCTTTTCGGCTGCTTCCTTGAGCCGCTGGAGGGCCTGACGGTCCTCTCGCAGGTCTATTCTATGCTCCTTGTAGAATTCCTCGCATATCCAGTCAATTATCCTCTGGTCGTAGTCGTCTCCACCCAGGTGGGTATCTCCGGCGGTGGCCAGTACCTCAATTACGCCATCACCGACCTCGAGGATGGAGACGTCGAAAGTGCCGCCGCCCAAGTCAAAGACCAGGATCTTCTCGTTCTCCTTTTTGTCCAATCCGTAGGCGAGGGCCGCAGCGGTGGGCTCGTTGATGATGCGGAGCACCTCAAGGCCGGCGATGCGCCCGGCATCCTTAGTAGCCTGGCGCTGGGAATCATTGAAGTAAGCTGGAACGGTTATGACAGCCTTGGTCACTGGCTCACCGAGATATGCTTCGGCATCGGCCTTAAGCTTGGCCAAAATCATGGCCGAGATTTCCTGAGGTGTGTATTCCCTGCCAGTAATGGGTATATAGACCCTTGCATCCCCCTGCGGGCCTCTGACTACTTTGTAGGGCACACGCCTTCGCTCCTCCTCCACTTCCTCGTAGCGGCGGCCTATGAACCGTTTGATGGAGAAAACGGTATTTTCGGGGTTGATTATGGCCTGACGTTTGGCAGGCCTACCCACCAGCCTCTCCCCAGTTTTGGTGAAAGCCACCACCGACGGGGTGAGGCGCTCCCCTTCAGCGTTGTGTATCACGACCGGTTCGCCACCTTCCACCACTGCAATGACAGAGTTGGTAGTCCCGAGGTCAATGCCCACTATCTTTGCCATCTTCTATCACCTCCTTTTCCATGATGATAATTGGTGCTTTATCTTCGGGGTTGGGCAGGTGGGAGTAATCGCAGGTACATGGTCCTCCCTGGCTGCATCCCACACAGCAGTAAAACCTGCCTTCTACTATCGTGGGTTTCCAGGTGATCAGGATTCCGCAGTTAGCGCAAGTTACCTTAACCATCCTGCCCTCCCACGAAGGGAATTAAAGCAGGGAGGCGTTAGAGATGTGATAGAGGAATGTTAGAAAAACGTTAGAACCGGTGATGGGCTTCGCCTCCTTAGCTCTTTCTCGCCTGCCCCTTAGGCTTCGGGTCTGTTTCAAGTTGTCAGAGAGGTTGAGCTAAGAGCCTGTCAAGCTTTTGCTCTCTCCCGTAGGTTCTGGGTGAGGCCCTATTCGTGGGTAGGTTGCGGGGAGGAAAAAATACGATAAAATAAACATGGACCGGGGTTAACGTGAACAGTGACGTGAGGGGAAAGGAGGACATCTTCGCCTGAGCAAAGGCAATGTCCCAGAACGCGAAGCTGACCCAATCCTTCTTACTTGAACTGCGTTCTGTTCTGGAAGAGGCCATTCGCCGGGGAGTAAAGGTAGTCATCTATTCTCTTGATAGAAAAGGCACATGATGGGGTTAAAGGTCTCTGGCTCTTCCTTGTAGTCGATAAAGGGAGAGCTGTTGGTTGGCAGCCAACTCAGAGGACTTCAGATTCGAGCGCTGTAGGCCAGCAATTTGCTTCTGGTTTCCCCTGCCGAACATCACTTGCGGTGAGACCTTTATCTTCCTCGGATTCTCGCCTGTTCGGAGGAGCGAGCTGCAGAAGTTATCGGAGATAAGGACCGAACACTGTTTGTTCGGAAGATGGAAAGCCGCATGGGGGAGTAAAAAAGATGGTGCTCAAGAACCTCTTTAGGCGCAAGGGACGAACCATACTCACCCTGATAGGAATAGCCATTGGGGTGGCAGCGATCGTTGCCCTTGGGGCTTTGGCGGGTGGCCTGCGGGAAGGTTTTTCGTCCATGACGCGCGGTTCTCAGGCAGATTTTGTTGTGACCCAGGCCGGCACTATAACCGCACTTTTGGGGAGCATAGATCAGGCTGTCGCTGATGAACTGCAGACATGGCCTGAGGTTTCTGCAGTGGACGGAGTGATCTTTTCCTTGCCCATTTTGGATGATGGGTCTTATCTTTTCTGCTTCGGCTACGAGCCTGAAGGCTTTGCCATCCGCCGGTTCCGCATCGTGGAAGGGGAACGGTTGGCCCAGGCATCGCTACGGCGAGGGCGCCCCATCCTGCTGGGCCGTCGTGCTGCTGAAAGGCTCAAACGGAAAGTAGGCGATGTACTCTACATAAGTCAGATCCCCTTCCGCGTCGTCGGCCTCTACGAAACGGGAAGTAGTCTGGAGGATGCTGCTTCCGTCATTTCCTTAGAGGATGCTCAAGTACTGACCGTCCAGCCACGTCGGGTGACTTTACTCTACGTTAAGCTGCGCGATCCTTCTATGGCTGAGGCGTTCCGCACGCGTATGGCCCGTCGCTTCCCGGACTTAATAACCATAGCCTCGGCAGACTTCGCCGACCAGGAATACATGGTGCGCATTGTGGATGCAATGGCGATGGCTGTCGCTGCGCTGGCGATCATCATAGGCGGGGTAGGGATGACCAATGCCCTTTTCATGTCTGTCTTCGAGCGTACAGTGGAGATCGGGGTGCTGCGCGCATTGGGCTGGCGCCGTCGCCAGGTTCTGACGCTAATTCTCAAGGAGTCAATGGCTCTCTCCCTGATTGGAGGACTGGCGGGAATTTTATTGGGGATTGTAATTGCTTTTCTGTTCAGTAGGTCTGGTTCATGGATTGGGGTGTGGGGAGTGCATATTTCGCCGCAGATTTTACTGCGTGCACTGGTCACAGTGGTAGTGCTTGGGCTGGTTGGCGGCGCATATCCAGCATGGTGGGCCAGTCGTCTTCTGCCTGTTGAGGCTATGCGTTACGAGGGGGGAACCGGCGGTTTTGCCTTCCGTCCATTGCCCGGCGGTATGTCCATCCGCAACCTCATGCGACGCCGAACGCGCACAACACTAACTGCTCTAGGCATCGCCATCGGCGTTGCGGCAATGGTTGCTCTGGGGGGTATGAGCGAAGGGATGTACGCGGTTTTCACCCAGATATGGCGCGATAGCCAAGTGGATCTGGTGGCCATGCAAGCCAATGTGGACAGCGACCTGAGCGCTATAGACGAGCGGGTGGGTTCTCGCCTCGCGGCTATGCCCGAGGTAGAGGCGGTGGCGGGTACCATGTTCCTTGCGCTCAGTACGGAGAAAACCCCATTATTGCTTCTTTCCGCTTACCACCCGCGTAGCTTTGTCATGGGTCATTTCCGCATTGTGGAAGGCGAGCCGTTAACAGCACCGCGCCAGATTCTCCTCGGTCGTCGCGCTGCTGAACAGTTAGGCCTCAAAGTTGGCGATACAATTCGCCTTCAGGAATCCACTTTCCGGATCGTTGGCATATATGAAACGGGTGTCGCTTACGAGGATTTAGGTGGAGTTATCAGCCTGAGGGATGCACAAGTCCTCAGCGGTAAGCCTCGGAAAGTCCAGATATACTACATCAAACTTAAACAACCCGACGAAGCGGAAAAAGTACGGGACCGGCTCAAGAAGGCCTTCCCCGGAGTGGATTTTGCCCGCACCACTGAAGCTGAGCAAGTAGTTAGTGACTTGCGGGTGATGCGGCAGACGATTGGCCAAATTTCGTTCCTGGCTATATTCATCGGCGCCCTGGGCATATTGAATACAATGTTAATGAGCGTTCTGGAGCGAACCAGGGAAATAGGCATATTGCGGGCACTGGGATGGCGGCGCCGCCGGGTGTTGTGGATGATCTTGCAGGAATCTCTCCTCTTGGGATTCCTTGGAGGTCTGGGTGGGATTGCGCTGGGAGTCTTCATGGGGCTAAGTGTATCCAGGATGCCAGGAATAGCTCAAGCTTTCGCTCCTCTCTTTAAACCGAACCTTTTCATTCAAGCAGCAGTGGTCTCAATGATAGCAGGGGCTTTGGGAGGGCTATACCCGGCCTGGCGAGCTACCCGGATGCATCCAGCAGAGGCACTGAGATATGAGTGAAAAATTTGCGTCCCGGCAGTTAAAAATTGAAATCGGGAGGTAGACCATGCACAGGATGCTGGCAGCGATCATGGCCCTGTTGATTTTATCCTGTTCGGCATGCGGTCAGGCCACGCCAACTCCGGTCCCGGAAGCAGTGAGGGAGGCGGGATCAGTCATTTCCGTAAGCGGTAAAGTCGTCCCAAAGGTTTGGGCTACTTTGAGTGCCCAAACGAGCGGAGTTGTACTGGAAGTTTTGGTGGCTCCGGGTGATGAGGTTAAAGCCGGAGAAGTGCTGGTCCGGCTGGATCCATCTGAGGCTCAGTTGGCAGTGCAGCAGGCTGAAGCAGCTCTAACCGCCGCTCAAGCCCGCCTGGATGAATTGAAAGCTGGCCCTACTTCCGAAGAGTTGGAGGAGGCGAAAGCCGCGGTGGCAGTGGCCCAGGCAGCCCTCCAGAAACTCCTCAAGCCGGATCCAATCCAGGTTGCGGTGGCACAGGCTGAGCTGGCCCAGGCAGAAGTGATGCTCCGGCGAGCCCAGGAGGCATACGATCGGGTGAAATGGGACCCCGCCATCGGTACCCGGCCGGAGACATTGCAACTGGAAGAAGCTACAGGAGCCTACAAAATTGCTAAAGCCCGGCTGGATGCGCTGTTGAACCCCCCTGCCGCCGATGTGGCAGCCGCTCGCGCTCAACTCCAGCAAGCTCAAGCTCGGCTGGCCCGACTGAAAGCCGGGGCAAGGCCAGAGCAAATTGCTATGGCTGAAGCGGAAGTAGCACGGGCCCGCGCTGCATTGGAAATAGCTCGCCTGAACTTGAGCCGCTGCGAAATCCGTGCACCCTTTAACGGAACCATTGGGCGGGTCTATGTCCGAGCCGGTGAACTAGTTGCTCCCGGGCAGCCCTTGGTGACACTGGGCGACCTGACCACGCTGCAGGTGGAGACTACGGACTTGGACGAAGTTGATGTAGCCCAGGTGCGAGAAGGCCAAAAGGTAAGTGTGACCTTTGATGCGATTCCGGATCGTATTTTCAGGGGCCATATCGTGCGTATTTACCCGATGGCAGAGCCTGGTGCGGGTGGAGTCAGGTATACCGCCATCATCGCCTTGGAAGAATTGGACCCAGCCCTGCGGTGGGGCATGACAGCGTTTGTGGACATTGAGGTAAAGAAATGAGCCAGCGAGGAGGAACAATGGAAAGGGATAAAATTGTAATAGCGCGGAATCTGGTGAAAATCTACAAGGATGGCCCCGAGGTCCGGGCATTGAACGGCCTCACGATGACGGTGGAAAGAGGGGAATTTGTTGCCGTGATGGGTCCTTCGGGCTCTGGGAAATCTACCCTGCTTCACATCCTCGGCGCGTTGGACCGACCCACCAGTGGTGAAGTTTGGGTGAACGGCCAAAACTTGGCCCAGGTCCGGGATCTAGATTCCTTCCGTGCTCGAACGGTGGGCTTCGTCTTCCAACTTCACAACCTCATCCCCACCCTTACAGCAAGGGAGAACGTGGAAGTGCCGATGATGGGCCAGCCTATCAGCCGCTGGGAGCGCAGGCGGCGAGCCGAAGAGCTTTTGGAGAGGGTTGGTCTACGCCATCGGATGAACCACTTGCCCAATCAAATGTCAGGTGGGGAGCGGCAGCGGGTGGCGATCGCCCGTGCTTTAGCCAACAACCCTGTCCTTCTCCTTGCGGACGAACCAACAGGAAACTTGGATTCTCAGAGCGGCGCGGAAGTGATAGCTCTCATGCGGGAATTGAACCGGGATTTAGGAACCACCCTAATCGTGGTTACTCATAACCCCTCAGTGGCTCGCTGTGCTGACCGCATTCTCCTCATGCGGGACGGCTATATAGTTGCGGAACTGCATCCAGAAGAATTGGACCAAAACCTCTTCATTGGTCATTAGTCAGGACCTTCAATTTCGTGGAGAGCTTCTCGCCCTGACCAAGAGGCGAGAGGCTCTTTATTTTTCACCTCGGAAGAGAGGGTGGGGGCTTGCGCTAACCGCCAAAGTGTGCTAAACTTATAAAGGCAGCTACTAAACTTTGTAGTTACTGCACATAAATGCCAAATATATAGTGCCTTATGTAAAGAGGCTGAAATGCTCAAGTGTCCCTACTGCGGAAGCACAGAATCCAGAGTGACCGATACCCGCCACAGCCCTAAGGGCATCCGGAGGAGAAGGCTCTGCAGGAGCTGTGGGAAGAGGTTCACTTCTTACGAAACCGTCATTGCTACGCCCATGGTTGTCAAGAGGGATGGCCGAAGGGAGGAATTCGACCGGGAAAAACTCCTGGCCGGAATACGCAAAGCCTGTGCTAAGAGGCCCATACCCTTTGAGGCCATTGAAAGCTTGGCCGATGAAGTTGAGGACAAAATCCGGTCCATGGGTAAGGCTGAGGTTCCAAGCCGCCTGATCGGCCAAATGGTCCTGGAGAGGCTCAAAGAGTTAGATCAGGTGGCTTATATACGTTTTGCCTCGGTTTACCTGCCCTTGGAGGACTTGGAAAGCCTCAAGAGGGAGATTGAAAAGCTTTTGGGAGAAGAATGATGGTGAAAATTAACCCGGACCTCTGTTCATATTGCGGAGGCTGTGTGAGCCTATGCCCCCAGAAGGCCCTTTCCCTGGCCGAAACGAAGCTTCTAGTCAGTGAAGCCTGCAACGATTGTGGCTTGTGCGTGAGGGCCTGCCCCAGCGGGGCTTTATCCGTCCAGAGGCTTTCTCCTGAGGCCATCTCTCCTTCCATAGCCTCTTACTACGACGTGATAGTCATCGGCGCGGGGCCTGCTGGCTCCATGGCTGCCCTCTATGCCGCCCGCCACGGAGCCTCTGTCCTCCTCTTGGAAAAGCGCCAGGAAATAGGTAGTCCCGTCCGCTGTGCCGAAGGGATATCGGCCGAAGCGCTGAGGAGATTCTTTGAACCATCCCCTTCTTTCATAGCCTCCACCATTACCGGGGCTGCGTTTTACCTGGAGGACGGAAAAAGATTCAGGCTCTGGAAATCCTTCAAGGCTGGAGAGGGCTTTATCCTGGAGCGCCGGGTCTTTGATCGCTTTCTGGCTGAGGAAGCAGCAAAAGCCGGTGCTAAGGTCTTGGTCAAAACCCCAGCTACAGGCCTGCTCTTGGACAAAAGTCGAGTAAGAGGGGTGAAAGTCAGGATTGCAGGAAAGGAAAAAGAGGTAGAGGCGAAAGTGGTGATAGCTGCCGATGGGGTGGAATCGGAAGCAGGGCGATGGGCTGGAATTGAGACCTCTTTGCCCCCCAGAGAGGCGATTTCTTGTGCCCAGTTCCTCCTCTCAGGGATAGATGTGGACCCTTCCACTACTCTTTACTACCTGACTCCTGAATTTGCTCCCGGCGGCTACGCTTGGGTCTTCCCCAAGGGGGAAGGCAAGGCTAACGTGGGCCTCGGGGTGCAGGTTAATCTGGCCCAAGAGCCGATCGTCAATTACCTAGTGCGATTCATTGAATCTATCCCGGCTCTGGCCAAGGGGGGGCCTGTGACTCTGGTCACCGGAATAGTCCCTCTGCGCCCCGTGGAAACCCTGGTGAGACCAGGGATAATGCTGGTGGGGGATGCTGCCGGTCAAGTGGATCCTCTTACCGGCGGCGGGATACCTTTTGCAATGGCTGCCGGAGCTCTGGCTGGGGAAATTGCTGCCGGTTTCGTCCAGAAAGGAACTCCCTTGGAAGAGTACCAAGTCCGGTGGGAAGAAAGGTGGGGCAGAAAGATCAGGAGAAATTACCGCCTCAAAGAGCAATTCCCTCCGGAAGCAAGGATAGGCGAAGATTTCCTCAGGGTCTTCGCTGCCGCCACGGGGTCGGTCAAGTGAATTTGAAAAGGAGGGATCGAATATGGAACTGAAGCTTTCGCCTGCTGCCGTTGCTGCCCTCAAAAAGCGTTACCTGAGAAAAGATGAGAGGGGCAATGTGATTGAAACCCCGGAGGAGATGTTCCGCCGGGTGGCGAGGGCCATAGCCGAAGCGGAGAAGGAATTTGACCCCCACGCTGATGTGGATGGATGGGCTGAAAAATTTTACCTCCTCATGGCCGCACTTGATTTTATGCCGAACTCTCCTACCCTTATGAACGCGGGGACTCCTCTTGGTCAGCTCAGCGCCTGTTTCGTAATCCCAGTGGACGACGATATGACCAGCATCTTTGAGGCGGTGAAAGCCACCGCTCTCATTCACCAGTCAGGTGGAGGGACTGGCTTCAGCTTCTCCCGCCTGCGACCTAAAGGCGACGTGGTTCGCTCCACCGGAGGCATCGCCTCTGGTCCGGTAAGCTTCATGCGGGTGTTTGATACTGCCACCGACGTAATAAAACAAGGTGGCCGCCGCCGAGGAGCAAACATGGGTATCTTGCGGGTGGATCACCCTGATATCCTGGAGTTCATCTCGTGCAAAGAGAAAGAGGGGGCTTTTGCCAACTTCAACATAAGCGTGGCCATCTCCGAACAGTTCATGCAGGCTCTCAAGGAGGACGGGGAATACGAACTGATAAACCCGCGCAATGGGGAAGTAGTCAGGCGGTTAAAAGCCAGGGAGGTTTTCGCCAAGATTGTGGAGGGGGCATGGCGCAACGGCGAGCCCGGGGTCATTTTCATTGACCGGATAAACCAGTTTAACCCCACACCCCATCTGGGAGAGATCGAATCGACGAATCCCTGCGGAGAGCAACCGCTCTTGCCCTTTGAAAGTTGCGTCGCCAGAGGCTCGCGCATCACCACGGACAGAGGCCTGGAAAGGATTGAGGATCTTTACAAGCGCCAGCAAGAGGGTGAAGAAATTCTCGTTGCGGCTCGGCAGGAGAATGGGGTTGTCTTCTACCCCGCCATTGTGGTCCGTGTAGGGCGGCGCTCCGTGGTAAGGGTGACCTTGAGCAACGGCCAAGCTCTGCGGGTTACTCCTGATCACCGTCTCCTTACCCCTGAAGGTTTTAAAGAGGCTGGAGAGCTGAAACCAGGCAGAGATGCCGTCGTTGTCCAGCCATGGGGTGTTGCGGAGCCCATTTTCTCAGAAGCTGAAGGAGGCCTTTTCGGGCCTGTACACAGGAAAGCTTTCCGCGAGCCTGCTCCTATCCGACAAGGCCCAACGGAACTCCTCACCGGCCACGGGGTCCTTGTGGACTCCGCGTGCTGTATATCTATCCGGGAAGCGGAAGAAGCTGTAGCCGTGATCTCCGTTGAGCCGGCCGGTGAAGACGAGGTTTACGATATCTACGAACCCGTCACCCACACTTTTATAGCCGAAGGAATGGTAGTGCACAACTGCAACCTTGGTTCCATAAACCTCGCCAAAATGGTTACCGAGGATGGCCGGGTGGATTGGGATAAGCTGGAGCGCACGGTTAAAATGGCGACCCGCTTCCTGGATAACGTCATTACTATTAATAAATTCCCGCTCCCTCAAATTAAGGAGGCTACCCTCAGGACCCGCAAAATCGGCCTGGGCGTGATGGGCTTTGCCGATATGCTCATCAAATTGGGCATCCCCTACGATTCCGAAGAGGCCCTCAGGCTGGCTGAGCAGATTATGGAAGCAATCGCCTACTGGAGCAAGGAAGCCTCTCTGGAGCTGGCGAAGAAGCGCGGTCCCTTCCCAGCTTTTGATGGTTCCGTATACTCCGAGGGCAAGATGCCTTTCCCGGGACCCTACGAGGAAAGCGAGTGGGCATATTCCCCCCGCTTTGATTGGGAGAAACTTGCGGAGGAAATAAAGAGGTATGGCATTCGCAATGCAGCCACTACTACCATTGCTCCCACCGGAAGCATCTCCATCATCGCCGGTTGCTCCTCGGGCATAGAGCCTATTTTCGCCCTCGCTTTTACCCGAAAGCATATTCTGGACGATGATGCCTTTCCCGAAATAAACCCCCTCTTTGAGGAGGTAGCCAGGCGGCGGGGGTTCTACAACCTTAACGTCATGAGGAAAGTAGCCGAAACTGGTCGGGCTCAGGACATAGAGGAGATACCACCAGACGTGCGCCGTGTCTTTGTCACCGCTTTGGATATAGCACCGGTATGGCACGTCCGCATGCAAGCCGCTTTTCAGCGCTGGACCGATAACAGCATCTCCAAGACCATAAACTTGCCCTTTGAGGCAACACTGGAAGATGTGGAGAGAGCCATTCTCTTGGCTTACGAACTGGGGTGTAAGGGGATAACCCTCTACCGCGACCGCAGTCGCGAGGTTCAGGTGCTGAACGTGGGAGTTACGGAAAAAAAGGAGGAAGCTAGAGCTGCTCAGCCAGGCCTTCCGGGAGTCCTGTCCCCCCGGCCTCGCCCACTCGTGACTCGGGGCACGACGGAGAAAATACCCCTGGGCTGCGGCCGCAATCTGTACGTTACCGTGAACGAAGACCAGGTTGGACTGTGTGAGGTCTTCCTTCAAGTAGGCAAATCCGGTGGGTGTGTCGCCTCTCAATCGGAAGCAATTGGCCGGCTCATATCCCTCGCTCTCCGGAGCGGTATAAACCCTCAAGCTATAATCAAGCAACTAAAGGGGATAAGGTGCCCAGCCCCCTCTTGGCACGGTGGCGCGCCCATCCTCTCCTGCGCTGACGCCATAGCCAAGGCTATTGAGCGGTATATTAGGATTCAGAAAGGAGAGGAAACCTCAGCTCCTGCAAAATCTTCCCCACCCGTTGATCTCGGCTTATCCCCCGAATGCCCAGAGTGCGGAAGCCTTCTTGAATTCAGCGAGGGCTGCGTCATTTGCCGGAGTTGCGGTTACTCCCAGTGCGTATAGAGGAAAGACAGGAATATTACCGGGCCTTGTATCGGACCATTAAGCCCGGTTGGAAGCCCTCCACTGAAATTTACCAGGAAATCGTGGCCCACTACCTCGGCCCGGGGGTGAAGGTGCTGGACTTGGGATGTGGAAGAGGGGGGATAATGGAACGCCTTTACCCTCTGGCCGATTTAACCGTGGGAGTAGATGCCGACCTAATCTCGCTCATGGAGCACAGGGCACCTGCCATCTTCCGGATCCAGGCTCTGGCGGAAAGGCTACCTTTTTCCTCTTCCTCTTTTGAACTGGTAATATGCAGCTGGGTCTTGGAACACCTGTCCGAGCCAAAGAAGACCTTTGAGGAAATAGCCAGGGTCCTCAAGCCCGGAGGCCGCTTCGTTTTTTTGACCCCGAACTTGCTCAACCCTATCCCGCGCCTCGGCCGGGAGTTGGCCA